>JAKAQR010000055.1 GCA_021819725.1 Actinomycetes bacterium
TACGCGATGAGTCGGAACTGGCATCTTGCCTGCCCTATACCACCAATATGTCGTCTGCGGGTGTATATCTTGAGACAGCGCCAACTCGCGTAAGGTCACCAGTGTCTGATATAGTACATATGTTCGTCAACTGTTGTAACCCTTGTAGCCCAGCTCGGTGCAAAAGATGGGCCACGCGATCATCGACACACCCGTTGCGCGGAATGCGCCAGTAAATACGACAGAGCTCGGTATTGACCCTGACGTATCGAGGAGCAACGCAGCTCCCCAGTGACACGCCCTCATCGTCTACCTTCTCACACCAAATACGCACGCAACGTGCTCACGCACGCGACCTATCACGTAGCTGTGAGATCGCCGACTCAACGCCATCGGTAAAAGAGATGGAAGCCTGGAAACCCAACGCCGTCTGCTTGGCAATGTCACCACCGCGGGCAAAGACCCCGACCGGTCGGTCGTCTCGACCGCGCACCTGGGTCTCATAGCCACAAGCCCTGACAGCGAGTGCCCCAAACTCAAGAAAGCTGGTCAAAACCCCAGTGGAGAGGTTGATAGCGCCTCCGTCGTCGACCGAGTCCATCGTGGTGATCACGCCGCGAACACAGTCGTCGATATGGATAAAATCTCGCATCTGGCGACCACTCCCCCACACGACGAGCGGCTCATCCGGGGATCCGGCGAGTGCGCGCTTACAGATCGATGGAAACGGGTACGTATCGTCTTGATCGACGCCATAGCCAGAGAAGGGACGATAACAGACTGAAGCCAATCCATGACGCTCGTTGGCGAGTCGTGCAAGATACTCACAGGTGAGCTTCGCCCACCCGTAGGACATATCCGGCATGCCGATATCATCGCCAAAGTCGATCATATCCTCGGAAAGCAGGACATAATTCTCTTCGCGTTGGAGCCGAATCGGATAGGCGGCGCTCGACGAGAAGCAGATGGTCTTGGCCGGGCGTGCCTGTGTCGCCCATTGCCAGTACTCAGCGTCGATCGAAAGGTCATCTGCGATCGCCAACGGGTTGTGCTCAATCATCAGACGCCCGCCCACCATTGCCGCCAGATGCAGGACCAGATCGAAGTGTTCATGGGGATTGCGGTGAAAATACTCACGACAGTCCTGACGCAGATAGTGGAACCGCTCGTACTCACGGGGATCGAACAATGGCCAACCCACATCTGGATCGACACCGCCGGTCGCAGCGGCGACAGGGTCAACGACGACCACGTCATCGCCTGCCTCGAGAAAATGTCGGGTGAAGTGGCGCCCTACAAAACCTGCACCACCGGTGATGAGAACTCTACGCACGGTCAAAATGCCTTCGGTAGAGATCCCAGGCTCGAATCGAAGGTCCTGGCAGATAGCTGACGATCGACTCGGGATCTCGTTTGAGATCACGAATCAACGAGAGATTGTTAGTGTAACCGATGATCTCAGCCTTCAGATCACGGATGAGATCGTGATCATTGCGATCCTGGAAGACCGATGGCTCACTGAAGACGGCGTTGAACCCATGCGCTTGCACATAGTAGGCCGCCCAGATATCATCCATCCTCCCAATGTGGGGATAGAGGAAGTAGTACGGCACAACCCGACGCGCCAGCATCGTGTTTTGCGAATTAAACGGGGCCATGACGGAACCAGCAAGTGGAAACAATGACCGATCGAAATCACACTCTGGTGCATGTTCGAGGCGGCATATCGCATCGATGTCAGGGTCACCGTTCCAGAACCCAGCGTCGATGTCAACCTGGACTCGTCGAGTAACCGGCTCTGGGTACCGACGCTGCGCCAGAAGCTCGAGTGGATAGCCGCGATGCCAGAGCTGGCGATGGTTGGTCGCCCCGACGGGATCGAAGGCATCGAGCGAGGTCTCGTAGAGGTTAACCTCGATCTCCGTGCCAACCCTGAGCTCCTTGCCCCAGCTCGGCTCCGGGATATTATCGTCGTCGATCAAAGCGATGATATCTGAGCCCATCTCGTAGGCGATCAGGATCCCAAAGTTGCGACGCTGGATACAGTTCCACCCGATCGCCTCAGAGAGCAGAGGGTCGTACTCCTCCTGCTCGGCTGGCGATACGTAGTGGCCGTGCTCTAGGCGATAATCGGACGGAGTCTTGAGGTCACCGATGACGATGAGGTCCCAGCCCTCCATCGAGTCGTAGCGACGAATCGCCTCGGTCGGATGGTTGATGGTGGTTGTGACGATGGTCTTACGCATAACCACGTTGAGTGTAGCTAATTGGATGCTGCGAACAGGCTTGCACGCGGACGCAATCTCGTCCGCACACCAATCCGGAAGTACACGAAGTTTCGAAAGAAGCTGTTAGAGGACTCCCCTTCAGTTCGTGCCTGCCAGCGAGAGGGAATTTCATAGACCGCAACACCTAGACGCAGCGGTTTGACGATGGTTTCAAGAAGGAACGGGTGTCGCACTTCCTCCCACTCGATCGCCTGCACCACGGCAGTTGGGAAGAGGCGGTAGCCGTACGTCATGTCAGAGAGTGGGCTCTGGTACAGCAAGGCGAAACTCGACTGAAACACCTTGTTCAGTGCCAGCTTGACCGGGGAATAACCACTAAAGGATCCGCCTCGAATCCAGCGCGAAGCGGTAATGATCGCCGCTGGCAATCGTTTGGCGCGTTCGATCATGACCGCCACGTCATGGGGATCGGTTTCGAGATCACTCGCCATCATCACCACATGAGATCCTTCAGCGAGGGCAAAGCCCTCTCGCAAAGCACCCCCCAAGAAGGGCAATGACTGTTCGTGGACCCGGATCCGCTCGCCATAAACACCTTGCAGACTGGCGATCATCGCTCGACTCGCTGTCGTCGTTCGCGGCGACACGAGAATGAGGTATTCGCCGACATCGACTCCGGCCTCGCGCTCGACGATATCAATCGTCTCCCGTAGCGAGTCGGTCTCATTCATCACGGGCAGCAGCACCGTCGCTAACTTGAATTCTTCAACGTGCGGCAACTCTCTCAACAGTGATCGCTCCTCGGGCTCTCAAACCTACGCAGCAATGGTACTCGGGTCAGCGGCCCACGCGATCAAGACGAGGCGTCCGCGCGAAGCCGACTCACCCCATTGCGGACCTCCTTACCCGAGCCATCGCCGTGACAAGGCATCCGCTGGTGCACCAACGAACTAACAAGCACCTTAGCGCGAACTCACCAGCCGCCGTGGCAATGCAGCGACACGGCAGGCGTGATGAACGACTTGAACACGAAGATGCGTGACCGGCTTGCAAGGTTCACCGTCCAGAGAGACCACAAACGGGCTCGTCGAATGCATTTCGACACGACCGACCTCTTCGACAAACGCATACCTGGGTGCAGACCGAGCTCGTTGTCGCAGGACCCCTGCGATCTCTCCAAGCACGACACGCCAGGCAGAGCGCGCGACCGTCACCAACTGGGCAACTCCGTCATCAGGACTCGCCCCTGGCAGCGTCACACCGATGCGACCCCCGATCCTCGGGGCGTTGAGAACAGCGACATTCAGATAGGGTTGGGCTTCACGAGCCATCACCTCACCATCGACTCGGATCTTCAACGCAACAGAACGATGATGATGCCAGGTTCCGAGGGCCACGAGTGGATAGACCAGTGGCCGCCTCCAACCACGTACATCGCGAACTCTTCTGGCGAAGTCGGCCACCAAGCCGACATTCACCGCGTGTGCCGCCATACCCAGGTCCGTTGCGAGCACATCTATTCCGCGCACACTCCTGCCCAGCGCCACCATCGCGGCCTCCTCTGGGTACAGCGAAATTCCGATCGAGCGTGCAAGATCATTGCCGGTGCCATTGGGGACGATACCGAGAATGCCATCGCCTTGTGACATGATCGAGATAGCCGTCCCAGCCGTTCCGTCACCACCGGCCACGACGACTCTCCCACCTTCGCCTGTGCAATACTGGGCGGCGTGAAGCGCCCCAGAGAGCTCCTTGGATCCGACATAGATCAGCTCCAACCCCTTGCCTGCGCATCGGCTGATGGCACGAGCGGCTCGGCGGCTCAATCGCGACGAGCCCGAATCGGCATTGACGACAAGAACGGCCAGACCTTCGGCTACACACAACCCACGCATGACTGCCGCCTCACCAACCTGTACTGCGATCGCCGCCGATGCGACACCGAGCAGCAACTGCATCACGTGAGAACTCGCACGGTCCCTCAACGAGGCAACCACGACATAAAGGCTAAGAGCGAAGCCGAATAAGAGCCTGCGCGCGGGGGCAATTCTGGACAAGGCATAACCAAGACTTGCACCCAGAGCCTCGGCACCTGGAAACAGTGCCCCGACAATCGTTGCGACACCAACGCTCTGGGCAGCCAACGGCTGGTTGCGGCGCAGCAACCGAACGATTAGCCCCAAGGCCAACCCACGCAAAGCGAAACCGCTAATGCCATCGCCTCCCGGAAAAACCTCATCGAACGTTCGTCGCAACGAATCTACGCCCCTCTCGTGACTAGCGCATGAACCCACCGTGCCTCCACTCTAGCCCTGCCATCGGGTGCAGGCCCTGCGCACGAACGTACGCCGACGAAGCCGTTCATCGAACTTTGGACTGCCAGCCGACACTATCTCAATCCCGCCATACGCAATCTCATCCGCACAAGCGTTGTGGTCCAATGATCGCTATGGATCCCGACCAAGGACAAACGGGCTCAAACCGTCGCTGTGCTCCGACTTACCACACTGAGACATCAAGAGGTCAACATGGCTGCGATTAGCCTGGATACCGCATCACATGGTTCTATACACAGACGGGAGTTCAATTGGACCAACGGCCAGCCATCGTCCTCCTCAGCGGGGGGCTCGACTCGACAACTACGTTGGCGATCGCCCTCGACCAAGGGTATGACGTGCACGCACTCAGCTTCGACTATGGACAGCGCCACAGCGTTGAACTCGAGTCTGCCCGCCGTGTTGCCAAGACAATGGGTGTCACCAAACACTTCGTCGCCACGATCGACCTACGCATGTTTGGCGGATCAGCACTCACTGACTCGATTACGGTACCACATCACGATCGCGTAGAGGAGCTCCAAAGCGCAATCCCCGTTACCTATGTTCCAGCGCGCAACACCATCTTCTTGTCGTTCGCGTTAGCCTGGGCGGAGACCCTAGCCGCCAGCGATATCTTTATAGGAGTCAACGCACTCGACTACTCCGGGTATCCCGACTGTCGCCCGGAGTACATCAAGGCCTATGAGATTATGGCAAACCTGGCGACAAAGGCGGGCGTCGAGGGCAAGCAACGGCTCCAGATCCATACGCCTCTCATGGAAATGACCAAGGCACAGATCATCACGCGCGGAGCGAGCTTGGGCGTAGATTACCGTCTTACGCATAGCTGCTACGACCCCGACAAAGACGGTAAACCCTGTGGTACCTGCGACTCTTGCCTGCTACGCCAGAAGGGTTTTCAAGAGGCTGGACTCAGTGATCCAACAGCTACCAACGGAGTTTTGTAATGGCGTACTTCGTCAAAGAAATCTACTACACCCTCCAGGGTGAGGGAACCCAAGTCGGTAGACCAGCCGTTTTCTGTCGCTTCTCACGATGTAACCTCTGGAGTGGCAGGGAGTCCCAACGCAGCCAAGCCGTCTGCCAGTTCTGTGACACTGACTTCGTCGGCACCGATGGACCCGGTGGTGGCCGATTCCCGACCGCCAAAGCTCTGGCAGAGGCGGTTCGCACAGCCTGGGGCGGCGATACTGATGAGCACAGCAAACCGTACGTGGTCTGCACCGGGGGTGAGCCGTTGCTCCAACTCGACGAGCCAGCAATCATCGCACTCCACGAACAGGGGTTTGCTATTGGAGTTGAGACCAACGGAACACAAAAGGCCCCTGAGGGGCTCGACTGGATCTGCGTTAGCCCCAAAGCGGCTGCCCCACTGATGCTGACTCGTGGCGATGAGCTCAAGCTCGTCTACCCACAGCCCCTCGCACCCCCGGAACGCTTCCAGGACCTCGCATTCGATCACTTTCTTCTCCAACCTCTGGATGGACCCGACCGCGATACCAATACCGCCCTCACCGTAGACTATTGCCTTGCTCATCCGCAATGGAGACTCAGTCTCCAAACGCACAAGTACATAGGAATTCGCTAATGGAGATCTACAAGGAATTCACGTTCGAAGCTGCCCATCGCCTACCGAATGTTGAGGAAGGACACAAGTGTGCTCGGCTCCACGGACACTCCTATCGAGTCGAAGTGCACGTTGAAGGTCGAATAGATCCTCACACCGGCTGGGTTATGGACTTTGCGGACATCACCAGCGCCTTCGCTCCTGTGCGCAGCGAGCTTGATCATCACCTGTTGAATGATATCGAAGGACTGGCTAATCCAACCAGTGAACACCTCTCAATGTGGATATGGCAGCGCCTAGAGAACGCACTGCCGCTTGCAGCGATTGTCGTCAAAGAGACTCCAACCTCGGGATCTATCTATCGCGGCCGCTGAACGACCACTGCTCCAGCAGTTAGTCCCGCGCAATAAAAGCTTACCAGCCCGAGTTCAGTTCGTGGCCCAATGCCGCCGTTACGAGCGACGCTGCCGGCGTCGAATGCTCTGACTTTAATCGACTCAGACCGCTAGCGAGCGCCTCACTCTTGCGCTTTAGCCAATAGGCCCCGCAGCAGTCCTAACAGGAAAGCACCCGGCTCGAGTCCCGTCCGGTACCATGTCAGAACCTGCGTCACATGAGGACCGATGCCTCGACCGCGGAACGCGATCTGAATCCGGACTCTCAGGATGCAAAACCCAAACCGAAACGCACCTCTTCCCCTGAGCGTGGTGACACTACAACCTGCCAGGATCGGCGCCGCGTGGCCACAAGGACGATCCTCTGCATGTTCTAATGTACAATTGATTATTAGTGGAAGGAGGTCGCCCCTCATGAATTCAGTTCGACCGCCGTCGGACCCAGTGCAGGTTGTCCTCCTTCAGCGGCACATGAGATCCGCCACCCTCATCGGTGCAGAACCCAGAGCTGGCCAAATGTTCGATGCCTCAGGTACTGGGCCAACCAAACTATCGCAACTGCGACGTGCCCTTCGACGCACTGAGCATGGGTTGACAGTGTCGATCCAAGTCTCCCGGCCCATCACAAATTGTGCTCCTTGCCCTCTGGCCAGGACACGCGTCTCACTCGCCAACAAACGCCTCGTCCCGTACGCCCACGTCCTAATGCGGGCGCTGCCACGCAGGGCTCTTCCCTCCCCTGGCACCGTAGCTAGCAAGCTGGACTACCGGCCCACATGCCACGCGACCGCGGTAATCGCCAAACCGATCAACAGTGGCTCCCCCACACTTGACGCCTGCCAAGCTTTGCAAACAGCGCCAAATCTCACACGCCTTGACTATGCAAAAGAGAGCAAGACGCTCCATTGCGACGGCAAAACCTGCAACACGCGACAACGTGCCCACGCTCAACATAAGCTCATCACCAACACCAAAGGTGCACCATCATCTCGAACCGAAACGCATACGAGGCGCTGGGTCCGAAGCGTAGCTGGATCCGCAAGCCGAAAGACCTCTCCACCGCCACAGCGACATGGAAGTACCACCCGAATCCTGTACAACAGCTACGGTCGGATTGGTGGGCGACAACGCGCTGGCATGCCAGCCTGGAGTGTACCGCAGTGCTCAAGGTCGAAGTCATCGACACCCGCCACTACTGGCCCATCACGCCAAAGCGAACTCGCCAAGAGTCACCGATCAGTCTCCAACATGGGCCAGGTCCTCAGCAGGTCTCCGAGATATATTCCTCCGCACAACACCGAGCCCGTCCGCTCGTTACCAGCCCAGACGTCACGGTGTCCTCACGGCAAACGTGAGCTGACATGCAACCTCTTTCGTGAACGTACCGTCCTCATGACGAGACCACTAGGTGCAGTGCCGTTTTCGCAGTGTACCAAAATCATCAGTCACCACAATCACCAGGCTAGATCTGAGGAGCACGAGCAATGAACCAATCCCAACCCGTCCCCGCCGAGGACCAAGGCTCGTCATCGTACGGTACCAGCCAGCCCAAACCCCACAGGCTCGGCCTGCGGGAGAACTGGCGCCAGTTCGCACTCTACACCCTCATCACCTTACTCATAGGCATGACGATCGGAGTAGAACGAGTCGCCCTACCACCGCTAGCACACCAAGCCTTTGGGATCACCTCTGTCCTCTATGTCGTCAGTTTTCTCTCCGCATTTGGTCTCGTCAAATCGATGATGAACCTCGTAGCTGGGCGGCTCTCGGATCGCCGCGGGCGCAAAGGCATTTTGCTCGTTGGCTGGGCATTTGCCATCCCTTATGCACTCATCATAATCTTTGCAACCGCTTGGTGGCAGGTCATTGTTGCCAATTTGTTTCTCGGCGTGAATCAGGCTCTGACCTGGACAATGTCCGTCACTGCGAAGATCGACCTTGTCGGGCCAATCAATCGGGGCCTCGCAGTAGGCGTCGATGAGTCCGCAGGCTACGTTGGTGTCGGGATCGGCGGATTCTTGGCAGGTCTGCTCGTAACCGACTACGGGCTACGCCCCACTCCATATCTACTCGCCATCGCAGTCGTCGTACTTGGCATGCTGGTGACACTCGGGCCGGCAAAGGAGACGCTCCATTTCGCTCGGACCGAATCCACCAACCAAGCACACCATACTGGCAACACCGCACGCCAGGAAATTCCTAAGCTGACACGACTTGGCGCCTACATGAGCTGGCACGATCGATCGATGTTTGCAGTCTGTCAGGCAGGCTTTCTCAACAAGTTTGCCGATAGCCTGGTAGCGGCATTCTTTCCGCTCTATATGCTGGCCCGAGGTATTTCGCTCGCGCAAATCGGCCTTTTGGTCGGCATCTATGCCTGGGTGTGGGGAGTTGGACAGGTTGCGACGGGGGCCTTAGCCGATCGAATCGGACGTAAAGCACCAATCACCCTAGGAACATTCTTCATCGCCGCTGGACTCGCATTGTTCGTTGGAACAAATATCCATACCCTCTGGCTCGTCGCGATGATACTCATGGGGGCCGGCATGGCGCTCGCCTATCCAAACCTTATCACGACCGTCGGGGATACCGCGGATCCCGTATGGCGTGGAGGAGCACTTGGGGTGTACCGCCTGTGGAGAGACGGCGGTTATGCAGTGGGGCCACTCGTACTCGGCGCCATTGCGGTCGTTGGAGGCGTAACCGCCGCCATATGGACCGGTGCCGCGCTGTTGGCCGTCTCTGGGCTCGTCTTGCTCACCCTGTTCCGCGAGACTGATCCTCACCGGCGCAAGCACGAACCAGCATGGAAAACACATCCTGAGTGGGTTGCTCCACAAACCCATAGTGCGAACCCCGACCCTTAGAGACGGGGCTTGCGCTCCCGGTTGGTCAAAAGCGCCAGAATTCGGGCTACTCATCACATCGTTGCTTTGCGTTGCGCGCCTACAGCACAGACACACCGCCGAAGGGTGGCCCTCTCCGATCGCCCGTGCGCATCTGCCACGTAACTGTGATCGTGGATTCTGATCTGATTCATCTGAACTTGCCGTATCACCTCAACTCAACTAGAGATCAAGTCGACCAGCCATTGTCCGGCTATCGCACCATTAACAAGCCGATCCTTCCCAGCATTGTTCCAAGAGGTCCTGCCATTGCCGTGACTCGCGCAAGACGATTGCCATCACTACGCCGTCGCACCAGAATGTGGTGACAGTAGCGATCCGTCGTGCGACAAACTACCGAATGGCACGCTAGGATCGAACCGAGTAGCACGCAAATCTCGCCAACATCGGCTCTGATATAGCGATGCCGCAACCGCAATACCTCAGGTCAAAGTTACCGACTGGAACCCGAGTTAGCTTGGTTATTTCTCTTTTGTCCCTCAACCTACGTGGCCGTCACGGTCTTCCGCCGAACATCCCACGGTCCTCAATGGTCGGGCTGGGGAGATTTGAACTCCCGACCTCTTGACCCCCAGGGCAAGAGTACGGTTATGGTGCTCTGGCAAGTCTCGTCAGCGCTCAGCTGCGACCTTGGACTCAAAGGTTGCACCGTCGTGGGCAAAGACCACCCGTGCGGGATCGAACTGCTCGATACGTTCGAGCCACTCGGGCCAGGGTGCTACGCGCCGGTCAAGCTCACGAGACACACGGTGGGCTAGGTGTGCGCTCGCATATGCCGATGCGTCTCCGACCACCGGTGCAGAGGTCGTCATTGAGAAGTCCATCGCCTGCCCCGCCACGAGGAGAGTGCCGTCATCGGCGCACACGACAACGGACTGATGGCCTCGACTATGACCGGGGGTGGGGAGCGCGACGATACCGTCTGCGATCTCAGCCTCCCCAGTGATGGGGTCATAGTGTGCGCGGTCGAAGTCGATGAGCTCTGGAAAGGTGTAGTTAACGCCCCTTGCGTCCTCAAGCTCCGCCGACTGGACGATGATACGCCGGCCCGCCAGGCGAGGGTTTGCACCGCAATGGTCAAAGTGCAAGTGGCTATTGACGATGACATCGATATCATCTACGTTGCATCCTGCCTCTCGACAGGCGAGATCGAGGGACCTGCGCTGTGGTTGGTAGTATGCCTCGGTCTCGGGGTCCGCTGCACCGATCCCGGTGTCGAACACCACAGTCATCTCGGGGTGCATGATAAGGTAACCGTATACCGGTTCCACCCGGGGTTGACCGGTGCCGGTCTCGGTGGCCGGACGCACAAAGAAGCCAAAGTCGAGGCGGCGGACGTCGTCGATGCGAGCGAGCTTGGTCATGACGATTGGTCCTCAGCGTGGAGCATCTCGATGACCGGAGCGAAGCCTTCGATATCGCGCACCACGTAATAAGAGATCCCCCAGCGTTCTCTACAGGCGAGGAGGTGCGCCGCAATCTCGTCGTGAGTGCCGAGTGCTAGGAATGGAGTCGAGAGTGCGTGATCGACCTCGAGACCGGGAGCCTCGGCGGCCAACTCTTCGGCAGCCTTGCGGCGATCGTCGGTAACGACCACAGCCTGGACGAGCGCATTCAATTCGAGGTGCCCGGCTCGCTCACCGGCCTGCTCGGCGATCCAGGCGACGGTGGTGTCGAGACGCTCTGGATCCCAACGTACGGCGTGGGCATTGCCGTCGGGGAGGGTGACCCCGAGCATGGTGAGCCCAATGATGTCGGCCGTGCTTGCGGCATGAGCGAGACCGGCTCGTCCGTTTACTCCAACAAGAATCGGGACGTGATCTTGTAGCGGCTCGATAGAGGTAAAACCACTCAAGTCGTAGTATTCGCCATGATGGTTCACCTGCTCACCGTCGAGGAGGCGACGAAGGATGTCGACAGACTCGGCGAGGCGACGCTTACGCCGTTGGGGTGGATCGAAGCTGATAGACGTCGCGTGGTACTCGGGAAAGGCGTGCCCAGCTCCTATACCAACCTCAAGACGTCCGGCTGAGAGCCGATCCAAGGTCGCGAGACGTTGGGCCAAGATCCCTGGGTGATGGAAGTCGTTATTCAGCACCAGTGGGCAGAGTCGGAGCCGTTCGCTCCAGGCCGCAGCGAACGCGAGGGGTTCAAGAACTGATAGGTGTCGTCCAAGGTGGTCGAAGGTGCAGAACACATCGAAGCCGGCCGCCTCTGCCGCCTGCACCTGTTTGCGAAGTATAACGGGGTCATCGGTTGTCGTCTGATAGCCAAAGCGAAACGGGTTCATCCTGGGTATGCTATCATGTTGATATCCAGATAGCAACCAGCTAGGCTTTAGTGCTATGCCCGAAAATCGCACCGCGCTGTTTGTCCGCATCCCGGTATCCCGGGCTCGCCAACTCGACTCCCGGGCGCATGCTCTTGGGCGTACCAAGCAGGACCTCGTCAACGATCTACTCGAGTCGGCGCTGGTACCTGGCGAGGTTTCAGCAGCTGAGGACGGACCAAGGGACACTCCTGATGAGGTGCTCACTCTCGCCGAGCTCGCTGAACTGTTAAAGCTTGACGACGATGCCGTCTTGGTACGTGTCCACTCGGGAGAGCTACCCGGCCGACGATTCGGTAGCGAGTGGCGCTTCTCACGTCGCGCCGTTCTCGACTGGCTCGACGGCCATGACGCTCCAGAGCGCAGACCGCCGGGCTTCGCCGGGTCACCCTCACATATCGTCGGACACAGCGCTGAAGGTGTCTAGGGGGATGACGCTTCACCTCCAGGTGCATGGGGATGGGGGCGATCCGCTCGTCGTGCTGCCCTCTTTCGGTTTTGATCACACGGCCATGGCCGCTGCGATCGAGCCTGCTTTCGCCGAAGTATCCGGTTGGCGTCGCCTCTATGTCGATCTACCGGGAACCGGTGACTCGCCGGCGCACTGCCCACCGCGATCCGAGGCAGTCCTCGACGCAGTTGTCGCTACCGTCCAAACCGAGCTCCGCTACAGGCCCTTCGCTGTGCTCGGCTGGTCATACGGGGGCTATCTCGCGGCGGGTGTTACACGTCGACTCCCCGACCTGGTAGGTGGTCTCATGCTGGTCTGCACTGGTTTTAAGATCCGACCTCAGGACCGTGATCTCTCCGGTGTGCTCGCATCGAACCCCCAGCTTGGGTGGTTGGATCATGTGCCTTCTCATCTTCGCGGACATTTCACACACGCCGTTGGCCTACAGACTGGCGAGGTTGCCAATAGGATTGTCGCGGCACTAGACGTTAACGAGCCCAGCGACGATGTCTATCTCGCATCACTACGAGCAGATGGCTTCGCTCTCTCTGATGAGGACGCAGCTACTGTGTGCAACGCCCCGGTCTGCTTCGTAGCCGGCAAACGAGACCGCGTCGTCGGCTACGCCAGTCTCTTCGATGCTCTGGGGAACTACGACTACGCCAGCTACACCTGTATCAGCAGTGCTGGTCACTATCTCCCCCTCGAACAACCTGCCGTCTTTGCAGCAATCACCAGAGACTGGCTCGAACAGTGCAAGGCATTCCTTGGCCTCTACGACAAGTGATCTGTGGTGCTCTCGCTTGATCATCTTGTCGGTTGCCTATCCGGCCCCTCTCCATTCAAGCAAGCCATTCGATCCAGCTACCGTGAGGGTCACTTTGTGCAAGGAGTTCCGTACCACCCCTCACAAGCATGAAACCTCGGGATGGACTGGAAGGTGCAGCATCTCGGACGACCCCAGGGGCCTCGTTGGAGATCCATATCGCTCCTAACGAACGAGTGAGGGCCGCGAACGCACACCGCTTTGCCTCGTCAACGTAGGCGAGCACGGCGGTGTGGTAGATAACCAAGGTGAGTCCGGCGGGTACCTTGGCAGCCAACTCTGCCAAGTCATCGAGGAGGTCACCACGATATATCTTCACCGGATGGCGCCGGGCGGTAGCTGCCGCTGCATTGAGCCTCTCTGCTCTCCCTTCCTCTCCCGGCCAGATCAGGCACGACAACCACTCGACATCGGTCGGATTACTTGGATCAAGCGGGTTAAGATCGAGCCCGGCTCGCCAGCCAACTTCTGGCACACGTCGAGGGATAGGGACCGGTCCCATTGGTTGACAGGTCAGTACCGGTGCATCCGCGTCAAGACCCTTTAACACATGGCCGTGATAGTCGTAGTTGTAGAAGTCGACAAGGAGGGTGAGCCCGGCCGCAGCACCGACCTCGATGAGCGCGAGCGGGCCAGGGATGAAAGCTAGGGCGGGCAACAATATAGCACAGCGGGCAGCCTCGTTGGTTTGTGTCCGTCGCTCAGACATTATCGCCACCAACTCGGCACTACGTTCATCGATGAGCCTGGTGAGAGAGTCCGGATTGGCTGGCTCTCCCAGAATGTAGCGTGCTGCGGCAAAGAGAAGGTTGGGTTGGCGCTTTTCCGGTGCTAACCGCCCGAGGAATTCAAGGACCGTTGTCTCCTCGGCGACAAACTCGGCAAGCTCCTGGTAAGCCCGAGAGTGACCAGCAGCCTCGAGGTGAGCAAAGCGCCGATAGTTCTCGCTAATACTAAGGTCGCTCTCGTGTCCGATCATGTCACCCATCGTTCGTGATCTTAACACTGCAGGCTTGTCTGTGAAGTGATTAGAAATTAGTGCCAGACCACGAAGGTGCCGGGCCCACGAAGGTGATGCGGTACACAACCAGATTCCGTGCTCGCTGGACTCAATGCGACTAGGGACTCTCCAAGGGGCGAAGTACGCCTCGATCGACTCCGTCGTAGAGGCGTGGCTTGCGCGGCGTTCAGAGGTCTAGATGCGGCCCGGATTAAGGGGATCTACTCAGCATAGGCAGCTGGGCGAAACTTGCTTAGTGTCCTCGGTAATGGCTTACCATTCTGGACTGCACTTATATAGTCGGGCTGAGGAGATTTGAACTCCCGACCTCTTGACCCCCAGTTCCGCAAAGTAGGGTTTCTAGGGTCCCAGTGAGTCCAACAAAGTGCATCTGAGCTGGGATTATGCATTTTGGGGTAAGTCA
>JAKAQR010000056.1 GCA_021819725.1 Actinomycetes bacterium
ACCGACTCTTCCTCGACATGGCAAAGCCGCCCTCCAAACCCGCGCTCGCCAAGCTCACAACCAAGGAGTCAGATAAGCCCAAGGACCGGATCGCCGAGGTGCTACGCAACTACGCCGTGATTGTCCTAAAAGATCTCCCTATGAAGATCCTCTGTAAGCATGGGGGGAACGTCACTCAACTGGGTTTGGAATGGCCACTGACAGTCGCTATGGTTGATCGGTACAAGTGTGCCGACGTATTATCGAGGATGCCTCGCACAGTGAAACTTTGTGAGTGGTGGAGAAGCTGGGGCTTATGGCACGAGATGGCGTAGTTTCGCTGTGACTTCATTGAGGAATTGGGTAGCTCACTCGGCGCCGCCGTCTTTGGGGCTTGGAGGCACTGGGACGACGTGATGAGGTAGCCACCCGAGTTCGATGAGCTCTGATCGTGTAAGGTGCAGTGCGAGTGCACGCTTGCCGGTACCGGCTGAACTGAGCGTACTTGAAGGAGTTGATCGTGGGCCAGCGTTCCTCTTGGCGGACTAAGACGGTGTGGGCGATAGCAGGCTCGGCATTCTTTGCCGATTTGGGATATCAGTCAGTACTGGCAGCATTTCCTCTATTCCTCGTCATAGCGCTCCACCAGCCGGTCTGGGAGTATGGCCTGGCGGTCTCGCTGAGTTATGGAGGTGGAGCGCTTTTCTCGTGGTACGGGGCAAAGTTGGGCGATCGCATTGGGCATCGAAGGGTGGCGATCCTCGGCAACTCTTTGATACCGCTGCTTTCTCTGTCGGCGATGGTCGCGAGCCCGATCTGGGCGGTCGGTCTCCTCACGGGCGGTTGGTGGGCACGTAATCTCCGGTCTCCATCTCGTAGGGTGCTTCTCGTTGCCGCTGTACCAAACCAAGATCAGCGTGCGAGGGCATTTGGTTTTCTGCACGCCTTGGATGTGGGTGGAGGAGCGCTTGCAGGCGTGGCGGTATTACTCGCGATTCTTTCTCATACGGATTACCGTTGGCTGTTCCTGGCCACGACGGTACCTCTGGTCATCTCCACACTCCTGCTGACCGCGACCCCGTCGTCGCGCCCGCCTGTGCCCGATGAGGCGACAACTCGGACGCTCGACGCTTCCCATCATCCATTGCCGCCCGCCACAGCCACCCGATCACTGCTGATCGCCGCAGCGCTCTATGGGTTCACCTTCTACAGTGCGGGATTTCCAGTTCTCACCCTGGCACAGCGTGGCAGCGGGATTGCGTTAGGCGTGGTCGCATTCTTGCTTATCCAACTCACGTCTGCACTGACCGGTTATATTCTCCCGCACTATGTCGACAATGTTCTTTGGAAGCGAGCTCGAAGCCTGGGATGGTCTGGATATCTGGCAATGGGGATTGGTAGTGGTTGTATCGGGTTTGGCTACAGCCTTCATCGGAATATTGCACTACTCCTCGTTGGCGTTATCGTAACCGGATTCTCGCTGGGAGTGGTCGAGACACTCGAGCCCACCGTAATGTCAGTCCTGCGCTCTGGGAGTCAGACCGGGCGCGGGTTTGGGGCGTTATCTGCGGCGAGGAGCACGGGTACCTTTGCTGCTAACTTGGTGATGGGATTGCTCTACGGGGTGGCGGTTGGTTATGCATATGGCTACGCAATGCTGGTTGCAGTCGCTGCCGCTCTGGTGATGTTAGCAGCGGTTCCAGCGCTGCGGCAATGGCAGATGTCCGGTGACTAACGACGCTGTCAATTCACCCGCCATTTGGTCTCGGATCAGCGCGTGGTTGTCGGGTCGCGATGTTCTCGCACAGGTCCTAACCTGCTCGGTGTTCGAGCACGATCCGACCTCAGGAGCATTGATTGTGTGATTGTTCTGGTGTACTCTTGCGCACAGCACGACGATGTTTACCGGTCACCTTGTTGAGCGAGCGGTGATCTGGTTGTGCTCGTATGAGATAGCGTGGGCTTCGCTATTGTCGCGCACGCTCTTTATTTCGAGAAGATGAGTCGTCGTTTTGAGGTGGCTGGTGCCAAGGGAATTGTGTACTGTCGCGCACTGTTTCAGTCGGCCGCCGTGGTGGTACGGTGCCCTCCAAGAGGCGTGGTCCGACGAAGATGGATGGGCGCCTAGTTGAGTTGATGGATCCGTCGACGCCGGACGATAGAGCGTCCCACAAAGGGCATCGTCCCACCTGCAAGCACGATCGCCACCAGCCCCACGTTGCGCAACGTCCGAACAAGATAGGGCCGAGATACCTTTGTCGTCTCCTTGAACTCGAGAATTTCCCAACCACGGTCTCGAGCGACCTTGGTGAGTACCCTGTCGGGATTCACTGCGATGGGATGTCCCACCATCTCCAACATTGGAATGTCGGTATAGGAGTCAGAGTATGCATATGAGTTGGCCAAGTCGATAGCTTCGGTCTCAGCAAGGGTCGCGATCGCCTCGACCTTGTAGGGACCATACGCGTAAAAAACTAACTCACCGGTGTATTTGCCCTCGTCATCGACACGAGAACGTGACCCGATAAACCCGTCGACTCCCAGGAACGAGGCCATCGGCCCCACGACCTCCTCTGGCGATGCCGAGACGAGAAATACCTTACGCCCAGCGAGATGGTGGAGGTCGATCAGCTCCATCGCCTCTCGGTAGATTAAGGGCGTGATGATCTCTCCGAGGGCCTCGCTGACCACACGAAGCACCATCGACTGCTCCCAGCCCTGCGTGAGGGATAGAACAGCATTTTCGAGTCGCTTGAGGCGGCGTTCGTTGGCGCCGAGATACTTGTAGACGGTCTGAGCGTAGAGACTACGCACGACTGTACGCCGCGTGATCAGACCCTCTTGAAAGAAGCGTGTTCCAAGGGCCAACATCGAGGCCCGTGCGATCACCGTCTTGTCGAGATCAAAGAATACGCCCTCCATCGTGAACTATTAGTCCCCGACTGCGCTCAACGTTGGATCGATCAGGGCCCTGCGCAGTGCGTCGTCAGTCTCATCCGTGGTCAAACAGATCACCTCATCCGATTCGCGCAGCAGGGTATCGCCCCTCGGTACTGCAAGGTCATTATCACGGACCACGGCGACCACTGAGGCTGAGCGAGGAAGCGCGAGTTCTTCGATCGTCCGATCGATCGCTGGTGACCCTGGAGCCAGTGTTACCTCGACGAGACGGGCCCCTGAACGAGAGAACTGGAGCAGACGGACGATCGACCCGACCGAGACCGCCTCCTCCACGAGTGACGAGATGAGGTGCGGGGTCGACACGGCCACATCCACCCCCCATGCCGGAGTAAAGAGCCAGTGGTTCTTGGGATGATTCACCCGGGCAATGACCCGAGGAATTGCATACTCCTGCTTAGCCAGGAGCGCCGTGACAAGGTTGTCCTCGTCGTCGCCTGTGGATGCGACGAGGACATCGCACTCCGTGAGTCCACAGGTGGCAAGGGTGGAGAGTTCGCAGCCGTCGCCGACCAGCCAACGGCAGGCGATCTCATGCGAGAGGTGTGCCACTAACACCTCGTCGCGTTCGATTACGAGCACGTTGTGGCCAGCTTCGTGGAGATCCATGGCGAGAAACGTGCCCACCTTGCCTGCACCGACGATCGTAACATTCATCGCTGGCCTCCTTTGAGAATCTCATGCAGTCGCTCAGCGCCGGATTGTGTGACCAAGACGACGGCTCGATCGCCCTCTTGGGCGATCAGCTCATGCTCGATGAGCCTTGGCGAACCCCCGCGCAGGATGGCGGCGAACTTAACCGAGTTGTCAACGTTGAGTGTAGCAAGCTGGATGCCAGCGAGCGAGGTGGGAAGTGACACCTCCATCACCGACACCGCGCCGCCGGTATCGGTCCAGTCGGCAGATGTCCGTTCGGGGAAAAGCCGCCGGATAGCCTGTTCGGTCGTCCAAGTCACCGTCGCCACCGTGGCGATGCCAAGCCGTTGGTAGACGACCGCGCGACGTGGGTCGTAGATTCGAGCGACGACGTTGGGAACATGAAACACCTCGCGGGCAATACGTGCGCTCAAAATATTGGTATTGTCACCTGAGGTGACCGCAGCGAGACCATAGGCCCCTTCAATCTGCGCCTGCTTGAGGATCTCGGGATCAAAGCCCATCCCCTCGAGCTTGATGATGTTCGGGTGGTCGGCAAGTCTTCGGAACGCACGAGCGTTGCGGTCGATGATCGTTACCTGCAGCCCTTGAGTTGCCAGCCGGTGAGCGAGCTCCGCGCCAACGCGTCCACAGCCCACGACCAACATTCGATCGGATGTCACCTTGCCTCCATGATGCCGAAAAGGACCAGATTACCGTAGCCTTATCCCGCCGGTGAAGTCCAGCATAGGCTGTACTATCGTCGTTCATAGGCAAGCGTTGAGGAGAGTTGCGATGCCAGAAGAAGATTCCGGCTCGGCGCATGGCCGATTCCAACGAGGTTTCGAGGTGCGCTCTCCTCGGGCGTTGCCTCGATTGGAGTCGTTCAACGTTCCCGAGAAGCTGAGTTATCGGATCAAGAATCGGCTCCTTGGCCCGCCTCTGGTGACAGAGGATCTCGATGATCAGCGGATTGGTAAGCCTACTGCGCTGGCCATCCTCTCCTCTGACGTCATGTCATCCTCGGCCTACGCGACTGAGGCGATGCTCGGTGTGCTCGTACCGGCGGTTGGGCTTGCAGCGTTCTCACTGGTGGTTCCGGTCTCGTTATTGGTCCTCGTTGTCCTGATCTTCGTCACCGCCTCGTACCTCGAAGTTATCAAGGCCTATCCAAAGGCGGGTGGAGCCTACGTGGTCGCTCGCGACACTTTTGGATCGGGCCTTGCGCGGGTAGCTGCCGCGTCGCTGTTCGTCGACTACATCCTTACCGTCGCGGTCTCCATCTCCGCCGGGGCCGATGCGCTCGCCTCGGCCGTTCCGGCGCTGACGCCGTATGTCACCATGATCACCGTTGTGTTTGTCCTGGGCATCGCCTACGGGAACCTGCGGGGAATCCGGGAAGCTGGAAAGACCTTCGCAGTACCTACCTATCTATTCATCGGATCTATGTTCTTGATGATTGGGGTGGGGGTCGCGCGGGGGATCTTTGGCCATCTCCCGGTGTACACGCACTTCGGTACCGGCGTGTACCCTGCTGGTACCGCAGGGGTCGGGCTGCTGCTCGGTGCCTCGGTCTTCATCTTTTTGAAGGCCTTCGCGAGTGGCGGGACGGCGTTGACCGGTACCGAGGCGATCTCGAACGGAGTGTCGGTCTTTCAGAATCCACAGCCGCGTAATGCACGCATCACCCTTGTCGTGATGAGCATTATTCTTGGTACCCTGCTACTGGGGGTCTCCGGGCTCGCTGCTGTCACCCATGCCACACCGTATCTGTCGGGTGATCCTACGGTTCTCTCCCAGATCGCCAGGGCGGTCTTTGGCGATTCGCCGCTCGGCCGTGTCCTCTATTTCGCATTGGACATCTTTACGATGGGCATTCTCACGCTGGCCGCGAACACCAGCTTTGCTGGGCTACCTTTTCTTGCGTCCTTCGCGGCATCCGATGGATTCCTTCCCAAGAGCTTTACCGTTCGTGGACATCGACTGGTCTACTCGAGTGCCATCGTTGCCTTGGCGGTGGTATCGGTGGTGCTCCTGGTCGCCACGAACTCCAACGTCTACACGCTCATCTCGCTGTATGCGATCGGGGTCTTTACCGGCTTTACCATCGCTGGTGCCGGAATGGTCAAGCATCATCTCATCGAACGTGAGAAGAACTGGCGACGCAGAGCCCTCATCAACGGGGCATCGGCGGTGCTCTCGGCTGCGGTGGACATCACCTTCATCGTCACAAAGTTCACGGCGGGTGCGTGGACTATCGTGGTAATCGTGCCGCTGCTGGTGATCGTCTTTACGCGGTTCAAGCGGTCGCATGACTCCGAGGTCAAGGCACTTACCGATGGTCTTGAGGCGATCGAGGGCGAGGTGCTCCCTCGCAAGCATAAGGTGCTGATCCTGGTCGACGAGGTCGATGTGGCAACCGTGACCGCCCTCAACTATTCGCGGATTCTTGGTGCCGACTCAGTTACTGCCTTGCACTTCGTGATCGACGAGAAGCACGCGGAGGCGCTCGCTCAGCAGTGGGAGGCCGGTGGGCTGGGTCGCACCCCGCTCGAGCTACTCGATTGCCAGGACCGTCGTCTGCGACGAGCCGCCGGACAGGTGGTGATGGATGCGTTGAGTGATGGGGATTCACAAGTCTCGGTACTCATTCCCCATCGGATCTATCCTCGCTTTTCGGGATCGATTCTGCACGACCAGACCTCGGGCTCGTTGGCTGAGGTCATAGCGCAGTTGCCGCACGCGACTCCGATTCTGATTCCTCACCGAGTCAAGCCTCAACCGCTACCGAAGGTGTCGCCACGAGCGGTCTCGGAACCGTTCGATGAGGCATCGCCTGAACCGCTGGACTCGCGCGACGGGGTAGTCCCGATTGCCCACCTGCATGTGCGCCAGCGGGCCCATGTTCTTGGTCGGGTATCGGTGATTCGGCTGAGCTCCTATCACGGGACGACCTCCACAGCCGCGCGCCTTGAGGACGCAACCGGCGGCCTTATGTTGGTTTTTCCTGGTCGGAGCGCGATTCCTGGACTCAGTTCGGGGATGAATGTCAGTGCAGAGGGGACCGTGGTGGAGGTGGATGGTCACCTCGCTATGATCAATCCCCTATACGAGTTTTTGCCGTTAAATGCGAAATGACAGGGACTGTTCGCAGTAGAGAGAGCGTAGTGAATGCCAAAACCGCTGGTCATTGTTGAATCCCCCACCAAGGCACGGACGATTGCACGCTTCCTAGGCGATAACTACGTAGTCGAATCTTCGGTCGGCCACATCCGTGACCTGCCCCGATCAGCAAAGGACATCCCCGCCTCGGCCAAGTCAGAGCCATGGTCCCGCCTTGGAGTCAATGTTGATGACAACTTTGCACCGCTCTACATTATCCCAAACGAGAAGAAGGAGCAGGTCAAGAAGCTCAAGACGTTGCTCAAGGATGCGAATGAGCTCTACCTCGCTACCGACGAAGATCGCGAAGGCGAATCGATAGCCTGGCATTTGCTCGAGGTCCTCAAACCGTCGATCCCCATCCATCGCATGGTGTTCCATGAGATCACCGATGGGGCCATCGCTCAGGCGCTCGCGTCCCCTCGAGAACTCGATCAGCATCTTGTGAATGCACAGGAGGCACGTCGCATTCTCGATCGTCTCTACGGTTATGAGGTTTCGCCTGTGCTCTGGAAGAAGGTGATGCCAAGGCTGTCAGCTGGTCGAGTCCAGTCACCAGCGGCGCGCCTCTTGGTGGAGCGCGAGCGTGAACGCATGCAGTTCCGTTCGTCCAGCTACGCCGATCTCGAGGCGACGCTGGCCGCGAGCGACGAGGATCGTGAATTTCGCGCACGTTTGACCCATCTCGACGGTCGTCGCGTTGCGCAGGGTAGAGATTTTCTTCCGACCGGCGGCCTGACACCCGGTGCCGACGAGCAGGGGGTGGTCGCACTCAGTCATGGGGAGGCTACCTTGTTGGCCGCTGCACTTGATGGATCTGTCTTTCGCGTGGCGCGGGTCGAGCAGAAGCCGTACCGACGCTCCCCGAGCGCCCCGTTCATGACCTCGACGCTCCAGCAGGAGGCCGGCCGCCGTCTTCGGTTTTCGTCGTCGCGCACCATGAGCGTTGCCCAGCGACTCTACGAGCGTGGTTTCATCACCTATATGAGGACCGATTCCGTCATTCTCTCGGGTGAAGCGCTGGCAGAGTCGCGGAGAATCATCGCGGCGCGCTTCGGCGATAACGAAGTGCCCCCGAGCCCACGGGTGTTCCGTTCGAAGATCAAGAATGCACAAGAGGCACATGAGGCGATTCGCCCCGCCGGTGACCGGTGGAGAGCGCCCGATGAGCTCGACGGACAGTTGAGTGGTGACGAGCTCCGACTGTATGAGCTGATCTGGCGGCGCACGCTCGCCTCCCAGATGAAAGATGCCGTTGGCGTAGTGGTGTCGGTCACGATCGAAGCTGGACTGATGAGTGCGGTACTCGAGCTCTCCGCCGGTGATCGCGTGACCTTTGCATCCTCTGGTCGAGTGATTACCTCACCGGGATTCTTTCGCATTTATCAAGAAAACCCAGATGAAAACGAAGACACTCAGGATCTACCTCAGGTGGAGGCGGGCCAGGAGCTCATCGAACGCGGTATCGAAGTCGTCGATCATGTCACCAACCCACCAGCGCGCTACACGGAGGCTACGCTCGTCAAGGCGTTAGAGGAACGTGGAATCGGGCGGCCATCGACCTATGCCAGCATCATCTCAACGTTGCTGGATCGTGGCTATGCATGGAAGAAGGGACAGGCCCTTGTTCCATCCTTCGTCGCCTTTGCCGTGGTACAGCTCATGGAACGCTACTTTGCTCACCTGGTGAACTACGACTTTACAGCCCAACTGGAGGATGATTTAGATGACATCGCCTCCGGCGAGCGCGAGGCGGTGCCCTATCTCCGGCAGTTCTATTTTGGCGTCGAGGGCGGTGGACTCAAAGACGAGGTTCTGACCCAGCTTGGCGAGATCGACGCGCGCATGGTGAACACGGTGCCGATCGGGACGACCGACGATGGCCGAGAGATCGTCGTGCGTGTTGGCCGGTATGGTCCCTACATCCAGCTCGATGACAGAACGGCCAGCGTGCCAGACACACTGACACCGGACGAGCTCACCGTCGAGGGTGCACTGGCGTTGTTGTCCGCCTCCGAGGTCAAGGAGCGACACCTTGGCGATCTCGATGGTGTTCCCGTGCTCGCCCGGCTGGGGCGTTACGGCGGCTATGTGCAACTTGGTGAGGGTGATGGCAAGGAGCTCAAGCGTGCCTCGCTGTTTCCCACGATGAGCGTGGAGTCCGTCACGCTTGAGGAGGCGAAGGCGTTGCTGTCGCTCCCGCGCCTTGTTGGAGTCGACCCCGAGACCAACCAAGAAATTTTCGCCCAGAACGGTCGTTTTGGTCCGTATATTACCCGGGGTCGCGAGTCGAGATCCTTGGAGAAGCCCGAGGAGATCTTTACGATCGGCCTCGCGGAGGCGTTAGAGAAGTTTAAGGAGCCAAAGCGTCGCGGAGCACGCAGGGCGAGTTCGGTAGAACTCGGCATTGACCCAGAAGGCGACACCAAGGTAGTGCTGCGTTCGGGCCGGTTCGGCCCGTATGTGACCGATGGAAAGGTGAACGCCTCGGTTCCACGGGGTATGGATCCGACGGAGGTCACACTCGAACAGGCACTCGACCTTCTGAATGAACGCAGGGCTAAACTCAACAACGATCGTGGCTAGTTCAGGTGTTCGTGGTTCGCTCGTCGTGATCGAGGGACCCGATCGGGTCGGAAAGTCGACGCAGGTTGCCCGGCTCGCTAGGCGGCTCGAGGAAGAGGGACGGGCAGTCAAGGTATCGCGAGAGCCTGGAGGAGATCAGGTAGGGGAGGCGTTGCGGACCGTTATCCTCGAGACGCAACTTGACCCGTGGACCGAGTTGCTACTTTTCCTGGCAGGGAGGGCTCGCCACCTTGCGGAGGTCGTCGAGCCCGCATTGCGCGGCGGTGAGCTCGTATTGCTCGATCGGTATACCCCATCGACGCTGGTCTATCAAGGGGCGATGCTTGGTGATGTCGTGGTCGGCGAACTGACCAGCCTTCCGGTGTTTCTGGTGCCAAACGTTACCGTTATCCTTGACTGCGTGAACCCGCTAGCGGCCTTTGATGATGCCGATCGATTCGAACGACGAGGACTGCGTGCCTGGGAGGAGCGCCGCTCTCGTTACCTGTCCTTTGCACGCCAGTTCGGCTGGATAGTCGTCTCGGGTGACGGACCCGAGCAGGCAGTTACCGATCGACTTCTTGCGGTATTGTCATCTCGTGGGATGCTTGGATGAAGACGCTCTCAGCACTGGCTTCATACCGTCGGGCAAGCGTTGATCGAATCCGTCAGGCACTTGACGCTGACTCATCGAGTTATCTGATCAAGGGCCCTCGAGGTTGTGGGGCCGACGAGCTCCTGGGAGCGATGGCGCTGGCATTGGTAGGTGCCTGTGGGGGATGCGGAGTCTGCTCGTCGTGTGTGGCGGTTGCCGATGGAGAACATCCGGATGTGCTCTTCGCCCAAGGCGAGCGAGGTAAACTAGTCCCGGTCGAGGAGCTGCGCCGACTCGTTCGGTTTGCCAGCCTTGCGCCAACACAGGCTGCCCATCGGGTTGTCATCATTCCTGATATCGATACGTTGCGGCTATCGTTCCCCGTCATCCTTAAGGCACTCGAGGAGCCTCCCACCGCGACGAGATGGCTGCTATCTGCGGCACTGATTGGAGCTGAACTCGCGCCGGTGGCCTCGCGTTGTTTTGTCATTGAGATTGAGGCGCCCAGTATGGCCGAGATTGAAGGTCGTTTTGACGAGGTACAGCTCGAGCCGACTGAGCAGCTCGTTCGGTGGACACGACGACGGCTCGACAGAGTCGCATTGTTTGCTCGGCTCACCGATGCTGAGCGGTATCTGTCCGGGTTTGCCAACCTTCCGGATCTGGTACGTGAGGATGCACGCTGGTCGCTCGAGTTGGTGTACCGGCTTACTCCGCGCGATCTGGCGACTACGGCCGAGGCTGAGGAGGTGCTGCAGTGCGGACTGGAGATTTTGATTGCCGCGCATCCCGAGAACGCGGATTGGCTCCGTCGAGCAAGCCGGGCGTCCTTGTCGCTGGCACGACATCTTCCCATCCAGCTCGTCTTGGCTGAGCTGATTCTGCGCGAGGGATAGCTAAGCTACTCCAAGACCAGTGTTAGGCCCGGGTAGCTCAGCCGGTAGAGCAGCTCACTCGTAATGAGCAGGTCAGGGGTTCGAATCCCCTCTCGGGCTCTGTGAACCAGTCGGTGCCCTATGGTTCGACCGGTGCGCCGGGGTTCAAGCGGCATCGCGAGTTTCCGAATCATCGGAGGTGGCTGAGTGGATGTAGCGGAATGACCTGGCATTTGTCGAATGATGGGACAGTGTGTGGCGGATAAAGAGAACTTTTCTGCGGATGCAATGCAGTACACGGAGAACCTCTATTCTGCGGCGTTGAGGATGACCCACAATGCCGCCGATGCAGAGGATCTGGTCCAGGAGACCTTTCTCAAGGCGTATCGAGCCTATGAGTCCTTTCAGGAGGGGACCAATTTGAAGGCTTGGCTCTACCGAATCCTCACCAATACCTATATCAATATCTACCGCGCGAAGAAGCGACGCCCGGACGAGAGCAACCTCGAGGACGTCGAGGATCTGTACCTCTACCGACGTCTTGGTGGACTCGAGGCGGTTCAGGCGGGTCGCAGCGCTGAAGAGGAGGTGCTTGATAGGATTACCGACACTGATGTCAAGGAGGCTATTGATTCGCTTCCGGATCAGTTCCGTCTGGCCGTCGTCCTCTCCGACATCGAGGGATTCTCGTACAAGGAGATCGCCGAGATCATGGATGTACCGCTCGGAACAGTGATGAGTCGACTCCATCGGGGAAGAAGAGCGATGCAAAGGGCGTTATTGGAGTCAGAGCTTCGAAAAGCCGCCGTTGGCGGTCGCAGCGAAGAGGGCAACCTGTCGTAAGGATCGTCGAGAATATGGATGCGTTGAGAACGAGCGAGCGCGAGTTTGAGTCTGAGGAGTGCCGCAAGGTCATCACCCAGCTGTATGAGTTTCTCGATAGCGAGCTGACGGACGAGCGACGTGAACGGGTCCGACAACATCTTGATCACTGTGGGTCGTGCCTGGAGGCTTTTGAGTTTGAGGCTGAGTTAAGGGCCGTCATCGTGTCTCGCGCCAAGGAGCAGGTCCCTGAGAGTCTGATGCACAAGCTGGCGATGCTGATCGAGGAGGAGGAGCGGCTCGTACCGAAGCAGGGCTCGGAATAGTTCTAATATTTGGTCAGTTGTAAGTTGCATGCCGCATGGAGAGGATGAAATTGTCAGCGCCGGGGATTCGTCCGGGACAGGCCGGGCAGTGCGCACCTTCGACAAGGGTCGGATCTGTCAGGAGCCTGGTTGTGGTACGGCGCTGTCAATCTACAACAAAGGCAGATACTGTTACTTGCACGAGCCATTGGTCGTCCCACGCACGCGAGGGCGCAAGAAAATAGCCTAAGCTACGGTGGGGAGGTGTCTTATGGCTACCATTGTTGCCCGCCAATTGGCTATTTCGACTGCCAAGCTCTTGCTTCGAGGAGCGTCCGGGACGTCGAGGCGCGACTATAGCACGATCGCCAGTGCAGCGGCGGAGGTAGTCGCAGGACTCACCGGCCTCGAACTGGACATCGCATCCGTAACGATCGAGGGAGTCAACCGTCAAGAATGGGCGGAGTACAACATCGATTCTTACACGACGCTGCTGGATCACCTTGCCCCTTCGGGCCGTCCGACCTCCGTCGGGGTAGCAGAGCTCAATGCGGTGGCGCTCGGTGTGTTGCTTGGTACGTTTGCCAGCAAGGTGTTAGGTCAATACGAACCGGCTTTTGTCAGCGCACAACCGAGGGTATGGATGGTCGATGAAAATATCGATAACTTCGCTGAACAGGCAGATCTAAATGCTAACGAGGTAGCGCTATGGGTTTTGGTTCATGAACTGACCCATCGAGCACAGTTCTATGGGGTACCCTGGTTTCGATCACGGATAGTTGAATTGATGACGCAGCTCTTTGCCGCCTCGACGATGTCGCCTATCGATCTCGTCGGGGAGGTGTTCGCGCGTCTGCGTGGCCTGGGTGCCGGACAGTCGCTTGATATCTCTACCTTGCTCCTGCCCGAGCGGTTGCGGGCAGTGGCTCAGGAGGCGACCTCCATGATGACCGTGGCTGAGGGCCATGCTGAGTGGGTGATGCGCCAAGTTCCCAAGGAGCTTATTCCTCATCGCGATGCGTTCGAGACCGCTATCGATGCGCGGAGACAGACCGGTGGTATCGCCAAAGTCATCGCACAGGTCTCAGGGCTCACCGCAAAACGCAGCCAGTACTCTCGTGGGCTCCACTTCTTTGAGGTGCTTGCCGAGGTCGACGCAGAGGCACCGCGGCGCGTCTTTGCCGAGCCTCGTGGGCTACCGACAGCGGATGAGCTCGCCGAGCCGAAGCGTTGGCTCATGCGCATGGGTTTTACTCCTGTTCAAGCTCTTCGCGCGTAGGTGTTCGCATCGTTGGTATCCTCGGGTCGATTGCCGTCGCGCCTTGGGCAACGCAGGGAGGGAATTGAACGTGCGCTGAGCGAGCGAGGCATCGCGCTCGAGAGCCTGCTAGCTCGGTCGAATCTCGACGAGTGGGGTTCTGAACCCATCCGGATCGGAGTCTCCGGAGGGCCAGACTCAATGGGCTTGGCGGTATTGGCGTGGGCGCATGGACAGCAAGTCCTCGCCGTGCACATCGACCATGGCATTCGCCCTGGTTCTCATAAAGAGGGTGCTGTAATCGCTGATGCTCTCGCCCCCTTTGGGATCGGACTGCTCGAGTACCGTGTCGCCGTCGAGCACGGGGGCAACCTTGAGGACCGTGCCCGTCAGGCGAGGCTAGCTCGCCTTCGTGGCGCGGCGACGGCGCACACGATGGATGATCAGGCCGAGACGGTACTCGCCAATCTCTTGCGCGGTGCCGGACTGATCGGAGTTGGTGCGATGCAACCGGGAGCACGTCATCCGACTCTTGGACTCCGTCGAGCAGAGTTGCGGGCGGTCTGCGAGGCCGCCGGCGTAGCGGTACTTGACGATCCGAGCAACACCGACTCGCGATTTGTCCGCAATCGCGTGAGAGCCGAGCTGATCCCGTTGGCGTCCACAATCCTTCAGCGAGATATCGTTCCGATTCTTGCGCGCACGGCGACTCAATCGCAGGAGTACGTCGTCGCACTTGACCTTATCCTCGGTCAGCTCGCCAACGATCCCGCAGAGCTGCCCGCTGTGCTGGCCCGGCATCGACTCAATGCGCAGATCGTTGCTGGACTTGGACTGCGACTCACGAGTGCACAGCTCGAGCACGTGCGTGAGGTGGCGGTCGGTGCCCGTCGCGGTCATCAGATCGTTCACGCGATCGAGGTGCGCCGACGACATGACAAGCTTGTTTTTCTCGACCGAGATGGAGCGGTTCTGCTCACACTGGACCTCGCTTAACCACGACCTCCCCAGGCCGCTAGAGGATAGACACACCCGAGCTCGATTGCACAACACCTGTAACCGTGTTTGACCCTCACCCACGGTGCGTAGCCACCACCGCAACCCCGATATCCTGGTCCACCA
>JAKAQR010000122.1 GCA_021819725.1 Actinomycetes bacterium
CATGGCCGATCAGCTCTTCAGTGATCTGGTGTCGGGACACGTTAACGCTGATCGACAACCCACTGTGATCTTGGGTCCATCCGGCGGTCTGGGAACACGCCTCAAGGAGTACCCAAGCCCCGATGGCCGGCATGAGACCAGCATCTTCGGCCACAGTGATGAACTCCTCAGGGAAGAGCATTCCCTCGCTAGGGTGCTCCCAGCGTAGCAGCGCCTCGAGGGCAGTGACTTCGCCGCTGGTAAGCGAAAGAAGCGGCTGATAAAACACACGCAGCTCATTTCGTTCGAGTGCCCCGTGCAACTCGGAGGCAAGGCGCAGATGCCGGCTAGTCTGCTCGTGAAGGCCTGGATGGAACGCCGCACAGCGGTTTCGCCCGGACTTCTTAGCTTGGTACATCGCCGTATCCGCATCGCGCAAGATGGTATCCGGGTCGGTGGCGGGGGTGGTTGCTACGCCGATGCTGGCAGAGATGAACAACTGGTGGCCTGCTATGTCGAAGGGGGCGGCCAGTGCTTCTAGAAGGCGCTCGGCTAGGGTCATGGCCTCTGTTGGGTCGACTAGGTTCTCGCAGAGCACCACGAATTCGTCTCCACCGAGGCGGGCCACGCTGTCGGTGCTGCGCGCTGCGCTACGCAAACGCTCACCTACACCTTGGAGTAGCTCGTCACCTAGGGCATGGCCGAGGGAGTCATTGACCAATTTGAAACCGTCTAGGTCTAGGAACAGTACTGCGGCGAAACTGATCTCGCGTTTTAGGCGGGTCAAGGCCTGCTGTACACGGTCCGAAAAAAGAGTCCGGTTAGGCAATCCAGTCAAAGGATCGTGGAGGGCCTGGTGGGCTAGCTGGTCCTCGACAGCCTTGCGTTCGGATACATCCCTCACAATGCCCTGTAGACCGACTAGCTCGCCAGTATCATCAATGATGGTGCTTATCCGGGCTTCACTCCAGATGCGACGCCCGTTCTTGTGGGTTGCTTCAACGCTGATCGGGGCGACGTTAAGCCTCCCGCTATCGAGCGCAGCCATTACCGTCTCTATCTGGGCATCGCCGATCAGGCGCCGCATCGGGTCCGAACCGGGTGGGAAGTCTTCGAGACGCCAGCCATAGACGGTCTCGAGTGCCGGGCTGGCGTAGTCGAAGTGGGGCTCAGGCGCAAGGCGGTATCGGAAGATCAGGTCTTGGGCGCTTTCGGCCAACAGCCGCAAGGTCTCCCCATTCCTATGGAGAGCCTCGAGCGCGACCGTCTTCTCAGTGATGTCTTGGACGATTGCCGCCAGATAGATAGGCACCCCATCAGGTCCCGGCACGCCAGATACGGTAACGTGGACGTACACCACATGCCCATCGCGATGGAGATAGCGCTTGTCGACTTCGGCCCAGCGGTCCTCGCCTGTGACCACTCGACGGATCGTGTCCTCATTGAGTGGGCGGTCATCGGGATGGGTGATGTCTAAGAACGAACGGCCCACCAATTCTTCGGCTGGGTAGCCAAGCATTCGTGACATAGCCGGGTTGACTTCGAGCATCACGCTGTCTAGCCCGGATCTGACGATTCCCACCGAGGCATATTCAAAGAGTCTCCGGAATCGATCCTCGTGTTCAAGTAAGGCCAACTCGGCAGCCCTGCGATCCGTTATGTCGGTCAACATTACCAACGACCGGATCTCGCCGGTGTCGTCAGGGATCGGAGAACTGACGGCCAACGTCCAAATCGTGGTGCCGTCACGGCGTCTCATGCGGATCTCTTGGAATCCTTGGTAACGGCGGGCTACCTGCTCGCGCAACCCGTCAACGTCATCGGGATACAGCAAAGATGTGAAACTGGAGCCGACGAGCTCCTCGATGTCGTAGCTGACCATGCTGCCCAAGCGGGTATTGGCAAAGCGGACGACAAGATCTCCGTCGAAGATCGCGATCCCTTCGTGCGCGGTCTCGACTATCGTCCGGTAAAGGGCGTCACGAGAGGAGAGCTCGGTCGCAACCCGCAGCGATGGGGTCAGGTCCCGGACGATTACCGTAAGGCCACCGGAGGTCCCGTCGGGATACGATAGCGGAACCGCTGTCACCGATAACTGGAGCATGTCGCCGTTTGAGCGCAGGTAGTCAGTGACGTAGGGCACGACTTGCGGTCGCGCCGCCAGATCCGCCAGCAACGCAGCGACCTCCTGTTGGGACCGGCCGGGCAATAGCACCGCCACTGGCTTTCCTAGGACCTCTTCTGGGTGGCATGCAAAGATAATTTCGGCGACAGGGTTGAAAGCGACGATCACCCCGGAGGGATCGAGGTCTACGATGGCATCGCCGTTATAGGTAAAAAGTGCCATACCGCGCATGTGGTCGAGGTCGTAGCGTGGAACCGCGGTTGAGGTTGAGGTGTGGTGAGCCCGCTTGGCCATGGTAGTCACACTCTTCTTTCTCTCGAGGCAAACCGTTGTTTCATCGGTTCAAGCGATATTTCCTCAGGAAACCAATACTTACCCGCTGCCTAACCTACCCATCGACCACCGAGGCTCGTATCTTGAACGCGGTCGTCTCACAAATGAAGTGGACCACGTTCGAGGGGCCGTCCACCCCAACTGAACTGGGGCTATGGGCCTTTCACGGGGGTCTGGACATCCATGTGAATGTCAATAGAGTCGGAAATTCAGCCAATATTTATGGATAAGGATGGAACTTTAAAGCTATTTCATCTGAACATTTAGTGGGTCATGAATCCCCGTGTTCATGAGTTCTTCCAACGACTGGGGCCTACTGAACAGATATCCTTGAGCATGAGTAATGCCGAATTCCATAACAGTCCTCAACTCACCTATGCTCTCAACGCCTTCAGCGATAACGCAGGCACCGATATCATCTGCAAATC
>JAKAQR010000057.1 GCA_021819725.1 Actinomycetes bacterium
TCCATGGGCTCGGCGTTGAAATGACCGAAGCTCTCGCGGAGTTGTGGCATGCACGGGTGCGACGCGAATGGGGATTCAGCAGCGAAGACGGACCAACACTAACCGGTCTCTTCAAACAGGCCTACCGCGGTGGGCGCTACTCCTGGGGCTACCCGGCGTGCCCCAATCTCGAAGACAACGAGAAGTTAGTGCAGCTCTTAGAAGCCTCACGGATCGGGGTGACGGTGTCCGAGAACTTCCAACTCGATCCCGAACAGACAACCACCGCCATCATCGCACATCACCCCATGGCGAAATACTTCATCGCATAAGGGATCACACGACAGGACAACAGCATCAATTCTTGCATCAGGTCGCCCCTTGCTCACATCAACCCGAGTACTGGGCCTCACGGCGGCCCCAGAAAGACAACGGAGCAGAGTTGTCTAAAGCACGGCCAATTCCCGAGGCGACTCGTTCAATGCGCGAACACCCTTTTCCTCCAAGATGACGATGTCCTCGATCCGAGCACCATAACGACCTGGAAGATAGATGCCTGGTTCAATTGAGAAAGCGGTGCCCGCTTCCAGGGGCAACACGTTTTCGCTCGACAGGTAGGGATCCTCATGTTCATCGAGTCCAATTCCATGCCCAAGCCGATGAACAAAATACTCTCCATAACCGCCCTCTGCAATCACATTGCGAGCCACGAGATCGGCTTCCCTGCCGGACATGCCCACCCGGATGCTCTCACGGGCCACTGTTTGCGCATGGTACAGCACTTCGTAGAGTTCCCCAAAACCTTCGGGAACTTCACCAACTGCAAATGTCCGTGTGGTATCGGAACAATAACCAGGCTCGCCATCAATCGAGTATGTCCCGCCAAAGTCGAGGACTAACGCATCTCCTGGCATGATAACCCGAGTGGTAGGATCATGGTGTGGCGAAGCAGAATTTGGCCCACTTCCGACAATGGTAAAGTTGACGCTGGTGTGACCCTCTTCTAGCAGAGCCTCACCGATGTCCTTCGCCACCTCGCTCTCTCGGCGATTCGCTACCTTGATCTCGCCCCGAATCAGCCGCTCCGTCACCCGGTCCGCTGCATGAGCCGCAAGCTCGAGCAACTCGATCTCGATTGCATCTTTCTGTCGCCGAAGCGGATTTAGCAATGCGGTCGCTGATCGCAGGCTAGCCCTTGGAGCTCGCTCCATCAGTGGCAGCAGCCATCCAGAGATAAAACGATCATCCACTGCGACAACCTTCGCATCACGAATCATGGATCCGAGGAGCGCAAAGGGATCCTCGCCATCTACCCATGGCACGAGTTCCAGTCCAGGCAATGCCCGAACTCTCGGCGCTTCCAACTTTGGAATCACCAAACGAGTCGACCCGCTGGCATCCATGTAGAGACAGGTAATTCGCTCGAGTGGCATCGCTTGATAGCCGATGAGCCAGGGTAACTCCCTACCCAATGTGATCAGCAATGCATCGACTTCGTTCGCCGCCAGTAGCTGTCGGGTCCGCTCCTGGCGTCCTTGATACGCAGCCTCAAACTGAGAAGGTTCAATCATGCCATCGCCTCAACGGCAGCATCGGACCCTTGACGTGCGTGATAGGAGGACCTCGCTAGCGGCGACGCCTCCACATAACGGAAGCCCAGACTCTTCGCATACTCACGCAACTCGACAAACTCCTCAGGGTGGTAGTAGCGAGAGACCGGCAAGTGATCTCGCGTCGGCCGAAGATACTGTCCTACCGTTAAAATATCTACACCTACCGACCGTATATCACGCATCACTGACTTGAGTTCGGGAATCGACTCGCCCATTCCGACGATGAGACCCGATTTTGTCGTCAAGCCGAACTCCTTCGCCCGTGCCAGTACCGTCAAAGAACGTACATAGTTCGCAGAGGGACGGACGGCACGGTGCAATCGCAATGCTGTCTCTAGATTGTGATTCAATACATCAGGTCGAGCCTCCAGGACCGTCTCAAGCGATGCATGGTCACCCTTAAAGTCAGGGATGAGGACCTCAACCGAACAGGCAGGATTGAGCTCGCGAATCGCATGAATCGTCTCTGCAAAGGCACCAGAGCCCCCATCTTGAAGATCATCACGGGCCACCGCAGTAACAACCGCAAAGGAGAGCTTCAAGGCTGCGACCGCTTGCGCAACCCGATTGGGCTCTGTCGCATCGAGTGGCAGCGGCTTTGAGGTATCAACGAGACAGAAGCCACAGGCGCGCGTGCAACGTTCACCGTTGATCATGAACGTCGCAGTACCATCCTTCCAACACTCATAGATGTTTGGACAACCCGCCTCTTCACACACCGTTACAAGATTCAAATCCCGCACAAGATGCTGCAACGACCGATACTCCGTACCAAGGTTCACCTCGCTGCGCACCCATTCAGGCTTTCGTGAGACATATGGGACAGCGGACTCAAAGGAGAAGCCCGCCTTCGCCAAACGCTTGTTCAGCCGAGAGGTGAGCGCGCTCTGTGTTCGTGCTCCTTCTTGTGCAACGGCTACCTGAGAGGCGTCATCCACACCCTGATAGTCAAGCTGATCGAACGCGAAGCAGGAAGCAAACTCCTTCGCGTAGGCACGAGCTACCTCACGCAAAGATGCATGGACACCTTCGGCCTCCATTGAGGTGACTGCCTTATCAGAGATACCGCATGGAACAATATGTTCGAACATAGACAGATCAGTATGTACGTTCAAGGCAAAACCATGCATTGACCGTCCACGGCTTAACTTCACCCCAATGGCAGCGATCTTGCGAGGAGCGTCAACCGGACCAACCCACACCCCCGGGAACTCCTTAAGTGTAAAGGCCTCGATCCCGTAAGAGGCAAGCAGTGCGATGATCGATGCCTCGAGTGTGTGGACATACTGCGGGGTCGAATCTGGACCGAACGGGACGTCGATGATGGGGTAACCTACCAGCTGCCCCGGACCGTGATACGTGATGTCACCACCGCGGTCTGTCCAACAAGAAGTTGCGTTCACCGTAGCAGGATCAACCAAAAGATGGGCAGGATCTGTCCGAACACCCATCGTATACACGTGGGGATGTTCGAGCAGCAAGAGATGCGAACTCGTCCCCTCGCGGAGTCTCTGTTGAAATACCAACGCGTCCTCGTAACCAACGCGTCCTAACCAACGAGCCCCTAACTCTGGTCGGCTCTCTACCATCAAAGCTCCTGCTCCCAATTCCATGTCTCGATCACCTGCTTGAGTTTGGCGAGGAACGCTGCTGCGTAAGCCCCATCGACCGCTCGATGATCAAAGTTCAGTGTTAACATCCCAACCGAATGGATTCCAATCGACTCATTACCTTCACCATCGACGATCACGACCGGCTTGCGAGCAATACCGTCAGTCGCCAGAATAACCACCTGAGGTTGGTTGATAATTGCGCCTGTCATGAAGGTACCAAACGGACCCGGATTGGTTATCGTAAAGGTGCCGCCAGCGATATCGTCGGCAGCTAGGCGTCGGGTACGGGCACGGGAAGCGAGATCATGGATCTCTCGAGCGATTCCGGTCAACCGCTTCCCATCAGCGCCATGGATTACCGGGGCAATTAAACCCTCCAAATTAAGATCGACTGCAATAGACAAGTTAATATCTCGATGGACCACTAGCGAATCGCCCAACACGGATGCATTGACATTGGGGTAGGCCCTTACCGACTCAACTACTGCTCGAGCGATAAATGGAAGGTACGTCAGGCTAAAGCCCTCCTCGGCCTTAAAGTCAGAACCAGCAGCTCGACGAACACGCTCGACCCGTTCAAAGTCAACCTCGATCGACATTAGCGTATGCGCTGAAACCGCCTTCGAATGAATCATGTGTTCAGCGGTCCGACGACGAATATTGGTAAACGGAACGACATAATCCCGTGAACCCGGCTCAATATCCGGACCAGAGTAGGCTACGGGCGCCTCTTCCCTACGAACAGGAGTCGACGAAGATCGCTGTGGAGCTGGGGCAGGGGCCGGCTGTGGAGCTGAGGCTGGCTGTGGGGCCGGGGCCTGTGCTCCTGCACGCGACTGTTCTGCCAAGCGATCAAGAATCGATAACACATCAGATCGAGTAATGCGCCCACCAACGCCTGTCCCTTGAATTGACGCTGGGTCAAGGTTATTTTCTTCGATGAGATGGCGTACAACCGGCGACAGAACCAAATCACCGTACTCCTTACTCGGCTGTGGGGCCGGGGCCGGCTGTGGAGCTGGGGCCGGCTGTGGAGCCGGGGCAGGCTGTGGGGCCGGGGCTGGTTGTGGAGCTGGGGTCGGGGCAGGCTGTGGAGCTGGGGCCGGGGCCGGCTGTGGAGTTGGGGCCGGCTGTGGGGCCGGGGCTGGTTGTGGAGCTGGGGCCGGGGCCGGCTGTGGAGCTGGGGCTGGGGCCGAACCTGCATCTCCCACCCTCGCAACCACAGTACCTACAGCAACGGTTTCCCCTTCTGGTACTACAAGCTCACTCACCACTCCTGATGCGGTGGCCGGAACCTCAGAATCCACCTTGTCTGTAGAAACCTCAAAGAGGGGTTGGTCGATCTCAACTGTATCGCCAACCTGCACCAACCACTTCGTGATAGTACCCTCGGTAACGGTCTCTCCCAACTGTGGCATAATTACATCAGCCAACGTGCAAACTCCTTCCAGTAAGTGCAAAAACTGTCTCTCCGAACGCCTCCGAAAGGGTCGGATGTGGTTGAATAAAATACGCCAGCTCTTCGGCACTTGCTTCCCAGTTCACCGCTAGGTAGCCCGGTGAAAGCAGTTCTGTTGCCCAAGGGCCAACAATGTGGACACCTAAAATTTGATGGGTCGCTCGATCTGCAACCACTTTTACGAAGCCGTCCACCTCGCCGATGATGCGCGCACGCGAGTTTCCACCAAGTGGATCCTTCTTCACGATCGGGTCGTATCCCCGATCTTTAGCCTGCTCCTCCGTTAGTCCGGCAAAGGCGATCTCGGGATGGGTATAAATACACCAGGGAACTCTGGAATAATCAACCGGAGCAGACCTCTCGCCAAGTATTGTCTTGATTACCGCAACCCCTTCGGCAAAACCCACGTGTGCAAGCTGAGCGGTGTCAATCAAATCGCCAATGGCATAGACGCCTGGTTCCGACGTTTCATAGTTTTCGTCAACCTCGACAAAGCCTCTCTCGGACACCGAAACCGCGGATCTACCCTGAAATATGCCCTCAGAATTGGGGCGCCTACCGACCGCAACAACAATTTGGTTGACCACCAACGAGCTGCCATCTGCTAACGTCAGGGTGGTTTCTTTACCATCGGGACTGTGTCCGGTGACTCCAACACCAGTGCGAATCGCGATTCCACGCTTCTTGAACGAGCGTATCATCACGTCGACAAGATCCTGATCGACACCTGGCAACAACCGTGGCAGTGCCTCAACGATCGTAACCTTGCTGCCTAGGTCAGCCATTAACGAGGCGAACTCACAACCAATAACCCCACCGCCGACGATGGCTACTGACTTAGGAAGCTCCTCCAACAACAAGACTTCGTCGGAGGTCAGAACGTAACGGCCATCGACCTCAAAACCGGGGATGACACGTGGACGCGACCCTGTTGAGATGATGACCTTGTCGCCAACGAGCTTCTCCCCTGTCGATACCGAGATACGCCCATCACCTTCATAGGCACCGTCACCCGCATACGTCACGATCCCACGGCTCCTCATGAGGCCAGCCAACCCACCCGTCAACTTGTCCACTACCGCTTGCTTGCGTTTTTGCGAGATGGCAAAATCCACAACCGGGTCGCTGACAGCAATCCCGAACTCAGCCGATCCACGAATAGAGCGGTAGACCGCGGCCGTCTCCAGATACTCCTTGGCGGGCACGCAACCACGCTGCAGGCACGTACCACCAACTCGATCGCGCTCTACGATACCGATCTTGAGGCCCGCCGACGCACCGTAAAGCGCTGCCGCATAACCAGCTGGCCCTGCACCCAGAATCACCACATCAAAAGCTTGCTCTTCGCTCAACGCCGTTCCTTCCTTGCACCGTCCCCCTACTAGTTTTAGTAGAAATTACGCCTGGTTAATAAATTGGAGGACCACTGGATGGATTCCTCATGGCCACATTCGCTGGGCAACCTCAGCCAGGTCAAGGTAGTCATCCTCTGAAAGAATCAAGTCAGCGGCTTGAGCATTCGACCTCAGCTGTTCAACCGAGGACGCACCAGGAATCGCTACCACAGATTCGTGAGACAACACCCAGGCTAACGCAACCTGAGCAATTGTCGCGTCATAACTTCGCGCCACACGTTCCATCACTTGGCGTACCGGCCTGAACGCTAACAACGTACGGTCACCAAACTCCCGTTTCAGCCGCCGGAGGTTTGTCGGCTTATTGTCAATATCGTAACGTCCAGATAATAGTCCCTGCTCAAGTGGTGAGTACGCGATAACCAGTCGATCATTTGCTGTCGCCCAAGGGATCATCTCGCGCACTGGTCTCCGCGTGAAAAGTGACAGATGGACTTGATTCGTCCACAGCGGAAAGCTTACCGAATCCTGTGTGCGCCGCCATGCTCCCAGTGAGTAGTTGGACAACCCAAGCATTCGAATATCGCCCGCATGGAGCATTGGCTCGAACTCTGCCACTTCTGCCCGTAGCGAAAACAATGGATTAGGAAAATGAAGTTGATAGAGATCGATCTCCTCCACCCCCAACCGAGCCGCTGAACGTCGCGCATGCTTCCTTCCTACACCGGGCAGAGGAACGATCGGGGCATACTTCGAGGCGATCAATGCTTGTCGGCGATGGGAACCAAGCGCCTGGCCGAGGATGGTCTCGGAACGACCGAACCCGTACAGTTCGGCGGTATCAAATAAGTTGATACCCAGACTCAGGGCCTCCTCAACAAGTTCGTAAGCGACCCGCTCCGAGTACTCACGACCATAACCCCACTCAGGCGAACCGAATTGCCATGTTCCCAGCCCGACCACGCTGAACCGAATCCCATTGAGCTCTCGATATCTCACCCCTTCAGCCTAGGAGTCACATCCAAAACACCGATCGGGAGTGCTTCGCACAACAAACTACGACACCGAATTCGTGACCGAAGGCAGACCGATGCTCGCCATGGTTATCTGCAGCAGCAACGTCCCCAGTTTCCGACAGGCAATCAACGAGGTGGCATACGAAGCGCACCATCAAGGCGAATGACCTCACCATTGAGGTAGTCGTTGTCGAGGATGGCGAGAACGAGTTTGGCAAACTCAGCCGGGAGTCCAAGTCGCTTCGGGAAGGGGATCGAGGCTCCCAGTGCCGATCGGACCTCCTCGGGCAACATGCCTAAGAGCGGAGTATCCATGATCCCAGGGGCAACAGCAGCTACTCGGATGCCAACACTCGAAAGATCACGTGCTGCAGGGAGCGTCATTCCTACGATACCGCCTTTTGAAGCTGCGTATGCGAGTTGGCCAATCTGACCGTCATAGGCGGCGATAGAGGCGGTATTAACGATTACACCGCGTTGGCCATCGCGAGGGTCGTTTCGCGACAGATATTGCGCACCAAAACGTAGCATGTTGAAGGTTCCCATCAGGTTCACCCGAATCACTCGCTCGAAGCTCGCATAATCATGCGGATTGCCGTTTCGACCAATTGTGCGTTCAGCGATCCCAATGCCTGCGCAACTGACCACCATGCGAAGCACGCCGACTTTAGCGGCCTCAATCATCAGGTCGCTGACAGAAGTCTCCTCAACGACATCAGTCAGCACAAACGTTGCAAGGTCACCGATCTTCCCTGCCGCCTCTCGTCCCGCCTGCTCATTGCGATCCGCCAACACCACATGTGCCCCGGCCTCGGCCAGCGCAGCTGCCGCTGCGAATCCTAAGCCTGATGCTCCGCCGCTGATAACCGCCACTTCTCCTCGAATATCCATACCGCCACCCTAGTCGAGGCTCAACGGCTGCCTCAAATCAGTCAACCCGATAGGAACGCGGACAGCGAATTTATCGAAAGCGATTCGCTGCTTCCTGGGCAAGTGCGTCCACTCTGTTGTTGTGTGGATCCCTGCTGTGACCCTTCACCCACTCAAAGGTGACACTCCGACCAGCATGCAACGCTTCAGCGAGCAGTGGTCGCCAGAGATCACTATTGGCCACCGCATCACCCTTGCTGGTCTTAAAGCCATTCACTTCCCACTTCTTCCACCATGACTGACGAAAGCAATTGACCACATACGTGGAGTCGGATCGGATCGTGAGATCACCGGCATGGGACTCAAGTGCATGCAAGACCGCCGCGAGCTCCATCCGCTGATTGGTGGTCAAAGCCTCCCCACCTGAATCGTAGGCCAGCGAAGTCGGTTCAAACCAAGCCCAGCCCCCGGGACCTGGATTTCCTTTGCACGCACCGTCCGTGTACACCAACAACGCCATGCGAATTACTCCCCCTAAGGTTGCTCTTTGCCGGGTGTCAGTGTACCAGGTGGAAGTCTTCGCCAAAAGCTGCAAGAATAGTAGATGTGATTATCGACGGCTTTGCACATCAGATTCCAGACATCGACCCAGAAGAGACAGCAGAGTGGGTAGAGTCATTCGGCTCGCTCGTGGATGGACGCGGCAAGCAGCGCGCCACCTTCCTCCTGATGAAGCTGCTAGAAGCCGCAAGGGAGAGGCAGGTGGGCTTCCCTGCGACGGTCTCGACCCCTTATATCAACACGATCGCGCCCGAAAACGAACCCTGGTTTCCAGGAGACGAACAGGTTGAACGGCGCATTCGAGCCTTTATCCGCTGGAACGCCGCTGCTATGGTGACGCGGGCCAATCACCTCGCGGATGGTATCGGTGGCCATCTATCGACTTATGCGAGTTCGGCCTCACTCTACGAAGTGGGCTTCAACCACTTCTTCCGCGGCAAGGACAACGGGTCTCCAGGTGATTTTGTCTACTTCCAAGGGCACGGCTCACCGGGTATCTATTCACGGGCCTTCTTGGAGGGTCGTCTTAGCGAAGACCAACTCGACCATTTTCGCATGGAGGTAGATGGCCTTGGAATCCCCTCCTATCCCCATCCTCGCCTTATGCCCGAGTTTTGGGAGTTCCCAACTGTTTCGATGGGGTTGGGTCCGATCCAATCGATCTACCATGCCCTTTTTAATCGCTATATGAATGATCGGCACCTCGCCAGTACGACCGAGAGTCGGATATGGGGGTTTGTCGGCGATGGTGAATTCGACGAGCCGGAGACCAGCGGAGCCTTGTCGCTAGCGGGACGCGAGCATCTGGATAATCTGATTTGGGTCGTCAACTGTAACCTGCAACGTCTAGATGGTCCTGTGCGCGGCAATGGCAAGATCATCCAGGAGCTCGAAGCCACCTTCCGAGGAGCCGGGTGGAACGTCATCAAGGTGGTCTGGGGTTCGAAGTGGGACGAGCTGTTGGCCAGAGACACCGATGGGGTCCTCCTCAACAAGATGAACACCACCCCTGACGGAGACTTTCAAAAACTCGCCACGGAGTCCGGTGCCTACATTCGGGAACATTTCTTCGGGCCAGACCCACGGCTGCGTGCACTGGTGGACCACTTAACCGATGAGGACCTCCAGCAGCTGCCACGAGGAGGGCATGATTACCGTAAACTTTATGCGGCCTATCATGCCGCCGTTAACCACCACGGTTCACCAACCGCGATCCTCGCTCACACGGTCAAAGGCTGGACGCTAGGGCCTGATATCGAGGCACGTAACTCGACGCACCAGATCAAAAAAATGACGGATGAACAGCTGCGCCAGTTCCGAGACCGTCTCCATCTTAACGACATCATCACCGACGAGATGTTGGAAGCTCCTGAGCCTCCGTACATCCGATTGCCAGAGGGGTCGATCGAGGCTGCCTACCTCAGCTCACGCCGCAAGCAACTCGGAGGCTCATTGCCGCGCCGTATGAATAGAAGCGCCGAATTGCCAGCACCAAGCGATGATGTCTTTAAGGAGTTCTACCTTGGGTCTGCCAAACAACAGGTCTCTACCACAATGGTCTTCTCCAAACTCCTTCGTAACCTCATGAAAGATCCCCTGGTCGGAACGCGCGTGGTTCCAATCGTGCCTGATGAGGCAAGGACCTTCGGCCTTGAGGCCCTATTCCGCGAGGCAAAAATCTACTCTACGATCGGGCAACGCTACACACCCGTTGATGCGGGACTGCTCCTCTCCTACACCGAAGCCCAGGACGGTCAGATCCTTGAGATGGGTATCACCGAAGATGGGTCAACCGCGATGTTCACCGCCGCTGGCACCTCCTATGCAACGCTTGGGGTGCCCATGATTCCTGTCTATCTCTTCTATTCGATGTTTGGTTTCCAGCGTTCAGGAGATCTCCTGTGGGCGGCATCCGATGCACGCGCGAAGGGCTTTCTCATCGGAGCGACTGCCGGCAGGACTACGTTGATTGGCGAGGGACTACAGCACACCGATGGACACTCCCAGATACTGGCAGCGGTCTATCCAAATGTGCAAGCGTACGATCCGGCCTTTGCGTATGAGATCGCAGCGATTGTCAAGCACGGGATCGCTGACATGTTCGGCCCACATGGCAGAGATGTCATCTACTACCTCACCACCTACAACGAAAACTACGTAATGCCCCCCGTGGACGCGGAGAAAAACCTCGAAGAGCTTGTGGACTCCATCGTTCGTGGTGGATATCTCTTCGCAGCCGGCCACAACCCAGAGGAGCTCTCGCCTATCTCATCTGCGACGCCAAGGGACCGTGCGCGCCACGCCACCCTGTTATTCTCCGGCACAGCACAATCCTCGGTGCGTGCGGCTGCCGATGCTCTCCGGGAGCACTGGAATGTCGTCTGCGATGTCTACTCGATCACCTCATACAAGCGCCTTCGAGAGGATGCCGAAGCCGCCGAACGCTTCGAACGGCTCCACCCCGGCGAAAAGACGGAGTCTCCCTGGGTCTCCCAGCTACTGGCAGGCGCAGAAGGACCAATCGTAGCTACTACCGACTTCGTAAAACTGGTGCCTGATCAGATTCGGCCGTTTGTGCACCAACCTTTCGTCTCTCTTGGAACCGATGGCTTTGGCCGTTCAGACACACGGGAAGCCCTTCGCCGATTCTTCGAGACCGATGAGGGATCGATCGTCGTTGCTACACTTTCAGCGCTATCCAAGCAAGGCGAAGCCAAGCCCGAAGAGGTCGCCGATGCAATGACACACTACAGTGTTGTCTACGAGCACCACGATCCGACCGTCTAACTGAGAGGTACAAGCGCGCTATGAACGGAGATATCTATCTCACGCCTGATCCGGATGCGAACGACTACCTCAAAGAGAACCCCTTTGGGTTGCTGGTTGGCATGTTGCTGGATCAGCAGATCCCCATGGAACGAGCATTTGGTGCCCCGTATCTCTTGCACACAAGACTGCAACAACACTATGGCAAGGCCCTTCACCCGACGACCATTGTGGCACTCGACGAAGAACAGTTGATCGCACTCTTCTCAGAGAAGCCTGCCTTGCATCGCTTTCCTAAGGCGATGGCGGCGAAATGCCACCTTCTTGCCGACCGTATCGTCACAGACTACCATGGCGAGACCGCCGCTATTTGGGAAGAAGCACCATCCGGGGAGGAACTTCTCACCCGATTACAGTCGTTGAACGGCTTTGGAGCCGACAAGGCGAAGATTTTCATGGCGCTGCTTGGCAAGCGCTTCAAAGCAGCTCCAGCCGGCTGGGAACAGGCTTCAGATCCCTTTGGACGAACCAATGAGGTCCGTTCGGTTGCCGATGCCAGCTCTCCCGAGGCGCTCGAACAGATACGGAACTTTAAGGCCAGTATGAAAGCTGCTGCCAAGGCATAGTCTGTTGTTGCCACTGCTACCGGTGCAACATACCCAAAATTGGTCGTCCATGCTTCCGTAACAGGATGGCGCACTGACTATTAATACCAGCGCATACACCGGGGGTGCCCTTGGTGCCCATCCGACTCCTCACGTGACGAGGCGATTCCCCTTGCTGAACCACTCCTACATCCCCTAGCACTCCATCCACTGCATGCAACACGCACCCCCGAGCTCTCTACCAACCTCGCGATCGCACGACGCAAAGAAAACTTCACTTTGCATTGAACGAAACACTGTAGTGGTGCGTACTTGTTCATAGTTGTTTCACAAGAAAGGAAACCACAATGAAGATACGTCCTTCCAGGAAAGCCATGAGAGTTGTCACCCTGGGGATTGGAGCCGGGGCTATGAGCCTTGTACTTCTTCCGCAGACCGCCTTTGCACAGGTGATGCCATCGTCACATCTATTCCCGGAGATGTCGATCCACCAGGTTGCATCGACCAATGCAACCAACGGCGACACCAACCCTTACGGGATCGCCGTCATTCCAAAGACGCTTGGCAACCTTACAGCCGGTGATGTCCTGGTCACTGACTTTAATAGTGCATCGGCTATGGGTGGAGGAACCTCGTTGGTCGAGGTCAATCCGACTACCGGTGCATCGAAGGTGTTCTACCAGAATGCCGCCATCACGGGACCCGTTGGGATTGCTATCAACCCATCAGCTGATATCGTCTGGGTCACCTACTACGGAACAGCCGCAAATGGTTCAGGCTCGGGTTACGCGGTGATCTCGAATATGGGCAAGCTTGTGGCGAATTACACCAACACCACGAGTTCCTACGACGGTCAGAGCAACCTCTTCGAGGGTGCTTGGGGAGCAGCCTTTGCTCCGGGGGCCTTCTTCTGGACCAATGCAGGCGCGGCTACTCCCAATGCCCAAGGGACGACAGGACAGGTCTGGCGACTCAATCCCAACCCAACGGCGACCACCAAGAACGGTCAGCCGATCAATGCGACGTACGCTCCTTTGGCGACGAACCTACCGACCTCTGATATGAGTGGCACCTCGTTGAGCCCAAGCACCGTGGCCGGGCCCCAGGGCATGGTCTATGACGCTACCAACGGTACCCTCTATGTGACCGACGACTATAACAACGCGATCTACGCGCTGCCCAATGCGTTGACCGCTACGGGGCCGGTGACTCCAGTGATGATTGCCCAAGGTGGCGCTCTCAACGCACCACAGGGGATCGCCATCAACCCTGTGAATCACGATCTGTTCGTCGTCAACGGTGCCGACAACAATAACCTTGTTGAACTCACCACGACAGGGGAAGTCGTGGCCACCAGGACACTTGATGGAGGGTCCGCCGGGGCGCTCTTTGGCCTTGCAACCACCTCAATGGATGCGGGACATCTCGGAATTTACTTTGACGACTCCAATACCTCCACACTTGACGAGCTCAGCGCTCCCACCGTCGGCTATAGCGGCTACCAATTGGCCCAAAGTGACGGTTCCGTCTCCGCCTTTGGCACCACCACAGCACCAGCACCGACAGCCCCCAAAGTCACTGGCAAGGTCGTCGGGATGGCCTACGCGGCTGGTAGCGGCGGTACTGGTTACTGGGAAGTGACCGCAAATGGCGCGGTCTACGCGGCCGGGAACGCCAAAAACTACGGTGGGGTCAACAACCTTCGACTCAATGCCCCCATCGTCGGGATCGCTTCGACCCCTGACGGAAAGGGCTACTGGCTCGTGGGAGCTGACGGAGGAGTCTTCAACTTCGGTGACGCTGGTTACTATGGCAACACCTATAGCGATGGACTGACCGGATTGAGTGGGATGCATC
>JAKAQR010000002.1 GCA_021819725.1 Actinomycetes bacterium
GCTTCGACCCCTGACGGAAAGGGCTACTGGCTCGTGGGAGCTGACGGAGGAGTCTTCAACTTCGGTGACGCTGGTTACTATGGCAACACCTATAGCGATGGACTGACCGGATTGAGTGGGATGCATCCCTTAGATATGCCCGTGTTGGGAATAATCGCTACACCAGATGGTGCTGGTTATTGGTTAGTAGCTAAGGACGGAGGAGTCTTCAACTTCGGTGACGCTGGATTCTCTGGGTCAGGCGCTGGCAAGGGAATGACCTTCACCGCCGCAGCGAGCCCGCTGCTGTAGTGCTGGGATCTTGATGACGATGAGAGGGGGCACGGTGCTCGAAGTGATACTCCAAGATCTCTTCGAGTCATTCTCCCCTCTCATTCGTGCTCAAGTGTTCGCCATCGTCGGTGACGCCTCGGCCACCGACGATCTGGTGCAAGCAACGTTCCTCGCCGCCCTTGACCACAAGGACTCTCTCTTGGTCGATAAAGAGCTGTTAAAGGGATGGTTATTGATCGTTGCACGCAACCGTGCTATTGACCATTTGCGCCGATCGAGCCGACTATCACAACTGGATGTTGGCACTCTGGGCTCTAGCCACGAGGAGAACAATAGCGTCCTTGATCGCCTCGTTATTGAGTCAGCCATCGATACGCTCTCTAGCGACCATCGACAGGTTGTGCAAGAGGTATTGGTGAACGGAACACCACTGGTGCATCTCGCCGCAACGATCGGCGTTCCAGAGGGGACACTACGATCGCGGCTCCATTACGCTGTTAAAATCCTCCGAACAAAGTTGGATAACGTTCATGACACCCGATAGTTCATCACACGACCTCTTGGTTGAGTACACGCTTGGAGCCTTGGGCCCGGTCGAGCAGCGCGCCTTTGAGGAACATCTGATCAGCTGCGTCGAATGCCGCGATGCGGTTGACCGTACTAGCATGTTGGTTCTCACACTTGCGACCCAATACCCGCAAACCAGTCCCGGGCTACCGGTAGCGACTCAACCTACCAAGGTCACAAAACTTCCGACCGCTTGGCTCGTACGAGCTGGCATTCTCGTTGCCGGCGTCGCTGCCGGCCTTCTCGTCGGGGTGTCCATTGCGCACACGTCAGCAAGTGCAGCCAAACCGACCGATGTCATCGCGATGTCATCGAGTCAAAGTGGGGTCAATGGGTCGCTTGCGCTGTATCGCAAACCCTGGGGGACCCAAGTGCACGCAACCTTTGCAAACCTCCCCACCAAGGGTACAATCCAAATGGTGGTGGCTACTCACTCGGGGCGAATCACCACCACATGGCTCGGCACGGACCGGTCCAAGATTGCGCTCGACGCTGCACTTCCGTATGCCCCAAGCGCTATCGATTGGATCGGCGTCTATGCCAATCATGGCGACCTTATCGACTCGTGGCAGCGATAGATCGCACAAGGCCCGCCGCGGCGAACTGGGACAGTCTATACCAGATCCTCCATGCCGCCAGGTAAGGTCCAGCTTCGCAAACCCCTCTTGGCCCAATTGCGGCTCGACGACTAGGCTGATACCTATAGCCACGATGTCGGTCCCAACTGGTACACAAGGCTTCACGATTTGACGTCACTACGGTATGTAGGAACCCACAAAACCGCATGGCATCGCAGAGGAGGTGCTCCTTTGAGTGTAGATAAACCCGAGGCAGCAGCGACTGGGCCATCGGCGACCAGAACCGGGTTGGCCCTCGCAGTCGTCATGACCGGGGTATTAATCACGGCGGTGGATACCACAATCGTCGTACTTGCGCTACCTGAAATCGAACGGGGCCTCCACGTTGCGCTCGCCTCGGTCATCTGGGTAATTATCGGATATCTACTGGTGGTGACACTCCTTGCCTCACAAGTCGGTCGGCTCGGCGACATGTACGGACGAGTCAAGATGTATGAGACAGGTTTTGTCGTCTTCATCATCGGCTCAGCGCTCTGTGCCATCTCGTGGGATGAACCAGCAATCATTGCATTCCGGATCCTTCAGGGAATCGGTGGAGCGCTTGTGACCGCCAACAGCGGCGCCGTTATCGCCGATCTTTTTCCACCGGAGAAACGGGGCCGTGCCTATGGCTTCAACGGTATCGGCTACAGCCTCGGTGCCGTGCTGGGGATCGTCCTCGGAGGAATCATCGTCACTTTTATCTCATGGAGATGGATCTTCTGGATCAACGTACCGATCGGTCTCGTGGCCGTCATACTCGCCCTTCGCGTCCTCCACGATGGCGGAACTCGCGAACGCCGGAAGATCGACCTATGGGGAATGCTGACTGCGGGCCTCGGCCTCTTTGGCATCCTGTGGGCGGTGACGAACCTCGCCACCCACACGCTTAACCTATCACTACTCCTCTTTCTCCTCGGTGGCATCGCCATCCTCATCCTCTTTGTCATGATCGAACGCGGGCAAACCGACCCCATGGTCCGTCTCTCTCTTTTCAAGGTACCGACCATGACCTCATCGTTGCTTGCCTCACTCTGCCAAGGACTTGCAAACTACGCCGTGCTCTTTCTGGTTCTGATGTACCTCCAGGGGCCGCGTGGTCTCTCGCCCCTCGACGCCTCACTCCTCTTGGTTCCGGGCTACTTGGTTGGTGGTGCGATCGGCCCCTTCTCGGGGAGAATGGCGGACAAAATCGGACCGGTACTCCCAGCCACCTTCGGTCTCGCGACCCAGATTATCGGCCTCTTGCTCTATGCTCAGCTAGGTATGACCACCGGACTATGGCTCGTCGTAGTCGCAAGCGTGGTCAACGGCATCGGCTCGAGCAGTTTCTTCCCCGCTAACAACTCAGCAGTGATGAAGGCGGCTCCTCGCCAGGTCTTCGGAATTGCCTCAGGCATGTTGAGGACCTTTCAAAACACCGGTATGGTCTTTTCTTTCTCGATGGCGATTCTGATCGCATCGCGGTCGATCCCTCGACAAGTAGCCTTTGCGATCTTTGTGGGTACCGCTAAACTCCATGGCGAGATCGCGCAAGTATTTGTTAATGGGCTACATTCGGCATTTTATGCGTCAATGATCTTTTTGGTGATTGCAGCCATCCTCTCGGCAACGCGCGTTCGTCACGGCCTCATCACCGCCTCGGCAAGCAAAACCGCTCAGACACAAGGCTGACAAACCCACCCACCTGAGAGGAACAAGCAGTCCCGTTCTGTTGCGTTCCTGCCGTTGGAGGTCCGTCATCGTCGAACCTTGCCGGGCTAGCTCAATGCTCCAGGTTGCGGGATTCTCGGGTGCGCACGGCGGTGATCGGTCCTGCAACGCAACGTCGACATGCTACCGCGCAAGCAAATCGCTGGCACCAGCGGGGTGCGGTCGTTACGGTCTTGTGATGATTCAGGATCAATGCGCGTCACACCACTCCAGTGGTGGAGACTAGGTTCACACGACGGCATCGTCAACCGTTACGTACTACCCGACTATCATCCCCACGTACACCTCGCCTCCTATCCAATACATACGGACGCCAAACCTGATGCACGACAGGCTTCTCTGAGAAGGGTGCAGCTCACCAGCCTCTTGCAATCCATTCGTCCAAGCTGCCGATCTGTGTTCCAATCGTGGTCGAAGCTCCATGACCCGGCATTATGACCGTTTCAGCGGGAAAAGTGGCAAAGATGCGGCGGATCGACTCGATGATGGTAGGGAAATCACCACCAGGGAACTTGGTCGCTCCAGGTCCGCCTGGGAACAGTGTATCTCCAGTAAAGAGCAGCTCATAACCCTCAGGAGCGATACAAAGAGATCCAGGGGTGTGTCCCGGCGTCACCATAATACGTAGATTGAGAGCGCCAAACCTGATCAATTCGTTATCGACCAAGGTCGCATCAAACCCATCAAGCAACGAAGCATCAGGCTCTCCCACCATCACCCTCATCCCCTGTTGTCGTAGCGCCGCAACAGCACCGATATGGTCGTGATGACCATGCGTAATGATGACCTTGGTCACGTTCCGCTGTACCAACGTATCGAAAAGAACGTCATCGCCGGCGGTGGCATCGATGAGGAGTGCCTCTGGAGAACTCGGGGTGGTCAGGACGTAGAGATTATTCTCAAGCGGCCCTACCACAAACTGCTCAATCGTAAGATCTCCAACGGTATACGTGGTTTGCACGACGCTCTGCCCTCTCTTGAAGCTGTTCTAGCAGTAGGCTAGTCAGTGCGGACGATCTTGGCGATAGCGCCTAACGAGAGGACGCCAGCGAAATAGCGAGCCAAAGAAAGTGAGGGCTACGTTGAACTTTGCGTTTACGTCGGAACAGGAAGAACTCAAAGCTACCACCCGTCGATTTCTTACTCAACGCTTGCCAACAAGTCTCGTACGCACCACAATGGAGTCCACGACTCCTATCCCGATCGATCTTTGGCAGGCGATGGTCGACGAACTGGGGATCGCTGGCCTGCTCATCCCTGAGTCCCAAGGAGGGCTCGGGCTTGGCTTCGTCGAGGCAGCCTGCGTCCTTCAAGAGATTGGCCGCGCGGTGGCTCCCCTCCCGTTCCTGGTGACGTCAGTCCTTGGTGCTAGCCTCCTCAATCAAGCGGACAGCGATGATCCCGTCATCGCAGAGACTATCGCGGGGATCAGCAGCGGCGCAGTGGTGCTTGGACTGGCCTGCGGAACCGCTGAGCATCCGCTCCATCCAAGTGGCACCTGGCATGACACCGGCATCGAGGCCGAAAGCCGATTCGTACTCGACGGTGCCCAGGCTACCCATCTGTTAGTCACCCTTCAGAAAGAGGACGAGTGGGTACTCGCACTCGTGCGAGCCGACGCCCCGGGGGTTGTGCTCACCCAACAGACCACGCTTGACCTCACCCGGCCCATGGCCCAGGTGTCGTTCAACGCTTCACCAGGAACAATGGTGCTCGATGGCCCAGCGCTGGAGGCAGCAACGCTTGCCTTCGAGATACTTGCAGACGCAAGCATGGCTCAAGACATGGTTGGTGGAGCCGAACGCGTACTCGAGATGTCCGTTGCCTACGCAAAGGATCGCCATCAGTTCGGCCGCCCAATCGGTAGCTTCCAGGCCGTCAAACACCGCCTCGCAGACATGCTTGTTGACTTGGAATCCGCGAAGTCGGTAGCGCTGTATGCTGCTTTCACGCTCGCAGATCAGGCAGACGATCAGGCGATTGCAGCCACGACCGCAAAGGCAACCTGTGGGGATGCCTACTATCGCATCGCAGCATCCTCCATTCAGGTGCATGGCGGTATCGGCTTCACCTGGGAACACGATGCCCATCTGTACTTCAAGCGGGCAAAAGCCGACCAAATCTTGTTTGGGAACGGGACTGCCCAACGACGTAAACTCGCACACCTCCTCGGTATCATCTAGTGGCGAGCACTTCTCCGACGAGTATCGCGCTATCGAATCCGAGCGAGTAGAATATTAGTAGGTAGATGGTTACCTGAGTGGTGGAATGAATATGGATCGAGAGAGTACCCCAGACAAGAGCAGCGAGCTGCAGGCCTCCGCCGAAGATCGAGAGCGGGCTCGCGTCCTACTGCTTGAACGCTTCAGGTCCGGAGATCTCGACTTTGACGAGTACGAAGTTCGTCTTATGCTGCTTGCCAAGGCTCGCAAAGTTTCTCAGATCTATGAAGCGACGTTTGAAAAGACGCGCACGCCTTTCGTAGGCCCTCGATGGGATCGCCGAATTCGTCGCCTTGATTCATTTGGTCTGATCCCGGTCGTAGCGCTGGCAGCACTCAGCTTCTTCATGGGTTGGATTTTCCCCGTATTGGCGATCGTCGTCGTTGCGTTCCTGCTGATGAACCTAGGATACGGAGTGCAATGGCTGCGCTACCGCCCGATTAAACGAAGCCTTGCAAAGAGCAACCATCCCGTCTAGCCTGGAAGCATGAACGACGAACAACATCAGCCGTGGCATCAGGTCCAGGAGGACCTTCGCCAGCCTGCGAAGGAGCTTCGAGCGATGATCCCGGAGGTGCTGAAGGCGTACGGCGGCCTCCACCACAGTGCAATGGCCACTGGCGAGATCAGCACCGGAACGAAGGAACTCATCGCGTTAGCGGTCGCCGTGGCGCTTAAGTGTGACGGTTGTATCACGTCCCACGCGCGTGGGGCGGCCCGCGCTGGCGTAAGTCGCCAGGCCATCGCCGAGGCGCTCGGGGTGACCATTTTGCTCACCGGTGGGCCCGGCACGGTGTATGGCCCCAGAGCGCTTGAGGCATTCGATGAGTACGAACGCGATTACCACCCGAGCGACAGCTAGTACGCTCGTTGTTGGGTCCGTCACGGGATCTGACACACCCATTGCATAACCTGGGTCGCATGATCGGGGAACCCCAGCTGATAGAGGGATCGGGCACCCACCAAATCCTCGATCTCCATGACCATCGGACCTCGAGGTCCAGTCACGGTATCGATACCGTAGTAACCCGGCCCTAATCGGGCGGCGATTGCTTGCACAAAATCGCGCTCTTGATCATTCGGCACCACAAGCCGGGCTGAGGCTCCTCGTGAGAGGTTCGATCGGAAATCCCCATTCGCCCTCCTCTCCACCGTCGCCGTGATCCTCGTGCCCAGGATATAGTGGCGTCGATCCAGGGTGCCACCCGGGTGATATTCCTGAGCAAGCAGTACATCGAGACCACCTCGCCAGCCCGATGTTTCGACCAGCCGCACCCCCCGACCGCCATGGCCAAATCTGGGCTTTTCCACCCTGGGAGCTGGGACCGCATGAGTGAGGAAAACCGTCGGTGTGGCAAATCCATGCTGCTGGCACCAGAGGTATTGGGCGAGCTTGTCGTTACCGACCAGTGCAAGCAGTGGGCTGTTCACCACACGAGGGATACGGCGGGCCAACCAAAGGCGCTGGCGAAGTGAACGCGAGCGCACAAAAATGGCATCGACGTGAGCCAGTTCGCATGACTGGAGCTCCTCCGGACCAACCAACGCAATGACCTGAGCTCCGAGCGATCGACCAGCCGCGACGAGTGCGCTCAAGAAGAAGTCGTTTGACTGGAGCTGCCGGCGATCGTAGTAGATCGCTACGCGTAAAGCCATTGTCGAAGCGCCAGACCCACGTGATAGGGCACGTCCACGCCGGAGATCGCCGACAACCTCCAGATGTGTGCATTGGAGTTCACTTCACAGACGATAGAACCCTCATTCGCATCGTCGAAGAGCAGATCGACACCGACATTGAAGCCCCCAACCGCCGCCGCGCTCGCCTCGGCCAACGCGCACTCCGCCGCTGAGGGCTGGTAGGGGTCGCCAACACCCCCAGCCGAAAGGTTCGCGCGAAAGTCATCAGGATGCTGGCGAGCAATGGCGGCAATGCAGCGCCCATTGACGACCTGCAGCCGTAGATCACGTCCTCGTGAACTCGCGATAAACTCCTGTACAAGCAGCTGTCGATCAGCTAGCGCGTCGACGATCCCAAACACGTCCTCAACGGTTTGGGCCAGGTAGACCTGGGCTCCAAAGGACCCCTTCGCCTCCTTGATCACGAGGGGCAGCCCAACCTCCGCAACCGCCGATAGCACCAAGTGGGTAGCGATTTTCTGCTTTGGATAGAGCGGCGGCATCATCACTGTCTTTGGAATACGCAAGCCCGCAGCCGCTAGGTGGGCATAGGTGCGGCGCTTGTCATCACAGATCGCGATCGACAACGAGCTGTTGATCACCGTCGCACCCTGGAGCTCAAGCATCTCTGCCACTGCAACATCTTTGTCAAGAAAGAGAATGAGCTCGTGCCGTCGATCAACGTGGGCCACTCGACTGAGGAGATACTCGGTGCTCACTAACTCGACATGATCAAAGGTCTTACTGAGTCCACGTTGATAGAGGATGCCGTGATCGAAAAACTTTTCACCGAGGCCGAGGTTTGCTACGACAAACACCTCTCGATCCTCGATGCGCATGGGTGGTCGACTCAATCGGTCACCCAATCCGGAGCGTATCTCGATCCTGATGAAATTCCTTGCACGGCTACAGTCTAGGGAGGGAGGTGTGATGCCAGTAGATCAGTTATGGTGCGAACCCGCTGGGCTCTCACTCTTTGTGGCGACGGTGAAGGAGAGTTCCACCCCTGGGCGACCGACGGTGCTATACTCCCCGGGCATCGCCGATACCGACATCGGCGGCAGCAGCGACCGGGTTCTCCAGGAGGCCGCCGAACGTCTGAGCTTCTACTGTCGAACCCAAGTGGTTGGCGTGAACCCTCATGGTATTGGTGAATCTGACGGGACCCTTGAAGCGACAGCACTCGTCACCGACCTTGAGGCGGTCATCGACTTCCTCGCACCGCAACCGCTTGTCTTAATCGGCTTTGGACTGGTTGGCTACGCCATGCTCGCTACCAAAGACAGCGAATCGGTTGTCGGGGTCGTCACCGTCGATCCTCTGGTCGATCAACTCTCGCGTGAGGAACTGACGGCCACTGGGGCCCGACTCGATCCAGCAGCAGTCTTCCCGGTCTCCGGTTATGCGCTGGCCTCCACCGATCTCGCTAGGCGCTGGATGATGATCGTCCCTGGCGACCGTCCTCGACCAGACAACCCCATGCTCGAGCATCTCGTTGCAACGCTTCACCCCGAACTCCACCGCGTCTACGCGACCTCGACGAGACTCCACAACGACCCCCGGCCCTACGCTCTCATTCTTGGCTGGTTGGAGCGAGAGCTCTGGCCTCACACCATAACGGTCACATGACCGACCCTAGAATCTCTCTCAGCAATTCTTCGGGTTACTCCTAGCCTTCCTTTGAGAAGTCTGCGTATCCTAGAAAGAGCGAAAGGAGAATCGCATGCGAATCCTAGTAGTGGATGACGAAGAAACATTGGTCGACACCCTGAAACGTGGGCTCGTCGCGGAGGGCTTTGCAGTTGATACCTGTCTCAACGGACTTGATGGCATCAACCTGGCGAGGAGTGCGCCCTATGACTGCATCGTCCTCGACATCATGCTGCCTGGTATGAACGGCTTCAAATTCACCGCCACCTTGAGGAGCGAGGAGATCTGGACACCGATCCTGATGTTGACCGCCAAAGATGGAGAGCTCGATGAAGCCGAGGCTCTCGATACCGGCGCTGATGACTTTCTCAAGAAACCCTTCTCGTTCACCGTGCTCGTCGCTCGAATCCGGGCGCTACTCCGTCGTAACGTCGATAGTCGTCCGCCCGTGCTCGCCGCTGGTGATCTCAAACTCGATCCATCGAGCCACTCGGTCTCCCGCGGAGACACCATCATCGACCTCACCACCCGTGAGTTTTCCTTTCTTGAGTTGCTGATGCGATCCAAGGGCAAAGTACTGAACAAACGTGAGATCATTGAGCACGTTTGGGACTACGATTTTGAGGGAGACTCCAATATCGTCGAGGTGTACATTGGCTACCTACGCAAGAAAATCGATGCCCCCTTTGGGACAAAATCGATCCGTACGGTACGTGGGGTTGGTTACCTCCTTGAAGAAGATGGTGGATCGGCGACGGTTGTCACCTGCGATGAGGTATCCGCGCCTGTCTAAGCTTTACACTGGGGGTCAGTACCTTTGAAACTGGCCTCGATGGAGAAACTTAATCACGTCTCAAGGACGCAGTTTCCTCCGCTGCGTTGGGTCGGACGTCAGCTCGCGTCGGTGCGGAAGCGCACAACAATCGCCGCCACAGTCGTCGTCGGCTTAGTACTCCTGGCGGCCTTCATCGCAGTGGCGCTTACCTTGCGGGCCGCGTTAACACGTAACGTGGTGAACACGGCGAAAAACGAGGCTGACGACATCGTCCTCCTCGTCCGCGATGGGCATCTGCCCAACCCATTGCCTATCCCACGGGGTGACCTTGCCGCCCAGGTCGTGTCCAGCCACGGTACGGTCATTGCGTACTCACCAAACTTGAAAGGGGCGAAGGCGTTGCGCGCCCCGCAAGCGGTACCGACCCGAGGTATCGTACGGACCGAAGACTCCGCTCGCGCCAACCGTCTGGCAATCAACGGTAACGTGGATCGACACACAGTTTTTGTTGCCGACCAGGTACAGGTGCCGACCTTCCTCGTCGGCGTGATTTCGCGATCGAAGCCGGCCAGCGAGAGTCATCTTATGGCGGGTTCCAACGGCAAACCGACAACCTTCTACGTCTATACCATTGCATCTCTCTCCTCCGTTGACGCTTCGGTGGCGGCGCTGAAACGCGAGTTCTTTATCGTCTACCCCATCATCTTGGCAGTCGTCGCCATCTCCACCTGGATTCTGAGTCGCCGAGCCCTTGCTCCAGTCGACCAAATACGACGCGATGTAGAGGAGATCACCGCTCTGAACCTATCCAACCGGGTCTTCCAACCCGAAGGTGACGACGAGATAGCACGACTCGCCGCGACCATGAACTCGATGCTGGGACGACTCGATGCCGCTGCCGAACAGCAGAAACAGTTTATCGCGGACGCGTCTCACGAGCTCAAAAGCCCGCTGTCAGCCCTACGTGCCTCTCTTGAGGTCGGACTCCTCCACAGCGAGTTAACCGACTGGCAACAGACCGCGGGCATCGCCCTTAGGGAGAGCGAACGCATGCAACGTCTGATCGAAGACCTACTCACGCTCGCCAAAGCAGAGGCCAGGGTACAGGCAGTTCAGGTCACGGTTGACCTTGATGAACTCTGTCGAGACGAGGTTCATCGTATTCGCCGGACACATCCTGGAGTAAATATCGATATGTCTCGCGTCAGCGCAGTACGACTACTGGGCGATCCCGAACAGATCCGCAGTATTGTGCGCAACCTCATCGAAAACGCCGTCCGTTACGCGCGAACGACCGTGACGGTGACCGCCTCAACGACTGGACCATCCGCCATCTTTACGGTCGGCGACGATGGGCCAGGCATCCCCCTGGAACGAAGGGACGCCGTCTTCGAGCGCTTCACTCGTCTGGATCCAGCAAGAAGTCGCCTCCAAGGTGGATCAGGTCTCGGTCTGCCAATCGTGCGCAGTTTGGTCGGACTACTCGAAGGCACCGTCATGGTCGGGAGTTCCGATCTCGGCGGGGCGTACTTTCGGGTGCAGTTGCCGATCGTAGCGCAAGACCAGGTACCATCGGAGTCGGCTAACGTTCTACCATCAGCAACACCATTAAAGGAAAAGGTTTGACACAACTTTTGCGAACACCAACAGCGAAGAAACAACCGAAGCGGCACTCAATCGCCTATCGTCGCGTTCGAGCCATTGGGGTGGCCGGAGTGGTCGTCGCAGGCAGCTACGGGGGTATCGGCATGCTCAGCGCGCTGGGTGCTCCCGGATCTGCCAGCTTGGGTGTGAAGTTCGTGGAGTGGGTTCGCGGCAACGGGGGTGCGAGCATCGTCCAAACCGCCGAGAATGTCTGGTATACAACCCATCAACCAGCGGTAGGCGGGGAACCACCGAAGGGTTCACTACGCCCTGTCGCCAGTGTACGGCAGAGTCATGTGGCCGCTACCTCGAAGATCCTTCCTCCGCCAAAAGCAATTATTCCTCTCGTGAGTCCACCGTTGCCCCATGAGGGACAATGGACCCCAGAGGGGCCACTGATCGATGGCTCCCCGGCCCTCTACGTCACGCTGATGCGACCCGACAGGGTACACACCTCGCTGGTGGCGGGTGTTGCCTGGATGGATCCCCATCTGGTGAGCTTCCTCCAGTACGCTGGCGCCCAAGAACCTCCGGGTGGCGGAGCCTGGCCCTACATGGCGCCAATCCAAGGATCTCAGGCGAGCAACCTTGTCGCAGCCTTCAACTCAGGGTTTCGTATGAGCGATGCACAGGGTGGCTACTACGCCTATGGTCGCATGGCGGTCCCGTTGCGGAATGGGGCTGCCTCCTTCGTCGTCAACGCCCAAGGAACGGCGACCGTTGAGCAGTGGACCCATGGTCAAAATGTTCCCTCGTCGATCAAGGTGGTGCGACAGAACCTCGTTCCACTCGTGCAGTCAGGACACATCAATCCGGTGGTCTACTCATCGAACTACCAGGTCTGGGGCGCCACCGTGGGCAATCAAGTGCTCGTCTGGCGATCAGGAGTGGGAGTCACCTCTAATGGTGCCATCGTCTACGTCAGTGGCCCAGGACTCTCCGTACCATCCCTAGCTCGCCTGCTCCAGCGAGCCGGTGCCGTGAATGCCATGGAACTTGATATCAACTCCGCATGGACGAATTTCTTCTATTTCAACCACACGCTCGGTGCTCCCGCAAGCCCAACGAACGGTTATCGACTGGTCTACAATATGGAACGACCGCCACAACGGTACTTCGAGGGAACGGCAAGGGACTTTGTCGCTGTCGTCGCCCGTAAGACCCCGCTTTAAGGTAAGGATCCGCACCGACGCGAAGGTGTCGCCCTCCTCCGATGGAGAGCGACATACTCCGTACGTCTCAGCCGAGTTGCGCCTCTTCCAATGCGAGCATCAAGGTATTCCACGGCAACGTCGCGCACTTGATCCGAACCGGGAACTTCACGACCCCTTGCAGGGCGGCCAATTCACCGATGACCCTCAGGTCAACTGGCTCTGGCTCACCGTCGCTCTCCTCAACGGCAATCATCCGCTTGAAACGGCTCACCGTCGCCTTGACCTCATCAATCGACTGTCCCTTCACCGCCTGTGACATGAGCGACGCCGATGATCGGGAGATGGAACAACCTTGGCCGGTGATCTTGATGTCCCGCACGACACCATCCTCGACTTGCACATAGATTTTCACCTCATCACCACACAGTGGATTGAAGCCCTCTTCAGCATGGACCGTAGGTCCTTCAAGCACTCCCTGATTACGAGGATTTTTATAGTGATCAAGGATAATTTCGCGATACAGATCGTCTAAATCGTTCATCGTCACTCCTAACCGTGAAACAGCTGATAGGCGTCGATCAGTGCGTCGATCAGTGCGTCGACATCCTGTTCGTCGTTGTAGAGATAGAACGATGCTCTGGCTGTGGCACCTACCCCCAACTCGCGCATAAGCGGCTTCGCACAGTGATGTCCAGCACGCACACAAACCCCGTGTTGATCGAGCACTTGGGCTACGTCATGAGGGTGAACGTCGGTGAGCTCAAAGGAGAGAACACCCCCTCGTTTGGTCACGTCTTGTGGACCAAAGATTCTGATACGATCGTCGAGCCTCTCGCGCATCTGCGTCATCGCGTAGCTCGTGAGCTGACGATCATGGATACTGATGGCGTCCATCCCAACCATCTCAAGATAGTCCAAGGCGACATCCCAGCCCGCAGCCTCTGCGATCGGGGGAGTGCCGGCCTCGAACTTATGCGGGATTTCACCAGCACTGAAACCATCGAGTCGCACGTCAGAGATCATCTCACCACCGCCGAGAAACGGTTGCATACGTTCAAGGATCTCTGCTTTTGCCCAGAGTGCCCCGATCCCAGTGGGAGCGAGCATTTTATGTCCGGTGATGGCTAAACAATCGACGCCGAGCTGACGAACATCCGTAGCAAAGTGGGGTACGAACTGTGCACCGTCACCAACCACCAGTACACCGTGTTCATGTGCCCGCTCGCTCAACGCGGTAATCGGATTCAACGTTCCAAGCACATTCGACATCAGGGTAACACCAAGGATGCTCGCACGCTCCAAGAGGGCATCCAGGTTGTCGAGCACCAGTAGCCCCTCGGCATCAAAGGGAAGATACTCGATGGTAAAACCCAGCTGTTCTTGCAGGATCATCCACGGCACCAGATTGGCATGGTGCTCCATCTCCGTGAGGAGAACGTGGCTATCCGATGTCAGCAAGACACGCCCAAGACCCTGCGCAACCAGGTTGAGCGCCTCAGTGGCATTCTTGGTAAAGACGATTTCACGAGCAGGATCGCTCGCACCAATGAACCTGCCAAGGTGTCTCCGAGCTGCCTCATAGATCCCTGTCGCCTCTTCAGCCAAGCCATAGACTCCCCGGTGCACATTGGCATGCGAGTGGCGATAGTACTGACTCATGGTATCGATCACCACCGCTGGTCGCTGCGACGAAGCCGCCGAATCGAGATAGTAAAACGGCCGACTCGCTCCAATATCGGCAAAAATCGGGAAATCCTTCCGGAGCTCGCTGAACTGATCCGTTACTTTGACACTCGCCACTTTTGATATCCTTCTCGTTCTAGATCCTCTACCAACTCCATACCACCGGATCCAACGATTCGGCCATCGACCGCGACATGAACGGTCGTTGGGGTAAGCCAATCCAAAATACGCTGATAATGGGTGATCAGAATAACGCCCATCTCCGGCTTCGCCTCTCGCACCGTCTCGATCCCACGAGCTACTGTGCGCAACGCGTCGATGTCCAACCCTGAATCGGTCTCGTCCAGAATGGCAAGCTCAGGTTGCATCATCGCCATCTGGATAATCTCATTCCGTTTCTTCTCGCCTCCAGAGAACCCTTCATTCAAGTAGCGTGACGCAAAGGAGGGGTCGAGTCCGAGGCGCTCCAACCACTCAAGTAGGTCAAAACGTACCTCGATCGCTGATACGTCCGCCCCACGTCGCGCCTGCAGGGCCTGACGAAGGAACTGAATCACCGAGACGCCAGGAATCTCCTCTGGATACTGAAAAGCCAAGAAGATACCCTCTTTTGCTCGTTCATCAACCGGAAGGGCGCTGATATCGACCCCTTTGAAGATGACCTGCCCACTGTCGATGTGGTAGTCAGCACTCCCCATGATCGCATTCGCAAAGCTTGACTTACCGGATCCGTTGGGACCCATGATCACATGCAACTCACCTGGAGCAACAGAGATCGAAAAACCCTTCAAAATCGTCGTATCGGCGGCCGATACCCATAGATCCTGGGCTTCAAACAATGATGGAACAGTCACAACGCCAGTCTAGTAGCAATTAACCCTATCCCAATAGTGCAATTGAGGACCAAGCGAGTACCGTGTGAAAGTCTCACCTGATAGACTCAACTGCGAACCTGTGCCAGAAAGTGGGATGAACGATGCGTATTGAAGTCGACTACGACAAGTGCCAGTCCAACGCCGTCTGCGAGGGGCTCGCACCCTCCGTTTTCGAGGTTCGAGATGATGGCTTCCTCTATGTCATCAACGAAAATCCTCCCGAAGATCTTCATGCTGCCATTCTTGCCGCTCAAGCGCAATGCCCCACGCAGGCCATCAGCGTGAGCGACTAACGACGTGCGTCGCCTCGTCGTTGTCGGAGGGGCACTCGCCGGTCATCGGGCAGCGGTCCAAGCTCGTCGCCTCGATGCGGAGCTTGATATCACCGTGCTCGCCAGTGAAGACGAACTGCCCTATCAACGTCCACCCCTTTCAAAGGGCTACTTAGCCGGAACCGTCTCCGCCCAACGAGTACGACTTCGAGGAGGTGGCGAGGGTTATCGTTTCCTCTCTGGCAGCCCCGCTGTAGGGGTTGATCTTGCGAAGTCATTGGTGTTCACGGAAGAGAACGCCTATCCGTTTGATCTCCTTGTGGTGGCCACCGGCGCACAGCCCCGCCACCTCAAAGGGTTCGCCCCCGATGAAGCGATCATCTACTTGAGAACTTTGACGGACGCAACGCGCCTCAAGGAGGCACTGACGCGCATCGGTCATCTCACTATCATCGGTGGTGGTTTTATCGGTGCCGAGGTTGCGGTCACAGCACGCAATCTGGGCGTCAATGTCACCGTCGTCGAACAGAGTTCACACCTCCTCTCGCGTGCCGTAGGCCAGCGTGTCAGCAGTATCGTCGAATCCAATCTCCATGAACACAACGTCGAACTGTTACTCGATAGTACGGCACACCTTGAGACCACAGGAGGCCATCGGCTCGTCAGCAACGGAACACAGAGCTGGCCGACCGACCTTGTGGTGGTAGGAGTGGGAGTCACTCCCTGCACTGCGTGGCTCAGCGGAGCGCTCCCATTGGCCGAGGACGAGGGAATCCATGTGAACGAAATGGGGCTTGTCAAGGGTTTTGAGCAGGTGGGAGCCGCTGGTGACGTCGCCAGTTGGGACCACCCCCTCTATGGACGTTCGGTCCGCTTTGAGCACTTTGAAGTCGCTACCAACCAAGCCCTACACACGGCCCAGGCGCTTGTGGCAAACACACGCGTTGCCTATAGGGAACTCCCCTTTGGATGGAGTGATCAAGGCGATCTCTTACTCCAAGTGCTTGGAGTACCAGGTCCCGATCTCACCGAGGAGGTCGAGGAGGTCGAGGATGGCACCATTTTCCTCTATCGGCGTGACGAGCGCCTCGAGGGTGCCGTACTCGTGAACGCACCCGAGGAGCTGACTAAGTTGCGAGATAGAATCAACGCCTCATTGGAAAGCCAGTGATGGCTCCCAGGATACGGCTGCTTGAAGGGACCTCAAGACCAGCTGGTTCAGTCGAACGCGCTGTGTTCTGCTGGTTCAGCACCAAACTGTTGATAGCCTGAGCGTTCTAGTTCGACCGCCAAGTCCATACCGCCTTCGGCGACAATCTTACCGCGCACGAGGACCACGACTCGATCAGCTTTGATCTCACGCAGGAGACGAGGGTAGTGCGTGATCAGAAGCAGCGAAGTCCCCTTCTCCTCATTCAGCCGTCGAAGTCGACGAGCCACATCCCGCAGCGCATCGATATCGAGGCCAGAGTCGATCTCGTCACCGATGACGAGTGACTGCGGCACCGCACTCACCAGCAACGTCTCGAGCTTTTTCTTCTCCCCACCCGAGAGGTCAACGTTCACCCAACGATTAAGCAGTGCCTGATCAAGTGAGAGCTCGACAGCCTCAGCAACGATACGTTCGGAGACACCTTGTGGATCAAGGCCACGGAAACGGTACATGGCTGTCACCAATTCGTCGACACGAACACCAGGGATCTCCGGCTGGCTCTGAGAGATCAAAGCGATGCCATGCCGAGCTCGCTCATCGGTGGCCCAACCGGCGATCTCCTCCCCATCGATGGTGACCGAACCCCCAACGACTTGGTAGTTGGGGCGACCCATGACCGTCGAGACGAGAGTACTTTTCCCCGATCCATTCGGACCCATCACCGCAACGACTTCACCCTTATCGACCGACAAGTCAACGCCTTGGAGTACTTGCTTGGAACCGATTGCGACATGAAGGTCATCGACTGCTAAGAACGCCATGTTTTCCTCAACTTCTCTTCGTGTTGATTTTGCTGTCTGCGGGTGCCTCCAGGAAGACCTCACCAGTCCGCTCGACGACCTCAAAGACCGGAACGGCCTTCGTCGCCGGGAAGCAAGTTGGGTGCCCATCACGGAGCGAAAAGGTGCTGCCGTGCTTCCAGCATTCAATCTCCCGTTCCTCTGCGTACACTTCGCCCTCCGACAGGCTGTATTTCGCATGTGAACAGGTGTCACCAATAGCAAAGAGTTCACCATCGATTCGAACAACAACCACCGGAAAGCCATTGAAATCGACCTTCACCGGCTTGCCCTCTTCAAAATCTCGCGTTGCGCCAATTCTGTCCATTACGCCCCTGCCTCCCATTTCTCATCAACTGCCGCTCGCAATCGCTGCTGTTCAACCGCGAAGGTATCGCCCATATCAGCGAAGAAAGCGCGCGCCAGGGTACGTCGAGCCTCCTCGGCTGGGAAACCCTTTGAGGCGAGGTAAAACAACTCCTCCTCGTCGATAGGACCGACGGTGGAGGCATGCGAACACTTTACATCACTGATCTGAATATCGAGGTTTGGCACCGACCACGCAAGTGCGTCCTCCGATAAGAGCACGTTCCGGTTGGTCTGGAAGGCTTCAGAGCCCCTCCCTAGCGGTGTAATCGTGATCATCCCGGTGTAAATTGACGTACCATCACCATTGACCACCCCCTTGTAGAGCAGGTTGCTGGTCGTACTCGGCGCGTCATGGGTGATGAATGTCCGATAATCAACACGTTCATGGGCACCAACGACATAGCCAACCCGAATCACGGCCTGAGCCCTGGTGCCTTCGAGGATGCCATCCGTACGAACACGGGTGTACCCTTGATGGGCACTGGCCGCATCCAGCTCGAGACTGGCTTCGGGGCCGAGTCGAAATCGTACGTACCCAAGACTGAGAGCCTTTTGGTCGTGTTCGAGCTGATGGCGATAGACCACCGATGACCGCTCGTGGCCAATGATCTCAAGAATCGGGAGGTGCATGACCGACCCGGTCAAGAGGTCGACATGGATGACTTCGAGTTCGACATCGGGGGCCACCGAGAGTCGAAGCCAACTCCACAGCCCAGCATCGTCACCCGTTCCAGCGGTGATAATGCCCAGCCGTCGGAGTGGAGCCTCAACTTTGATCTCGACGCGACCAGGAGCCAGCAGGCTGCCAAGCGTCAGCAGACTTTCGTCCTCCTCGCGAAGAAACTCACCGACGGCCTCTGCCTGAGACACCGTCAACCCGGGTACCTCAGTTCCACCCACCACCAGCCGGCCACCATCGACACGCACGGTCGCATCCACCTCGCCAAAGGTCGAGAGTATCTGCGCCCCTCTTGCCCAAAGATCATCGTTCGTCGCCGAACAGGTCTTCTGGTAGCGCTCCCATTCGATCTCGTCAACTGGAGAGTATCTCCAGCACTCCAGGGCTTCCGTCGGCTGCTCCAGTCGTTCAGCTTCAGCCGCCCTCGTCATACTGCGAGCTGGCAGCTCCCAGGACATATCCTTCCCTAGGGACTTCACGCGATCTCCTTCGATACTGTTTGCCACCTTCGCACCGCCAAGGTGCTAGTTTACCCTACCATCATAGTGATAACCTAGGAAGTGTCCACGATGCACCACCAAAAGGAGAGCCATGGAGACCCTAGAGATCGAGATCAACGATGGGATTGGGGCGTTAGTCCTCAACCGTCCCGCCAAACTCAACGCCATGAACGCCGCCTTTTTCACGGAACTGCCACGCGCGATCGAGATCCTTGAGGCGGACACCGCTGTACGAGTCATCGTCATTCGCGCCAACGGTCCTCACTTCAGTGCAGGACTTGACCTCACTGACTTCGCGCCAGGGTCGCAGAACATCCAATCAACCAACGACATACGACCACTTCAACTCGGCTTTGTCGCCCTCGCGACTGCCCAGAAACCTACGCTGGCTGCCGTCAACGGCTACTGTATCGGCGGCGGCCTCGATCTGATCGCCGCTTGCGACCTTCGTTTGGCCACGCGTTCGGCAATCTTTTCGCTCCGCGAAGTCCGCATTGGAATCGTCGCCGATCTCGGATCTCTCACCCTGCTCTCTGAGGTACTCCCTCAATCGGTTCTCGCCGAGATGGCCTTCACCGGTCGTGATGTCGGCGCCGCCGAAGCACACACAATCGGACTCGTGCACTCGATCTGGGATACCACCGAAGATCTGGACCGAGCTATCATGGAGCTCGGCCAGCAGATTCAGGCTAATCCACCCCTAGCCGTTCAGGCGACCAAACGCCTGCTCGCCCAACGACGAACGCAAGGGCTCGCACAACACCTGGAACTCGCTGCCAGTTACAACGTCGCGCTGATGCAATCGAACGACATGCGAGAGGCGCTGACCGCCATGAAGGAGCGACGGCCCCCCAACTATCATGCCAACTAAGACACCGCTACGTCTGCTTCGGATGATCGACACGCCAAGGTCCTAAGACTGGGCTGTGGTCCCATACCGCTACCATGGATCCAGGAGTGCTGTTGGCCTTTAGCCAAGCTCCTACCTGTTCCTAAGGTTTCTCAAAGCATAGGCCACCAGAATGACGGGTGAAAGGTTGCTGACACCGATGAGTCTCACGGTTGGTAGCGCTCGAAGAAGATTGGTAGAGAAAGGCACGCATGATGAGTGACGGCGATTTCCCAGAGAATGGCACCGGGGCGGAGCCGGAAGGCGACGAAGCGGCGAACCCATCTCCGCAGGATGAGGAGATGTCTTCGACCCCCAGCGGACAGGATCCCGATGCAACCTTGCAGGGCGATGGCTGGTCCTCCGGTGACGGCTGGTCTGCTGGCGATACCCTCGCCTCCGGTGAGAGTTGGTCGAGTGAGGCGGCGCCCGAGGCGTCGAGCGATGATCACTTGTCCCAACATGAGCACACTGATCCCTACGGACAGACCTCTGCTGAGGGTACCGGCTATCGAGGCTATGAATATGCATCCAGTTGGGCCTCACCCCCACCGTCGACACCGACGTCAGGTGCAACAAAGAAGGGATCTGCCAAGCGTCGAGGCGCACTCAGCAAGCGGCGCTTCTCCGGCTTGACGGTCCTTACCGCAGCGGTGGTGGCAGCAGTGGTAGCCGTCGGCACCAGCATCACCGTCGTTCACTTGAGCGGCACCTCGAACTCAAAACCTGTCGTCATCTCTGAGTCATCGGCTTCCCCTACCGCTATTCAAGGCTCCGGGTTAAATGGTAACGGAAGTCTTAATGTGCCTCAGATCCTGGCAAAAGTTGAGCCTGCGGTCGTTGATATCACGGCAGAGGGTTCAACCAGCAACGGCTTCCTAGGCACGAGCCAGTTTGAAGACGCTGGAACAGGGATGATCTTTAGCTCCAGTGGTCTTGTGCTGACCAACAACCATGTTATCGCTGGGGCCACCTCAATACAGGCAACGCTCTATAACCAATCGAAGTCCTACCCGGTCAAAATTGTAGGAACTGATCCTGCCCATGACGTTGCTGTCCTTCAGATCGAGGGCCTGTCAGGCTTACCCACCGTCAAGTTTGGCAACTCTGGGCAACTGCAGGTAGGTGATCCTGTCGTGGCAATCGGCAATGCGCTAGCGCTGCAGGGCGATCCTACGGTCACGCAGGGCATCGTCTCTGCGCTCAACCGTTCTATCACTGCGCAGGATCAAAATTTGAGCGAACACCTTACACAGATGATTCAAACGGATGCACCAATCAACCCAGGCAACTCCGGTGGTCCGCTCGTCAATGCAGCGGGACAGGTGGTGGGAATGGACACCGCCATTATCTCCTCTACCTCACAGACTCCCGCCCAAAACCTAGGCTTTGCCGAATCGATAGATTCTGTTCTTCCTGTCGTGAGGAATATCCTGAAGGATCCGAGCTACTACACCAAAGCTTCTTCAGGTTCCTCGAGCACCGCAACCACGACAAAGGCATTTCTCGGCGTCGGCATACAGACGATGAATGCACAAGCTGCGGCCCAACTCGGTTATCCAACCAATCAACAGGGGGCGCTCATCGACTACATCTATCCTGGGTCGCCCGCATCGAACGCTGGACTTACATCGGGTGATGTCATCATTGGATTCGACGGTAAGGCAGTGACGGACGCCTCTGAACTCGTCACCGACGTCACGTCAAAGTCTCCTGGAACCTCCGTCACCTTGAAGGTGCTCTCACAATCAGGGACTTCGACAATGACGATTACTCTTGGCAACGCTCCGGCAGCCTAGATGAGAGGTTCTTGGTTCGGTAGACCTCGCATAGACGATACCGCTCGTGTCACCGACGGCACGAGCGGTATCGTCTATGCCTTAGGCGTCCACCCCCTGCCTTCTCGAGCGGTGTTCACCGGGCTGCATACGAGAGGCAGAGCCACAATCAACAGAAATGAGGAGTCATGACATCCCCACAGGGCCGACCATCCAAGGACAAACGGATATTGGTGGTAGACGATGAGCTGCCAATCACCGAACTGCTCCAGATGGCGCTCAACTTCGAGGGCTACGATGTTGGGGTCGCAGCTTCTGGTCGAGAAGCCCTAGAACTTACCAGGACCTTTCGCCCTGACGTCATCGTGCTCGACGTCATGATGCCAGGACTTGATGGCTTTCAGGTCGTCAAGCGACTCCGCGAGGAACGTGATGACACACCTATCCTCTTTTTAACGGCTCGCGACTCGGTAGAGGATCGTGTTGAAGGACTCCGTTTGGGGTCGGACGACTATCTCACGAAACCATTTTCGCTCGCCGAATTGACGGCTCGCATTGAGGCGGTGCTACGACGCAGCGGTGGGACAACAACCGAATCCTCCCGGCAGACTTTTCATGACCTTACGCTTGACGATGAGACACACGAAGTTTTTCGGGCAGGTGAACTTGTCGAACTCACCGCCACCGAGTTCAAACTTCTGCGTTTTCTCATGCTCAATGCCAACAAGGTTGTCTCAAAGACACAGATTCTCGACCATGTCTGGGAGTACGACTTCGGAGGCGACGCCAACATTGTCGAGACCTACATCAGTTATCTTCGCAAGAAACTGGACCAGTTTGGACCACCGATCATCAAAACGATCCGTGGAGTCGGCTACAGTCTGCGGGCCCCAGAGATCAAAAACTCCTGAAGCGCGAGATAGGGGCTGTGTCACCGAAGCGATCCACTCTCTCCCTGAGGGCGCGACTGCTGCTCATCGCGCTGACCACCCTGATCGTCGGCACTTTGGCAATCGACTTCACGACGGTAACCGCACTCAGGTCATTCCTCGTAGCACGAGTGGACTCTCAGTTGACCAACGATATCCCTCTCGCTGCCCGTGAGCTCCTGCACTCAAGCATCTACGGCGATTCGAGCTTTACCGGTCTAGTCTCTCTGCCACAAGGGAGTTATGGTGAGCTGATCTTCTCAAATGGGACCTCAGTAGTTGGCCAATTCTCAAACTCAGTCTCTGAACCCCCGCCAAACGTCGCTTCCGGCAAGGCAGGAGACCAACGTGTCGACATACCTGTCGGACACCCCATCACGATCGAACTCACTGGAACCGACTACGCCTACCGTGTCCTCGCTGCTCGCGATCCATCACTCGGCGCAACGATGGTTCTCTCAATCCCCCTTACCTCGGTTCAAAGCACACTTCGCCGGCTTGAGTTGGCCGAACTCTTCGTCTCGCTCGGGGTTGTTCTGGCACTTGGCCTCGCTGGTGCCTTCTCCATTCGCATTGGTCTCAAGCCACTTGAGCGGATGCGAACACAGGCTCGCGAGATCACTGCAGGCGACTCGATGGCTCGCGTCGATGATCATGGTCCCCAGGAGATCGCTAGTCTTGCTGGCACGCTCAACACGATGCTAGAACGACTCCAAGAGGCTTACAACGACTCCCAAAGTTCACAGACCCGCCTGCGTCAATTCATCGCAGACGTCAGTCATGAGCTCCGCACACCGCTCACCAGCATCAAGGGCTACGCTGAACTCTACCTCGACGGCGCCCTCGATCCAACAACCGACACACCGGTCGCCATGGAACGCATTCAATCCGAGGCCAGTCGCATGGCAGCGCTCATCGAAGACTTGCTCCTGCTCGCCCGGATGGACGAGAATCGACCGCTCTCGCTGGCCCCTATTGATCTATCAGCGCTCGCGAAGGCTGCGGTCATGGACGCGAAGGCCGTCGAACCCGGTCGCAACATCGAGCTGATAACGCCAGACGAAGCGTTGGTTCTCGGAGATCAACATCGGCTTACCCAGGTGATCACCAACCTCCTCTCCAATGTGCGCACCCACACTCCTCCAACAGCGACCGTTGTGGTGCGAGTCGAGATGGTTCCAAAGGGTGCCTTGCCGCCCCCCGGTGCCCGTACAGCGAAGGGTATATCAGATCTGTTCGGTAGTGTTGACGAAAACATCGCACTCCTCGAGTGGGACGCCATGGTACGGCTCACCGTCTGTGACTCTGGACCCGGACTCGACGGACAACAACTAGAACGCGTCTTCGAACGGTTCTACCGATCGGACGAATCGCGCTCTCGCGCGCGCGGTGGAGCTGGACTTGGACTCTCCCTCGTTGCCGCCATCACTCATGCCCACGGAGGTACCGCCTGGGTCGCCAGCCCTGGTCTCGGTCGGGGCAGTTGTTTTGGAGTTGACCTTCCGATGCTCGAGATGGATGCCGCCGATACCATCCCTGACCTCAAGAATCGCCAGGCAACCAACGAGGCGACCGCGAGACTGACGCCCCGCTGGAAGATCTCCTCTCGCAGAGAACGGCACTCTAAAGCGGAATGAACCCCGTCCAACCATCGAGCCAGAACCATGGCACATGGTGCCACCACAGCGCGGGGTCGAACCAGGCGGCTTTGCTGAAGAAGCCCGCAACCACAAGGTTGTCTCGCTCCAGCAACACTAGTAGCATAACCGATAACAGAGTTCTTGAAAGGTGACGCCGTGAGCAGCTATTCGAATCGTGGGCCAGCCTTGGTAGGCAAGACGGTGGGCGCCGGGGCAGTGGTCGCTGTTCTTGGAACGATGCTCGCAGGACCGATCGGCCTCGTCGTCGGTGCTGCCGCGGGAGGTTGGCTTGGCTATAAGTACTCGACGAGAGATCGCACGAGCTAGACGCACGTCCCCATCGTTACAGGTGGCCCAGCTCCATCCTTTCGAGGGAGACACATCCTTCTTTCGAGGGATGTCGACAAAGGCTAGTTCGTCATGCTGCCGCTACGCACCCCAGGTTGTGGTAATAGCGAGCACGCCTCAACTCGCTTGATGCATCGCCCAGCACAATCTACCCAGGCTTTTGTGTGCCACTCCACCCTTCATGAGTGCCATGGAGACGAGAAAGCGTCGCTGACTAACAGCGACGCCAACCGATCGGTGATCGATCGCTATGAAGGATCTGCTCCATGCGATCGTATCACCGCACATTACGTCATCTCAACCAAGGCCGAGCAACGGCATATCAGCCGATCGAACCATCCATCTGCAGCTCGATCAGCCTTGACCATTCAACCGCATACTCCATCGGCAGTGTGCGCGTCACCGGCTCGATGAACCCGTTCACGATCAGGCTCATGGCTTGAGCCTCTGACAGACCTCGGCTCATCAAGTAGAAGAGCTGATCCTCACCCACCTTCGAGACCGTCGCCTCGTGACCAATCCATGCGTTACGCTCACCAATCTCCATATATGGCTTCGTCTCGGAGATAGAGTTATCATCCAGAAGCAATGCGTCACAGCGCACAAAGGATCGTGAGTTCTTCGCCCCCTCTTCCATGTGTACAAGTCCGCGATAGGTCGCAGTCCCTCCATCTTTTGAGATGGACTTAGAGACGATCGTCGAGGTCGTCTCCGGCGCAGCATGGATCATTTTGGCCCCTGCATCTTGGTGTTGTCCCGCTCCGGCATACGCCACCGAGAGGACCTCTCCGGATGCTTTTGGCCCCATGAGATAGACCGAAGGATACTTCATCGTCAAGCGAGAGCCGATGTTGCCATCGATCCATTCCACTCGCGCCTCAGCTTCGGCACGAGCTCTCTTCGTCACCAGGTTATAGACGTTTGATGACCAGTTCTGAATCGTCGTATAGGTGATACGAGCACCCGGCTTTGCAATCAACTCAACCACCGCGGAGTGCAATGAATCAGTCGAATATACCGGTGCCGAACAACCCTCGATGTAGTGCACCTGCGAGCCCTCATCGGCAATGATCAATGTCCGCTCAAACTGGCCCATATTCTCTGAGTTGATCCGGAAGTACGCCTGCAGAGGCATGTCAAGCTTCACACCCTTGGGCACGTAGATGAAGGATCCCCCTGACCAGACCGCAGAGTTCAATGCGGCAAATTTGTTGTCATTGGGCGGAATCACCGTACCGAAATACTGCTTAACGATCTCGGGGTACTCGCGCAAGGCGGTATCCATATCGGTGAAGAGGACACCAAGCTTGGCTAGGTCATCCCGGTTGCGGTGGTAAACGACCTCCGACTCATACTGTGCGGTAACGCCGCCGAGGTACTTCCGCTCGGCCTCAGGGATACCCAGTTTATCCCATGTGTTCTTCATATTTTCGGGAAGCGCATCCCAGTTATCTACCTGGTGGTCGGTGGGTTTCACGTAATAGTAAATGTCATCAAAGTCTAAATCAGGCATGTTGACCGCAAACCAGGGAGCCATCGGCCTACGCATGAAGTGGTCAAGGGCCTTCAATCGAAATGCTCGCATCCAATCAGGCTCGCCCTTGATTCTCGACATCTCCTCCACGATCTCTCTGGAGAGTCCCTTCTTAGGCTTAAATACATAATCCTCGACGTCAGACCAACCGAGTTTGTATCGTCCCAGATCAAGTTCTACCGAGGCCATCGCTACTCCTTCACGCATCTGTTTGGCACCATCACCCCCAACCGAGTCGTACGAGTGATTTGCACTACCTCCATAGTAACAACTCTGCGCATCGCCACTACCGGTCTACACTGAGCATCATGCCATATCTGTCTCAGCAGCTTTTTGCACGCGCCTTACCAACTCCAACTCCGCCGCGAGGCCTCCAACGCACCCTCCAAGGCCGTTCCATCCTGCGTGAGGACCCGTTCTACGAACTGCGTAACCTCGACAACCCAGCCACGGCCGCCTATCTTGAGCAGGAGCGAGACTTCATGGATCGGCTAACCGGAACCTTGCTCACATCACGAGATGAACTGGTACGGGAGTTTCGCACCCGTATCCCTGAACCAGATGAGAGCTACCCGATGCGTCGCGGCGCCTTTGAGTACTTCACCAGAATAGAACCAGATCGCGACTACCCGATTCATCTCCGGCGCAGAATCGGCGACACCCATATCGAGACGGTGCTCGACGAGAACGCAGTGGCCGAGGGTCATGATTTTCTCGGCATCAGCGGTATCGCCATCGCTGATGACGACCACACGATTGCCTATGGTGTCGACTTCACGGGAGAGGAGCGCTACACCCTGCGTATTGGGCAACTGACCGATGGCGTGATCAACGTCCATGAAGAGATTCCCGGCACATCGTACGGTTTTGTCTTCACCAACGATGCGACCCAGTTGCTCTACACTCGTCCTGACGAAGCCATGCGACCAGACACCGTCCTCTTGCACCCACTTGGCTCTCGCCCGGCCAACGATCAGCTGCTCATGCATGAAAAGGATCAACGCTTCTACCTCGATGTCGGCCGTACTAAGGATAGAGAACTGCTGGTGATCTCATCAGCAAGTGCAATCACCAGCGAGTACTGGCTCTTGCCGGCCTCGGGCGATCTTGGTGCGCCCACCTGCTTTCGACCTCGTGAACAGGGGCTTGAGTATCACTTAGACCACATCAATGGGACGTTCTACCTCATGGCCGCTCACGAGGGCGAAGAGTACCGTCTCTTCTCAGCACAAACCCCACAGACCCCATGGCAACCCTTCTTCGACCTACCGGTTGAAGACCGCCTTGAGAGCTTTGAGGCGACCTCGCTGGGACTAGTGTTGCAACTACGCTCACAAGACCGAACAAAGCTGACCTATGTCGCCTTTGATCGAGCACCAGAGAGCGCTGGTATCGAACTGTCAGTAGACGACGCTGCCATTACATCGATACTGCTTGGCAATGCCGACCCCACTGCCACCACGATCAGGATCGAAGAGACCTCGCTTGGACTGCCAGCGACCTTGCACGAGATTGACCTCGCTTCGCTCGAGCGGACCACCCTGTGGCAACAGCGAGTAGTTGGCGACGTCGACCTTGCCAACTATCTGACGTATCGTGGCTACGCGCCGAGCGACGATGGAACCCAGATCCCTGTGACGGTTATCCACCGTCGAGATGTCATGCTGCCGGTCCCAACGCTGCTGTACAGTTACGGCGCCTATGGCGAACCCATCGATCCGAGTTTTTCAACCATGCGGCTCTCCCTTCTCGATCGCGGATTTGCCTATGCGATTGCTCATGTGCGAGGCGGCGGTGAACTCGGTCGCAAATGGCACGATGAGGGACGCCTCGAGCGCAAAACCCAAGGCTTTCATGACCTACTCGCTGCGAGCAACTGGCTCATCAGTCGTGGAGTCACTGACCCGAACATGCTCTGTCTTCGCGGTGCCAGTGCAGGTGGGCTCATGGTAGGGGCGGTGCTCAACCTCGATCCGCGTCGCTTTCGCGCTGCGGTCCTTGAAGTCCCGTTCGTCGACTGCTTGACGACCATATCAGACCCCGATCTTCCACTCACCATCACCGAATGGGAAGAGTGGGGCAACCCCACCGAATCGCTGGCAATCGAGGCATTGATGGCCTCGTATAGCCCCTACGATAATCTGCGAGCCGAACCGTATCCGGACCTTCTGGTCACTACAGGCCTGAATGACTCTCGGGTCTCCTATTGGGAACCGACTAAATATGTCGCCAAACTCCGTCAACTCTCCCCGATGACCAATGTCGCTCTTAAAGTCGAGGAGGAGGCCGGGCATATGGGCGCCTCCAAACGCACGGAGGTCTATGAGAATGAGGCGCTGGTGCAAGCCTTCCTCATCGCCGCATGCACGAACGTTGAGCTAACGTAAACCGAGCATCGACCGAAACAGCGCTGGGGTCACACACCTACGGGCTTTCCCGGTGCATGCTGGCTCTCCCGGCGCTCTCTCCATCCGCGCAGACGGCTTCGCAGGCATGACGCCCAGGGAACCCCGGTCTTGGCACCAATTACGCTGGCGACTGGCCAGAGGTCGCCACTAAGTTAAAAGCGTAGACCCCCGGCGGTGCCGAGAATGAGACCGGAACACCATTGACCTGCATCTGGAATTCATGTGCGTTGCCAACTTTAATCCACAACGACGGGGCCGTCGAGGAGATCGTATATGATCCACCCGCTGGCAACGTCTCGTCCCACAGGAGAGCACCGTTCGCAGAATCAGAGTCCGCGACCCAGCACGGTTGGCTTGCGCCGACGACGATCGTCTTAGCGCCTCCAGGTATGTCGTAGGTAGCGTAACTTGCATTAGAGCTCACCGGTGTGTAGCTCGTCGGCGTCGCCGACGAGGAATTCCCTGAGGATCCGTTGCCGCCCGTCGTTGATTTCGCTTGTTTGGTCGTCGAGGATGACCCGCCACTACCCGTCTTCTTTTTGGTCGATGATGCCGGATGAGAGCCGGTGGACGAGGTCTTTGAGGGTGTAGTGGTCTGCGTCCGGTTCGTACTCGAGGGTTGAACGACGGTAGCCGAGGTATTCCTACCAAGCACGAAGAAGCCTACGCCGAGCAGCACCGCAATCGCCCCGGCGCCTACTGCCATCGCTGACAACGGAACGCCCCTACGCCCACTGGAATAGACACGGTGCTGACCTCGAGCTCCAAACTCCCCTGTCGAGTCCTGCTCATCTGCCGGACCCTTGCCATCGACTTCGTCTCGGCCTATCGGTGCCTCTACCGTTGCCATGGACTGCGTGAGCAGCGATGGATCCACCTCTCCCGCAGCAATAAGCTCAGCCGTCAGCTCCGACTCCCCGGGGGCTGCACCGATGAGGCCTTCATCGCCAAAGACGAGCCCTGAATCGATAGTCTCACGCTCTTGAGCGGAGGTCAGGTCTTCACGATCGTCGGGCTCAAGAGAGGCGTCATGGACAACCGTAGCATCGCCCTCGCTTGATGAGTGAGTTCGCAAACGAGCCGTGTCGTAGTCTTCATCTGCAGCAGGGTCCTCTACAAGCGGTGGTTCGTCATCACTCGCGAGCGGAGAGGTGATGCGAATGAGGTCGGGATCGGTGAGATCATCGAGTTTGGAGAGATCCAGGCGCACCGGGCGAAGAGGTTCGACCTTGAAGGTGCGAACATCTCGATCAGCAACTGGTGCTTCAGCCACCTTTGAGATGGTCGCAAGCGTCTGGCGATGACCAGACATGGAACGACGCTCGCGGGTCGCATTCGATAGCCCAATCCGCGCTACAACCGCCAAGCCGATAAACGCAACTACAAAGACGATTACTACTTCCATGGGACACCTCGACGGTGAGAGACGACGCTTCTCCTCCAGTATAGACGTCGCGAAAATAGCCGCAGTTGTGCGGATTTAGGTACACCTTCAGCAATCGGTCCAATAGGTCGAAGATTGTCCAGTATGACCTATCACCCTCTTTTGGAGCGCTATCTAGACACCCTCCGCGAACAAGGTGGATCGGACCTGCATATCAAAGCCGACGCCCACGTTCGCGTTCGTATCAGTGGTCGGCTCCAAACGCTTACTAGCCTGCCCGTTCCGACGGCAGGTGACCTCTCGGCGATGATGGAGACGATCCTGCCCGAGACGGCGGCAGCGAGCTTCAAGAAGACTGGTGAGACAGACTTTGCCTATGTCGATACCCACGGCCGTCGCTACCGTGTGAACTGCTTTGTCTTCGGGCGGGCGGTCGGGTTTGCCTTTCGCTCCGTCAAGCCAGAGGCTCCTTCCTACACCGATCTCGGTCTCCCCGCCTCAATCGCCAACCTTGCGGCTATCGAACGCGGCCTCATCCTCGTCACAGGACCGACCGGGTCGGGCAAATCATCCACGCTCGCCGCCATCGTGAACGCTATCAACGTGACGCAGGCCAAGCACATCATCACCCTTGAGGATCCAATCGAGTTCACCCACCGCGACCAGCTGTCCTTTATCAACCAACGCGAGATCGGCTTTGATACTCGCACCTTCGCGTCCGCATTGCGGGCTTCCCTGCGCCAGGATCCCGACGTGATCTTGGTAGGAGAGATGCGGGATCTCGAGACCGTCGAGGCGGCCATGCAAGCGGCTGAGACCGGGCATCTTGTGCTGTCAACACTCCATACGCTCGGTGTTGCGGAGACGATCTCTCGTATCATCGACTTCTTCCCGCCCTATCAGCAACAACAGGCTCGGGTCTCCCTTGCGGACATCCTGGCGGGCGTCATCTCACAACGCCTTGTCGACGCAGTCGCTGGCACTACGCTGGTGGCTGCTTGCGAGATTCTTGTCACCAATGGGAGGGTCAAGCAGGCCATCCTTGAGCCTGACCGCGCGACCGATCTAAAGACCATCGTTGCTGAGGGAGCCTTCTACGGGATGATGACCTTCGATCAGGCGCTCGCCCAGCTGGTTACCGAGGGGAAAATCACTGCCGAGACCGCACTCGCCAACGCATCCAATAGTCACGATCTCGGTCTCATACTCAAGGATCTCGGTCTCACTGCCACCTGAGTCGGATCGACACAAACACGACGGCCTCAGCAAATGCGTGCCAGGCCATCGCCGGCTGATAGCCTGACCGTCAACAGAGCGCAAAGAAACGGCGGTTGCAAATGACAAAGCAAGATTCCAACGACGCGATTCAAGACGTCATCATCATCCAACCTGAGTCCCATTCAGATGCCCGTGGTACTTTCCAGGAGACCTACCGTCGCTCATGGTTCCCACTCGGTCGCGAGATGGTACAGAGTTCGCGTTCGGACAAGATTGCTGGATCACTGGTGGGGTTTCATTACCACCTCCACCAAGCCGACTACTGGTACATCGTCGACGGTGTCGCACAGGTTCTCCTCTACGACCTGCGTGCCTCCTCCACAACCTATGACCGCCTGATGAATCTAGAGATGGGAGAGACGAACCCTATCGGGGTCTTTATCCCTCCTGGAGTTGCTCACGGATTCGCGACGCTCACCGATATCACCTTGACGTACCTTGTGGACAGCTACTACAACCCCTCCGACGAACTCGGCATCCGCTGGGACGACCCACGCTTCCAAGACGCTTGGCGCATCTCAGACCCCGTCGTCTCAACCCGTGATCAGACGAATCCTCGGCTCTCCGAGATCGCCCCCCAGCATCGGCCGCAAGGGACACCAAGAACCTAACGATAGGCACCCTTCCGAGAGGCGTGTGAACGCACGCTCCATCGCTGGGTCTCGCCCGAGCCTACCGGTGGAGTGACCGCAAGTGTGTCAGGGACGGTCCCACCGGGTCGTACCTACCCATCTCGTTCCGACGTTCGCGCTGGAAGGCACCTCGAGCTAGCCACCAGCGGGTGCCCGCTGGGTTTCATCCGGTTCTGCGTCCTGAGTCTTCTTCGTGTGCTGAGTCTTCTTCGTGTGCTGAGAGATGCATCGACGCTGGGTGTAAGACCCTCCGTGACGCAGGCCAATCGGCACAGTCTCTCTGCCTCGGGTCAGCATTCACGCCTCTTGCCGTGCGCCAGCTGGCCCAGGTGAGGAATGCTTGGAATCGCCGTTGTGGATCCGGTCGTGCAACGCACTCCTCTCCTCCGCCGATCCAGCAGTCTCCCCCGCCCGCGCTCTAGGGACCAAACATCGAGTACACATGGCGATTGCCGGCAACGCCCGGATCATCCCAACCCCAGAGGTTGGTAGTGCGGAATAACCAAACGATAGATTGGACTGACGCTGGCGCCCTGGGCCGCCACCCCTGCGGCCAGACAGAGACTACTCGTTGGGCAACTGACGGCTCCGATACTCTGGTACGACTGCCCCTGTGGATTCGGTGCGCTTGCGGGTACATGAAAGATCACCTTTGACCAACTCTGACCCCCATTGACCGTTCCTAAGAGGACAGAGGAGCCAAAGTCAGTGACCTTAGCGATCTTTTGGGGCACCGACTCCGATCCCGATGCCCAGCACGCAGTCGTCGAGGAGCAGGCGAGCCCATCGATTTGCGGGCTAGGTACGTCGGAGGGCAAGGACTGCGGGTTCCAGGTCAAGCCACCATCCGTACTTGTCGCAAACGCGCTCACTACGCTGGTTCTGGCATTCGTACAGGTTCTTGCGCCCTGAAAGCTCCCGCTTTGGGTCGCCCAGTCTTCGGCGATCCGTGACTCAGTACGAGAGATTGCTCGTACCGATGGTGCGAGCGAAAACGAAGTAAGCGATGGTCCAACGGTGGGTATCCCGGCGCAGGTATTCGCATCGCGAATGGGAATCTCTCCACCAAGAACACAGTGGGTCGCATCGGTACAGACCAGAGGCGAAGACATCCTTTGGATGCCAAACCCAATAGGGATACTCCCCGGCGTCCACGTCTTACCACCATTGTTTGTCAACGCCGCCACCCCAGTGGGGAGCAGAGAGCCGCGTGTTCGGCTCGTCGCTCCAACCACCGTACAGCGTGTGGAGGAGACGCAGGCAAGTGCGACCATCGAATCCCCTGCCAGGATCGGGTGATCCACAAATTTCGCTCCCCCACCGGTCATAGCAAGAAATGTAGCTCCTATTGGACCATCATTTTGTCCAGTTGATGTCGCAACAAGTGCGTCACAGGCTCCGAGCGATGGACACGCGAGGACATCGATCGTGCCCAGCCCGCTCGGCACTGGTGTCATCGTAAAAGAATGTCCTCCGTCTGTCGTCGAGAGCAGGATCGGTTGCCCGTGATAGGTTCCACCGGCTGCGCACCAGCCCGCTCCCGAACAGGACAGCGCCGTCGTAGCGGCAAACCCTGTGGGCATAGGAAGAACTGCCCAGTTCGCACCCTGGTCGATCGTGACGTAAAGCGACTCGGAGAGCAGTGGCGATCCAAAAGCAGCGGACGAGTAGTTACCCGCCATCACGTAGCATCGCCCAGGAGTCGCGCAGGTGAGGTACCCCGGCGGTGGTCCATCCTCGTTCTGTTGCCAGGTCCCACTCATGACCGCATCGACAAGTTGCCAACTCCCATTACGACCGGAGCTCCCCGAGTCGAGTGCCTGGGCCTCGTGCCAGCCAGTGGTAATGGGATGGGTGAGTACACGAGCACCACCAAGACCTCGAATACCCACAAAGCCACCAACGAGTATCAGAACCACCACGAACACGACTGTGCGCCGACGCGACGGCCGCCCAGAGGAGGAAGGGCTGCTTTGGAGAGGTTCGGCCACCGCCTCGATCTCTTCATCCCCGATAATGGCTCCGAATAATTCCGCAAAGACGGGGTGCGTAACGGCTGCTTCGACGGCCCATTCATCGACCGGATCAAGCTGACTCAAGAACACTTTCATTGTGGTTTGTCTCCTCTGGTATCATTGGTGAATAGATCTGCTTCAGGTTTTCCTAATCCATTTGTACTGACATCGACTCGATGGTTATCCTCCGCCTCCGCCGCATGGATCGCCAGTTCAAGACGACGACGAGCACGATGAATCCGCGCCCTCGCTGCCCCAGCAGAGCACTCCAGTACCGTAGCAACCGCCGACGGTGCAAGTCCTTCCCAGGCCACCAACATCAGTACTTCTCGGTCATCCTGAGGGAGTCTCGCTAAGCACATCAGGGCGACCAGACGCTCTTCGTCACGTGCGACGTCCCACCATGCGGTTTCAGGCACCTGCTGCGCAATCCGCCCCACGAGCTGCGAACGCCGCCTACGACTGCGACCGTTGTTGCGAACGACATTGTGAGCTATGCCATAGAGCCACAGGAGTGCCGCGTCGCCAGCAGGGGCCTGCTCCAATCTTCGCCAAGCCACGGTGAATGTCTCCGCCAAGACATCCGCGGCGTCTTCAGTTGAAGGGACGCGTCGCAGCGCGTAGGCAAGTATTTTGGCTCGTGTTGAGCGGTACAACGCGTCAAAACGTTCCTTCCGCTCCTCTATCATCGATACCCCCTACGTGGTCATTAGGTTCTCTATCTCTTATGTCCAGATGGCGCCGTGTGTTACTGCCACCACTCACCAATCTCGTCGACCCGCCCTCTCGATCGACATCACCTCTCGTTCGCAATCGCATCCGAGTGAGCACCCTTCTGCGGAGAATCCCGATGGACATGACATGACAAGGTTATGGCACACTCATTCCACGACACCGTTCCCACGATGGATATTGCACCCCCCGTCATGTTCTGGGGGCAAAGAGATGACACCCGCCATCTATCGGTCTACTGGCTGGCATCGAAGGACACGGTTACACTCGGACACCAGGCCAATATTGCCGGTTGATCATCGCTAAAGACTGTACCGGGAGTTGTTCAGTATGGCAAGTGTTTGGTGCGGAGTTGCTTCGTAGGGCGTCCAACCGCCCCTCATCTCGCCAATGACACAAAGATTTCCTTCAAAGGAGCCCCCTTCTCAACAACAGCATCGATACACGACAGAGGAGGGTGGACTGCCGTCAGGACCCTTCTCGCAAAGGGCCGAAAGGTAGAGCAATTCGAAGGACTCCTCTTCCAATGGCGACCCTGGCGTCGACCAGATGTATGGGATGCCTTGCTAATGGGTTACAAAGATCATGAGCCACAAAGAGCTCACGATGTTCCGAGCTTGCTAAGCCTCAAAGACCTGCTGCACGCAAGCGAGAATTTCTTCATCGCCACCAAGCTCAGGACAGACCTGCAAGGTGCATGAGTACACGCGCTTCACGAGCATCGGTCCAACTGCAGGGAACATGCCAACAGCCGTCTCATCCCAAAACCCGAGTGTCGCAACCCTACGATTGCCGGCCAAGATCACGTTCGTCAATACCGGTGCGTTGTGAGAGAGGAGAGGCCACGTGACAGAGAGGGGGAGGTCTAGGTCAGCGGCTCATCTCCTCTCAGAACAACATCGTCTCGCGCCCTCAAACCTTGAGAAAATAATGGAATTCTGCCATACTCAAGGAGGCGCAATGCCGGAAGCGATGGCGACTAGCCAAGACCGTCCGACGAGACGACCAGCGCCCTAACGAGGTTCAGAGTAGGGGAATTTACGCACGGGCACCGAATCCTTGCGCCAAACCATCACCTTGCGACGGAAGTACACCACCTCGTCTCCATCCTGGTTATAGCCAAAGGTCTCGACCGTCACGATACCGCGATCAGGCTTCGATTTTGAGGGTTCAGCCGCGAGCACCCGCGACTGGGCATAGATCGTATCGCCGTGGAAGGTGGGTTTACGATGAATTAGCGACTCAACTTCGAGGTTCGCGATAGCAGAACCGGAGATATCCGGAACGCTCATTCCCAAGACAATCGAGTAGACAAGGTTCCCCACGACAACATTCCTTCGGTGCACCGTCGAGTGCTCAGCAAAGTACGCATCGGTATGCAGGGGGTGATGATTCATGGTGATCATACAAAAGAGATGGTCGTCCGCCTCGGTGATGGTCTTGCCAGGCCAATGCCGATAGACATCACCGACGACGAAATCTTCGAACGCTCGACCAAAGGGTCGGTCACTCACGCCCATGGAGGGTTAGTCCTCAGAGATTGGACGCGGGGCCTCACTTGGCTCCCCGCCTTCAGCAACGTCGCCCTGTGGAAGCGCCATCGTGGAGAAGGTTGCGTTCCAGTCCGGCTGGGATTCACCATCGATGGTCAGTACCCAGCGATAGCGACCACCTGGTGGTAGCGGCAGTGGACCAAGGTTGATGGCAAGATTGACCGGTATGTCACTGCCCAGAGGTACCCCTTGCGGTGTTCCGATCTGAAAATCACCCCGCACTTCAACCGGCTGTGGACCCTCTGGTGTCTCCACCGTGATGGCACCGCCATCATTATCCTGTAGAAACAACTCCCAGTGATGTGCCTCAGGAGCCTCGCTCCACCCAACATCAACCTTCATCGCAATCGCCATCGGCGACATGCCTGGGCCGGTCACCGACCACCCGCCGCCGAGGAGAAAGAGCTTACCTTCACTGACCTGCGCAGAATCGCAGAGTATTAACGTTGCATTCACGACCCATAACGCTAGCGTAGAAATGTGGGAGATCGCCACCTTATACCGACAAAATCCAATTGTATGGAGACAAATACCGGTGATGACAGTAGCGACCCCTACGCGCAAGCCACCGATCATCTGCTCGATCTCCTCGTGAGCTTGAACCCGCACCTGGTCGCCGATGTGGGATGCGGTGATGCAGGTGTCACCTTCGACGTTGCCCAAGCGCTCCCCTCCGACACCATCCTCTACGCCATTGACCATGATCCAACCGTTTTCGACCCACCGTTTAACGAGCACACAAAGGTGCACTGCACCGTCACGACTCTCGTCCAGGAGGTGAACGAGCTCACACTACCGACCGAGGTTGATGTGATATTTAGCCGCTTCCTACTCCTCAACCTCCCAGCACCTCTCGCAGCCGTAGAGAGGATGCGACACTGGGTGCGACCAGGTGGCCATCTCGTCTTGATGGAGCCGATTACGTCAACCGGAAGAGTCGAGGGTCACCCGCTCAGCGTTGGTACCGACGAGATAGCGAACCCAGACATCGGCCTGCGCCTGTACGAACTGCTCACGAATGTGGGAGTCAACGAGCCCAGCATCGCCGCTTTCACCCCAGTGGGTCTGGGTGAATCGCTGGCGGGACGCTATCTCGCAGCCATGACCGGCGTTGACCCAGACCCAACTTCGTTTGTTTCGCTTCCCACGCTCGTGCTGGCGTGGGGCCAGGTTCAGTGACCGTGATCAACCTGACGCATGACATCTGCGCTCGTGCACGAGCGCATCAATGTACGTGCACGAGCGCATCAATGTACGTGCACGAGCGCAAGCAGTGCCACCAGGTTGAAGGTTGCATGGGCGATGATCGACGTACCGAGTCGCTTCGTCCGCCACATGAGGCCTCCGAACACACAGCCGACGGCAAAGAGGCCAGCGAACTGCAATGGTTCGAAGTGCGCAAGTGCAAAAAGTAAGGCGCTACCCAGGATGGCCAGCGTTGCCCGAAGCACTGGTCCAAATCGCCCCAACCGGTCACGGAGTACCGCCAAGGTGAGTCCACGAAAAAAAATCTCCTCACACACGGGTGCCCCAATCACCAGCACAAAGGCGATCACGATGAGCCCATCGCCATGACCAATGCCAACGATGGACTGTGCAGGCTTCGATAGGGACCGTGAGAGTGAGGGATTGATCGCCTCAAAGGGCAAGTAGAGCAGGGGGACGATCACCAACTGGGAGACGACACCAGCAACCACCCCAACCGGCAGGTCAATGAGTGGTCGAAAATGCCATCCAATCAACGCCAAAAAGGGCTCACGCCAGTAGGTATGCGCGGCGAAAGCCGCGCCACCCACAAAGAAGACCCACAGCCCAACTTCGTCCATGAGCAACAAGAATGGGGTCAGGCGAGAGAGAGTAGCCGGTCCTGAGAAGTGGGAGACCGAGATTCCAATTGAGAGAAAAATCGTGCTCGACACCAACGCCAAGCCGAGGACGACCGGAGGAAACCAGAGTGGAGCTGGTCGACCCTTTGTCACCTCCACGCATCGCTCCTTCCTCACGCATTCCACCGAAGCTGCCACGCCAAAGACTCTCGGGTGTCTCAACCTGAGGAATAGCCACCGACATGCACTACGAGACTTGGCGCACTAGGTTTCTCAATTGGCGCCAAACCGCCTAGCATAGTAGCAATGAGCCGCACTCCTCAAAATATGCGACCCGGTAACAGCGGTCAACAACAAGGCAACGATCGCCGTGCGCGAATAACCTTTGGGCTCCTGATCGGGCTCGTGGTCGTCGTTCTTCTCGTGTCTCTTTTCAATCATGGACCGACCGCCAAGACACTGACCTACAGTCAGTTTCTCTCGAATGTGAGTTCCCATCACATCAAAACTGCCCTGATTGACAACTCGTCTGGGCAGATTACGGGTACCTTGACAAACGGCAAGAGTTACAGCCTCTATGGGCCACTCCCCGCCTTTCAGAGCGAGATCACTGCGCTGAAGAAGGCTGGTGTCAGCTACAACTTCCAGACAACAACTCCCAGCATTCTTGGCACCATCATTGAGTATGCGATCCTGATCGGCGGCTTCGCCCTCGTGTGGATATTCATCAGCCGCCGGACCCAGGGTTCGATGTCGGGGATTATGTCGATCGGACGGTCAAAGGCGCGCGTCTACTCTCCTGAACGCCCGCGCACGACCTTTGATGACATCGCTGGCTATCAAGGAGTGAAGGGAGAGGTGAAGGAGATCGTCGAGTTTCTCAGCGACCCCACTCGTTTCACCAACCTCGGCGCACGTATCCCCAAGGGCATCCTGCTTGTTGGACCTCCTGGCACTGGCAAGACACTGCTCGCAAGGGCCGTGGCCGGTGAGGCTGGTGTGCCGTTTATGTCCGTCAGTGGCTCAGATTTTATGGAGATGTTCGTAGGTGTCGGGGCTAGCCGCGTTCGCGACCTCTTCCAAACCGCCCGCAAGCAAGCGCCCTCTATTATCTTCATCGATGAGATTGACTCCATCGGTCGTAAGCGCGGCACCGGCCTCGGGGGAGGGCACGACGAGCGTGAACAGACCTTGAATCAGATGCTCTCCGAGATGGACGGCTTCGACCCAGCGGAGGGGATCGTCGTGATGGCGGCAACCAACCGTCCTGATATTCTCGATCCCGCACTGTTACGCCCTGGTCGCTTCGACCGGCAGGTGGTGGTGCCACTCCCCGACCTCGACGAGCGGACAGCAATTCTTGAGGTACATACCCGATCCAAGAAGCTCGCCGACGATGTCGACCTGACCGTCGTCGCGCGCGGCACCCCAGGTATGAGCGGTGCTGATCTTGCCAATCTCGTCAATGAGGCGGCTTTGAGTGCGGTCCGCCGCAGCTCTTCCGAGATCGACATGGAAGACTTCGAGTATTCGCGTGATCGCGTCCTCATGGGACAGCGGCGAGAGTCGACCATCCTCTCAGACGAAGAGAAAGAACGTGTCGCCTTTCACGAAGGTGGGCATGCAGTGCTCGCCTACGTACTCCAGTACTCGGATCCTGTACACAAGGTGACGATCCTCCCAACCGGCATGGCACTGGGTGTAACTCAACAGCTACCGCTTGAGGAGCGCCATCTGTACCCGAAAGAGTACATTGAGGACTCGCTGGTTGTTCGTATGGGTGGACGTGTTGCAGAACTCCTGGTGTACGGGGACCTCTCCACGGGTGCGAGCAATGATCTTCAAGGAAATACCGAACTCGCGCGAAGGATGGTGCGCGAATGGGGCATGAGCGAACGGATCGGCCCGATGGCTTGGGGCTCGCAAAACGTCGTCTTCCTAGGTGAAGACCTGCTGCACTCATCGGACTACTCCGATCGAACCGCCAGGCTGGTGGATGAGGAGGTGGAGCGCATCCTCCGTGAGCAAGAGGAGCGAGCTTCGAAGATACTCAAGACCCATCTCCCGGGCCTCGTCAACGTCGCAAATGCACTCCTCGAACGCGAAACGATCTCCGGTGCCGACGTCGCTGAATTGGTTGACAAGGCCTTTGGCAAGCCTGTGCACCCTGAGGGCAAAAAGAACGCCTCAATCGCCAAACTTGAGGACTTTCGCCCAACGGCTGGACTTGCAATCGCTGAAAACGCCAACCACTCCACCGTCACTCCCAACGACTAAAGGAGAGCCCTTCGGTGGCCAAACGACTCATTCTGGTTGCCGATAGTCTCGGCGTGACTGAGGCGACGACCTCAGCCGGGTTCCTCGCAATGAAGAGTGGTTTTGCCACCAGCGGACGGCTCAACGTCGTCGGCGCCTGGGCTCGCGAAGTGGTCAAGCGTTACCGGGGTGAGGATCTTGGCGTAGAGCTCGTGCTGACATCGCCTCACCCGATCCTTGGCTATCGTCCGCTCACCTATGCACCGACACTCATGGGAGGCGATGGAACGTTCCCTACGACCGTCGAAGACCTGCTTGAACATGCCGACGCAGTAGAGGTTTACCATGAGTTGCGCGCCCAACTTGAGCGCGCCATCCTCTGGGGCATCAGCGTCTCGCACCTGGCGGTCCTTCAGGACTCCATCTGGCCCAGAGCCGATCTTGCTGATGTCCTCTTCGGTCTGGCCGAAGAGTTCTGCATTCCCCTCCGCCTGACCCCGGCGTGCGACGAAAATCATCTCGGCTATGATGCCTATACATTGGCTCGTCAGCGCGGGATTAGGACCATCGACAGGATCCTTGTGACCCCCCGCGACGAGATCACCTCGTTCACACGACTTCTCAACTTCTTGGAGGGTGAACTTGGCACCCAGACCGTCGGCGTCACGGAAGTATCAGTGACTTTTGGTACCGATACCCCCGAGCTCCAAACCTACGGGACGAGGACGATCCTTCTCATTGACCCAGAAGAGCTACCGCAAGAGACCACCAAACTCACCCGGCTCCTCGCCAAGTTCGCTATCACCCAAGACGGGTATCGCAAGACAGAACCGTACCTACACCACACCACCTGAGCTGGCCTCATGACAGAGGTTGGGAGCACCCATCACAAGCGAACCCTGGAGCAAAAACTTTCACCAGTGATGATCGGCACGGTCATAGCGCTCCATCGATGACGATACCGACGTCGATAGGACGCCCTCAGGAGTCATCGACGACATTGTGACTCGGGCAACCTTGCCCGTATGGCTCCGCCCGGAGTGCCGCTCGTCGGAGCCCCAACAAGCGCTGCGTGAGGGCCTCTTCCCGGCTGACGACCAGGCCAACCCCTTCCGGCTGCGCCTGATAGAGGGAGCCGTCCCCCATGCGTGCCGAAGCGCCCCAGACGGTCGCGGCGTAAGCTCCCGGGACGTGATCCCACGGTAAAACCCGTTCATAGATGAGAAAGTCGACGGTACCGCTCACCAGCTCGAGATAGTCGCTCCCTGCACAACCAGAACCCTCGAGGATATCGAAGTCGTCGCTCAACGCACCCACGAACCGTTCGGCGACAGCGCTGGGTAGAAATCGCGAGGAGACCATTCCTCGACTTCGTGCCCGTCGCGCTGCGGATTGACTCGGTTGATCAACAACCATCACGCTCGACGAGTCAGCGATGAGTGCTGGGCCATTATGCAGCCGAATGCAGCTCAGAGATGGCGACCCATCCATCACAAGGCCCACCATGGTAGCGATTGGTCCCACACCAGTCACATAGTTCGCGGTACCATCGATTGGGTCGATCACCCATACCGGCCCATGCCCGATCCAACTGGGCCACATGCGATCGCGCGTTGCCCACTCCTCCCCAAGGATTCGACACCCAGGGATGAGAGGCTCAAGCCGCGCCTTCATCATGGACTCGATGGCGACATCCCGCTCAGTCACCCACTCGCCAGAGGATTTTTCCCACGGTGACGAGTCGATCCCGCTAGTCTCTTCGATCGTCGCATCGACAAGTGTAAGGACCAGCCAAGGATCGAGCAACTAGGATCCGATGCGGTCGAAATCCGTACGGCGGGCAAGTTCGCGCTCGAGTTCCTGATACTCGTTCGAACCGGTGATCGGGAGTAACGTCATCAGCAGATCGAGATCTCCGTCAACCCGTAACTTGCCCTCCATAAACGCGCTCGTTGCATCCGTCAAACCCGTCTGCATGCTACGTGCATCCTCGAGCGAGACGGAGAGTTCCACATCAGGAGCGACGTGTTCACCGAGTCCGGCGGCGGCGAGCTGGCCATCTCGAATCGTCCAGTAGTAGGCGTACTCGGTGCCGTGGGTATCGGTCAGGAAGTACTGAAGCGTCGCCGATACCCCTGCCTGATACGGCATCACTGCGCCAAGCTCGAGAGTATCCGCAATCCATCCCTCTGAGAGCCATGCAGCCATCTCAGTCCCCCTCTAATCCAGCAAAGAGGTCCTGCTCACTATAGCCTTCCGGCGCGCCGACAAGATGGTACTCCTCGTAGGGATAGACATCAGCGAGTTCCTCAGGGGAGAGCGCAAACCAGAATGGCGAATTCGGATCCACCTGGGTCTCATGGGCCAGCAAGGCCCGAGGACCCACACCGATGGTCTCTCTCACGTCGATACGAGTGGTCACAAGATCATCATCACCCGCACGTTCTGTCATACGGAAAGGAAGCTCGATCCCCTTCGCAGCGATAGCCTTGCCCAGCGCCTCGAAACGAGCACGCACCCAAAGCGACCAATACCACTTTGCGACCCGGTGTGCCGGTCCGAGTTCAGGGGCGAAGTCTGGATCACCCGCCCAATCACGGGCGACCTTTGCTACCTCGTAGACACGCAGGTGATCGGGATGCGGATACCCGTCCTGTCGTTCTCCATAACTGATCATCACCTGAGGCCGCTCCCGTCGAAGAATTGCGACCAGAGGCCGCACCGCCGTCTCCAGTGAGACCGCACCAAAGCAGTTCACATGGCCATTGGCCTCACTACCAGGCATGCCTGAGTCACGAAAACCGAGCAGTTCAACCTGCTCATAGCCGATGATCTCAGCAGACCGTGCCAGCTCCTTCATCCTCAGCTCTGGCAACTCGCCTGGGTCCCGCTCCTTAAAGGCTGGATTCAGGTACTCGCCCTCCTCGCCGCCAGTGGCGGTGACCAGCACCGCACGAACACCCAGCTGGGCGTACTTCGCGATGGTAGCAGCACCCTTGGATGCTTCATCATCGGGGTGGGCATGAACGCTCACAATCGTCCGCGGGTCTCTCGACACATCTCCTCCATCGATCTCACATCTTGTGCTCTCAATAGGCTAACTGCCAAAGGCAAACGACAGGACCGAATGCGATCGCCCTACTCGCTCAACGGTCGATGCTTAACAGCTCAAGCTGGGCCGCAAAGTGTTCTTTGGCCGCCGCGCGCCGGGTGGCGATGAGTTCAGTGGGTTCTTCGACAGGCTCGTAATCACGCAGTATCTGGCGAGCGACCGTCATGCGGTGCACCTCATCGGGACCATCATAGATGCGGGCTGCCCGTGCGGCACGGTACATCTGTTCCAGCGGAAGGTCGGAGGAGAACCCTAGACCACCGTGGACTTGGATCGCGCGATCGATCACGTTGTAGAGTACCTGGGCCCCAAAGTACTTGATCATCGAGATCTCCTTGCGGGCTGCCTTCTGTCCCTTCAGATCGATTAACCACGCCGCCTGCAGGGTCATTAAACGAGCAGCCGACATCTCAGCAGCCGAATCGGCGATCCAGTTTTGCACCGTCTGTTTGGCAGCGAGTGGCTCGCCAAAAACCTCCCTGGAGACAGCTCGCTCACACATCATCGCAAAGGCCCGGCGTGACTGCCCAAGCCATCGCATGCAGTGGTGGATCCGACCAGGACCGAGCCGACTCTGAGCGAGGGCGAATCCCATCCCTTCATGTCCAATGAGATGATCAAGGGGCACACGAACATCCTCGTAAATAATCTCCGCGTGATTGCCGTAGGAGCCTGGGCGCACGACAGGATCTTCCATCGTGGGTATATCGCGCACCACACGTACCCCGGGCGTCCCCTTCGGGACGAGTAACATCGACATGCCCTGGCGAGCAGGTACATCAGGAATCGTCCGGACCATCACAATGAGAAAATCTGCCACCGATCCATTCGTGGTATACCACTTATGCCCGTTGATGACCCACTCATCACCGTCCCTCAACGCCGTCGCGCTAATGCGCGTCGGGTCGGCACCTGCATCGGGCTCAGTCATCGAAAACCCGCTCGCGAGTTCACCGCGTAAGAGGGGTTCAAGATAGCGCTCGCGTTGGAACTCGGCACCGTTTGCCTCGATACCAAGAGCGAGAAGTTCAGCATTTCCCGAGTCGGGAGCGTTGTTGCCAAAGACGAGCGGGGCAATTGGTGACATCCCCAGAATCTCATTCATCAGTCCGAGTTTGACCTGACCAAAACCTTGACCACCAAGGCTTGGCGGTAGATGAGCAGCAAAAAGTCCACGCTCCTTCACCTGCTCCTGCAAAGGTTTGATGATCTGCTTTAGTCTTGGAGTAGCAAGATCGAGTGTTTCGAGCGGGAAAATCTCGTCTCGGACCAACTGCTCGATCCATGCCAGTTGCGCTGCAAATGCGGGTTCAGTAGCAAAGTCCCACGCCATCATCGCCTCCTTCTCTCACGCCTGCACCGACTCTAGCACCACTCAGGTCGACTCAGAGGATCAGGCAAACCGCCGGCCTAGAAGCTCGGGGGTGATGCCATGCTCGGCGGTGTCAGCGTTACTCGGGCGCCATCAACGTATACGGGGTGCGCAGTTCCCGTCAACACGCCTCCTTGAAATCCCGAAGTCGCGCTCCACGGGCCCAAGGCTGGTATGGCCGGGCTGAAGCGGTGTTGAGCCAAGCTCGTCAATATCGCACGGCGACTTGGATTGAGTCCGACTGAACGGAGAAGTTCTACCGACATCGTGGCGCTGTAGATACCGTTGAGAGTCGCAGAGTTTAGGGGGACTTCTGGGCCGAGGAGATGATCGACCCTGGTCAGATACCCACTCCATGCCGCATCAAGGGCTCCTTGAGGCACCCAAGTTCCAAGGCGGAGGAGATCGCCATGAAACGTTGGTGCTCCGGCACGCAACCGTTGACGTGATGTAGAGTTCTCGACGGCGATCACCGTCGGCGCCTCATTCAAGCTGCTGAGCTCTGCGAGCAGTTTGATCGTCACCGGCGCTGGAGCAAAGCTTATCACGAGGTCCGGGACCGTTTTGGTGAGCTGCGTCAGCCCTTGCACTTGTCCACTCGTGGTATAGGTGAGCTGTTCCGGTGCCGTCTTGACGCCAAGATCACGAGCGATCGTTGGGATACCGGTTGGCGAGAGGACGGCGATAGCCCCATTAGCTAAATCGAGATAGTTCAAAAGCGTCCCAAGATTCGAGGCGGAGGTAGTGATCGGAGGAACGGTATTGACGGTATTCGCCCCCGTCGCCTGTCCAATCGGATAGAGCTGAAGGATGCCCGAATTCGAGGCCTGGGCCGAGATAGGATTCAGCACCGAAGAGGGACTATCACCTATCAGGGCAAAAGCGCCAACCGTCATGCTCAAATACCGTGTCTCGTCAGCCGCAATCGCGGTCTGTCCCGCGTCATCTTTCACAACAACGCTCAACTGGCGGCCATAAATACCGTGGTGTTCATCAAAAAGTCGAAGGACTGCACGAATGCCAGCCACCTCATCAGAGGCATACTGATGAGATACCCCATCGGTGTCGACCTCGCTCGCAAACAGCACGCTCGAAGCGGTAATCCCTGGGGCCGAGGCAAGCGGTGTCGTCAGGCTTGTCGTCCGACTTCCACAACTCGCCAGTACGAGACCACCCAAGGCGACCACTAATGACATACTGATCGTCTGGTATCGCATCGGCCACTACCCTAGCACGTCTTCATCCGCCTTTGGTTCCACCTCACTTAAGGTCGTAGCCGTGATCTGCGCCACGATCCCTATCGGAGCTACCGTTATTGAAAATTACGCGCTCCATATACGGGAGTGCCGTCAAGAGGTGTCACTTTGGAGGCGATCACCGACCGCACCTCCCCGTTGCACTGCAACCTCCCTGTCACGAGCACAGCAGATGCAAGAGCTGCTTCGCGAAAACGGACCCAGACGCCAGGGCGTAGGAGAACATTCACTAATCCAGCCTCATCCTCAAGATTGAGGAAGACGACACCCTTTGCCGTACCCGGACGCTGTCGATGGGTAATGATGCCCGCCACCGTTACCTTGGTTCCATCGCCCAACTCTCCTAGTCGGTCGGAGCGCACAACGCCGGATCGTTCTAGTGAGGTGCGGAGCAACTCCAGTGGATGCCCATCGGTCACGAATCCTAGAGCATGAGACTCCATGCGCTGTCGCTCCTTCTCATCGAGGGGCGGGAAAGGAGGTTGTGTGCCCATCGCCACAATGCCCGAGAGTCCCCCCCGATCCCGCACCACCTCACCACTCTGCCAGATCACCGTATGACGATGTTCACCAAAGCTGTCGAATGCCCCTGCTTTGGCGAGATTGACCAGCTGAGACTCGTTGAGTTCGACGCGGTCGAGAAGCGCCCGCCAAGCGTCGTACGGTCTGGCCCCGATGATGGCGTGAGCCTTCTCGTCTCCAATGCCACGGATGGTGTTGAGTCCCACTCGAAGCCGGATCTCACCGTCATGAGCCTCCAAGGTGGTGATAGCTGACCCGTGGTTGACATCAGGAGGCATAATCTCAACCCCATGACGAGTGGCGTCACGCAGCAAGGTCTGCGGAGACCAGAACCCCATCGGCTGCGAACGCAAGATACCTGCATACAACGCTGCCGGGTAATGGAGTTTAAACCACGCACTGACATAGACAAGGTAGGCAAAGGAGGCAGCATGACTCTCCGGGAACCCAAAGTTTGCAAAGGCAGAGAGCTTCTGGTAGATCTCCTCCTTTGCCCGGTCATCGACCCCGTTGGCCTCCATACCAGCAAAAAGACGCCTTTTGAGTCGCTCCATGCGCTCCGTTGACCGTCGAGAACTCATCGCCTGTCGCAGTTCGTCAGCCTGTGCTGGCGAGAACCCAGCAACATCCATCGCCATCTGCATGAGTTGTTCTTGAAAGAGTGGCACCCCGAGGGTCTTGGCGAGCGATCGTTCGAGCAGTGGATGCGCGTACGTCACCGCCTCCTCCCCGCTCCGGCGTCGGAGGTAGGGATGGACCGACCCTCCCTGGATTGGTCCCGGGCGAATGAGTGCGACCTCGACGACAAGATCATAAAAACAGGTCGGCTTCAACCGTGGCAATGTCGCCATCTGCGCCCGCGACTCCACCTGAAAAAGACCGATCGAGTCAGCGTGCTGCAACATCTCGTAAACCTGCTCTTCCTGAGGCAAAAGTGCAATGTCGACGGTAACACCCCAGGCCTCCTTGACCAGGTCGACCATCTCATGGATCGCGCCCAGCATCCCGAGGCCAAGGAGATCGAACTTGACGAGTCCCATCCGTGCGCAGTCGTCCTTGTCCCATTGCAGCACACTTCGTTCTGCCTTACGCGCCCACTCAACGGGACAAACCTCAATGATCGGTCGATCACAGATCACCATCCCCCCCACATGAAGACCAAGGTGTCGGGGTGCATCTTCGAGACCGAGTGCGATCTGAGCGATATCCGTAGGAACTTCCAGCAGCGGATGTCCACGATGATCGCGCGCCTCCAGTGAAGCACGCAGTGAACCGCGCCGTTCGATCTGGCGAGACCATCGGTCGATCTGCGTGGTAGGCACACCGTAGACGCGTGCGCTATCGCGGAGCACCGAACGAGCCCGGTAGGTGATCAGGCTGGCGACTTGAGCGGCGTGTTCCCTGCCATAGCGACGAAAGACATACTGCAACACCTCCTCGCGTCGCCCGCTCTCGATATCGATATCGATATCCGGAGGACCATCGCGCTCAGGAGAGAGAAAACGTTCAAAGAGCAGACCAAGGGCGACCGGGTCAGCGTTGGTAATCCCGAGGGCGTAACAGACGGCGGAGTTCGCTGCCGATCCCCGACCCTGGCAGTAGATCCCTTCTCTGCGGCAGAAATCGACCAGATCGGTCACCACAAGGAAGTAGCCAGCAAAACCCAATGCCTCGATGATATCAAGCTCGTAGCCGAGCTGACGATAGGCTCCTGGAACCCGTTCAGCACCCGCGACTCCATAACGCTGTGGCGCTCGCTCAAAAGTGAGGTTGCGGAGCCAGGAGCTATCCGTCGCACCCGCAGGAGCAAGCGAGCGAGGCAGACCCGGAGCGATGAGCTGCAGCGGGAAACGACAGCGTTCCATCACCTCCAACGTCTGGGCTACGACACCCGGATAACGTCCAAAATGTTGTCGCTGCTCCTTGGGGGTGCGCAGTCGCGGTACCCCCGCACTCGGCAGGTATCCATCGAGTTGCGCAAGCCGAGAGTTTGACCTGATCGCAGCCGCAACCGTCGCTAATCGCTGGCCATGGCCATCGAGAGCGTGCACATTTTGCGTACCGACGAGCGGTAACGCCCGCTCAGTCGCAAGTGCGGCGAAGAAATCCGCTCGGACCGCATCCAATGGATCGCCATGATCGTGGATCTCAATCACCAACGCATCACGGCCGAAACGCTCCTCCAATTCACTCAATCGACGTCGAGTCGCGTTGGGACCTTCCTCCATGAAGGCACGCGAGAGGGGACCTTTACGACATCCAGTTAATACAATCCAGCCATCCCGTGGTTGGTTGGCGGCCAACTGATCGAGAGACAACGAAAAGACGCCCTTCGATCCTCCCCGAAGATGTCCTTCAGCAAGCGTTCGAGAGAGTGCTTGATACCCCTCAATCGAGGCTGCAAGGACCACGAGATGCTCTCCGGGTGGATCGAATGCGCCGGTACGCGTCTCTGCTCTACCGAGGGTTACTTCAGCCCCGATAATCGGTTGAATCCCGACGGAGTGAGCAGCCGCCAAAAAGCGAGGGACCCCGTAGAGACCGTTGTGGTCGGTCAGCGCAATCCCAGCGAGACCTGCATGGCTCGCCGCGGCGACAAGATCCTCGGGTGAGACGACACCGTCGAGGAAGCTAAAGTAGCTATGCGCATGGAGTTCTGCGTAACCCGACACCGGAGGGTCGGATGCCGTATACCCCGATCGTACACTATCGACGTCTTGAACGCGCCAGATCGGTCGCTGTCGGTGGCGAGGCATGCGTCAGGCAAACTCCCCCTCGAGCCACCAACGTTGTGCCTCTCGAATCACGAGACTGACCCCTTTGGGGGTGATCACCATCAGCCGCACATACCGTCGACGGCGGTGTTCCCACCAGCGCTCAACGACGACCCAAGGGCCATGAAAAGCCGAAATCACGAGCTGCTCACGGCCACGAACGAGCACCGCGGGTTGAGGAAGAATGACTCCGTCCCCGTACACCCCCACGGGAACGCCAGCGACATCAAAGAGGCCGACCTCACGGGGGTGTTGATAGACCAGGCTCGGGGCAGCACCGCGCAGACGACCTGGCCACGGAGCCCCAGTATCATCTGAGGGCATCGGAGATGGCCATCGGCCATTCCAAGGAACCCAAACACCCTGCTCGCCTAGGGAGCGACCACCCTGCAGCACCGGCACGCGCACACTAGCGTCGCCATAGAGTGTCGTCAAGCGAGTCAATGTTGCAAGAATCGCCGACTCCTTGAGCTCCTGGCGATCGAGTGTCAACTGACGTCGACGCAATGGAGACCATCCCAATGGTTCGACACGCACCTCAACCAACGGATCACGACGCGACCGCGTCGCCTGTTCGAACCATCGAAGTCGCGCGATCAGTTCCGTAGTACTTGCCCCATCAAGTACCTCCACCACCTTGGTCAGCTCACCCGTCGTCGTGACGAGGACCATATTCGCCTTCACAAGTACCAGTCCACTCTGTTCGGCGGCGTGGACAAGTCGATCGAGCGGTCGCATCAGGCGGAACGAGATCCGTTCGGTGGTGTCGCCATCGAAGACAGTCGTGGTGCACATCACGATCTCGGAGAGATCATCATCCCCGACGACAAGGTCGGCTTCAAGGCGACAGAGACGATGCCAGCGCAGCCCAGTGCCACCAAAACGTGCCGCCACCACAGCGCCGTCGAGTCGTTGAAAATCAGCAATTCGCTCCATCCCAACCTCGCGCAACACCGCTGCCACCGGCGTTGGAAGGAGTTCAGTGACTCTGCGCTCGCCCACAAACGACACCGACTCCCCCGGACGTATGCGACACCCAAGGCGTGCTGCTACCAACGCAACAAAAACAGAATCAGCCGCCCCAAGCGTGGCGCGCACCTGGGGGTAGGTCTGGGTCAGCGACGCAATAACCGACTCGATAGCCGCAAATACCTGTGGTTCGGACCCAAAGTATCGAGTCATCGAGCCCAATGGGGCTATGAACGAATGTCGGTAGCGACGAAAATGAGGAGAGACGGCGTCAAACATCCGCAACAATCGTGCAAGCCACTGCTCTTCCCGATACTGATCACGCTCTCGCACCTCCAGCATGGGACAGCGCGCCATCGCCTCCGACGAACGCATGCCGACCACAACACCATGGTGTTTGGCTGCCTCCGCTACCTCCACGATCTGACCTCGGTACACCACTGCAGCGCAATCACTTACCGTAAGGTCGAGCGCCAGCGCCGAAATTCCAGTGAGATCGAGAGCAACCACACGTCGAGGAGTGGTCAGCATCATTGTGCCACCGTTGTTGCCATACCGACCGTGAGCCCATGCTCTTCTGCCGCAATACGCAGGATGGGAGACCCCAAGGGGCACTCTGGCGTTGGGACACCCCAACCGAGTTCCTCGACGACGAGCGTCACCCCAGGCAGAGATCGTCGGAGCTGGTCATGCTCGATCGTCACCATACGATCAAGCATGACCAGTGCGCTTCTGCGCTCCCTAGCCCGCGCGACGAGTCGGTGCCAAGAACGGTCGAGAACGGCCACATCCAACACGACAACATCAAAGGCTGCAACAAGCAGAGCAATGACCTGGTTCATCTCAGATTCATGATCGACCAATAGGACACGAGAAAGATCCCAACCGGCGCGTGCTAACGCCACCACACCAAGATCGTGGAGGCCAGCAAGGGCGATGTTGTAACCCGCTTGAGAGGTGACACTGAGCATCTCAATCATGGCGGTGTAAGACCCTGCTCCACAGACGCTGGTAACGGCGCCTGCCAGCAATCCACCCTTTGGGAGCAACGTCGCGTACTCGGCCTTGAGCGGTAACGTTGTCGGTGGTTGATGTGGGGTCGCGTCGAGCAACGATGAGGTAGGCAACAGCTCCATATCGACATAGTAGTACATTTGTTCGCTTTTCTGGCGTGGGTTCGACTGCACATGCTCTCATAACCATGATGAACAACATGTTGCTTGGGAAAATCGTCGAACCAGATCTGCTAAGGTTGCGCTATGGAGAATACCCTCCTTGACGCATACGCGATCTCGGACACCTTCGACGAGGTGCTCACTGCGCCGGGACTTCCGCGCCCAGGTTGCATGGAGCTCTACAGCGCGCTCCAGGAGCTCAGCGAGACCGAGTTCGAGCAGCGCTGCCAGGAGCGAGACCTCTCGTTCCGTGACCGTGGTGTCACCTACTCCTTCGCGGGATTGGAGGCACCCTTCCCGCTCGACCCGATCCCGAGGATCATCTCCTCACAGGAGTGGGCCTACCTCGAGAGCGGTGTCATCCAACGAGTCCGCGCACTCGAAGCCTTTCTCGACGACGTCTTCACCCAACAGCGGATCTTTCGAGATCGAATCATCCCCCACCGGCTCGTTCTCTCCTCTCCACTCTTCATTCGACAGGCCTACGGACTGGCACCAGCCAACGGTGTTCGCATCCACATCTCGGGCATGGACATCGTGCGGGGCCATGATGGGAAACTGATGGTGCTTGAGGACAACCTGCGAACCCCGTCTGGAGTCTCCTATGTACTCGAGAATCGGCGGAGTATGACGCGCATCTTTCCAGAGTTCTTTCGTGGTAACCGAGTGCGACCAGTAGCAAACTACCCGACAGAACTCCTCCGCGCCCTCGTAGCGGCAGCCCCCCAGGGCGCGACTTCGGATCCAAAAGTGGTCCTCCTCACACCTGGCATCCACAACGCTGCCTACTTCGAACACACCTTTCTTGCTCGGCAGATGGGTGTGGATCTCGTTGAAGGAGGCGACCTAGCCTGTCGGGACGGCATCTGTTATCTCCATACCACCGAGGGCGACCAGCGAGTCGATGTCATCTACCGACGAATCAGTGACGATTACCTCGACCCGCTCTACTTTGAACCCTCTTCGTTGCTTGGCGTACCTGGCCTCGTCACCTGCATCCGTGCGGGCAACCTCACCGTCGCAAATGCAATCGGGAATGGCGTCGCCGACGACAAACTCACCTACACCTATGTTCCCGACATGATTCGCTATTATCTTGGTGAGGAGCCGATCCTCGCAAACGTTCCAACCTATCGGCTTGAGGACCCCGAGGTCCGTTCATGGGTCGTCAAGAGGCTCGACCAACTCGTGCTCAAACCAGTCGATGCCTCGGGTGGTACCGGAATTGTGATCGGACCTGATGCCGACGAGGCAACGCTCCTTGCGGCGAGAGCAGCGATGCTTGCGAACCCTCGTGGCTGGATCGCCCAAGAGGTGGTCCGGCTGTCGACCTGTCCAACCAGAGTTCCTGAAGGCATCGAACCCCGACATATCGACCTACGTCCGTTTGTCATCAACCAAGGGGATCGCATCTGGGTACTTCCTGGAGGGCTCACACGGGTTGCCTTACCGAAGGGCTCCCTGATCGTCAACTCCTCCCAGGGAGGCGGTTCCAAGGACACCTGGGTACTCGATGCCACCGCAGACAAGGTTGATCTCCATCCCACCAACGGCGTCGCGGCTGGCGAACATCTCGTCCATCAAGCGACTGCTCCTGAGCCAGATCACCCGCTGCAAAGCACGAAACAACAGGAGCAATGAGATGTTGGTTCGTATCGCAGCATCACTTTTCTGGCTAGGTCGTTACCTGGAGCGCGCCGATGATACCGCTCGCATCCTTGAGGTACACCTCAATCATGAGCTCGAGTCTGGATCAACAGCCCCACAGAGTTCCTTCCTCTCTACCCTCGGTTTTGACAAGCTTGACGGCGACGAAGCCGACTCAGCGACGCTCTTTGCCACACTGGGCTTCTCGCTCGACCATCCAAACTCGATCGCATCCTCAATTGTCGCTGCCAGAAGAAACGCTGGAGGGCTAAGGGAACTGTTGCCAAGCGAAGTTTACGAAGCCATCAACATCGCTGATCGCCTCCTCGTCAAAATGCCTCGCAGAAGTACTTCCCTCTCCGAATTTTTCCGCTACGTCCGCCTTGCCCATGAGCGCGTTGCCATCACCGTCGGCCTCCTCAACGAGAGCTTCCCACGCGATGATGGTTGGCAATTCCTCCAACTTGGGACCTTTATCGAGCGTGTCGATATGACGCTTCGCCTCCTCAAGTTTCGCCTCGTCTTCGCACCAGAAAGTCGAGATTGGGTCACGACGTTGAAGTACTGTTCTGCGTATGAGTTCTATATTCGCACCTACCATGGTCAAGTAGAGCCCGAGTATGTGCTCGAATTTCTACTCGTCGATCGTCTGTTTCCGCGCAGCGTCCAGTTCGGCCTACTGACGGCCGAGCGTTGCCTGGAACACATCGCACCCGACACCCATCGGAGCGCTCCGCCCGCTCCAGCCCAACGAATCCTCGGTCAGGCAAGAGCCACGATATCCTTCTTGACGAGGGAGGACCTCACCACACGAATCGAGACACTGCTTGAAGACTTGAGTCTTGCCTGCTCTCTCGCCTCAGATGCCATCACTCAGCAATACTTCGGAGACGTCCGCGGACAATCATGGCAACGCGAAGTAGCCACCGCACTGCCACGGAGTGGGCGATGAGTTGGATTCTCTCCATCGAACACTCGTCACACTATCGTTATTCTCTCGCGTCAGATGGATCTCTGAACGAAGCAAGAATGCTCCCCCAGTCGGATCGAACTCAGTTTGTTCTCGAACGCAGTCTGGTCGTGACGCCGTCGGCTCATGTGCTGGGTTACCAAGACTACTGGGGGACGCTCGCACATATATTGGAGATCCACCAACCCCACCGAGAGCTCTCGATCATCGCTCGTTCCCGTGTGCAGACAGGAACAGCCGCACTCCCACGAGATCCCTCGCCACCCTGGCAACACTATCGCGATCCCATCTTCGATGACACCTTTGCGGAGTTCCTGGATCCTACCGCCCTCACACTGGTCGAGGATTCCGATGAAGTTGTCAACGCGCTCGAACTCCTGCTCGCGCGTCCGAATCCATCTGAGGCAGCACAGTGGGCCTCAGACCTGGTCCACGAACGGCTCACCTATGAGGCTGGATCTACCGCGGTCTCCACTTCGGCAAGCGAGGCTTGGTCAATACGCAAAGGCGTCTGTCAGGACTTCGCCCACCTATGCATCGCCTTTCTCAGACGTCTCGGCATACCAGCTCGCTATGTCTCTGGCTACTACTACCCAGACCAGGAGGAATCAATAGGCGAAGTCATTGATGCTGAGAGCCACGCATGGGTTGAGGCATGGGTCGGTTCATGGCTGCCACTCGATCCAACCAATCAAGTCTTCGAACCCGAGCGGTACGTCGTGATCGGTCGTGGTCGTGACTACACTGACGTCCCCCCCTTGATCGGTATCTACCGTGGTGGCGGCACCTCCATGATGGAGGTCCATGTGCGGGTGATCAGAGAGTCCTGATCCATCGTTTAGGCCGAGAGTTCCCAGAGCGATGCGTAGTGGCCACCCTGGCCAATGAGGTCAGCGTGTGTTCCCTGCTCGGTGATCGCGCCATGCGATAGCACGTAGATCTGATCCGCCTTCAACAGGGTGGAGAGCCGATGCGCAATCACCAAGGTCGTCCGGCCAGCCAGAACCTCGTCCAGTGCCGTCTGCATCTGCGCCTCTGCAACGAGATCGAGCGAGGAAGAGACCTCGTCGAGGATGACGATTCGTGGGTCCTGAATGATGAGCCGGGCCAAGACGACTGACTGCTTTTGCCCAGCTGAGAGTCGAACGCCCCGATCCCCGATGTCATAGTTAATCCCCTCATCGTTTCGGTCAAGAAAGCCGCCCAACCCAACCATCCGACAGGCACGTTCGATCTCGGCAGCCGAGGCATCCGGACGGACAAAGGAGACGTTTTCGGAGATGCTGCCAGTGAAGAGAAAAGGCTCCTGTGGGAGATAGGCGACTTGGCGGCGATACTGATGCAGATCGAGATCGACCAACGGGACTCCGTCGACCATCACCATCCCTCCCGTCGCGTCGTAGAATCGCACCAACAGCTTGGCGATCGTCGATTTTCCCGCTCCGGTCTCGCCAACGAATGCGACGCGTGCCCCCGGAGCGACATCAAAGGAGACCGCATCGAGGGACGGGTGTTCTGCTTGGGGATATTGGAAGGTGACATCCCGGAACGTGATTGCACCCTGGACTTGTTCGAGCTGAACAGGATGGTCACTGGGATGGATAGAGATATCGCGCGCCATTAAGCGCCGAATTTGACGGGCAGCCACCCGCGCCTGCTGGAACTGGTCAAAGGTCTGCGAAAGTTGTTGGATCGGAGAGAAAAACTGACTGACATAGAGGGTAGCCGCCAACAGCGTCCCAACCGCCAGCGTGTGGCTCAACACCTGACTCCCACCATAGAGCAGTGTCAGTGCAGTGGTGACATCCGCCAGCATCAACAAAAACGGGAAGTAGATAGAGATCGCCTTCTGCGCATCCATACGCGCATCGCGATACCCACTGCTCAAAGAATCAAAGCGATTGATCGCTTCGCGGCCACGGTTCTTTGCCCGAGAGGCTCGCACCCCAGAGACCTGTTCCTGGAAGTTGGCGTTGACCGCCGCGATGCGTTCTCGTGCCGTGGTATAGGCCCGATTGGCGTACCGTTGGAAGATGATGCTCGCCGCAATGGTCAGCGGCAGGCTAGCGATCAAGACGAGCGCGATACTTGGTGCGATGATCAACACCACCACCAGCACAAGGCCGAAGGAGATCACCGAGACGAGTGCAGTGATCAAGCCATTTTGGACAAGATTAGAGAAGGCATCGACATCGCTGATCATGCGTGTCATAATACGACCCGACATCTCTGACTCATAGTAGTCCATGTCGAGGCGAAGGATTTTTTGGAAGATCCGCGAGCGCAACAGTAGCAAGAACTTCTCTGCCGCAAGTCCTGCAATCACCTGTTCGAGGATCACGACGATCAGATCGACCACGGAGATGATACCGAGGGCGAGGGCCGCATCCAGGACCAGTGGCCGCGCGTGACGCAACACGCCGACATCGATACCCGAACGCAGCACGAGTGGGGAGGCAAGGCTCAACAGCGCATCGAGTGCAACCAATATCGCACCAACGATCACGCCAACCCGGATGAGCGTAAAAAGACTCCCAAATCGGAAACGCTCATCAACCCAACCAAGATCAACCCAACGGTCGATCAGCCGTGGAACCACCACCGGAACCTCTTGTTTGACGACAGGTTCAGCATCACTCTCCACAAGAGCGATCCTTGGGGTCTCGACGAGCGCTTCGGACTCACCGCTCATGAGTTCGACGTAGGCCGGCTCCGTTGCCAACAGTTCCTCGTGGGTACCGATCGCGATGATGCGACCGTGATCCATCAGCACGATACGGTCAGCCAGATGTAAGGTCGATCGCCGATGGGCAATAAGAATCATCGTCCGCCCAGCACCCGCTGAAGCAACCGCGTCAAGAATTTCCGCCTCGGTTGCCGGATCAACCGAAGAGGTCGCATCGTCGAGGATGAGTATGGGTGGCGATCCAAGGAGGGCACGAGCAAGTGCAATACGTTGTCGTTGCCCACCAGATAGACGGACCCCCCGCTCTCCAACCACGGTCTCGTAACCTTGCGGAAGATCCATCACAAACTCATGGACCCGTGCTGCCCGTGCTGCCTGCATCAACTCATCTTCGCAGATATCTGATCGACCCAGGGCGATGTTGGCTCGCACGGTATCAGAGAACAGAAAACTCTCCTCAAAGACGATGCCGATCGATTGGCGCAGGGATCCAAGATCCCACTGGTTCACTGGCACACCATCGATGGCGATTACCCCCGTTTGGGGCTCATAGAAACGGGGAATGAGAAGGGCGAGCGACGACTTTCCAGAGCCAGATGAACCGACAACAGCGACGGTTTCGCCGGGTGTAATGGTCAGGTTCAAGCCATCGAGCACCGGCGCCCCTGGCTTATAGGCGAAGTGGACATCGCTGAACTCGATGGCGCCGTGGACCGCCACTGGAAGATAGGGATCCGCTGGCTGCACGATCGCAGGGTTGATCTCGAGCAGTCCGAAAATGCGCTCCACGCCGGCTCTCGCCTGTTCGGAGAGGGCAACCAAGACCGAGAGTTGACGCACTGGCAAAATCAACTCAACGATGTAGGTGGTAAAGAGGAGAAAAGCGCCGACCGCGAGATGGCCGTTGATGGCCGCATACCCTCCAATGCCGATCACCAGCGCCTCAGTGAGTAACGGGACGAGTTGGAGAAAAGCCTGCAGCTTCGCCTGACGCCAGATCGTAGCCACCCTTGCCCGATAGAGGCGTCGCGCCCTTGTATGGAGGCGATCCAGCAGCACATCCTCAAGAGCAGATCCCTTGACGACGGCGATCCCTCGTACCGTCTCCTCGACAACCTCGTTGACCGCCCCCTTCTCCTGCTGCGCGATCAGACTCACCGGAAAAATCTGCTTCCGCAACCGTATCGAGGCTGTCCCGATCAGCACAAGGGACAACGCCACCAAGAGTGCAAGCGGCCAGTACACCACAGCCATCACGACGATGGAGAGCAGCGCGAGCAGCGCATTACCAAACAGCCGAGGCAGAAACGCAAGCAACCCTTGGATCAAGGAGACATCGGCGTTCGCCTCGGAGACCAACTGACCGGTCTGCAACGTATCGTGAGCCGCGAAGTCGATGCGCTGTAGGTGATTGAAGATCCGAGTTCTCAGGTAATGTTGGACACCAAGGGCCAAGCGTCCACCAAAGAAACGACGCAAGAAGGCAAGACCAAAGGCGGCCACCGCCAGCACGATCAGCCCCACCAGCCAACCAACCTGTTCGTGATGGCCGTGCAGCGAATCGACAAAAGCCTCCTCGAAGATGGGCACAAAGAGCGTCGCTACTGTTCCAAGGATGGCAGTGGTCAGAGCAATGAATAGCTCCTTCCGCTGTGTGAGCACCACTCCAACGAGTTGAGCCATCCACCCTTTCTTCAATCTCCAACCACCTCTGCTATCGTTCGCTTGGTTACGCCCCATTCAGCCTAGTTCGATGCCAAACCTATCGAGGAATCACAGGTGCGTTACAGGGATCTGACCCATTCTCCCTGCCTGGAAGTCGGCGATCGCCTGTTCAAGCTCGGCACGGGTATTCATAACAAATGGTCCATAATGAGCGACCGGCTCGCCGATAGGTTGGCCACCCAGGAGAACCACCTCCGCATCACCGACACCAGGGTTGACCAGTTCAAAGAAGTCACCCTCACCAAAGACCGCTAGTTGCGACGCCTGTGCATCCACGCGCGTCGATCCAAACTGGACGGTACCCTCCATCACATAGACAAGAAGATTGAAGGCTGCGGGCCAATCAAGCGAAAGGCGTGCACCCGGATGCAGCGTCGCATGCACCATGTTGATCGGGGTGTAGGTAACGCCGGGACCCCGCAGATCAGTGCCGAGTCCACCCGCGATCACTCGCAGGCGAACATCACGGTACGGACTCGTTCCCACCGCCACGTTCCGATGCCCGATGTCCTGATAGCGAGGCTCCACCCACTTCTGTCGAGAGGGTAGATTGACCCACAGTTGCAGTCCGTGAAAGAGGCCTCCTTGTACCACCAGCTCCTCCGGGGGGCGCTCAATATGGAGAATGCCAGCACCTGCCGTCATCCACTGCGTGTCACCTTGACCAAGGCTGCCACCACCCCCGATTGAGTCCTGATGGACGAACTGACCCTCCATGAGGTACGTGACCGTCTCAAACCCACGGTGAGGATGCCATGGTGTGCCTTTTGGCTCGCCTGGTCCATACTCCACCTCACCCATCTCATCCATGTGGACAAAGGGATCAAGCTCTGACATCGGCACCCCAGCGAAGGCCCGCTTCACCGGAAAGCCCTCACCCTCCAGACCGCTTGGTGCCTTAATCAGCCTTCGCGGGAGTCGCTCACGAGCGCTCGCTCCTATGGTACTCGTTACGATGGTCGCCTGTTCGAGCCCACTGGATACCACGGTACACCTCATCTTCCGTTGCAGTTGCAACTATTATGCTAGTCGCCAGCTTTTCGCGGTGGGCACTATCGGCCCCACTCACTACGGAAGCGGACCCGGGCTGGGACAAGGATAGTTCGTCGGAACTCTACCAGCTCCTGGTGCGAGTAGGCAGTCCGTTCGACCACCAACACCGGTTCCGTCTCGGCAATACCAAGTAATCCAGCCTCGCTCGCTGAGGGCATCGCAGCGGAAACCTCGTCGACGCCAGCCGTGACCGTGATACCAGTTCCTGACTGGAGCACGGCGTAGAGTGACCCCACCTGAGTCAGGTCAACATCCTCGAAACTATCGGCGTTCGCTCGCGGCAAGTAGGCCCGCTCAAGGGCCAAGCGCTCATGTTGGGATCCACGCAATCGCTCGATCAAGAAAAACTCTCCGGACTCTAGCCCGAGTCGATGCGCCAGTGCCGGTTCGGAGATTAGTCCCTTCCAGAGGAGTTCTGCGACCTCCTCAAGCCCAGACTCTGCGATCTTACCAGCTAAGGAAAATCGGTGATTGTGTAGCGACTCAAAACTCTCTCGCGCAACCACGAAGGTGCCTTTACCCTGTCTCGATTCAAGGTATCCCTCGGAGCGCAGATAGCGTATCGCTTCACGCACCGTTGACCGTGACACCTTGTAACGTTCCACCAGTTCAGGTTCGGAGGGGAAATGGCGATAGTATCGTCCAGCTTCGATCCCCTCGCGCAGGGCCTCAGCGAGCTGGGCCCAGAGCGGCAGACCAGAGGCTGCATGCGACTGTGGCTCGATCACCAACCACACACCCAATCGACACGCCGGGCCCCCTTGTTGCTAGTCTCCACATCTTTTAGTCTACTTTGCCTCTTGGGGAGAGAAAAACCGAGTGGGCAGGGGCGCACTCAGCGCCTGCACCGGCCGAAATGAACGGCGGTGCTCAACTGAAGGTCCTTGCCAAAGGAGACCAAATCGGTGCCGTTTGGAGCCATACCCCTTCGACGCGAGAAAATCCCAATAAGGCAACTCCTGGTCAAGGCTCGCCATCACCGCATCACGGGCCAACTTGGCTGCAATCGAGGCTGCCGCGATCAGTGGATGCGCACGATCGCCACCCACGATCATCTGCACGTTGGAACGTTGAAGATAGTTGTGCTTTCCATCGAGCAACAAACAGTGATCATCAATGGCCGCCGTCGTCTTTCTTCCCAGCTCGACCAACCCTCGCTCGGCCGCCATGACAAGCGCCGCTGTCAACCCGAGGGTATCGATCTCCAATGCCGTCGCGTACCCAACACCAAAATCCAGCCCTGCATGTTGGAGCTGCTGAAGTAGCGCGCGCCGCCGTTGTGGCGACAGTGCCTTCGAGTCATAATACGATTCCGTCTGACGGCGCCTAAGAATATGCCCTGCGATCCTCTCATCGCCGGCAGCGACACCGACCGCCAGTGGACCAGCCCAGGCGCCCCGTCCCACCTCATCAATACCCACCGACATCATGGATAGGCTAGCCCGCCCTAAGGGTCGAACCCCCTGCGACTCCGACGATACCAGGCGATCTGGTCGGCTCGTAGGTCCGCGCTCCCCAGAGGTGTCGTAATGAGTGGCGACACATGGCTAGGATGATGCCCGTGTCAGAACCCAATGATGTCGCCTTCGTGGTTCTTCAAGGCGACCCTGCGACATCGAAATCGCGGCTGAGCGCTGTCCTTTCGCCAGAGCAACGAATGGTGCTCACCCGTTTCTGTCTGCAACGCATCACCGACCTCACTGAGCTAGATACCCTCTACCTGTTGGCCGAGAACGAACAGGCCGCGAACGAAGGCCTTCGCCTCGCCATCACCCCTATCCTCCAACAGGGGGTTGATCTCAACGCTGCCATTCGTGCAATCGTCACCTCCTCCGCGCTCAAGGCCTATCGTTGTGTGACTATCTTGCCCAATGATCTACCGTTTCTCGCAAGCCTGGAGGCGTACCGACAGAGGCCAACTGCGAGGATCTCTCTGGTCACCCCAGACTCTCACCTATCGGGGACCAATCTTCTTCGCGTCCCAACCTCGGTCCAAGACCCCATCTTCGCCTATGGCCAAGACTCCTTTTTCCATCACATCCAAGGTGCAAAAGTTCGGGAACTCGCTGTTGAAGTCACGCCCTGCCCTTCCGCCTTCGATATCGATACACCAGAAGATCTCATTCTTGCTCGAGAGATCTTCCCTGATTCAGAACTCTGGGACCTCTTATGAACACACAACGTGATGGATTCGCGACCTACTTTACCACCTCTCCTCAGAGGATCAGCAAGGATCTTGAGGTCCCCGCAACGGTCCTGGCCATCGGTGCGCACCCCGATGACATCGAGTTCGGCTGCGGCGCCACCCTCGCTAAATGGGCGGAACGCTCATGTGCCACGCATATCGCCATTCTGACCGACGGGCGACGCGGTACCTGGAATCCGACACAAGACCTGCTCGCACTAGCGGTCTCGCGCCAAGCAGAGGCCCGGTCGGCAGCCCTCGCATTAGGTGCCCAGGCACCCCTCTTTCTTCAACAGATCGATGGAGAGCTCCGCGCCACCTCTGATATCGTTCTTCGTCTCGTAACGCTCCTCCGATCGATCCGCCCCTCGGTCGTCATCACTCATGACCCATGGAAACGCTATCGTCTTCACCCGGATCACCGCGTTACCGGTGAAATCGTGCTCGAAGCGCTCGTACAGGCTCGCGACCAGAGCTTCTGGCGAGAACTATCGCTACCAGCATCACGGCCTGACGCCCTTCTACTCTTTGAGGCAGACGTCGAGGACCATAGCGAGACCGTCGAACAACGTCACCTTGAGGCCAAGGCTCAAGCCCTCGCGTGTCACCGTAGTCAGTACCCTTCGAGCTATGGCCTCGCACCTGAGACAGCGGACGCAACGGACCACCTCCTGCCTCATCTCATTGAGGTAGCCTCTCAACCCGACAGCGCCCACCTAAGCGAGCGCTTCAAGCTCATCACCGACCTCTAGTGGCGGCGGGCCCTCACACAACTGCGGGGGCCTTCGCATCACCCGCAGCACGATGACTCTTGGGCTCAGTTGACGAGGCGTTCCTTGCCCTCCCAATACGGTGCCCGCAATTTAAACTTCTGCAACTTGCCCGTGGCGGTTCGGGCTAGCTCCTCACGAAACTCGATCGAGGTCGGGCACTTGAAGTGCGCCATACGCTCCCGGCAAAACTCCTGCAGCTCCTTCTCCGTTGGATTCGTGCCCTGCTTCGGCACAACTAACGCCTTTACTGTCTCGCCCCACTTGACATCAGGCACGCCAATCACCGCCACCTCTGCAACGGCTGGATGCTGAAAGAGTGCATCCTCTACCTCGATGGAAGAGACGTTTTCTCCGCCGGTGATGATGACATCCTTCTTCCGGTCGAGAATCCGGAGGAATCCATCTCGGTAGACACCACCGTCACCCGTATGGAACCATCCGCCAGCAAGGGCCTTCGCAGTCTCTTCAGGCTGCTCCCAATAGCCTTTGAAGACCTGATTCCCTTGAGCGAGCACCTCACCATCGACATCTTCAGCGATACGAACACCAATACTCGGAGTCCCAGCCATCGATAGACGACGCGCAAGCTCCGCCGGCTCCAACGCATCCCACTCCTGTGGCCGACGGTTCACCGTCAGCAGCGGAGAGGTCTCCGTCAAGCCATAGATCTGGATGAATTCCCAGCCGAGCACCTCCTGGATGCTCTCGATCGTCCGCGACGGTGGCGGCGCGCCTGCGGCAACCACACGCATGAGATCACGCCCTGGGATCTGGCGACCCTCACTGGCCCGACGCTCCGCACCCTGCAACGCGGCAGCCCAGACGGCCGGTGCACCACAGGCGATGGTCACACCCTCGTTTTCGACGTTGGCAAGGATGCTCTCCCCATCGATCTTTCGTTGGATCACATGGGTACCGCCCATGCCAGTTATTGCATAGGGCATACCCCAACCGTTGCAGTGAAACATGGGCAGCGTGTGCAAAAGCACATCTCGATCCGTCACCGTCGTGTGCCAACCAAGTGTCGATGCGTTCAGCCAGGCGTTTCTATGGGTCATCTGGACCCCTTTAGGACGAGACGTGGTGCCAGAGGTGTAGTTGATCGAGCAGGCAAAATCCTCGTCACCCGCCCAGACTGGAACCGATGCACCCTCGGCCAGGGGTGCAAAGAGCTGGGCATCCTCTACGCCGTCAAGGATGATCGACTTCTCGACCTTGACACCACCGAAGACATCGGCATACTCCGGGTCGATCAGGAGAAGCCGTGTACCCGAATGGTTGACGATGTATTGCACCTCATCGGCGTTCAATCGATAGTTGATGGGCACCAGGATCCGTCCATAGCCAGAGACACCAAAGTACGAGATCAAGAACTTCCCGGCGTTCGGAGACACGATACCAATCCGGTCCCCTACCTCATAACCCATCGCCTCGAGCGTGGAAGCCATACCCTTCACGCGCTGGCCTATCTCACCATAGGTCAACCGGCCCAGCGCACCAGGAACACCAGGATCATCGACCAGCGCTAAACGATCGGGATATACCTCGACGGCGCGATACAGGAAATCCAAGACGTTGAGTTCAACTTTCATCTGCCCCCCCTTTTGACGTGCTAAGCCATGGTCTACGTCTACTGTAGCACGTCACCTACGATCGCGAAATTCAAAGACCAGTGAATCGGGGACTGCGTCGCTCGGCGAATGCGCGAAGCCCTTCTTGATAGTCCTGGCTCGAGAAGATCGCGACCCGCTCATCCTCGGTTATGCGTCCATTCATGCTCGCCTTCGCCGCGGCGATCGACCGCGGTGCCAGCGTAGCAATTCGCAGCAGCTGCGCCAACACCTCGTCGCTCGAAGCAAAAGCCTGGGTCACAAGGCCAAGCGCGACGGCATCACCGGCAGCAACTCTCCTCGCGGTCGCGATCAGCTCCAGAGCGTTGGCATAGCCGACCCGATCGCGCAATCGATGGAGGGCCCCATCGGGATAGGCCGTACCGACCTTAGCGGCAGGAATTTGAAATTTGGCGTCGTCCACGGCGTAGACAATGTCGCAGGCCGCGGCGATGCTGACACCCCCACCCAAACAGTAACCCTCCACAACGGCCACGACTGGCATAGGCATCTGGCGAGGAATGAGTAGCGCGGCCTCGGTACGTTGGTCATAGACCAACGTATCAGCCCCTTGTCGATAATCGCCAAACTCACTCAGATCAGCACCGGCGCAAAAATTGCCGTTCACCCCCCGAATCGCTACGACCCAGACGTCCCGGTCCTGCGCAAGTGCACCAAGCACCTCCGACAAACGTTCCCACATCTGAATCGACATCGCGTTCACGCGCTCAGGGTTGTCGATCCAAACCGTCGCTACCTTAGTACCGGCGTCAACCTCTGCGAAGACGTTCCCTTGCACGCTAGGTAAGCTGCCCCTCAGGCTCTCGATTGCTCTCCCCTGTCGCGGAGACCGACGGCGTTTGTTGGCCGTGCCGATGTGACGAATCCGGGTCTGGCTCTACGTCGCTGAGTTTTGAAGGCCACCAGCTCCAACGGCCGAGCAGCACCACCGCTGACGGAACCAAGAGCGTCCTCACCAAAAACGTATCCATCAAGATGCCCAGCGCCAGCGAAATCCCGATCTCCTCGACCTCTGCCTGACCTGCTGAGGCAAGACCCAGGACAAGGAAGGTGCCCGCCAGCACCATACCGGCCGAGGTCACTGCCGGCCCGGTCGCACCGATTGCGGCAACCACTGCCTCACGGATGGTGTGATGATGAGACTCCTCCCGTATTCGGGTCATCACCAATATGTTGTAGTCCTCTCCGAGTGCTAACAGGAAGAGGAAGAGCATGAACGGCAAAATGAAGATCAGGCCACTGTGACTACCGATTTTCATAAAGATCAGGACCGCGACCCCCAGGGCGGCAAAGAAGGAGAGTCCAACACTCACGACAAGAAACACAGGGGCTACGACGGAGCGGAGAACGAGGGCCAACAGAATAGCGATGATCAAGATCACGAGCGGAACGATATGGACAAGATCGTGATTCGAGGCCGCCGAGACGTCGTAGGAAGCCGGTGCCTCGCCAGCAACACCCGACTTCGTTGCCCCGACTTGTTTGGCCAACGTACTCGTGAAAGACCGAATCGCCGGCACCGCATTGATCGCAGGATTTTGGCCCGGCGATCCCGCCGTAAGGGTCGTCTCAAACAACACCTCGTCACCATTGCTGCTGATGTAGTTACCGGTCGCACGGTATAGCTGATACACCCCAGCTGGAACGAGATGTCCGGTGCTCACTTGGGGAAGCGTGGATGCGGAGCCAAGAAGGGCATGGAGACGCTGGAGCTGCGCAACCGGTAGAGCAACCCCGGCGGGGTTGAGTGCCCCATCGACCTGCGTAAAGAGCGAGGAGTGCGAGATATCGGTATCCAAGGTCTCTAACGTGCCAATATGGTTCCAGATCGGAGAGGAGAAACGAAAGATCAATTCGGTTGGGTTAAAGGAGGCCTTCGGGAAGTAACGGGTGAGATCCTGGTTTCCATAGTAGGCATTGGTTCCAGTGGGAGCTGCTGCGTTGCTTGCGAACCCTGAGGAGCGATTCAGCGGCGCAAAGAAGGCAAGGACACCAAAGAAGGCGACGCCAATCAAGAGTGTGACCACCGGACGCATGACCAGGCGGCCCGCTATCCTGCCCCACAGCCCATACTTGGCCTCCTGTCGCTTCTCCGACTTACGCCGAGGCCAGAATGCAGCCTTCCCAAAAATAGCTAGTAGTGCCGGCTGGAGGGTCAGGCCAGCAAGGAGCATCAAGAACACGGCAATGGCGAGGGGATAGCCGAGCCCTCGGTAGAAGCCAAAGGTAGCGGTAATGAGCATAAGGACCGCTGCGATCACGGTGAGGGCCGAGAAAGTGATCGACTCCCCAACCCGAGAGAGGGCAAACTCAACTGCCTCCTGAGGAGAACGCCCACGGTTGAGCTCCTCACGGGTTCGAAACACAAGAAAGAGTCCGTAGTCAGTCCCTGCACCCAACACGAGGACGATCATGAGCAGCTGGGTGACGCTTGAGACCTGATAGTGCAGGACCGAGGTCAACCGGGCCACCACTGGTCCGGCTAACAATGTGACGATGAGCGCAGGCAACAGGGTCAGGAAGGGCGCCAGCACCGAGCGGAACACAATGAAGAGAAGCACGAGGATGAACAGCACCGAAAAGCCCTGGGTGGCGCTGGCACTTGAATTATTCTGATCGGCCTGAGCGACCGCTGTCGCTACCGTCCCGGCCAGGTGAATATGAAGATCGGCCGGAGCTGGGTTGCTCTGCAACTTGGCCTGCAGGTCGTTGACGAGAGACTTGATGCCCAAATCGTTGAACTGCGAGATGGAGGAAACGACCTCGATCTGTTCTGCCTTACCATTAGCCGAGATCGCCGCCACATTTGACTTGACCACACTCGGCACGGACTTCAATGTCTGTGACAGGCTATTGAGATATGTGGTATCAGCAGTCGTGAGTGCGGCGTGAGGGTTATCCGCGACAACCACAACCGTCGAGTCCGTACTCTTTTGAAACACATCGGCTAGCTGCGCTGCTTTGATCGACGGTGAGTTGGTTGGCAGGAAGTTAGAGAAGTTGTTCTGCACCACCGAGCCAATCGAGGGCAAAAACGCGAGCGCAGCTATCAGGCCCGCAATCCATACCACCACGATGGCGTACTTGAACCTGACCGCAAAAACACCGAGGCGCTCAAAAAACCGACTCAAAAGAAGCTCCTGTCATAGTGGACGATGTTGCGATACTTGCCAACCGCAAGCGCCCAAACCATATTCCGGTTGATGGTGGGTGCGCCTCACCCATCGAGCGTCATTCCATCGAGCGCTGCAACAAGGTGAGACGACAAAAGATGTGCGAGGCGCTCGAGGTTGTCCCGCTCTTCGGGGGCAAGGGTGTCGAGCGCGTTGATCAGCGGCTGGAACCGGTCGATTAGCACCTCGGTGACGAACCAGCCGTACTCAGGGCCTGCATGCACCACGGTTCGTCGGTGATCAAGAGGGTCCTCATGGCGTTCCAAAAGACCTATTGCGGCCAGTTGTGAGACTACCAACGAGATGCTTGCAAGGCTCATTCTCAGCTGTTCTGCCAGTTCGCTAACGGTGACCTCTCCCCCCAACAGAATCTGCATCAACACTTGCATGTGGCGAGGAGTAATCGACACGCCTTGGACCTGACAGCTCCCAGCTCGCGCCTTGATCGTCCTCACCACCGGCATCATGGCAAGGATAAGCGATACCGCATCACGCAACTGCTCATGGCTCGAAGAGCGGCTAGCCGCTGCCCCTGTCTTCACTAGCTCCATGGTATCCCTCTGGTCACGCGCGCCGTATCACCCGCTATCACAACGCAATCACGGTAAAAGCAATCGGCGTAAACTATTTACACCTGGTAAGCATAGAACCATGACTCGCCGCCAGCCACCCCGCAGCCTCCAGTCAATTCTTAGGTCGCGATCAGCCAGAAAAGCGCTACCCGCTCTTCGATCGCCGACCCCTAGAGACCACCAAGTGTACGTTCGACGTTCAGATAGATCACGACCCTATCGACTGCCTCCACAGGGAATCGCTGGTATTTGTGATAGAACGCAGGCAAACAGCGCTCCACTTCATCTCCATCATCCACGACCGTCGCGACTCCAAGCATGGCAAAGTACTTCGCACCCTCGACCAAGGCGATGGTCGCCGTTGATCGATTCTCCAGATTGACCACCTTTTGGCTCCTTCGTCGCGAAAACACCGCAATGCATTCTCGGCTTTCTGACCAAAAGGGATTCACAAGAACCGTATGTACTGCCCCCTTTGGAGTGATCGTCGCAAGTAGCCCGTGTCGCGCGCTTGCGATCGCCTGCACAATCTCAGTTCTCTCCAATGACCTGCCTCAGCCTTCCTAAACCACCACCAAACCAGCGGAATTGCATCGTCAGACCTCGGATCGCTCCGTGGTTGCAGAGACCCACTCCTCAACCATCGTCAGAATAGCTGATGCGCGGTAACGGAGGCTGGCCAGGACGGAGGCCGGAATAACACCACTCGTTCCGGGGCCGATTGCCAACAAGAGACGCACCAACCATTCGTCACGGAAGCGGTAGACGATGCAGCTATCCCCTTCACGGTCAAAGATACCCTGGGTCAGCGCCTCAAGCTTGGCGAGTTGATCTGGTTCAAGATGCAGCCGAATCGGCGTTCCCGACGATCGCAGACCCAAGGGATCGAGGCGATCGAGCGAGCGTTGCGCCTGGCGAACAGCGGCCACCTCATGACATCCGTCAAACTCCATCAACACAATATTGCGCATCCGATCCAGCCGAAAGTGGCGCTGCTGACCATCGGAGAGGCCGTAGAGATACCATCGACCTGCTACCACAAACAGACTGATGGCAAGTAGGTGTCGATGGCTCGTACGGCCCTCGGCATCGGTGTAATCGAGCTCGACACATTCAGGTTCAGCGATAGCCCGTCGGAGAAGTGCCACCGCTTCCGGTGGGTCATCAGAGTTCGCCACCTCTCCTGATCGCAAGAGTTGTCCTCGAATAGCCGACCGGAGCTTCTCTGCAGCGCGCTGGAGTTCGGGGACCTCCCCATCCATGATGCTCGTCACCGCCTCAAGTGTCGCGAGGACGGTCATCGCCTCGACCACATCGATCCGCTGACTTCGGCCGAGACCAGTATCAACAGAGACCTCGACAAGATCAAACTCCTCGTCGACCACCACGTCCAAGAGCACGTCGGGGCTGTAGGGCGGCAATCCTGCGAGCGAAGCAGTCTCCAAGAGCTCCACCACCTCACTCGGCTCCAAGCCAGAGACATCAGCCAAGTTCACGATCGTCGCCGCTCCGCCATTGACCCGCAGGTACGAGAGTAAGCCCTGGACCGCAAGAAAGCGATCCTCCAGGGTGCGGTTCGTGCGACTAGCCTGTCGTAGGCTTGCCCGCGGTGCCGTGGCCTGCACCTCACCGGCGACCAATCCCACATCCAGCGAGGCCCAGACGGCTTGCACTTGCTGCACAAAGCGCTCGCGAATCTCGGCAGGGGCCACCGGAATCACCGGATACGGCTCCATCAGTAGGTCGGAGAGGAGAGCACTAACATTCGAGACCTCGACACGCCCATACACCAACGCTTGGGCATCTGGAACCAGACCCTCGGTGGTCATGATCGGAGCATCGCCAACGAGCGTGGCACCAAGCGACGCAAGTTGCGCCGGCGATCCAACCAACATGACGGCAACCCTCTGGTCAACCTCGAGCAGCCACGGATGTTCCGGCAATGCAGACCGAAGATCGGCGGGCCTGGGATGTTCGTCAAGGGGGCCAAGGTGGTAAGGAGGTTCGATGCGGTCAGTGCGAAAACTCTTTTGGTGTCCTCCTTCATCGGCGACGAGATAGGCGTGTCCCCAACGCATGAGCACCCCAAAGGGAAAGACATCACGCTCACGGCCACGGTAGAGGAAGCGCACACGTCGTGACTCCGCGATAGCTCGACCGAGATCAGGATTGAGATGAACGAGTTCTCCCATTCCCCAGACGATTGGAGCTGCCTGCCGATACAGCAAGCCAAGACGGGTTTCAAAGTGTCGACCGTGCTGGCCGACGAAGACGGCACAACCAAGTGCCGCCTCAAGCGCCGCCCATTCAGCCCGAGTGAGATCGAGGTCAAACTGAATATCCTCGGCGTCGATCCGATAACCAACCTGGGACCGACCGGGCAACGTTATGGTCCGAAGGGGGATGCCAATCTCACGCAAGCTTGCCTTGGCTCGTTCAAAAGCACGTGCACGAGCACTCGGCGACTCGGGAAACCCAGGTACGAGATCGGTGATCATCTCTTGAGTCAGCGGTTCGTGCGTCGTGCTCAGGAGTTCAAAGAGATTGACCAGCCTGATCAAGGGGTCGGACGCCATCGGCACCACCCTTTCTGCGTCAACATTCCCGCCGCCGTTTGGAATCTAGCATCGGCGCCTCCTCCCTACCCGTCACTCCGGCGCAACGATGAAACGTCGAAGTTCTCGTTCGTCAAAACATCAGCCTAAACTTACGGGGTAACCCTTAGGTAAGGGACCCTTGCAAAAGGGATGTGTGTCGCTGGGAGGAATGAGGTGCTAGGCACCGTCACGGGCGAAGCCGTACTTCGCATCACCCCTCCATATGGAGGGGCTATTGTCCTCTTGCTTGGAGGACTCTTTTACTATTGGCTGATCCCCAAAATAGCGAGTCGGCTGAGCAACTCGCCACTCCATGTTCGACTTCGCGACGCGGTGACTCCACGACAACACGCGCTGTTCCTAAGTGGCCTCGTTCTACTCGCACTGATGGAGAGTTGGCCCTCACTCGAGCTTGCCCGCTACGTCTCGAGCCTCGCCTACCTCACGCACAACATGCTGATTGAACTGGTCGCCGTTCCTCTCCTACTCCTTGGCATTCCCCACTGGTTGTTCCACCGACTGACAGAGACTCCCTTCGTGGATGCCCTCCTTGAGTTCCTCACCTCGCCGATCCTTACCACGGTTCTCTATGCCGCCCTCTTCGTGCTCTCTATGCTTGCGGCCATCGTCGAGGCGCAAGCCACTTCGCTGGTCGTCTATGTCTATCTGCAAGTGGCCTTTGTAGTCATCGGAGCGCTCATGTGGATTCCTGCCCTCAGACTCAACCCAGGAACACGCAAGCTCTCGACCGGCGGGCGAGTGATCTATCTGTTTGCACAGAGCCTTCTCCCCACATTCCCCGCCTTTGTGCTCATCTTCTCCCATCACTCCTTCTATCCAATTTTTGCCACCAACCTCCATCTCATCTTCGGCGCATCAGAGGTCGGGGACCAGCAGTTGGCTGGAGCAATACCGAAGCTCATCGACTTCGGGATTCTCTGGACCGTCGCTGTCGCTATAATGGTTAGGGCGCAAAAGCAAGAGGATCTGGGTGCAGACCCGGAGCCGATCACTTGGCTCGATGTCGAGCGTGAGTTCAAGAGAACTCAGAAGAACACCGGCGCCTAGATCATCGTCCGAACCATCCCGCCATGCCCGAGACAGACACGCCCGATTAAGAGGAGTATTCACCACAGTGCCCAACGAGTTACGTAACGTTGCCATCATCGCCCACGTCGACCACGGAAAGACAACCCTTGTCGACAAACTCCTTCGCCAATCTGGAGCGTTCCGAGAGAACCAAGCCATCGAGGATCGCATTATGGACTCGATGGATCTAGAACGAGAAAAGGGCATCACAATTCTTGCCAAGAATACCTCGGTATTCTTCGAGGACTACAAGATCAATCTCGTGGACACGCCAGGACACGCTGACTTCGGCGGCGAAGTGGAGCGAGCGCTCTTCATGGTCGATGGAGTGCTGATGTTGGTGGACGCTGCCGAGGGCCCACTACCGCAGACCCGTTTCGTCCTCCGCAAGGCCCTTGAGCGGAAGCTCCCTGTCATCGTGGTCATCAACAAGGTTGATCGTCCGGACTCGCGTCCAAGCGAGGTGTTGGACGAGATCTTGGGGCTCTTTATCGAACTCGGTGCCGATGAGGACCAGATCGAGTTCCCGGTCATCTACGCATCGGCGAAGCAAGGAGTCGCCGGTCTCGCAGCAGATCAACTAGAGCAGGACTTGACCCCCTTGTTTCGGGCCATCATCGAGACCATTCCCGCTCCCCTTGCCCTACCAGACGCTCCGTTACAGGCCCAGGTCACCAACCTTGACGCATCTCCATATCTCGGTAGGCTCGCTATCTGCCGCGTCTTTGCCGGTTCGTTGAAGCGCGGAGCTAGTGTCACGCGCATCCATATCGACGGGACGCAGACGCGGATACGACTGGGTGAGTTGTTCATTACTCATTACCTGGAACGCATCGCCGTTGATGAAGTCACCGCAGGTGAGCTCGCCATCGTCGCAGGGCTTGAGGACGTCAATATTGGCGAGACAATCGCTGATTCTGAGGCACCCAGTGCACTGCCACCACTCACCATCGAAGAGCCAGCCATCTCAATGACGATTGGCGTCAACACCTCACCCTTGGCGGGCAAGGAAGGCAAAAAACTCACCGCTCGCTTGATCAGCTCACGACTCGCACAGGAGACCATCGGAAATGTCGCGATCAAAGTCGTTCCGACTGAGCGCAACGATACCTTCGAGGTGCAGGGCAGAGGGGAACTCGCACTCGCAGTCCTGATCGAGCTCATGCGTCGAGAAGGCTTCGAACTGACTGTTTCAAAACCAAAAGCACTCACCATGCTGGTCGATGGCCACATCTTTGAACCATTCGAGTTGCTTGAGGTCGACGTACCCGATGAGTACTTTGGCTCACTCACTCAAATCGTCTCGATGCGCCGAGCGACACTCGACTCGATGCACCAAATGGCATCTGGGTGGATGCGTGCAAGTTACCTGATTCCGTCCCGAGGGCTCCTCGGTATCCGTAGTGAACTCCTCTCCGCAACCCGGGGCAGCGCAATCATCCATCACACCTTTGAGAAGTGGGGACCAGTAGTCGGCGAGATAAAGCCAAGAAGCCAGGGAAGTCTGGTATCAGACCGCACTGGCGTAGCAATGACCTACGCCCTTTTGAACCTGCAAGAACGCGGAGAGCTCTTCGTCTCTCCCCAGGATCAGGTCTATGAGGGTATGGTCATCGGGATCAACGCAAGGCCCGGGGACATGGACGTGAACCCCACCAAAGAGAAGAAGCTCACCAACGTCCGTTCCTCGACGGCGGATGAACTCGTTCGCCTCGTCCCACCCATTCCCCTCACGCTCGAATCAGCTCTCGAACTCATCACCGATGACGAGTGCGTCGAGGTGACACCTACGCAAGTGCGGGTACGAAAGGTCATCCTGGAGGGTGCCGCACGCGCAAAGGCGAGACGACCGGGGCAATCGTCCTAAGCGAACAACCGAGCCAAGACAGTAAGCAATGAGCTACCGACGAAGCCCTAGCGCTCCGATCGAAGGAGGTAATGAGCAATGGCCATCATGGTATATGGCGCCGACTGGTGTCCAGATTGCAGGCGTTCGAAGGAACTCCTGTTGCGAACGGGAACGGCCTTCACCTGGATCGATACCGATGCTGATGAGGATGGCAAAGCACACATCCGCGAACTTCAGGGTGGTGACCCCCACATTCCCACGATCGTCTTCGAGGATGGTAGTTTTCTCGTTGAACCCACCGATCAGGAACTCGCTGCAAAGCTTGGAGTCATACTCCCTCAGCAAGAGTAGCGACGTCTCCATGGCCAACCCTCGCTTCTCAAGCTGGTTAGACTAAAGCACATGGCAACATACTTCTTTGAGGACTACACCATTGGTGACGAAGTTCGCTATGGTCCCATTGCGGTCGACGAAGAAGAGATGATCGCGTTCGCGCGCCAGTGGGATCCACAGCCATTTCATATCGATGCACAAGCGGCACACCAGAGCATCTACGGAGGAATCATCGCTAGTGGTTGGTTCACCTGTGTCCTGGCGATGAGAGAGCTCGTCGCCAACTACCTGTCACCCGAATCAAGCCTCGGTTCGCCAGGTCTTGACAGCCTGCAGTGGCTTGCGCCAGTACGAGCTGGCGATCAACTCTGGCTCCACTGTGGCGTGGTCGACGTCAGGCCATCGCGTACCAAGTCTGATCGAGGCATTATCAAGACCAAAATCGAGATGAGTCAGGAAGGCGAGTCACCGGTTCTCTCGATGATAGCGACCAACTTCGTACTACGACGCGGCCATTCACGATAACTTCACCACCATCGACTGACAAGACGTTGAGCACATTACATCCCAGCGGGAAGGAGCTGTACCGATGAATGGACTGCGTATCCTCGTTGCGATCAAGCAGGTGACCCAGGCAGATTTTGCCGACTTTGATGCCTCAGGCAGGATGGTCCGACCCCCCGAAGATCAGGGATTGAATCCTTTTTGTCGGCGGGCTATCGCGACTGGAGTGACACTTGCCAACCAACACGGAGGTACCTGCTCGGTAGTCAGCATGGGGCCACCATCGGCGACTCAGATTCTGCAAGAGGCACTTGCCGTCGGGGCACACCACGCATATCTTCTCAGTGACCCACGTTTTGCCGGTTCTGACGCGCTAGCGACAGCGGAGGTACTTGCCCGATTCATTCAAACACGGTCACATCCCTGGGACCTCATTCTGACGGGCCGTTTTGCGATCGACGCAAACACCGGTCTCGTAGGAGTTCAATTGGCCGAGTTCCTCGGCCTGCCCTATGCAGGAGCCGCCAAGCAGCTCGATCTCGACGACAACTCCCTATTACTGAACACCGAACTCGATGATGGCGTCCGGTCGATACGCGTCGCCCTCCCTGCCGTGGTCGCCGTTGCCGAACGCATCTGTGTACCAGCCAAGGCGTCCCCCGACGCAATCGAAGCAGTCGCCGTTACGACCATCCAACGGCTCGATGCCGACGACCTGGGATTCACCCACGGAAGCCCCAGCTCACGCACACGAGTGAATCATATCCGGCATGCATCCCTGCAGCGATTGAATATCGTCATCGATGGGGCAACCGAACTCGATAAGGCACTCGCGTTGCTCAGTGACCGACTCCTTACGACCGATCAAGCGCCGACTTCCCAACCAGTTACAACGTTTTCGCTCGCACGCGTGGCCTACCTCTGTGACCCAGATCAGCCAGCACTCAATGAACAGCTGGTCACCTACCTGCTCAATGGTTGCGCATCAAACGACGCTCAACTCACTGTTCTCGCATTCCCCACCACTGCTCAGACGACACCACGCGCGTTCCTCGGTGCTCATCACCTCGTTTGCCTCAACGGGAGCCGACTGGAGGACGACCTCGCACCAGTCATCGCTGAGTGGCTGCAAAACCACCCACAACAACTGGTTGTGGCACCGGCGACCTCCTATGGCCGAGAACTCGGTGGCCGCCTTGGTGTGACCCTGGATGCCGGCGTCCTCACCGATCTCGACCGATTGACGATCACCGAACCTCCCACCATTACCGGCTGGAAATCTGTTGGGTCAGTGGCCTCTGTCGCCGAGGTCTCTACGACCACTGCGATAGGCATCGCACTGTTGCGCCCTCGAGGTGCACCTCCCATCGATGGGCTTGTTCCTACTGAACCCACGCGATCCGTTCTCACGGTCCCCGAACGAGGCCGTGTCTCTCTCGCTGGCACTCCCGAAACCCAGGACGTCGCTCAATTCGCGAATGCACCGCTCGTCTTGGCCGTTGGCGCGGGCGTCACGAGCGATGCACTCACCGACATTTACCAACTGGCAGCCACCATCGACGCAGAGGTGGGCTGTACGAGAAAGATTGCCGACCTCGGACTGCTGCCACGCTCACGCCAGATCGGCATCACTGGACGCTCCATCTCACCCCGGCTCTACATCGGAGTGGGAACGCGTGGAAGCCACAACCATCTGAGTGGCGTGAGTGGGGCCGGGACAACGGTGAACCTCACACAGTCACCTCCTCTCGGTGACCCAGGAGTGGATCTCACCATCGTCGGGGACTGGCACCAAACGCTTCCCCCAATCATTGCCCAGCTGCGGTTCTTATTAGAACGCTCAACACCAACTCCCCCTCGTAGATGAGGGGGAGTTGGTGTGTGCCTTGGGGATGTGGATTAAGGTTTGCGGGTCTCGGCTGGTTGGGTCTCAGTTGGAAGAGGACGCTGGTGCTGCCATGGGGTTCCCATCCGTGGAAGCAGGTAACGGTCAAGTCCTAACCACCCAGCGTTCCTCCAGGCCAGTACGATACCGATCCCAAGGATGATAAAGACGGGGTTCGTTGAGACGGCACCGGAAAAGACATAGGTGAAGTTGAGGGCAAGGCCAAAGAAGGCAGCGATTGCACTAAAGGCCCCAAGGACTAAGGCGATCCCAATCACCAACTCTGCGATCGCATCCACACGGGCTACCAACAGATAGTGTGGGAGCACCCCATGGCGTAGTATCGCGACCCACCAGCCATAGGAGACCTGTGCATGGGGTCCCTTGGACTCAGCGATGGCACCAAGGGTAAAGCCCTTGACACCAAGGCCACTCCTCCAGAACGCCGCTGACTCTGCCCCCCAGAGTTTGGAGGCACCTGCGTTAATCCACTCATAGCCCAACCAGAGCCGTACGATCAGCCAGATCCATGAGGCGGCCTTGCTGGCAAAGAGCCAGCGAGCCGCTCGTGGCTCCTCGATATTGGTGACATCGACCGTCTTGGTCGGTGTCGTTGTCTGATGGTGCATGAACTTGGTCATCAGAACTCCCTTCAATCCCCAGCCCACCCGGGCTTCACCTAATCGTTTTAGGGATGAAACCAGACAACGCCCAGTGGCCTTGGACACCGAAGGGGTGGGACTTGTGGCACTGAGGGGGGGGACCCTCAGCCTGAGATGATCATGGTTCCCTTCTCACCAGCGAGAAGGGCATCAGCATCCTCGAGCGAGCCGACAACGGCCCTACGGCCAGTGTGTCGCACAAACTCCTCGGCGGCACGGACTTTTGGGCCCATCGATCCAGCCGCGAAGTCCAACCCCGCAAGCTCGGTAAGTGATAGCTTGCGATAGGCGGTGGCATGTTCCGTTCCATAGTCACGATAAATCGCATTGACGTCGGTAAGGATCATCAAAACATCCGCTTCCAACGCGATGGCCAGCTTTGCACTGGTGAGATCCTTGTCGATGACCGCCTCAACTCCAAGCAATCCTCCCTGGGGTCCCTCCATGACAGGGATCCCGCCCCCACCGGCGCAGATGACGGTGAGGCCCATCGATAGCAAGCCCTCGATCACCGACAGCTCGACGATGCGCAGCGGATAGGGAGAGGGGACCACCCGTCGCCAAGCATCACCGTCACGTTTGACCACCCACCCAAATTCTGCGGCCAGCCTTCTCGCCTCCTCAGCCTCATAGGTCTTACCCACAAACTTGGTGGGGTCGGTAAAGGCCGCATCGTTCGGATCGACGACCACCCTGGTGATCAAGGTGCAGGCACGTGAGGTTGCGGAGATGCTGTCAAGGTCGTTACTAATCCAATAGCCGATCATCCCCTGGGTCTGCGCACCAAGAACGTCGAGTGGGTAGGGAGAGCTGAGCGAGGAATCCTCCTGACTCTCAAGCGCCAATAACCCCACCTGTGGGCCATTGCCGTGGGTAATAACGAGCTGGTTACCGGCACGCAATCTTCCAAGCGAGACGGTCGCCTCCTCAACGTGGTGCGACTGCGTGGTCGCATCAGGTCGCTCGCCCCGCCGGAGCAACGCATTGCCTCCTAGCGCTACCACCACCCGCATCAATGACCACGCAGCGAAGCCAGCATCAACGCCTTAATGGTATGGAGCCGATTCTCGGCCTGATCAAAAACGATTGAAGCCTGAGAGGAGAAGACCTCGTTGGTCACCTCCACCCCATCGGTACCCATGAGCTTGGACAGGCGGGCTCCTGTCGCCGAATGCTGGTCATGCAACGAAGGCAGACAATGCATAAACTTGACCTCTGGGTTATGGGTCGCGCGCATCATGGCTTCGTTCACTTGATACTCCCGGAGCAGGTCAATGCGTTCTTTCCATGCCTCCTCAGGTTCACCCATGGATAACCAGACATCGGTGTAGAGAAAGTCAGTCCCGTGCAGTCCCCACTCGATATTTTCGGTCATGACCAGTCGAGCACCGGAGTTCTCGGCCAGCTGCTTGGCGAGGAGCACAGAGGTGTCCTCAAGTGTGAGCTCCTTTGGGCTCACGATCCTGATCTCGAAGCCCAACAGCGCACCAGTCACCAGCAACGAGCGTGCAGTGTTGTTGCGCCCATCGCCAACGTAGGTCAACACAACACGCCCGAACTCTTTGCTGGTATGTTCCGTCATGGTCAGCACATCTGCGAGCATCTGCGTGGGATGCCACATGTCAGTCAGGCCATTCCAGACCGGCACGTCGGCCGCTTGATCTAACCCCTCAACGCTCTCTTGGGTGAAGCCTCGAAACTCGATTCCATCGTACATCCGGCTGAGGACCTTTCCTGTGTCCGCTGGCGACTCTTCGACTCCGAGATGACTCTCGCCGGGACCGATGTAGACAGGATGCGCACCCTGGTCAAGGGCAGCGACCTCGAATGCCGATCGCGTTCGGGTAGAGGGTTTCTCGAAGATCAGAGCGATCTTTTTGCCGACAAGCTCTGGTACCTCGACACCGTTTTGCTTCGCGTGCTTCAAGGTGGTGGCCAACTTAACGAGGTAGAAAAACTCGTTCGCCTTCAGATCATCGACCTTGATCAAACTACGACCATATAAATTCATCTTGGACTCCCTTAACTCTCTACCGCATCACGCTCAACAGGACAAGCCATGCAACGCGGACCGCCGCGCCCTCTTCCAAGCTCGCTCCCAGCGATCGTGATCACCTCAATCCCACTCCTACGCAACATGGTATTTGTGGCGACGTTTCGCTCATAGCCCATGACCACACCCGGCGCCACTGCCAGGTAGTTGTTCCCATCATCCCACTGTTCACGCTCTGCCGCTCGGACATCCTCATCGCTTCTCAAGATACGGAGACGATCAACCTCTAGCAACTCTGCCAACGTCACCCAAAGATCACGGTTCTCGCGAATGACTGGCATAGTGTTATCGTCAGCTGAGATCGTCCAACTCCGCAGGTGATGGTCGAGATACGGGTAGACAACAAAGCAATCACGATCAACCATAGTCATTAAGGTGTCGAGATGCATCGTTGCGTGCGACTTCGGAATCTGCACGGCGACAATATGCTCCGCCTGACCAGTCGCGAGCAGCCGTGTTGCAAGCTGTTCAACGGCCATCGGAGTCGTTCGCTCTCCCATGCCCACTAGCACCGACCCATGCCCGATCACATGGATATCCCCACCCTCTAACGAGGCGGGCTGATGGTCGCGATCATCGTCGCCGAGGTAGGTGATAAACGTACTCCCCGCGAACACCGGATGATAGGCATAGACGGCTCGGGTATTGATCGTCTCGCGACGGCGCGCCTCCTTCGCCATCGGGTGGATCGAGACTCCTCCATAGATCCACGCTGAGTTATCGCGCTGAAAGAGATGATTTGGCAGAGGCGGAAGTACAAAATCATCGCTGCTGAGAGCGCTCAAAACGATACTATGCCGGCGAACTCGCCCAAGATCACTTTTGAGAATACCGCCGATGACCGTGGCCGCTAGCTCCTCCGAGTTCAGTTCCTCGAGAAAGTCGCGGACCACCTCGACGAGCACTGATCCGAACCGATCCTCAGTGCAGATGTGATCGAGCATAAATGCCCGTCCCTCATCAACCTCAAGTGCCCCGGCAAGAAGATCGTGAAAGTAGAGAACGTTGATTCCCCGATCGCGGAAGGACTCAGCAAAAGCGTCATGCTCTTCCTTCGCCTTCTTCAGCCAGATCACATCATCAAAGAGCAGTTCATTGATGTTCTCAGGGCTCAAACGAGCTAGCTCGAGACCAGGGCGGTGAAGAATCACGCTCTGCAGCGTGCCCACCTCTGAGCCAACGTAAGGACGAAAATCCCTCTCCTCTTTCATGCCCTCGCCTCCTCCTCACTTCCTTCAGTCATCACGAGATCATCGGTAGCCCCATCCACGACATGGCCACGCTTGCCAACGTTCTTGAGCAATCCAAAGAGAGGAACTCCGACAAGTATCAATACCATCGCCTGATATACCGCTGAGTAACCTGAGGCAAAGGTAACCCACATGGAGAAGAGAAACCCGACGATACCGAGTGTCGCATCCCTCCACAACTGCATTTTCTGCAGTGGGCGTCGGCTACGGATCAGGAAATACAACTGCGCCGACGCCGAGAACAGATAGGGGATAGCAACGAGCACCACGCTCAAGTTCACCAAGTAGACAAAGACCGTCAGACCGGATGAGTTGAGATATCGCCACACCAGAAGAATGCTCGGAAGAAACGCCGCGAACAGCACACCGATGCGCGCAGTGTGCTGTGCATCAACTTTTTTGAAGATCGGGAAGAACAGATCATCCTTGGCCATCGCATAGGAGACCTCAGCGGTGACCAGTGTCCAAGTGACAAGAGCCCCAAACCCTGAGACCACTGCCGTCGCCGCAACCGCCTTGCCAACCCACGCCGCATGCCCGAACATTGTTTGGAAGGCGGTGACGAAGGGGGCTCCATCCTTGACAAGTTGCCCATGAGGCACCAATCCCATCACCACCGCACTCACAAGAAGATAGACGATCGCGCTCGCCGCCGTCCCAAGAATCGATGCCCTCCCCACATTTCTCTCTGGATTACGGACCCGACGAGCAGTGATTGCGGCGGTCTCGATACCGATGAAGGAGAAGAGTGCTACACCACTCGCAATGCCGATAGCAGAATAGAGGCTCCCACCTGAGGCGTTGAATCGACCAAAGTAACTACCGTGAATGAAGAACCAGCCAATCACCCCGACGAAGAGTAGCGGTATGAAACGCAAAACAACGGTAATATTCTGAACCCAAGCCATCGAACGGATGCCGGCAATATTGATCGCCGCTGGAATCCAAAGACCGAGCAATGCGATCACGATGTTATCCCACCGGGTCGGATGCGTCATACCAAGGAGAGCCTCGACATAGAGGACCCAGGATGCAATAATGGCAGCATTGCCGGCCCACGCTTGAATCCAGTAGGCCCAACCAATAATATAACCCGCGAAATCACCGAAGGCGAAGCGCGAATAGGCGTAGAGACCACCATCCGAGCTCGGTACTTTACGTGTTAATTGACCGAAAAGTGTCGCCAAGACCATTGCCCCAACGGCAATCGCCGCTAACACAAGAATCGAACTCGTCCCCGCTCCTGCCATGACCGCTGGCATAGTGAATACACCAGCGCCGACGATAGAACCAACAACCACTCCAGTGCTCGAGGTCAGACCCATACCCCGCGGATGAACTCCACCGCCTCCTATCGCCGGATCAATAGGCTTGTCGATCACTTTGGCCATCCTTCACTCCTCCTCGACATCTGAACCCACTCGTAGGTCAACCGCCTCGTAACTCAACGGAGAACAGGCGACTTCGCGCTGTCCATGGAGTACCTACCATGCGCCATCGCGCGCATACCCTCACCCTCGTCTACCACCAACTCTTCATGCCGGCCCAGCTCACGAGCAATGTTCCCTCGACTCACTGCCAACCTCCAGCCAGACATACTAGGCCGGCCCAGAACCGAAGCAAAGAGCCAAAGTACCCTAACCGGGTGGGCCCGAGGGCCCTCGAACAGCTCCTTTGTCGCCCACAACTGCGAACATCGAAGATCCCACAACCGGCCTGGCGGTATCACCAAGCTCCCATCATCATCACCATTGCCAGGCAGACAACGGTGCTGCTGATCCACGCTCATCGCAACGGACTCCTCGACGAAGGTAATCATCACCGCAGGGTGACAAGTCCACCATCGTGTGCGAAACCATAGCGATGCCCATTACACGTGGGAGATCGAATGTGTTCGCACGAGTTCTGTGGTCAACAGACTCAACTCTTGGTCAACTTGGTCAGAAATTTTGCGGATCAGTGTAGCTATCTTCGAGCGCCGGTAGCTCCCTACGGATCACATGAAGGACTCCAGCCGACCCATCTCCTAGCACCATCCAACCCACGCACGCTCATCACAAATCCTCTTCCTCCAACAACCCACACGCTAGGATATCAACGGTCCAAACAAGCAATTTATCACTCTGATACCCCTGATAGTGACTCACCAGAGCGGCGCCAACTGAACCAATTAGTAATCGAATGTGAGAATACTCAATACCAATTGGTGGCACTACTCCCGTAAACCCAAGTAGAGTAGAAGCGTAGAGGAAGAAGTTAAACTAACTGAGAAAGAAGGAGAAGAGGTAACAACATGCCAGATTTGATCTTGCTAAAGTTCGACCATTCATATGATGCACAAAAGGCGCTCGACGCCGTCCGCGCCCTCGAAGAGTTGCGTTATGCCTGGGTTGATAACGTCGCCGTCATCGAGAAACACAAGTCAGGGATCACCACGCTTTCGACACCTCACGGCTCCGTCGCTGGTGGTGCCTTCCTAGGTGGACTTGCAGGTATCTTGCTGTTCTGGTGGTTTCCACCGGCGTGGTTCTTCGGCGGTTGGCTCGGTGGGATGGGCGCAGGAGCTGCGATAGGAGAGCTGTGGAAGCGATCAGGAATCGACGAAAAGCTTGTGGCCGAGGTGAAGTCCGAACTCACCCCGGGCACATCGGCACTCGTCCTGGTTGGGGTATCAGGGGATGCCGATCAGATGACCCGTGCATTTGAACCCTATCACCCATCAAAGGTCATTCGTAGCTCCATCACCGACGAGACAGTCGAGAACCTTCGTCAAGCATTTGAGAAGGCAAACGAGAACTCCTAACTTGCTCGATCAACGACCACAGTGGAGCCTCTTGCCCGGCCGGGCAAGAGGCTCCACTGCTTGTGTCCCTGTAGAATACCGAGGTCCACAGCGTTCGGCGACCAAACCGTTCGACACTAGTCGCGATCGAACCCTAGCTGCGATCGAACCCTAGTCGCGATCGAATTGCATTCCCGGAAGGTTGCCTACCCGAGGCCTTCTGCGAGGTGCACCTCACCACCCATGAACAACGCGGCAGAACAGGATCCTCACTTCACCGACCAGTGGTTCCGCACAAGGTCGACCGTCGAGACAGACTGACAGACATTCGAAGGATTTTGTCTGTGAATAGAGGCAGCGAGCCTTGGGGTCCTCGCCATGCTTTGGATCACACCTGCCCCTACCATGACTGCAGGCAGCGGCCGCAACCGGCATGACTAACGATGGCTCACCTGGATCCCTTCTCGCTGTAGCCACATCCACTGTCGCTCGTCTCCTTATCAAGGGACCTTATCCCCTAGTGAAACGCCTTGGCTAGCCCTAGGTTGTGAGATAGGGTAACGAGATCGGAGATCCAAACATGGAGACGTCAAGCTTTGACAAAAATGGTGTGGTGTTGGTCGGCTACGACGGATCGGAGTATGCACAGGAGGCGCTCGACTACGCCGCTCAAGAGGCAAAACTACGGGGGGCCAGCGTTGCGATCGCGATCGCCTGGGAGATCGGTGGCTATGACTTCGGAGTAACGGCGGGCGCCCTCAAGACACTTTCGCACGCCGCCGAGGCCATCCTTGAGACTGGCGCGGCGTTCATGCGGGACAAGTATCCAGACGTACCGTTTCAAACGCATCTTTTGGAGGGAGAACCTGCCTACGCGCTCATCGAGCTTGCAAAGGAAGCCGACATGGTGGTGGTAGGGGCACGAGGGAGGGGTGGCTTCTCGGCACTTTTGCTCGGGAGCGTCAGCGATCAGCTTATCCACCATGCCGAAGTTCCCGTACTGGTTGTGAGGCACTGATCGGTTGTCTGAACCTTTCGTACCGGATTCCGAGACTCAGGGACTCACCACCGCCGAGGTCGCACAACGACGCAGACAGTATGGTCCGAACGCAATTGTCCATCCCAAGGAACACCCTTTTGCTCTATTCTTGAAGAAGTTTTGGGCTCCTGTTCCTTGGATGCTCGAGGTGACTCTCATCCTGGAACTGGCACTCGGGAAATCGGCCGAGGCCATGGTTATTGCTTTGCTGCTCGTGTTGAACTCAGTGCTGTCGTTCTCGCAAGAAAGTCGGGCCAAGAAAGCGTTGGAACTGCTCCAGTCCAAACTGCAGATCACCGCGAGGGTCTTTCGGGATGGATCTTGGCAACAAGTACCGGCCGTCGATCTAGTGCCTGGTGACTACATCCATCTACGGATTGGCGATCTTGCGCCGGCCGATCTACGAATCGTCGATGGCGAACTGCTGGTTGACCAATCCGCACTGACCGGCGAGTCGCTCCCGGTGGAACATCACCGTGGTGACACGGTCTATTCTGCGTCGATTATCCGACGAGGCGAAGCCTCAGGCGAGGTAACCGCAACGGGTACGAAGAGCTACTTCGGCAAAACCGCGGACCTCGTGAGGACAGCGGGATCTGCCAGTCACCTTGAAGTGCTGGTGCTCGGCATCGTGAAATGGCTCGTCACCTTCGACATCGTGCTCGTCGTCGTGGTATTCGTCGATGCGCTCGTGCGAGGAATCACTCTCTCCCACATAGCACCATTCGCGCTCATCCTCCTCGTCGCCTCGGTTCCAATAGCGCTCCCTGCCACCTTTACGCTCGCCACCGCGGTCGCGGCGATGGAGCTCGTGCGTCGCGGCATCCTTGTCACTCGCCTTGCGGCTATTGAAGAGGCTGCGTCGATGACAGTTCTCTTGAGTGACAAAACTGGCACGCTTACCAAAAATGAACTCAGGATTCAATCGATCGTCACCTTTGCGGACGCCACCGATGCTGATGTGCTCTTTGCTGCGGCGATGGCATCGGACGCATCCACACAAGATCCTCTCGATCTTGCCACACTGGTCAAGGCGCAGCAGCTTGGGATCAAACCCGTACCTCGAGCAACCTTTTCTCCCTTCGACCCCGCGACAAAGCGTTCTGAGTCAACCTATCTCGATGCGTCGGGATCGGAGCACCGCGCCTTGAAGGGTGCCCCTCAGGTGCTCAAGACGCTCATCACGGGGGGTGAAGAACCCCCGACGCTCACGGAAACACTCGTTGATCTTGCACGCAGCGGCTCGAGAGTCCTCGGTATCGCTGGAGGAGTCGCCTCCGACCTCAAATTGCTTGGCTTAATCGCTTTCGCCGATCCGCTACGCGATGATGCGGCAGAGATTCTTCAACAGCTTGCAGGGCTTGGCATCACCGTCAAGATGGTCACTGGCGATACCCCGGAGACAGCAGCCTCGATCGCAACGCAACTTGGCCTATCCGGCAAAGTCTGTTCACCCGATAACAGCGACTCAACCTGTGCGGTCTATGCGGGGGTTTTTCCAGAGGACAAGTACAAGCTTGTCGCCGCGCACCAGACGCAACAAGCGATCGTTGGCATGACGGGAGACGGGGTCAACGACGCGCCCGCGTTACGTCAAGCCGAGGTTGGGATCGCTGTAGCGACTGCTACCGATGTCGCCAAAGCCTCAGCCAGTCTTGTTCTTACCACTCCAGGTCTCACCGGTCTGGTTGACGCCATTGATATGGGACGTGCGGTTTACCAACGCCTGCTCACCTACACGCTTAACAAGATCGTTAAGACTCTCCAAGTGGCCCTCTTTCTCAGCATTGGGGTACTCGTGCTCGGAAAATTCGTAGTGACACCTCTCCTCATCTTGCTGCTACTCTTTGCAAACGATCTCGTAACGATGTCACTGGCCAGTGACAACGTCCACCCATCGAAGACTCCCAACCATTGGAGTGTCACAGTGCTGATGAGGACCAGTAGCATCATCGCACTCGCATGGCTACTCTTCTCGTTTGGGACCTACGCCTTCGCCAGCTTGGCAGGGCTATCCCAAAGGCAGCTACAAACCCTCGACTTTGTGGCGCTCGTCTTCTCCGGTCTCGCCAATGTCCTCCTCCTCAGAGAGCGAGGACACCTGTGGGCATCCAAACCAGGGACCTTCCTCTTGTTGGCATCCGGTGTCGACACGCTCGTCGTTGGTCTCTTCGCGACGGCCGGAGTGCTCATGAGTGCAGTACCCATCGAGGCCGTCATCCTGGTATTCATCGGAACGCTCGTCTGGGTGATCCTGCTTGACTTCGTAAAGGTCAAGCTTGTCACGCATGGTAACGCACTTCTCGCATGAGTTCCCTCGCTGAGGTCGAGCCCCATCCTCGCGCAGCCAGGGGGTACTCTCACATCGCATGCCGTTGGCGGTGCTCAACCGATCCCCTACGGCAAGGCGACAATCCCTGCCACCCACAAGGCCCCTTGGCTTGAGCAGCAAAGCACTCAGGCGAGATCGAGTAGTTTGGGAGCCTTTCGAACATGCTGGAGATGACCGACTAAATAGACAGGGCGCTCGGTGTAGCCATAGAGATCGAGGACAAAGCGCCCCCGAGTCGACAGCTTCCTGTTGAGAAACATGACCACACAGTACTGGCCAGGCGCAATCGTCCCAAATCCCAAGTGTGCCATCCCGCGAGCATTGAGCTGTGCCAGTCCACGAAAACTATCGTCATGAGGCGCCGTCGTCAGTGCTCGCTGAAGCGCGTCGACGCAGTTAGCTGCAGAGGTCCCAGATACCGACCGAGCACCGCCGCAGGAGGCGAGTGCCACCGCGGACAACACGAGTGCCACCGGCCACCGCCGCCACCACTTAATCCTCACGCAGACCTCCCAACAGAAAATAACTGCTCCAACCGATAGGGATCCACAACCAATAGCTCACCACCCGGTAGAGTAAGACAGCAGCCAACATCGACGATGGGGCTCCACCAAAGGCCACCAACGCAACCGTGATCGACCCCTCAACCACTCCGAGCCCACCTGGGGTAATCGGAAGGTTGGCAGCGAGTGCACCAAGCACATAAGCAGCCGTGACCCCAACAAGACCAACGTGCGCATGGACAGCGACCAAACTCAAAACCAAGGTGGCGAGGTCAAAGAGCCAGTTCCCGAGTGCCCCAAGCGATGATTGAACGATAGCGCGCGGCCGGTAGCGGAGCTGTTGTGCCGTCAAAATACTGGACTGGCTGAATTGGCCCTTCACGTGTACGATACGGCGGAGGCGTGCGCCTACCTGTATCGCCACGACAAGCACTCGATCCATCCGGATGATCGCAGCGACCGCCAGCAGAAGCAATCCAAACAAAATCGCAATATCGACATTGCTGAGCACAGCTGTTGCCTGGGTATGTGCGACCAGTACCAGACCGAGCAGGACCAAAAGGGCAACGATGGCGAGTAGATTCCCACCAAGCAACGCCGCCGTCGCTTCAAGGGGGCTGCAACCCCTGCCTCGAAGCTTGCGATAGAGATACGCAACAGAAAAACCCGCGCCAAGCGGTATGGAATCATTCATGGCGATCGCCGCGAGAGAGGCTCCAAAGAACCACCGCCGTGTCAAACGTCCGAGACGAGTCGGCAAGAGATAGTACGTCATCAGCGAATAGGATAGATCCGAGAGAACCTCAAGGACAAAACCGATCACAATCAGCCCAAAATCCGCGTTCGACAGTGCCGCGGCGGTACCGCTGAGCTGGCCGCGCTCACTGTAGATGACCAAAGCGGCCACGACAAGGGCTATCAGACCGATGACTATCTGCACCCCACGGCGGGTCGAGGTCTTCATCGCCAAGGCGCTACTGGCCCTTGATCGTACTTCGTCGTCTTACCTACTCGCGTCACCGGTCATCATCAGTCTCTATTCTCAGCAGGTTAGAGGCCTACATGAGGGATTGCGCCCCTAGCGGTTGGCAGCCTGGCCAGGAGCGACTCATCTCGCAATACTCGTTACCAACTCCGGACGTTTGCCGGCCCCACCGACATTAGCGTGAATGATGACATCGGCTGCCTAGCTCTAGCAAAGGATTTGGGTGCAGATGGTCATCGATAACGAGAGGGAGGCGAGTGGCGGAATCTCCAACGGTCGCAATCGTTGGCGCAGGCATGGCTGGCTTGGCAGCTGCACACTACCTTGCGATCAACCACATTGACTTCCAGGTCTACGAAGCCTCAGATCGCCCAGGTGGCCGCGTTGCGACTGATCATGTCGACGGGCTGATCCTCGATCGGGGATTCCAGATCATCCTCGACGACTATCCAGAACTTCGTCGACTCATTTCGGTCGCAGAGCTGCCCTTACAGCATCTCTATCCGGGTGTCTATCTTCAACGCCCAGAAGGGCCACTCCTCCTCTCTGATCCTCGTCGCGTCCCTGGCACCTATCGAGCGACCTTCTCTGCTCTGGTCCGTCTCCTTCAGCTCCCGAACTGGCAATCCCTCCTTCACTTCATCACCACCCAGCATCCAACCATCGCTGATCTCGGAGGGCTGCTACCGCGCCCACTCTACGAGAGCGTTTTTGCACCGCTCTTTCGCGGAATCACCATCGACCCTGATCTCGTCGAGCCAGCAAGTTTTGCACGTTTTGTCTTGGGACGTCTCTTGAACGGTTACGCGAGTTTGCCGACCGAAGGAATGGCCCAATTGCCAGCCATCATCGCCCACACCCTTCCGGGAGGGATTCACTACCACCACCGGGCAGTCTCGGTGGCCAGTGGTCAACTGGGCTTTGAAAATGGAACAACGGTGTCCACAGACTGGACCATTTTGGCCGTAGATGCGCCGGCGCTGGGACCACTACTCGATCTCCATCTCCCAGCGATGCGTTCTGTTGGCTTTATCCATGTGCTCAGCAACCGCCGTCTCTTTGGCGTACCTGCCGTCGGGCTGCCACCACTTGGAAGTCCTATCTACACCGTTGCACCCATGAGCGACATCGCACCCAGCTACGTGAGCCACGATCCGGAACGGCACCTCATCACCGCATCCTGCGATCCGACGGTGCCCCCGGCCGAGGTGCGTAGTGCGCTGGCACTCGCGCTTAACTGTGGTCAAGAAGACCTAGACTTCGTCGAGTTTGGCGTTGTCGAGGCTGCCCTGCCGCGGAGCACACACAAGGTCAACGAGATAGGTCAACGTGTTCTTCTCGCCGGCGACCATCTTGGGACCCCTTCGCTCAACAGCGCTATCGAGTCAGGCCGGAGAGCAGCCGAACGCATCATACGGACTACCCAAAAGCCAATGAAGGAGCCAAAGACCGATGGCTAGGAGAAGCCCCCATCTTGAACTCAAGGCATCCTCGACCGGTTCGACCCGATCAGAGTTCCGTACCTTTGATGGACGTCGCGTCATGTGGATCTCATCGCGAGCAACGACGAGGCGGGGAGCGCTCTCCGAACGCGACGGGGAACGTATCGCCCATGCCGCCTCTACAGCGGCAAGCATCGGCGTGCCGATCGTCTGCGAACTCTCAACCTCGGGTGCTAAAATCCAAGATGGGGTCGCTGCACTGCATGGTTGGGGGGTTGCCGCACGCGCGCTCGCGCACTGTTCGGGTCAAGTACCTATTCTGATCGGCCTCACTGGGCCAGCAGTCTCAGGTCCCGCACTACTGCTCGGACTTGCCGACTACGTCGTCATGGCACCGGACTCATTCGCCTTCCTCAGTGGACCCCAGTCAGTCGCCGAATTCACCGGAGTCTCGGTGACAAATCAAGAACTTGGCGGCGCATCAGTCCTACTCAACCGCTCAGGTGTTGCTTTTGACGTCGCCAATGACCGACGTGATATCGAAGAATCAATCCTGAAACTCCTGAGCTATCTCCCAGACTCCACGAATGAACTCCCAACAAGAGTGGACTTCAACGACCCTGCCGGTGTCGACCTTGATGCGATCATCCCCGAACAGCCGACCGCCGCCTACGATGTTCGCGACCTTGTCAGTGGTATTGTCGATCAGGACACCTTCTATGAACTTCGGTCCACTTGGGCGAACCAACTCGTAACGGGACTCGCCCGCCTCGAGGGTCGCACCGTTGGAATTCTAGCAAATCAGCCCAAAATAATGGCGGGTACACTCGACATTCCCGCGGCGCAAAAAGGTGCTCGTTTCGTCCGTTTCTGCGACTCCTTCAATATCCCAATGATCACGCTCGTCGATACACCCGGCTTTTTGCCAGGCAAGGACGTCGAGTGGCGTGGCATGATTCGCCACGGTGCCGAACTCGCGTTCTCCTATGCCGCATGCAATGTACCACGCATCTGTCTCATCACGCGCAAAGCCTACGGAGGGGCGTATATCGTCATGGATTCCAAAGGGATCGGCAACGACCTCACCTTCGCATGGCCTTCAGCAGAGATCGCTGTCATGGGGGCACAAGGAGCCGTAGAGATCATCTACCGGCGTGCGCCTAATGAAGAACGACTCCGCCATCAACAAAAATACGAGGACGAGTATCTCACCCCCTGGATTGCTGCGGAACGAGGTTTTGTTGACAACGTGATTGAGCCGAATCGAACCAGGGCCCATCTTGTTCATGCCTTCGATCTTCTCGCTACCAAGAAGGAGCGGCTACGCAACGCAAAGCACGCGAATTCGCCGCTCTAGCCCTTCACTTCATCATCACCGACCGTTTTGCAAGGTTTCGTGTTTCCGCTAGCGTGAGCGACCGCGGCTCAAGGCATCCCGTTCGCGATACAATCCGAGCTGCTCATCCATGATACGGTCTCTCCCTCGGCGATCATCGAATCCGAGCTCTTCCGCCCGATCATAGATGCTACTCAACGTCGTGGTGACAGCACGAAGCTGATAGAGCTTCTCTCCATGAAACCGACCGTTTGTCCTGGCGAGTTCTACGCGTCGGGCCAGTGAGATCGTACTCGTGGGCTGCGCATCCAACCAACTCACTCCGTGGCCGTCGGTATTGAGACGTAAATGATGAACCAGCTCGCTCAGTTGTTGCTGACATAGATAGGCGCGCTCGATCCTGCTCACATCCTTCCCATCGAGAGGGCCAAACACCACTAGGCGTCGATCATTGGACTCTGCAGAAAAGCCCACCGGTCGCGCCCCACGGGTCGGTACCGTCTCGATCGTTTCGCCGATTTGGACTTCAAGATGACGGTCGTGGGCGGCTACGATTCTACCACCACGGCCATCTGGCATCGCCACTGGCTCACCCCGGAAGAACGGTCGTGAACCCACACGACCGACTACCGCCTCGGGCATCTGTCTGCCGACTTCCCTGCGCAGTTTGGCGCTAAGCCCTGGTGAGGAGGCAGCGAAGGTGACATCTTCCTTGCATTCTGCGCGCACCCAATCGACACAATCGGCGACAAACGCCTTCCATAAAGCGACCGAACTCTCCGCCAACACAAGGCTCTTACCCTCATCGTTGCGCAGTCCAAGCATCGTCGCCGTACCCGATCCATGGATCGACGTTCCTGGACTCCGCACCACTGTCCTTCCCTGCCTGACCATGTCACCGAATTCAGAAGGGGGCAACGCGTTCACATCAACCACGAGCGTTGTCCCATGGATCGATTGGCGATATTGACCAAAGCTGTTGACCAGCGTCGCCTCCTGCGAGGTTCGCGTCTCCACGGTTACTCGATCCCCTGGACGCAACCCTGCCCCTTCAAGTGCCGCAACCATCGGAATCACCTCACGCGAGGCGAAGACTTCTTCCAGATGTTTCGTTGGGACATCCATCAAAGCTAACCGCTCTGTGACCGGCAACGAACGATAGGCTTGACAGAGCGATCCGTCAAGCCCCGTCCTCTTGTCACCAAGCATGATCCCCTCACCTCTCATGAGCCGTAGAGCCCGTTGCTCCCCCAACGCAGCACGAAGCGCCCTCTCCTTCGCAGTCAATAGGTCCGTTGCACCCCGTTCTATCGCCTTGACCAACTCGTTGAGGAGCGGATCGTTCACACGAACGGCAGCTCTCGCTTCACCGGCAAGGACAGGTGACACTGCCAACTCCAGGGGCGCCGACCGAGCCTCACTCTCCCAACGCGCACGGAGCTCCGACTGCACCTGTGGAACCTTGTCTTGGCGGGTGCTCAGGGCCGCCAACTGACGCATGCGTCCAGAACCATGATCCCCGCTGAAACGGATGACCTCATGGCGCCGCTTGGAAAACACTGCATTGAGGCCTACAGCCTGCCCCGTCACCCGCCACGATCCAAGGCCTTGGCCAATGAGCGTAATCCCAAATGCCTCGAGTTCGTGAGCCAATTCGGTCCGGTAGCACAGTTCCCAGACAGGGAGGCCACGTGCCCAATGTGCGTGTTCAAGGGCGACCCTTCGCCCGTCTACATCGGCATGATTCAGGACAACAAGGTGGGAATGAAGATGCGGATCACCAGCGCGAGAGAGTCGATGCCCGACATCGTAGGCGACCACCCCCTCAACCGGTCTGATCACCCCGTGAATGGTTTTCGCTGCATCAAACTCGGATATCACCGCAAACGTACGGCGAACGGCAACATGGTGGGCCGCCTCAATCTGGATTCGCTCCGCCTCCGGCGCCAATGCCCAGCGGACCGAGACAGCCTTGGGGGCAGCGATCGTAAAATCCAAAGCTTTGATGGGGTGACGGATGGTCGTCGCAGCACTACCAAGGTCCACGAGGTCAACGGGAGCATCCGGCTGGCACCCCATGCCGAGCCGGCTGACCACACCGACTTCATCACACAACTCCCGCTGTACGTAGTAATCGAGAGAGCCTCGAATCTTGAAAAGGCGCAACCCCACCCCCTTGGTTTCTCACCATTGAGGGTGGGGCTTCCACCAATCGACCGGCCCGAGATCGGGCCCGACTACTATTCGTAACCTTGCGTTATCCCCACGGACCCCGACGCATATCCCTGCGAGAAGCAGGACGCGCCAAGGATGGCTGCCTAGAGCGCTGCTTGTGCCGCCTCAAAAGCCTCCCGGAGAATAGCGACCATCTCATCGAACTGCTCAGAATCACAGACAAGCGGTGGCGAGAGCTGGACCACAGGATCACCACGATCATCAGCCCGGCAGATCAATCCAAGTTCGAAAAGCTTTGGTGTCAAGATCCCACGCAGGAGCCGCTCTGACTCGTCATCGTTGAACGTCTCCCGAGTGCTCTTGTCCTTGACCAACTCGATGCCGTAGAAGAAACCAGTACCTCGAATCTCTCCCACGATATCGAGGTCAGCCAGGGTCTCGAGCTTTGCCCGAAACTCACCTTCCTTGCCACGGACGTGGTCAAGAAGCTGATCACGTTCAAAAATATCGAGGTTTGCGAGCGCTACCGCCGCGCTAACCGGATGTCCAGCAAACGTGATGCCATGAAGGAAGCTATTCTGCTCCTTCAAGAACGGCTCCATGAGGCGGTCAGAGGCCAACATCGCACCGATCGGAGAGTATCCAGAGGTCAATCCCTTGGCGCAGGTAATAATATCGGGTTGGTAGCCATATTTTTGTGCACCAAACCAATAACCGAGGCGGCCAAAAGCGGTGATCACCTCGTCGGAGACGAGCAAAATATCGTACTTATCGCAGATCTCTCGCACCCGCTGGAAGTATCCCGGCGCTGGCGTGAAGCAACCTCCCGCATTCTGGACTGGCTCAAGAAAAACAGCGGCCACCGTCTCTGGCCCTTCGAACTCAATTCGCTGCTCAATATCGTCGGCACAGGCCAGATTGCACTGGTCAAGCATCGCACAGTCAACACAACGATAGTGATTCGTGTTTTGCACCTTGATGGCCCCGGGGACAAGCGGCTCAAATGGAGTCTTGATGCCCGGGAGACCTGTCAACGATAGCGCACCAAAGGTGGTCCCGTGATAGGAGAGGTTGCGAGAGATCACCTTGGTCTTCTCTGGCTTGCCGATGAGTTTGAAGTACTGCCGTGCCAACTTCCAGGCTGACTCGACCGCTTCAGATCCACCAGTCGTAAAGAACACGCGATTAATATCGCCGGGGGCGATCGCTGCCAGTCGATCGGCAAGCTCCACTGCCGGCTGATGAGCATAACTCCACAGTGGGAAGTAGGCCAACTCGCTCGCCTGCTTCGCGGCCGCTTCAGCCAACTCAGTACGCCCGTGACCGACCTGAACCACAAAGAGCCCGGCCAGTCCATCGAGATAACGCTTGCCTTTGCTGTCATAGACATAGGGCCCCTGGCCCCGCACCATCACTGGCACCTCGTGATCGGCGTACGAAGACATTCGCGTAAAATGCATCCAAAGATGTCGTTTGGCTGATTCTGAAAGCTCTTCTGTATTCATTCCCTCTTGTCTCCTTCTCTGGGCACTTGGTGTGCCACATCTCCTTTGACACCCGTGGTGTCAGATCTCCTCACGGCGCTCAGAACGCCTGCTCAACACGCGTTCAGCTCGAACCGCTGATGGAGCTATTGGTGGGTCTCTACGGTGCCACGCTAGCAGAACAAACCACCATCATCAACCGCACAAGAACTCCGCCTGCTAACGTGTCCCCCAGCTGTAGGTCTGCTTCTCCAATCTCAGGTACACATTCACCTCAGCGGAGACAACTCCCTCGAGTGTTCGTATACGATCGCTCATGAGCTCGAGAAGGTGCTCATCATTCTCGCACACCACCTCAAGGAGAAGATCATACCGACCAGCGGCAATGACCACATAATCAACCTCCGGCAAGGCTGCACACTGCTCTGCGACAGACGATAACGTACCAGTTACCTTGAGTCCAATCATGGCCTGGCGCATAAACCCAACTCTCGTTGGATCGGTAACCGCCACGATTTGCATCACGCCGTTATCGATGAGTCGCTGAACCCGCTGACGGACCGCCGCCTCAGATAGGCCAACCACCTTGGCAAGAGCGGCATATGATGCGCGACCATCCTCCTGCAAGAGTTCAATCAAACGCTTCGACGTCCCATCAAGGGTCATCGCCGGGTGTCCACTCGGACTCTGATCCCGGATTGGCGGCAACCCCTGACCACGGATCAACGGGAACGTGCGTTCTACCTTCCCAGCTTCACTACGATTCGCCAAGCGCCATCCCCCTCTCCTGTCCTCTCCGTTGTCCACCTATGTGACCGTTTGGTCAGCATCCTAACACTTCATAACGATCAGCGACAGCCGCCTGCGAACCGCCTCATCGCTGAACCAACCACATCGCGCAACGAACACAGGACCCACGTCCTGGTGAGGACCGCACGCCTACCTAGATAAGAGCTACCACAACGATACAACTATTCTTAACCATATTTTAGGCATTGTCAACCGAATACGCACTATTTTTACTGAAATTCTGCGATTTCCATCGTAACACCTGCGTGTAGGACTGAGATGGTGTAAGGTAAGGGGGGAGTGGGCTCATAGCCCAGATGGTTCCGTCAACAGCGCTCGTGATGCGGATCGTCATCGAAGCACTGGGTAAAGACCAGCCATAGCAGTATGGCCATAGCAGTATGGCCCAACAAGGAGGAGGGTAGTCCATGAGCGAACAGTTTCACAACTATATCGGCGGCAACTTCGTCGAAGCTAAATCCGATGAGACGATGAAGATCGTGAACCCGTCGACCGGCGAGGTGTACGCAACGTCTCCAGCCTCGCGAGAGGCAGACATCGATCTCGCTTTCGCGAGCGCAGCTGAAGCCTTCGAGAGTTGGAGAGATTCCACACCTTCAGAACGAAGCCTCATGCTCATTCGATTGGCTGATGCTATCGAGGACCACGCCGAGGAGCTTGTCCAAGCGGAGACCACCAATACCGGCAAACCAGTCGGACTCACCATGAGTGAGGAGATTCCACCGATGGCAGACCAGATCCGCTTCTTTGCTGCCGCTGCTCGCAATCTCGAGGGAAAGAGCGCTGGCGAGTACATGGCTAACCATACTTCCTATATTCGCCGTGAGCCAATTGGTGTATGCGCTGCCGTCACGCCATGGAACTATCCGATGATGATGGCCATCTGGAAAATCGGACCGGCGCTAGCGGCAGGCAATACCTTGGTCTTAAAGCCATCCGACACGACACCCGCAAGTTCTACCATTCTTGCCCGCCTCATCGGCGAGATCTTTCCATCCGGTGTCTTTAACGTCGTCCTCGGTGACCGCGATACTGGACGTATGCTCGTCAGCCATAAGACACCGCAACTGGTTGCAATCACTGGCTCGCTTCGTGCTGGACGAGAGGTTGCGATGGCTGCCGCAGCGGATGTCAAACGTGTCCACCTAGAACTCGGAGGCAATGCTCCCGTCATCGTCTTCGACGACGCAGATGTTGCCCGAGCCGCCGAAGGCATCGCCGGAGCAGGCTACTTCAACGCTGGCCAAGATTGTACCGCAGCCGCGCGAGTGCTGGTCCAGCGAGGAGTGCATGACGCCTTCGTCGAGGCGCTTTCAAAGGCCGCCGCCGAGACAAAGACGGGGGCACCGGCGGACGAAGACGCCTACTTTGGTCCCCTGAACAATATCAACCAGTATGACAGAATTCTCGGGCTCGTCGACCGACTGCCTGATCACGCAAAGGTGACAGCCGGTGGGGCTCGGATCGATCGAAACGGCTACTTTTTCCCCGCCACCGTCGTAGACAATCTTCGACAGGAGGACGAGATCATCCGAAATGAGATTTTTGGGCCGATTATTACCGTCCAAACCTTTGACACAGAAGAGGAGGCGGTCAGGCTCGCCAACGATGTGGAGTATGGCCTCGCATCGAGCATTTGGACTCGCGATCACGGTACCGCCCTACGCGTATCACGCAATCTCGACTTTGGTGCCGTCTGGATCAACACCCACATACCGATCGTCGGGGAGATGCCGCATGGTGGCTTCAAGCACTCAGGTTATGGCAAAGACCTTTCGATGTATGGCTTTGAGGACTACACCCGTATCAAGCACGTGATGAGCTACACCGGTAAGGATTAACCCCCTACCCGCATACCGCCAAAGGGTTTTCGTGTCCATTGACACATAAATAGGAGACAGACCGAACCCAACAAGGCCCTGGATCGCTATCCAGGGCCTTGTTGCTACCAGAGATACATGTCGGCGTCGGACGTGGCTCGCAAAAGTCACCCCAAACGCACTGATGGATCAGGCAGTGCGAACAACGTATCGCCAACGCCGATCAATCTCGACGCGATCATTGCATCGGCATCACCGTCAGCCATTTAGCGCTCGTATTGGCAGCTCACGCAGTTGCCTCGACCGACGCGCGAAACGCATCGAGCATGGTATCGATCTGCTCTTGCGAGATGATGAGGGGCGGCATCCAGCGGATGATATTACCAAAGGTCCCTGCGTTCATCGCAATAATCCGATGGGCCTCAAAGAGCTCCTTCAAAATGGCGGTGGTCCGTGCTGCATCTGGCGCTCCAGTCACCGGGTCGACAATCTCTACTCCAACCATCAAACCCAGCGAACGAATCTTCCCAATCTCCTTCCGTGACTCGGCAATACGGCGCAACCCTTCACTGAGCTGCTCCCCTCGTTGAGCAGCGTTCTCGACGAGACCCTCCTCCTGAATGACATCAAGGGTTGCGATTGCCGCCGCAACGCCTATGGGATTCGCACCATAGGTTCCACCATGACTTCCAACGGTCCACTCCTTCATGATGTCATAGGAGGAGCCAATCGCTGAGAATGGAAACCCTGACGCGATGCCTTTAGCCATCACAAGAATATCGGGAGTGACGCCCGCATGATCGAGGGCGAACATACGCCCTGTACGTCCAAACCCGGTCTGCACCTCGTCAGCCACAAAAAGGATGCCATGCTGGGTGCAACGTTCGCGAATCGCCTCAAGGAACTCAGTTGGCGCTGGCAGATATCCACCCTCACCCAAGACCGGCTCGATGACCATCGCTGCGGTCTCACTCGGCGCGGTTTGTGCCGCTAATAAGTAGTCGAGATAATCAATCGCTTCACCAACACTCGTGCCATCAGCTCCACCCGCGCGCGGAAAGCCGGGGAATAACGAGACGAACACCCCAGCTGGAAGTGGTTGATAGCCAGCTCGATAACCAGTTCGGGAGGTGGTCATCGCCATCGCCTGAGCAGTACGCCCATGGAAGCTTCCCTGAAATACGATAATATTGGTACGCTTGGTGTACTGTCGCGCCAACTTGACCGCAGCCTCCGTGGCCTCGGCGCCAGAGTTGCTATAGAAGAAGGTGTCTATCCCTGCAGGGGTAACGCTCTCCAAACGGTCCGCGAGTTCCTGCAATCGGTGATGAGTATAGATGTTGACCTGCGCGTGAATGAACTCTTGTGCCTGTTCGGCGATTGCCCTGGCCACCCTGGGGTGGCTGTGACCCGTCGATGTCACCGCAATGCCCGACGTTGCATCGAGATAACGAGTACCCTCGGTGTCGAAGACGTACGCACCCTCTCCACGCACAACCGTCAGTGGGGTGAGTTTTGACCAGACTGGTGCTAAATATGCCACATTTCCTCCTTTGTCTACTGAATGTATAATGACCTTATCCAACTTGACCAATTAAGGCGCGCCTCAAGGTGTCAAGAAACCGTACCGGAACGCCATGTTGCTCACCGATGTCGACGAGTTGGGTCATCAGTAGCCCCGCGTTAATCCCTAGGTAGCGCAGAGGTTCTGGCTCCCATACACGCGGAGCGCGCTCAAAGATGGCGTGCACGGCTGGAAGTTTTTGGGGAGAGAGCAGCCCTTGGGTGACGAGCCTACCCATCAGGTTGGTCATTGCAACACCGTCGCCAGCGTACCCGTACACCTTGGTAACCCCGGCCGACTCATCGACATCAATACGCGGGAACCAGTCTCTGGTCACTCCAAGCGTACCTCCCCAGAAGGCGGGAAACTCGATATCACCAAGGCCTGGCAATAGCTCTAACAGCGTCTGCTCGAGTCGCCGTCGCATCCCCCTACCCCGATCAGGTGCCGGGGTGATCACCGAACCATAGCCATAGGGGGCACCGCGACCACCAAAGGCGATGCGCCGATCGGCGGTGATCTGTCCATAAATGACCAGATTCCGTTCATCGGCGAAACTCAAGCCAAGTTGAGGGCTTCCAATCGCTTCGTACTGCGCATCACTCAGCGGAGCAGTCACCACCATCATCGAATACAGAGGAAGAACCAACCGGTGCCAATCGGCGAATTGAGCGGTGTACGACTCCGTGGCGAGGACGATTGCACCCGCTTGCACGGTATGTCCGTTGGCCACCAACGCATGGTCTCCGATACTGCTGACGTTCGTACCCTCATAGATCCGCACGCCGAACTCCTCGAGTCGATCGGCAAGACCACGCACCAATCTTGCTGGTTGCACCGTTGCACACTGTGGCTCATGCACGGACCCAATGACGTGCCTTGCCCTCAGGGAACGATCGGTTCCACGCGCATCCAACAGGGTTGTTCCGTCCTTGACTTCGCGCCGCAGCCGCTGCCATTGCACACGATCCCTGGCAAGGACCAGCGTGCCTGCCTTCGTGAAATCGCACTCGATATGGAGCTGATCGACCTGCTGGGCGATCTCATCGACTGTCTCTGCGAGTGCGCGCCACAGTTCGTCCGCGAGTTGTGTGCCATAGAGCCGTTCCACCTTCGAAGCCGGGACGGGAAAGAGACTGGAGACCCAACCACCGTTGCGTCCCGACGCCCCAAAACCGACATAGTCACGCTCAAAGACAGCGATCCGAAGCGTGGGATCAAGTGCAGCAAGATACCGCCCTGTCCATAATCCTGTCAGCCCTCCGCCAACGATCGCGACATCAACGTGCAGCGACGATTGCAGCGATGCCCGCGGGGTGATATCACCTAGCTGCTGTAACCAAAAGCTCGGACCAGTTACCACGGGCTATCGCTCAATCATCAAATAGTGCCGCTATAACCCAAGCGCCTTAGCGACGACCGGATGGACAATCTCACCCTTGGAAACGTTCAGTGAACCAGCGAGCACCGGATCCTGAGGATCTCGTGCCAGCCGGACAAGCTTTGGAGCCACCGCCGCTGACAATGCTCGCGATGCCGTCTTCGGGTACTGACCAGGGACATTGGTGACACAGTAGTGTATGACACCCAACTCCTCATAGATTGGCTCAGAGTGCGAAGTCGGTCGCGATGTCTCGATACACCCTCCCTGGTCAATCGCGAGGTCGACAACGACAGAGCCCGGCCTCATGCTGGCGATATGGTCACGCAATACGAGCTTTGGTGCCTTCGCACCGGTGACCAACGCGGCACCCACAACGAGGTCTGCCTCTCTGACTGCCTCGCTGATGGCATGTTCGGAGCTGGCAAGTGTTGCGGTCACCGTACCCTCTTGCTGGGCCATATACAGTCGGTGAAGATCGATGTCCACCCCAGTGACTTCAGCATCCATTCCTCGAGCACCGCGAGCTGCCATCGTGCCTGCTACACCCATACCAATGACAACAACTCGCGCTGGCGGCACTCCAGCCGATCCCCCAAGGAGAACTCCGGAGCCACTCGCGAGATAATGAGCACCAACGATCGCCGCCGTACGCCCGGCGACTTCGCTCATAGGCGCGAGCAACGGGAGGCCACCCTTTTCCTCCAATGTCTCATACGCGAACGCGTCGATACCGCTATCTACGAGCGCCTTCGCAAGTGTAGGTTCTGCAGCGAGATGGAGATAGGCAAAAAGCGTGAGATCCTTGCGGAAGAACCCCCACTCCGACTCCTGTGGCTCCTTCACCTTCACGACGAGATCAGCGGCCCACGTTGCCTTGGCATTTGGAGTGATCTTGGCTCCAACGGCCTCGTAATCGGCGTTAGCGAAACCGGCACCTACGCCTGCGTTTGTCTCTACCCACACATCAAAGCCGGCCTGAACGCAGGACTTCACCGCCGAGGGATCAAGCGCTACTCTTCGCTCTCCGTCCTTGATCTCCTTAGGAAGGCCGATCGACTGAACCATACAATTACTCCTCAATCACTCGTGGCGACAGACAACGCTGGCGACAGAAACCATGGTGGGACAACACTGAAAATTACCCCGATTCCATGCTAGAGCATACGCACCAGCCATGCAAGCGAATCCATAAAATTCAGGAATGGATTCTGCTGATTCAACAGCAAAATACGGAAATCTAACGGTAATCCTCATTCGCCGAGGCACCAACGATCGCGATTGCCCTGCAAACCGACGCAAGAGCACCAGCTAAAGGCTATTCTTAGGGCCAGTGCACTACTTCTCACCATCCTTCAGCGAACTCTTCCCGAATGCAGCCGTCTCCTCTATCGATCCATTGGCATCACAAGCCGCCATTCACCTCCTGCGCAGGGGTGGCTCCGCCATCGACGCCGCTATCGCGGCCAACGCGGTGCTCTCGGTGACCGCGCCTGACCAGTGCGGCCTGGGCGGTGATCTCGTCGCATTGGTCTACTCCCCTCCCTCCTCTCGGGGTCCGGCTCAAGTACAGTCGCTCCAGGCAATAGGTGCCTCCGGCACTGGGGCATCGGCGGAGATGATGCGGGCGAACGGCTATCGGACGATCCCACGTGCAAGTCTTGGAGCCCTGACAGTACCTGGCGCGGTCGACGGGTGGTTAGCGCTGCACCACAAATTTGGCAAACTCCGACTTGATCAAGTGCTAGAGACTGCCGTCGATTACGCCACCAACGGATTTCCCGCATCCAACCGACTACGACGAAACTACGAGCAGATCCGCAGCCATGCCTCAGGGGTTGAACTCGGTGGTTTCTTGATGGCAACGACGAACTCGATACCGCTCGTACGCCGCCCTGGCGTTGCTCGGACCCTTCTAGCAATCTCCAAACTCGGACGTGAAGGATTCTATGCTGGCGAATTCGGAGCAGAGCTGATGAAGCTCAGTGAGGGTGTTTTCCGACCCGATGACCTGGCTAAACCCATTGCAAGGTTTGCAACACCGCTAACAGCGACCCTCTTTGGACATGTGCTCACCACCAACCCAGCGCCGAGTGCGGGGTTTCTTACCCTTGGCGCGTTGGCACAGCTCGGCACCACTGCCAGCACGCTCGGTGATGCCGATTGGTACATAGAGCTCATCGAGGCCTTCCGCGCGACTCGTTGGATGCACGGCTATCACCACGATGACGCTGATCTCGCGGGTGTCCTGGCTGGTACGATCAGCTCCACTGCCCCTCGCACCCACACCGTGGCCACCGGGCCGGACACGACTGCGATCACTGCTGTCGATGAAAACGGGCTCGCTGCCGTTCTCGTGCAGTCCAACGGACATGCCTTCGGTTCACGCCTTGCGACACCTGATACCAACATCTTCATCCATGATCGCGGAGCAGTTGGGTTCAACCTGTTGCCTGGCGATCCAAACGAACTCCGACCCAGAGCGCGTCCTCGTCACACGCTGGCGCCCATCATGGCCCAGACCCTTGGCGGTGATCTTGCCCTGATCGCCGGTACGATGGGCGGAGATCGGCAACCCAGCATATTGGCCCAGGTCATTACCGCAGCATTGCGCGATCAGAGTGATCCACGTGACGCCCTCGTCCAACCACGCTTTGCCTTCTCGTCGATGACCTCTAGCGAGCTGTCGGGATTTGATACCTATGACGGGATCCAAGAACCGATCGTTACTTGCGAAGATCATCTGTCGCCAGCGATATTCGATGAACTCACACGAAGGTTAGGTGCAGTGGCATCGACTCCTGCCTTTGGCACAGAGTCTGGGGTAGCGCATGTGACCCTGCGTCGATCACGCAGCTGGATGATCGCAGCAGATCCACGATCAGAGGCCGCTGGAATTGCCGGCTACTAGCTAACGCAACCGGCTGATTGCCTCGCTGCCAAGCAAACCTGCTCTTGAGTGAGTACGGTTGGCACTATGGAACCGACAACAAGCCCACTCAGTTATGCCGTTGGCCTCAATCAGTATCTCGTTGATCCAGTTTTAGCGAGAATCGCCGAGGGGCTCGTCGCACCTTCCTTCATCTCCCAACTCGTCGAATTGGGCACTACCGTCGGCGATCAGGTGCTGCCGGTCGGTATCGAGATCGACCAAGCCCCCTCCCTGACGTTGATCAGTCACGATCTCGATGGTCGCCGCATCGATCAGGCCCACCTCACCACCTCCCATGCCGCAATCTACGAACAACTTCGCCACGTCGTCTCAACGCCCTGGAACGAAGCAGGTTTTATCGGCCATTTTCTCCAAGGTTACCTGATAGCAGATCCTGGCTTCTATTGTTTGCTGACGCTCACGACCCAGGTTGCAAGCGCACTGCAACTGCTGCTCCCTGACTCCGACCGTTACCTTCGACGACTCACCGATGGTCCAAGCTGGGGAGGCACCTGGTTCACAGAGACACATGCTGGGAGCGACCTGGCCGCCACCCGAACACAAGCTCGACGAGACATAGGCAAATGGCTCCTCTCCAGCGGGGACAAATACTTCGCTAGCGGAGCAGGCCTCACTGATCTCGCAATCACCAGCGCGTACCCTCTACACGCCAGCTCGCTACGGGACCTCCACCTCTATCTTGTCGACAAATATACCGACGAAGGAGAGCTGAATTTCACCCTGCGGCGACTCAAGTCAAAACTCGCCACAAAGGCGATCCCAACTGGAGAAATCGAGCTCGCCGAGTCGCAGGCCACGCTATTGGCTGGTGAAAATGATGGCATCTATCGTATTCTGCAAAGCCTCACCCTTGCCCGCACGGCGAACGCGATTGCGAGCGCTGGTGTGGCGAGAATCGCAACAATCGAGGCCACCCTCCGAGGAGAACGAAGGCAGGCCTTCGGGCATCCTCTCCGGGAACATGCTCTCTTTGCTCGTGATCTCGTGACGTTGCGCCTTGCCCATCTCGGTATCCTCTCACTCGCCCTGCTGGGTGCTGAGACCTTCCAGGAGAGCTACGATTTCACTGACCACAACGACGCAGACTACCTCTTGCTCAGATTGCTGAGTCACGCAACCAAGATCCACACCGCGAAGCATTCAACCATCATCACGCAACAGGCAATGGAATGCTTTGGAGGGCTTGGATTTTTAGAGGAGTACGCTATCGCGCGCTGGCATCGCGAGGCACTAGTTCTGCCTATCTGGGAGGGGAGTGCAAACATCCATGCTCTGGACGCCGCTGAAGTGCTACGACATCCTGACGCCGCTATTGGTGTCAGAGCCCTACTCGCGAAGTGGGTACCACAATCGTTGCGAGGGCCAGTCCTCAAGAGCGCTGAGATCGCACTAGACGGCCTCGCTGGTGAAACGTGGTATCTGAAAGAATCCCTTGAACTCCTCGGAGAGTGTCTCGAGATCGCTGCCCTCGGGCGTTTTGCGAACTACGTGCCCGAACTCGCCGATGTTGCAGAGCTACGCTGGACCGCCATGCAGACCCACAGCCTGCCTACCTGGAAGCTGCCCGAAGCGCTGCGCCTCGCCGTTTAAGCCTCATCTCGTTCTCGCTACCGAGAGATCGATCGGACCATGCACACTCGTGTTCACGTCAATCGATACCGCCCCGGGAACGACCGATCGGCCAACGCATCGCGGCCGCCAAAAGGGATAAGCGCTCGACTGGGGGCCCGTCAGCCGTTGATCGGGCCCGAACCGTCTCTCAGGCTCTCGCCCGAACGTCCGCGTAGCACACGCACCATCTCTGCAACGATGGCCATCGCGGTCTCCTCAGTACTGCGCGATCCGATATCGAGACCAGCCGGCCCATAGATCCGAGCAAGCTGATCTGCACATCCACATTCGAGCAGACGTCGGCGGCGCTCTACCTGTGTTCCCCGAGAGCCCAATGAGCCAATATAGGGAACCTCAGTGGCGGACAATAGCACATGCAGGAGTGGCGTGACTCGCTCATGATCATGGTCGAGCACGACCACGGCATCGCTACGACCAACCTGAGGGAATCCATCAACTCCGTCATACCCCATCGCCTCGATACCGATGAGCTGAGCTTGGGTGCTCAATGTATCCGCAAGAACCCCTCCACCAACGATCACCAGCCGAGGACGGGGCAGAAAACAGTGGATATGGACCGGTCCATCTTCGAGATTCAACACGCTCACCCCAGCATGGCCCCGTTCAAGTAATGCAGCTGCTGCCTGCTCGGCGACATCGTCGGCACTCTGGCCAAGCGCGACTACCCGTACTTGAGTCGGGCGGCCTTGGGCATCAAGTGCGGTAAGGAGAGCAAACGCTTTGCGAGCGCCAAGATAGGGCTCGATCTCCGAGAGCCAACCCCAAGGGTGCACCATCACCCGTACCGACCCACCACACGCCAGTCCGTTGTTCACCGCTTGAGCATCACCGATCTCAGACATGATGGTGCGGGGCTTGGCATCAGTGGGATCGGTCAGCAGACGCATCGCGAGTTCTGGAGAGAGGACCGAACCGTACTGCTGCGAATCCGCTATCACCATGAGATCGCTCGCTCGATCGCCGCCCCCAAATCCTCGAAGCTCAACGAGCCGCACAACCACTGCCTCTGGATGGAGCTCCAGTTGGCCTAACAGATTCAGTTCATCGAAGGTCACCCAACCACCTCTACGGATCCAATTGTTCTAACATAAGATCTGCGAAGTAACGCTGGGTTTTCACCGTAATCGGCCCCGGAGCGTCGTCGAAGTGACGTTGATCGAGGAGCGCAACACCCTGAACCATTCGCAGGGTTGAGGTGACGAACATCTCGGTCACCAATGGATCTGCGAGCATATCGAGGGGAATGTCTACCTCATGAGCACCAACCCCTTCGAGTACTAGATCACGAGTGACCCCCGCTAGACAGCCTGCGCTTAACGGTGGGGTCAGAATAACTCCCTCTCGAACGAGAAAGACGTTGGATCCAGAGCCTTCGCAGAGATTACCGAGGGTATTGGCAAACAGCACTTCATCCGCGCCTTGCTCTCTGGCCCAAGCAAGGGCGATCACGTTCTCGGCATACGAGGTCGTCTTGAGACCAGCTAGGACGCCACGTTCATTGCGAGGCCAAGGAGCCAACGCAAGCGCCGTCGTAGTCGGCTCAAGCGAGATCGGCTCAGTTGCGATCACTGCTCTCGGTTGCAACTCGGTCGGCCGATGCGAACCAAGGCCAGCGTTGCCGGCCGTGTAGGTGATGCGAATTTTTGCATTGTCCAATCCGTTCAGAATGACCAACGCCTCAATTCCCTTGCGAAGCATCTCCATGTCCGGTTCAGGAAGTCCCATCCCTCGAGCCGTCCGACCTAAGCGATTGAGGTGCCTGGTGACAGCGAAGGCCTTGCCATCGACGACAACAAGGGTCTCAAAGGCACCATCACCGCAGACGAGTCCATGATCGGATACCGGAATACCGGCGTCGTCAGCCTCATGAAGATATCCATCAATCCATACCACTGCCATGGCATCAACCTCCTTGCGATATCCTAGTGGTATGCTTGATCCCGCTCTCGAAGCTCTCGTTCACGACAACAATTTTGCCAGTCTCACGACACTCGCGCCTGGTGGAGAACCGCAGACATCCGTCATGTGGATCGATTGCGATCATGAACATCTCTTCATCAATACCGAAATTGCCCGGGCCAAATTCCGCAACATCTCGCAGAATCCGCATGTCAGCGTGTTGGTTTGGGAGCGTGAAAATCCTTACCACTACGTTGAGGTGCGTGGACTTGTCACTGCGACGACTCTGGGTGACCGTGCAAACGATCATCTTGAAGAGCTAGCAAGGAGATACACTGGCCAAGCATTTGCTGGCACCATCGAATCTGCACGTGTCATCGTCGAAATCACACCGACCCGGACACGGGTAGTCGATTGACAGACCACCAACACGGTCGCGACTACGCACAGGACCGGACTAAGTCAACGACCGCCTTTGACGCCAACAGAACTCCTGAACCTTGAGCGATCCCGCATCACGACGAGACGATCAACATCGGCTCCGGGATTTGATCGTAGTGGGCTGGTCTCATGCAGGACAACATGCCTACGTTGCATCACTAGGAATCGCGATTCCCTATGTTATCGTGGCATTTCACACCGACTACGCCACGGTCGGCATACTGCTCTCCGTCGCCGCGATTGCCGGTAGTGCGCTCCAGTCACTATCGCTGGTGGTACGGAGAACTTCGGCTCGCGTTCTCTTTACCATTCAAAATATTGGGTCAACGGTGGGAGCCGTCATTGCAGCCTTGGCGCCAGGCATCTATGTCTTCATGGCTGGTCGCCTGTTGCAGGCCAGCGCCGGATGGCCGCAACACCCAGTGGGGGGCTCGTATCTCGCTAACAGGTATCCTGCGCAGCGCGGCACCACGCTGAGTTGGCATGTTACCGCCGGGAACCTTGGCACGCTCCTTGCACCACTCATCATGCCCCTGGTCATTGTGACTTACGGCTGGCGAGCGGCGTTCTGGGCCCTCGCTATCCTCCTTGTCACGACCGTCGCGGTCGTCGCCATCTGGCTCCCCTCATCCTGGCATCGCATCACAGCGCCCAACATCACAGAGGACCAAGCTGATTCGGAGCGCGCCGACTTCTGGCATCGCCTACGGACATTGATGGCACAACGGCCCGTCTTCGCTCTCCTTCTCGCCGGAACGATCGCCGCAGGTGGACAAGGAATCGGCATTGTCGGCGTCTACACTCCGGGCTACCTTCATAGCTCCCTTCACCTCTCTGCACTAGGCCTGACAATCGTCTTAACGCTGTTATATGTCGGAGCCGTCATCGGTCCGATCTTGATGGGATCGATCGCGGATCGGAGCAATCATCGGTTCACATTGATCGCGAACTACGGACTGGGAGCACTCGCCCTACTCGTTTTTGTCTTCGTCGGTCGAGAGCTACTTGGCCTTGCCCTCGTGGGCATCGCCATTGGCATTTTCTCCTATTCAGAGCTCTCACTTCGCCAAACGGTCTTCGCTGACTATTTGCCCCCAGGTATGTCCCGTGCTGGCTTTGGAGTCTTCTTTACCGTCTCGCAGACGATTGGAGCGCTCTGGATCGCCATCATTGGCGTGACTGTCACCGATAGTGGCTTCCAGGCTGCATTCATCCTGATGGCGGCGACCTTTATCGCGGCAGGTCTCGTCGTCATCTGGGGAACTCATAGGCGGCCAGCCATCGCCGGAGACTCCACATAGAGCCCTACCTTCATCACAATTGCTGAGACCCATCACCGTCTCACGTATCATCGAAAACTAGCGTGTCTGTCACCATCGAGGCCCGGTTTGGGACCCTACCGAGAACCCACCCACCCCCATCCGAAGCGAGGCGCGGGCGCCCATCTCTCGGTCAACGCAACGAACGAATACGGAGATTCGCGTAGCCGCCGATATGTCCATCCCAGAAGTGATTGGATGCGTCACCTTAGCCAGACGTGCCAGTACGGGATCATCGCGCGTGACACGAGAGGCTCCACATCGCTGCCACAAGCTCGAGATCCATTTCACCTAGTTGGAAGGACCCTTCTCGGCGCTATGACCTGCATATTCGCAGGTCATACTTGGCAGCCCCAACGGGATTCGAACCCGTGTCTCCACCTTGAGAGGGTGGTGTCCTAGGCCTCTAGACGATGGGGCCTCTAGGAGACTCGATCCACTCTAATGGCTTCCGATCGATCAACATGTCGCTGTCTCTTGTCGCCGACTCCGGCATCCACCGGGGACTGCCCTACTTTGCGTCCCCGGCTCAACCGTCCACAGCCAACAAGTCAAGAGGGTCGTTGCGCAGGCACCTCTGCGTTGGTGAAATCGGGGTCGCGGTAGTAGTTACGCCAGATGAGACGATACAACGGGATCTTCTCTGGGATCTTGCGAAGCCCAGGAATGACCGGCACAAAGAGCAAGAGAAGGCTCAATACCGTCATGATGGCAAGGACCTCTACGTCACCATTGCCCGAGGTTGACATCGGTGAGATCTGATACCACATGGTGTAGAGCCACATCCACGGCTGCCCGGGCCAGGATCCGGTCTCGTTCATCACGCCCCATTGGTTGCCCTGCAAGTGATCAACCGTGACAAGCTTGTTCCAGTAACTATTCGGCTGTGCCACCACAGAATCGCCGATGAACATCAAAGGATTCGTATAGTTCGTCGTGTAGAAGCTCGACTGGGTCAGGAGTTGTGCATCTAGAGCGCCTGACTGTGCCATGGCGAGGAGATGACTCATCAGCACCGGAACTGGCCCTGCCGAGGGCATCTGCGAGATGACGGCTGAGCTGCCGAGCGGAAGCTTATTGAGCTGCGCTTGGTAGTTGCTGATCCAGCGGTCCTCGGTCGCCTTGGGTGCCTGTTCATAGGTTGCGATAGCCGCCGTTAATGAAGGGAAGTCCGGCAGAGTCGACAGTGGGTTCAGCACAAAGTCCTTCGCCGTATTGAGCGGATACTTCACACCAAAGAACTTCTCGAACGAGATCGGACCAAGGGATTGCGATGAACCTGTCGCAGTATTGTAGGGCGGTCCGTAGGTCGCGGTCGTACTCGTCCCGTTGAGCTCAGTCAGGGCGATGTCGACAAAGCCAACCGGCTGGGCCTTTGCCCACGATTGCACGGTGACCGGGGGGACATCTGGTGATGAAAAGGTGATGGCGAGGAGAAAGACCAGGACGAGCACGATCCCGAATGCTATGGTCGCCTCCTTCAGGATGTCATAATGGCGTAGCGGCCCGTGCCATGGTCGGCCATACTTACGTTCGCTTTCACTCCACCGACTCATTGCCCTACCTCCACTGTGCTCACTTCTCGGCCCTCTGTCGCTTCTACCCTGGGGGCAATCATTGCATCACTACCGTTCTCACCAAGGTGAGCTGGCTCAGCACCAATCGGCGGAACAACACCACGGATGCGAACCATCAGCACATGGATCCCCACGATCAACACCAAGATGATCGGAACCAACACGATATGGAGCATCAGTGCTTGGCCAAAGTTCATGGCGTTGAAGAATGCACCGATACCACCAGAATTAAACGCATCCTTTGCCTCGAAGGCGATCCACTGGGAATCAAAGTTGGTCTGCGAGAGATATCCGGTGAAGGCCTCGACGATAGAGACCAGGAAGGCGAGCATGCCGGTCATCCAGGTCAGCCAACGCTTGCCACGCCAGGCCGCCATCCAGAACTTCGCCCACAGATGCACAGTCATAAAGCCCATAAACAGCTCTACCGACCACAGATGAAGTGAGTTGACAAAGTGCCCAATATCACTCAAGTGCCACCAAGTTGGGCCCTCAATAGCGAGAACCATACCACTGAGAATGGCCATGATTAACGCGCCAATGGTGAGCACACCAAACACGTAGACCCACGATGCCACATACGATGGTTGACCATCTGGCAACAACTTATCAGGTGGGAGATACTTTAAACCAAGACGTCGACCATGAGCAGTCCAGCCCTCAGACTCATCGTCACTACTGGCAGCGGTGACTGGTTGGTACTTCTTACGCTTGACCGGCTTACCTTTGAGGAAAGGGATACTGATAGCAAGAGCGAACAACACGACCAAGATAACGATAACGATAAAGTTCGCCATCGAGATCAAGATAAAACCCCAGTGAATGTAATGATCAGGATGATTAAGGTTAACAATCGCCCCGATGACTGGATGACCGTTCATGGCGGTATCCTTTCTAACGCTTGCGCGTAAATGACACACCCAACAACCGAGCTATCCACGGTGGAACAACTCTCAACGTGAGCCTACACCCAGGTAGAAAGGAGCGCTAGAGTCTTAAGTCACACAAAGTCGAGCCGTTAGAACCAGCCTCACGTGCAGCCCATCTCGGCCCTCTGGCAGCTACTTAGGCCGTAACAGCAACGAGGGCAGCATAGGGATCAACCCCATGCTGCCCCAGTGATCTCTTAGGCTCGTTGCGCGGGTACCTCTGCGTTGGTGAAATCGGGGTCGCGGTAGTAGTTACGCCAGATGAGACGATACAACGGGATCTTCTCTGGGATCTTGCGAAGCCCAGGAATGACCGGCACAAAGAGCAAGAGAAGGCTCAATACCGTCATGATGGCAAGGACCTCTACGTCACCATTGCCCGAGGTTGACATCGGTGAGATCTGATACCACATGGTGTAGAGCCACATCCACGGCTGCCCGGGCCAGGATCCGGTCTCGTTCATCACGCCCCATTGGTTGCCCTGCAAGTGATCAACCGTGACAAGCTTGTTCCAGTAACTATTCGGCTGTGCCACCACAGAATCGCCGATGAACATCAAAGGATTCGTATAGTTCGTCGTGTAGAAGCTCGACTGGGTCAGGAGTTGTGCATCTAGAGCGCCTGACTGTGCCATGGCGAGGAGATGACTCATCAGCACCGGAACTGGCCCTGCCGAGGGCATCTGCGAGATGACGGCTGAGCTGCCGAGCGGAAGCTTATTGAGCTGCGCTTGGTAGTTGCTGATCCAGCGGTCCTCGGTCGCCTTGGGTGCCTGTTCATAGGTTGCGATAGCCGCCGTTAATGAAGGGAAGTCCGGCAGAGTCGACAGTGGGTTCAGCACAAAGTCCTTCGCCGTATTGAGCGGATACTTCACACCAAAGAACTTCTCGAACGAGATCGGACCAAGGGATTGCGATGAACCTGTCGCAGTATTGTAGGGCGGTCCGTAGGTCGCGGTCGTACTCGTCCCGTTGAGCTCAGTCAGGGCGATGTCGACAAAGCCAACCGGCTGGGCCTTTGCCCACGATTGCACGGTGACCGGGGGGACATCTGGTGATGAAAAGGTGATGGCGAGGAGAAAGACCAGGACGAGCACGATCCCGAATGCTATGGTCGCCTCCTTCAGGATGTCATAATGGCGTAGCGGCCCGTGCCATGGTCGGCCATACTTACGTTCGCTTTCACTCCACCGACTCATTGCCCTACCTCCACTGTGCTCACTTCTCGGCCCTCTGTCGCTTCTACCCTGGGGGCAATCATTGCATCACTACCGTTCTCACCAAGGTGAGCTGGCTCAGCACCAATCGGCGGAACAACACCACGGATGCGAACCATCAGCACATGGATCCCCACGATCAACACCAAGATGATCGGAACCAACACGATATGGAGCATCAGTGCTTGGCCAAAGTTCATGGCGTTGAAGAATGCACCGATACCACCAGAATTAAACGCATCCTTTGCCTCGAAGGCGATCCACTGGGAATCAAAGTTGGTCTGCGAGAGATATCCGGTGAAGGCCTCGACGATAGAGACCAGGAAGGCGAGCATGCCGGTCATCCAGGTCAGCCAACGCTTGCCACGCCAGGCCGCCATCCAGAACTTCGCCCACAGATGCACAGTCATAAAGCCCATAAACAGCTCTACCGACCACAGATGAAGTGAGTTGACAAAGTGCCCAATATCACTCAAGTGCCACCAAGTTGGGCCCTCAATAGCGAGAACCATACCACTGAGAATGGCCATGATTAACGCGCCAATGGTGAGCACACCAAACACGTAGACCCACGATGCCACATACGATGGTTGACCATCTGGCAACAACTTATCAGGTGGGAGATACTTTAAACCAAGACGTCGACCATGAGCAGTCCAGCCCTCAGACTCATCGTCACTACTGGCAGCGGTGACTGGTTGGTACTTCTTACGCTTGACCGGCTTACCTTTGAGGAAAGGGATACTGATAGCAAGAGCGAACAACACGACCAAGATAACGATAACGATAAAGTTCGCCATCGAGATCAAGATAAAACCCCAGTGAATGTAATGATCAGGATGATTAAGGTTAACAATCGCCCCGATGACTGGATGACCGTTCATGGCGGTATCCTTTCTAACGCTTGCGCGTAAATGACACACCCAACAACCGAGCTATCCACGGTGGAACAACTCCAACAACTATCCTATGGAGTCACGACAAACGATGTTAGGGACTTTGGTCACACAAGGATTGGGCGTTCAGACATTTCACAGATCCAAAGATACCAGGCGCATCTCTACCGCCATTCTGCGAAGTGCAGCCACCGGCCAACCCACCCACTGGGACGGTGGGAAACCGACTCCGGCATGTTCACGACATGGTGTTCATCGTGGAATCTGCGACCAGGGCAACTCCTTGTCGGAACGTGGTTCACCAGGGAGCCCGAGCACGCGCTCGCCCAAGATATTTCGCATCACCTCCGAGGTGCCACCTTCGATCGTATTGGCACGGGATCGCAAAAATGCCTGTGCCATCGACCGCGAGGAGGTATCGCCGTGCACACCCGCAAACTCAGGGCGTCGCATGGTGTAGTCCGGATACAACAGTGAGGCGTCTTGCTGGATATCTATGCAATATTCGTAGATTTTCTGGTTCAGCTCTGCATTCGCGAGCTTCACCACTGATCCTTCAGGACCCGGATTACCCTGCTGCCGCTGCGCGGCGGCCCGCAAGGAGGTCAATCGGAGGGCCTCTGTGCTGCACCATAGTTGCATCAACTGATCGAGTCCGCTACTCGGACTCCCCATGGTCCGAAAAGCTCCGATCGCCTCGGCGATAGCGCCGCTACTCCTTGGCATTACCACACCACCGATCGAAGCTCGCTCGTTCATCAATGTGGTAATCGCGACCGACCACCCCCTGCCGATATCACCAAGGCGCATCGTGTCGGGGATACGCACATCAGTGAGGTACACCTCATTGAACTCTGCCTCACCAGTGATCTGTCGCAATGGCCGCACCTCAACACCCACTGCTCGCATATCCAAAACAAAATAGGTCAGCCCTCGGTGCTTAGGTGCTTCGGGATCGCTCCGTGCGACAAGCATCCCCCAACGAGCAACATGAGCGAGGGTGGTCCACACTTTCTGTCCGTTCAGGATCCATTCATCCCCATCACGAATCGCCCTCGTCGCCAGGGAAGCGACATCTGACCCAGCTCCAGGCTCAGAGAAGAGCTGGCACCAGATCTCTTCACCGGTAAAGAGCGGGCGTAGCAGCCGTTGCTGAAGATCGACGGATCCATAGGTCATCACCGTCGGAGCTCCCATTCCCACGCCGATTGGGTTACTCGCAAAGGCGGGAGGGATATTCGCATTCGCCAGCAGCTCATCGATCACCCCTTGCAGGGCAGGACTCGCTGCAAGACCACCGAGACCAACCGGATGATGCACAAAGGCGAGACCGCGATCGTATTGTTCGCCACGGAATGCGACCCCCCCAACCTTCTCGAAATCGACCTCCTCGAGAAGCCGAAGCGTCGCCTGGCGTACCTCTTGCTCATCCGTCATCATCATTCGCCCTCCTGGCAGCCAGCCTAGCAAAGCGTAGGTGTTCTAGCAGAGCACTCGGATCAAACCAAGTGTCGTAGCTCAACGCAGACAGTTTGCGATGTCATCACGGAGGGCCTTGACATGGCTGGCCCAGTGTGAGGCCAACGCATGGTAGCTCTCCTCGGTTGCGGAATGACGGTGGATCTCTTCATGCATTGCCGCCGACGTGGCAAAGCTCGCAAGTTCTCCCCAACGGCCACTGCGCGTAGCGAACCAATCGAAAAAGGCACAGACCTGCGAAGACTTCTCACGCCGTTGATCGAGGTGCTCAATCACCAAGGCATCATTGAGCAGGAGGAAATCCTCGACAGCGAAGACCCGTCCGGGGAAGTGCAACAACTCGCCTCGACCGAGAACTCCAAGCAATGCCTCAAAGTCAACTGGGCGCGAATAGAGGTACCCCTGCACCAACTGGCCACCCAAGTGAATCCAACGCGACAGTTCGTCAATCGTCTCGACACCCTCTGCGACGATATGGATTCCCGCTATTCTCGCGAGAAAACTCAGTGAGCTCACGATCGCAAATGAGTTGACATCCATGCCAAAACGCGAGATGAAGGACCGATCGATCTTGAGTTCATCAACATCGAGTAGGGCGACATTGCTCAGCGAAGCATAGCCAGTCCCGAAATCGTCGACGGAGACTGCGACACCCACCGAGTGCAGCATACCGATGGTGGAACGCGCAGCCGCTAAGTCGTCGAGTGCGACATCTTCAGTGATCTCAACCGTAAAGTGCCATGGCTCCTCAGCCGCAAAGAGCGCTACATCCTGGGAAAACTGTCTGGAGAGGAAGTGCGACGGTGTCACATTAAGTGATACGTTGAGATCGGGGTATCCATCGGCAGCAAGCCGGTGATGCGTGGCGAGAGCAGCTTGGATCGCATGATTACCAAGCATGCGTGCCAGTACTGGATCGCTCTTCACCTCGTTCAGCACCGATTCGAGCGGCACTCCGTCCCATCGCATCAATAACTCGACACCGTTGATCAAGCCGGTCGTGCCGTTGACTTTGGGTTGCAGTAAAAAATACAGTTCGCCACTCTCGATAGCGGCTGGAAGCCGATCGCGAACCTGGCGGCGTAACGCGATAGAACGTGCCACCATGCCTCCAAAAAGGTAGGAGCGTGCTTTGCCGGCCCCCTTTGCCGCATAAAGGGCTTCGTCTGCATGAGCAAGCAAGCTTGGATAGTCACGTCCATCCGTCACCGACATCGCCCATCCCAAGGATCCAGTGATGCGGAATTTCTCACCCGTGGTCGTTACGAGCCCCATGACTCGTTCCACAAGATCATCGACTGTGTGTAACTCAGCATCGGCGACGCAGAAACCAAACTCATCACCGCCAAGGCGGGAGACGAAGTCGTCACCGGTGATGAGTGACCGTAAACCTGCACCGAGCGCTTCCAAAAACTTGTCGCCAGCCCAGTGCCCCGCTGTGTCATTCAACTCTTTGAAACCATCGAGATCAAGGATCCCAATGGCGACCTCGCGACCTGCAACTAGTAGATGGCGAACTTTTTCCTCGAATGCGAGCCGGTTATCTAGGCCGGTGAGCATGTCGGTTCGCGCCGCGATACGTTGGACGTTTCGCTCCCGTTCAAGTGCCTGCTTGAGGTTTAAATCAGCGATCCCTTGCTCAATCATCTTGACCACCGTCTCAAGCAGTGAGAGAACTGCGGGAGTCACGGTGTTGGTGACCTGCGACATGACCGTGATGGCGGCAAAAACTTTGCCGTCGCGATGGATGGGGAGCGAGACCCCACAATTCCAACCAAAGGTTCGGAGAAAGTCGATCCACGGGCTTACCGTAACATCACCGAGTTCATCTTGGTTCCACACAACCGCATCACTTCGGATCGCACGCAGCGCCAACGGTCCGCCATCGCCGACGAGATCCAATGGCACCATGAGAGCGCCGACCTCCTCAGCCCCACGTCCTGCACTGGCCATAGGGACAAGTCGATTCATGTCTGGGTTCGGGACGGCGACCCATGAGGAGGTAAAGACACTCTCGGTCACCAACACATCACAGAAGGACTGCAACAGCTCGACCTCCGTGCGAGCAGATACCATAATCGAGGCGCTCTGGAGGACGGTTAGGGTCAGATTGTTGAGCCAACGGTTCTCCCACTCAGAACGATTGTGTTCCACCCGAGCGATGGCTTGTCGGATCAGCTCGTCGATCGAGTGCACGACATCTTCACCAATACCCTGATCAGCCTGATCATCGATAGCGAAGATGATCACACCTTGACTCCGACCACTCATCACGATTGGAAGCCGCAGCACAGCACTGCCATGAGCCAACAGGGCCGCCATCTCGTTGAGCTCGTAACTTTGGGAACGGCCGATGAGGCCGTTGGTCACGATCTCGCGCTGCAATCGAAAACACGTTGCAGAGGGACCAGGCGGGCAGGTCTCGTCGGATACCGACACCTCAAGAGCAAGGAGCTCATCGCGAGCAGAGTCACTGAGTTCACCCCAAACTCCCGCGCAACGCAGCATCCCCGATTGCGTATCCAAGCAGAGAAGAGCAGCCTGGCTAATCGAGGTCTCCCCCACGATGCTTTGGGCAACCTCTCCCATCGCCGTTACCCAATCGGTCGTCATGGACAGCTGCAAGGCAACCTTGGTGTCCATGATGCGATCGAGCAACCGTCCATGAGCGAAGGCCGTTCTTGCCTCAAAAAGACGGCCCAACTCCGATCCAAGGGCACCCATCATGTCCTCGATATCGACGGGCATCGGATCTGACTCTCTCCGGTACAAAGCCAGGGCAGCGCTTCTGTTCAACGAGAGCGGGAAGGGAACAACAATGGCGGAGCCTAACTCGTAACGTTTGAGTTTGTCGATCCAAGGCCCAAAACGACTCTCGACGTCGCGAGAGCTCAAGCTGACGTTGCCAGTGCGCAAAGCGATACCCACAGGGCCCTGACCACGTAGATCATTTGGATCGGTTCGCAGATCAAGATCAGCTACATACTCGCGCCCATCACCAACCGCTGCCACAATGGAGATCTTTTCGTCGAGCCCCGTCACGGGGGTGCCGAGAGCGGTGGCAAAATAGACTAGGGGTGCCTGCGTGGCCCGCTGCACCATCTCCACCAGCTGTTCTATTAACAATGACTCCGGCATCTGCACATACCGATCAAACAGATTCGCAACCTCAACGATGGTCTGTTGGAGCGCCTCTCGGGCACTCCAAAGGCGCATACTCGCCTCGCTGGTGCACGCAAGGAGTTCCTTTTCGTGTAGCAAAAGTAGTGTCTGTTCCGACTCGTCGAGGACTCCAGCCAAGTCGGTACGATACAGCGAGTAGATGAGATCAATCCATGTTGGGCGGATATTCATACGGAGATGCACATCACCAATGCGAGCAATCACCTCGTAGTCGATGCGATGCTCGGAGAAGAGCCGGATGAACTCCTCAGTGATCAGCTGAGCGATCCGATCCACCTCCGAGGCGTCACGCTCATGAAAACTTCCAAGGTCAGCCTCGAGGAGTTCGCGAAGCTTAGGCAGGAGCTGTCGCAACGCCTTAATCACTCTTCCGGGAACTCTGCGAGTCTCCAACCTTGACCCCTCAGAACTCTGGTGCGCTGCTATCAGATCTGAACCGGACTCTGAATTTACCTCCATACCTCAGCCCCTCGGCAGCGCACACCATCTAAAACACCATAGGACACACGCAACTTCTTGCGTACATTTTTTATCGGCGCCGTTCGCCCGAACCTAAGGCATCGTCTCAAAACTGGCAGAAGTTGTCGCGAGGGTGCACAATAGAGGAATGACTAACTTTGCACTCAATGAGGAGCACAAACAATTTCGCTCGGTCCTCCGATCCTTTGCCGAGAACCGTATCGCACCTCACGCGCAAGAGGTCGACGAGTCCGCAAGCTTTCCATGGACGAGCTTTGAGGCATGCAAAGAGATGGAGCTACCTGCGCTCGGCATCCCTGAGGCCTACGGGGGGGCAGGAGCGGACGGCATCACCAACGCCATCATGGTTGAGGAACTCGCTCGCGTCTGTGCGTCAACTTCACTCACGATGCTGATCTCCAAGTTGGGTATGACGCCGGTCATCTACTGGGGATCAGAGGAGCTCAAACGCAAATATCTGCCGCGAGTCGCCTCCGGAGATGCCCAGGCCTCCTATTGCCTCTCAGAACCAGATGCAGGCAGCGACGTGGCCGCGATGACGACACGGGCCGTACGCGATGGCGACGACTACGTCCTGACTGGCACCAAGTACTGGATCACCAACGCGGGCATCTCCGATACGTACACTGTCTTCGCGAAGACTGATCCAAAGGCTGGCCATCGAGGCATTACCGCCTTCCTCGTTGAGGCCGATTGGGGCGTCAAGGTGGCCAAACTCGAGAAGAAACTCGGCGTCCGAGGTTCCCCCACCGGTGAGATAACCTTCGACGAGGTACGCGTACCAGTTGCGAATCGTATCGGGGAAGAGGGGCAGGGCTTCTACATCGCGATGGGCACATTGGATCGATCACGGCCAACCATCGGCGCCCAAGCCGTCGGGATCGCCACAGGGGCTATTGACTATGCCGCTGACTACATCAAAAATCGACAGCAATTCGGACGCCCGATCGCGGATAATCAAGGCATTCAATTCATGCTCGCCGATATGGCAACGCGGGTGGAAGCGGCACGGGGACTGGTCTATCAGGCGTGCCAGCTCATCGACAACGACCCCGATGGGCAGTTGACCAAATACGGGGCAATGGCCAAGATGTTCGCTTCGGATGTGGCCATGTCCACCACCATCGACGCTCTCCAGCTCCTTGGCGGCTATGGCTACACCAAGGACTTTCCACTTGAGAGGATGATGCGCGACGCCAAGATCACCCAGATCTATGAGGGAACCAACCAGGTCCAACGCATCGTCATCGCCCGCCAGGTCCTAGGAGGTAAGTAATGATTCAGCGACTCGGTGTCATTGGAGCGGGCCTGATGGGATCAGGCATTGCAGAGGTTGCATCCCGACGGGGCATTGATGTGATCGTCATTGAGGCCGACGATGGTGCCGCGCAGGCAGGATTGGCTCGGATCACGAAGTCCCTCGATCGTGGCGTCCGCTCCGGAAAACTCGACGAAAAGAGCCGAGAGGAGGCTCTCAGCCACGTCTTGGTAACCACGGACATGGAACAGCTAGGCGACAGGGAACTGGTGATCGAGGCGGTGATCGAAGATGAGACTACCAAACTCGCCATCTTCAAACGTATCGACGGCATCGTGGAGGATCCGACCGCCGTCCTCGCCTCCAACACCTCGTCAATCCCGATCATGAAACTGGCGATGGCGACACGGCGCCCCGAGCAGGTGGTTGGCATTCATTTCTTCAATCCGGTGCCAGTCATGCCTCTTGTCGAGGTCGTCACTTCATTGATGACCAATGCCAAGGTGGAACAGCAGGCCAACGAATTTGCTGCCGGGCAGCTAGGCAAACATGTGATCAAGTCCAAAGACCGCGCTGGCTTCATTGTGAATGCACTGCTCATCCCTTACTTGCTCTCTGCGGTGCGAATGTTCGAATCCGGTTTTGCAACCGCCGAGGACATCGATACCGGTATGGTGGACGGTTGTGCTCATCCAATGGGACCCCTTGCACTCGCCGACCTCATCGGCCTCGATACCACCATGGCAGTTGCGCAATCTCTCTACGAAGAGTTCAAAGAGCCGCTGTATGCTCCACCGCCACTCCTATCGCGCATGTGCGAAGCTGGGTTGCTGGGGCGTAAAGCAGGACGTGGGTTTTACCAGTACAACTAGTGTCGACAAGCACCTCCCCTGCGAGGCGAGGCTAGGATGATCCTCTGACCCAAAACCCTAAGGAGGAGCTGTTGCATCCGTCCCGCCCAGAGAAGGTTCGGTTCGCTCCATCGCCGACCGGCTTCTTCCATGTTGGAAGTGCTCGAACAATTCTCTACAACTGGCTCATCGCACGCCAAACACATGGATCACTAGTTCTGAGGATTGACGACACTGATACTGAACGCAACCGCGAGGAATGGGTTGACGGGATCTATCGTGCTATCCAGTGGCTTAGCCTTGACTGGGACGAGGGCCCAATTCGTCAATCGAGCAGGATCGAACACTACCAATCAGTTGCCTTCGACCTCCTAGAGAGCGGCCATGCATACTGGTGCGACTGCACACGTGATGCTGTTGAAGCTCGGAAAGCGCCCGGAACGCCGCCTGGTTACGACGGCTTCTGTCGTGATCGAGGGCTCGAGCAGGGCGCTGGCAGGGCGCTGCGCTTTCGCGTTCCCGACGCTGAGGTCATCGTCTCCGATCTGATTCGGGGTGAGGTCACTTTCCCGAGAGGATCCATCGAGGACTTCATTATCCTCAAGTCCTCACTGGCTCCACTCTATGTCTTGGCAAATGTCATCGATGATATCGACTTCGCCATTACGACAGTTTTACGCGCGGAAGAACACCTACCCACCACACCCAAGGCAGTCCTCATTCACCAGGCCTTAGGCGCACCTATCCCTCAATTCGGCCATCTTCCCGTTCTCGTCAACGAGCAACGTCGTAAACTCTCGAAACGTCGCGATCGCGTGGCAGTCGAAGACTACCGCCAGCTCGGCTACCTGCCTGAGCCGATGATCAACTACCTCGCGCTGCTCGGCTGGAATCCCGGGGATGATCGTGAGTTCTTCACCCTGGCGGAGCTCGTTCAAGCCTTTTCGCTCGACCGTGTAGGCCATTCACCCGCCTTCTTTGACGAACAGCGCCTATTACACTTCAACAAGTCCTATCTTGCCTCCCTCCCTCTGGCGTCCTTCGCAACAGTCGCCCGTCCATTTGTTGCAGCACTCATCACCATGCACCCAGAGGGAGAAGAACGCTTTGCTCGCATTGCACCTGAGGTCCAGACGCGAATCGGCACACTCTCCGAGCTGCCCAAGATGATTGGGTTTCTCTTTACTTTTTCCCCAGATTACGTAGAGCTCGTTGGGAAGCTACGCGCCGACGACCTCAGTTACCTCACCCAGGCCAGCAGGACATTACTGGATCTGAAAGACTTCACTGCGAGCGAAATCGAGACCTGTCTGCGAGCCTGTGCCGACAGCCTTGGCACCAATCTTCGTAAGCTGCAGGCACCCATTCGTCTCGCCATAACCGGTGCTCCCGTTGGTCCTCCCCTCTTTAGCTCCATGGCGATTCTTGGACAGGACGAATGTGTTGCTAGAATCAATACGCTTGCTCAGGCTGCGGAGAATGAACACCCCTGAAATGAGAGAAAAAGAGCCCGTTCTCTCGGATGAACCGATCCAGACTGGACGGTGAGCTGGGCAACAACTGCTAGGATCAGAGGGACCTTCGGGGGTGGTGTAATTGGCAACACTGCAGATTCTGGCTCTGCCATTGGGGGTTCGAGTCCTCCCCCCCGAGCTTTTCCTGTGACAAGATCGTCAGGGTTATCCTTCATCAGCAAGATGGTTCAGCTCACCTCGTGACCACGTAGCGCAGGCAACGTCGTTATGGGTTGCCCTAGCGACAGGACGCCCGGATTGCCTGCACCATGCGCCTCTTCACTGACACAAGGAGCTTTCTGTAGCGCACCAATCGCGTCGAAGCGTCATGTCACCGACCGCCAGGCTTGACGAGTCTGGCCATCACGCATCCCAAGACGCTGGATCCTTGTTCCACCCTGATCCTCTCTGAAGACCCTCATTACCCTCGTGACATCCCAACACGCCGTGCAACAGTGAGCTCATCTCCCGGATCTGCGGGTCACGGCAACACTAGGGTAACGGCAACACTAGGGTAACGGCAACACTAGGGGGTCTCGTTATTTGATGCCTTTTCTCTTGCCCGCAGTAACCGATTCAGGCCATTGAGATACGCCCGAGCCGATGCCTCCACAATGTCCGTCGAGATGCCTCTACCGGTGACTTCAGCATCTGAAGTCCGCAAGGTAACGACGACATCACCAAGGGCATCCACCCCGCCGGTTACCGAGGTGACGGTAAAACCGGTCAGCTTGGCACTCACGCCAGTCGCCTCCGACAGCGCCTTACCAATCGCGTCAACCATTCCGTTCCCAACGGCATCGGCCATCACCGCTTCGCCGTCGATTTTGACGACCACGCTCGCCTTCGCTGCCTCACCCGAAATGGAGGCAACCGACAGACTGATGAGCTCGAACCGGTCTGCGATCACAACACCGAGTTCATCGGTAACGATCGCCTCAAGATCGGCCTCGGTGATCTCACTCTTACGATCTGCCATGTCTTTGAAGCGTTCAAATGCGGCGTTGAGTGCATCTCCCGACAGATCAAATCCCATATCGTGCAGGGTTGAAGTGAACGCATGACGCCCAGAATGTTTCCCTAGGACGATCTGAGATCCTTGCTGCCCGACCGCACTGGCGTCGATCACCTCATAGGTGCTGCGATCAGCGAGCACGCCGTGCTGGTGAATGCCTGACTCATGCGCAAATGCATTACGCCCGACGACTGACTTGTTGTACTGCACTGGATAGCCGGTCAGACGCGACACGAGACGTGAGGCCTTGGCCAACTCCTCTGTACGAATCTGTGTTCCAAGGCCTTCGAACAGATCAGAGCGCACACGTAAGGCCATGACCACCTCTTCTAGCGCCGCATTACCAGCGCGTTCCCCGATACCGTTGATGCAACACTCCACTTGCCGCGCCCCGCCGGCTACCGCAGCAAGTGAGTTCGCCGTCGCCAACCCAAGATCGTTATGGCAATGACTTGAGATCACATACGTTCCCTGGACATTGCGCCGGACCTCCTCAACCATTCGGCCAAACTCGGCAGGGATACCATACCCCACCGTGTCCGGAATATTGATGGTCCCAGCTCCATGGTCGACCGCCACCTGGATGACCTCATAGAGGAACTCCAGTGGCGTACGAGTAGCATCCTGTGGGGAAAACTCGACATCATCGGTAAAGTTACGCGCATGCGCCACCGATGCCCTCACCTCTTCGAGAACCATCTCGTTCGTCATCTTGAGCATGTGGGTAAGATGCGATGGAGAGGTCGAGATAAAGATATGGATCCGAGCTCGTTCTGCATCGCGCAAGGCCTCCCAACAACGGTCCACATCACGCAGTTGCGTCCGCGATAAGGCGGCGATAACTGGCCCTTCGACTCGACGAGCAATCGCCTGCACCGCCTCGAAGTCGCCTTGCGAAGCAACTGGAAAGCCGGCCTCAATGTAGTCCACGTTCAAACGCGCCAGCTGCTCAGCGATCTCCAACTTCTCCAGCACATCCAGGGAGATACCGGGAGACTGCTCACCATCTCGAAGTGTGGTGTCGAAAATAATAACCTGTTCGTCCATTTTTCCTCCAAATTCAACAACAACGCTCACGACTCACATTTGTGTGACTCTTCTCCAACCGGTCATCGCCATCGTTCCCTATCCACGCACGACCACAGAGTGTTGACTCGGCTTTCTTTGCCGGGAAATAAAAAGACCCTCTGATCAACGATCAAGAGGGTCTAGGGCGATCACCGTCGGTGATCGCCCTAAATAAGAAGAAGTCGCTTACTTGCCAAAGTACTCATATGCGGTAGAACCTAATCGACCTCTAACGCAGATCCGACCGACTTCGCATAAATGATCCCCGCATTGGCCTCTAGCAGCTGAATAATCTCCGGATCCACTGGGCGTGAGACACTGAGCAACATCAACGCAGTTCCATCATCTACACGCGGAGAGACCGCCATCGAGTCGATAGAGTACCCACCATCGCCAAGCACTTTACCCACGACACCAATCATGCCTGGCTGGTCAAAATTACGGACAGCCAGCATAGAGACTGAGGGTGGCACCTCGACCCAGTGGCCATCGACAAGCACAATCCTCGGCTCAGCGCCACTGGCCCCAGCGAGCGTTCCACCAACCAGATGTTCTGGCGTGCGCAAGACGACCAGGTTTCGGAAGTTCAGGCTATTCGCAACCGTCGTCTCACGAATCTCCAGCCCTCGTTCTGAGGCGAGCTGCGGCGCGTTCACGTAGGAGACGGGCTCGTTCAGGCCAACCGAAAAAATCCCTTTGAGGATCGACAGCGTCAAGAGTCGGGTGTCCTCGTGGGCAAGCTCGCCCTGATACTCAATCTCGAGCGATCCGGGCAGACCGCCAGTCAAGGAGGAGATGAACTGGCCGAGGAACTCCACCAGACCCAAATATGGACGTACCTGCGCCGAAGCCTCAGCCGCATTCACATTCACTGCAAACGGAACAAACTCGTTGGCCAGCGCTAGCTGCACCTGCTCGGCGATGGTGATGCCTGCTTTATTCTGCGCCTCCTCGGTACTTGCACCGAGATGGGGAGTGGCCACCACTGTATCGAGGCCGAGCAGAGGTGATCCCGTGGGCGGCTCTGTTGCAAACACGTCTAAAGCGGCCCCGGCGACCGTTCCCTCTACAAGAGCTGCATAGAGCGCATCCTCATCGATGATTCCACCCCTGGCGGCGTTCACAAAGCGTATACCTGGCTTCGCATGCGCAAGCAGTTCCTTGCCGATGAGCCCCTTTGTCTCCTTGGATTTGGGTAGATGGATCGTGACAAAGTCAGCCCGTTGCACAAGATCGACAAGCGAGGTCAGCTCTACTCCCATTTTCTTGGCTCGTTCCTGGGATATGTACGGGTCGTAAGCGATGAGTGTCATGCCAAAAGCCAGCGCTCGCTGGGCCACAAGTGCGCCAATCCGTCCAAGACCAACGATACCAAGCGTTTTTCCATAGAGTTCGACACCTTCGAACTTAGACCGGGCCCAAGTGCCAGAGGCCAAGCTGGCATGTGCTTGTGGAATCTGTCGTGAAAGCGCCAGCAACAATGCCATGGTGTGTTCGGCCGCAGAGATAATGTTGGATTGAGGTGCATTCACCACCATCACGCCTGCCTGAGTGGCAGCCTCCACATCAACGTTGTCCAGGCCGATGCCAGCCCGCCCCACCACGATCAGATGCGGTGCGTTGGCGATGACCTCAGCCGTCACCTTGGTGGCCGACCGAATGATGATCGCATGCACGTCTTGTACCGCCTCAAGGAGTTGCTCCGGCGAGAGATCGAGCGCGACGCGAACCTCATGCCCAGCCCCTCGAAGGATATCAAGCCCGCGATCTGCAATAACCTCGCTCACTAAGATGGTAGCCACATCTACTCCCCACTGTATTACGACATCATATTACGATATCGTGTTTTGATACCTGCAACCATAGGCACCCTTGCCCGCGCCACTGCTACCAGCGACCAACCGCTACCCCTAGCTGCCCAGCCCACATAGCTGGTCAGCAGCAAAAAGGCTTACGTTCGCTTAAAGTCTAGTGACGAAGTCAGCAATCCGACCAATCCCGTCGACAATACCTTCATCAGACAATGCGTAGGAAAGACGTAGATAACCAGGGGCGTCGAACGCCTCACCAGGAATGACTGCAACTTTGGCGTGTTGCAGCAGCAACTCTGCCAAGCGATAGCTCGATCCAATCGGCGATCCCTCGAACTGCCGTTCAAGCACACCCTGCACCGAAGGGAAGACATAGAAGGCACCCTGTGGCCACATCACATCAATTCCGTCGATAGCGGCGAGAAGGCTGACGATGCTCTCTCGTCGACGAGCAAACGCCTCGCGCATGTAGCTTGTCGCGTCCGCATCAGCAGCGAGCGCCGCAACCGCCGCCCGCTGCGAGACGTTGGAGACGTTCGAACACAGCTGCGACTGGAGCTTGACCACTCCCTTCGCAATATCACCCGGTGCAATCACCCACCCGACGCGCCAGCCGGTCATGGCAAAAGTCTTCGCGACCCCATTGACTAGGATCAAACGTTGCGTCAGCTCTTGGCTCGCAAAACTCCCAATGGCCGGAGCACTCTCCATCCCATAGGTCAGCTGCTGATAGATCTCATCGCTGACGACATAGAGACCACGACGATCGGCAAATTCCGCTAGGGCAGCGCTCTCTTCGTCGGAGTAGACCGCACCGGTAGGATTCGACGGGGAGACGTGAATCAACATCTTGGTGCGCGGTGTGCAGTAGCGTTCGAGTAACTCAGGGGTAACCTTGAAGGCAGTGGAGAGGTCGGTCGGGACCGCAACGGGGACTCCACCAGCAAGACGCACTACCTCCGGATAGGTCACCCAATAGGGAGCTGGGATGAGCACCTCGTCACCGTCGTCCAGCAGCGTCATCATCGCCGAATAGACCGCATGCTTTCCTCCATTGGTGACGACGACTTGGTTCGGATCCACAAAGAGTCCGCTCAATTGCTCGGTGCGCTTGGCGATGACCTCACGTAGTTCGGCAAGCCCAGCAGCGGGTGTGTAGTGGTGATTGCGTGGATCACGCGCAGCCTCAACAGCAGCCTCAACAATAAAAGATGGTGTTGCAAAGTCAGGTTCTCCCGCCGCAAAGCTCACGAGGTCGACTCCACGGGCTAGCATCGACTTTGCCGTCGCATCGATCGCGAGCGTCGCAGATTCGTTGAGCTGTTCGATTCGTGTTGCGATACGGCGAGGAGACATTTGGGTTCACCTTTCGAATTGGAGCGACTATGAGTGCGAATTCATCCATCACCCTACCCGCGGAGATACTGCCCTCCGACGGCCGATTTGGCTCCGGCCCATCGAAGATCCCCACCTTCTTCCTCGATGGTCTAGCAGCGACCCAGGACACCCTTCTTGGCACCTCTCATCGCCGACCAGCGGTCAAGGATCTGGTCCGGGTCATCCGAGAAAGGATGTCCGAACTGTTCAAGCTCCCCGACGGTTACGAGGTCGTCCTCGGGAACGGTGGAGCCACCCTCTTCTGGGACATGGCCGTCCATTCCCTGATCAGGTCCTCAAGTGAACATCTCGTCTTCGGGGAGTTCTCATCAAAATTCGCCGCCGCAGCGCGACAGGCGCCCTTCATTGACTCGGTCAAGGAGGTGAAGGCAGAGTATGGATCGTGCCCCACGCTTGAGGAGGTCGAGGGGATCGACACCTACGCCCTCACGCACAACGAAACCTCGACCGGCGTTCTCGCCCCGCTCCAGCGACCACAGTCGTCGGATGCCTTAGTCCTCGTCGATGCTACCTCCGCAGCTGGAGCGGTCCCAGTAGACCCTTCCGTCTTTGATGCCTACTACTTCTCTCCTCAGAAAGCCTTCGCCTCTGAGGGCGGGCTCTGGATCGCACTGCTCTCGCCCCAAGCGATATCGCGCGCCGTCGAGACTGTCGCTCTTGGCCGTTACATCCCCACCATGCTCGACCTCTCCGTCGCCATCGATAACTCCCGGGAGAACCAAACCTACAACACGCCAGCAATCGCTACCCTCTACCTCATCAACGCACAGCTTGAATGGTTGCTATCGCACGGCGGGCTCTCGTATGCCGCTAAACGTTCGGCAGATTCAGCCGCCATCCTGTATCAGTGGGCCGACAATGCGGCGTATGCGCAGCCTTTTGTCAGTGACCCCACACTCCGGTCGCCGGTGATTGGAACGATCGACTTCGACGATACAGTGGACGCAACGGCGGTCGCAGCCACTCTCCGCGCCAATGGTATCGTCGACACCGAGCCGTACCGTAAGCTTGGCCGCAACCAACTACGCATCGCGCTCTTTCCCTCAATCAACCCCGATGACGTCGAAGCCCTTACCCAGTGCATCGACTTCATTGTGGGCCGACGCTAGCGCCGCCGACTGTTACCCCGGGACGACCCAACCCTCACTCGGGCTACCTCCCAGAACGGCTAATGCTTGCCCCCAAAATACCGATACATCGCTCAGCTGACCGAAAGACTTGGCATCCACGACGGACGGCGCTTTTCGTAGTCAAGTATTTTCGCCTCTTTGGTCAAGCTGATCCCGATCTCGTCGAGACCGGCAAGTAACCGCGCCTTCGCAGTCGGGTCGATCGCGAATCCGAACTCTAACGAGGCACCTGGTACACTCACGCGCTGGCTCTCTAGGTCCACCAGGATCTCCGTCGCGGGCTCCTTGACAACGAGCTCAAGCAGCGTTTGCACCTCTTGCTGGCTCAACTCCACTGGCAACAGCCCAACTTTCAACGAGTTGTTACGAAAAATATCGCCAAACCGTGGCGATATCACTACCCGGAAACCATAGTCCATCAACGCCCATACCGCATGCTCGCGCGAGGAGCCAACCCCGAAGTTCTCCCGTGCGATCAGGATCGTCGATCCCACAAACTGTTGCTTGTTCAGAACGAATTCAGGGTCCTGGCGCCATTCGGAGAACAATCCTTCACCAAAACCAGTACGTTCGACGCGCTTGAGCCACTCACTCGGAATGATCTGATCGGTGTCGACATCTGATATCGCCAACGGTACCGCATGGCCGCGTAGTTCGGTTATAGGTTCCATTCCCTCTCCCTCTTTCTCGATCGTTGTTGTAACTAGTCCAGATCGCTTGGCGAACTAAAGGTGCCGCGCAGTGCCGTTGCAGCTGCGATCGCTGGCGAGACCAGGTGGGTGCGCCCTCCCCGACCCTGTCGTCCCTCAAAGTTGCGATTCGAGGTTGAAGCCGCCCGCTGACCAGGTTTGAGCTGATCCGGGTTCATGCCCAAACACATGGAGCAGCCAGGCTCCCTCCACTCCGCTCCGGCAGCACGAAAAATCCGATCCAGGCCCTCGGCTTCGGCTTGCTGCATCACACGACGTGAACCAGGCACCACCAAGGTGCGCACGGAAGGGTTAACATGTCGACCCTCCAGGACCGCAGCGGCAATCCGGAGGTCTTCAATGCGCGAATTCGTGCATGATCCGATGAACACAACATCGACTCCGATAGCGCGGACCGCTGTCCCTGGACGGAGATCCATATAGCGTAAGGCACGATGAGCAGCCTCGCGTTGCGGCGCGAGTGCAAACTGATCCGGATCGGGGATCGCGCCATCGATATCGACGACCTGCGAGGGATTCGTTCCCCAACTGACCTGCGGCCTCAGCGTAGAAGCTTGGATCCGGACCTCTGTGTCAAATGCCGCATCTCGATCACTTGCAAGCTCAGTCCAAGCCTTTGTCGCCTGTCCAAAGAGTTCACCTTGAGGAGCAAATTCGCGACCCGTAAGATAAGCAAAGGTCGTGGCATCGGGCGCAATCATGCCCGCACGAGCGCCAGCTTCGATGCTCATATTGCAGACCGTCATACGAGCCTCCATCGACAGATTGGTAATGGCCTCACCGCGATATTCAATCACATGGCCAATGCCTCCACCCGTCCCGATCTGCCCGATGATGGCCAGAATGAGGTCTTTGGCGAAGGTCCCCTCTGGGAGTGCGCCATCAACTGTCACCGCCATCGTCTTCGGTCGGACCTGGGCCAGCGTCTGCGTGGCCAAAACATGCTCTACCTCGGAGGTACCAATTCCAAAAGCAAGAGCGCCAAACGCTCCATGGGTTGCGGTATGCGAGTCGCCGCAGACGATCGTCAAACCCGGCTGGGTGAGTCCCTGCTCCGGACCAATCACATGTACGATTCCCTGGCCCTGTGAGCCCATGGGATAGTACCTGATCCCATACTCATCACAGTTGCGCGCCAATACTTCCAGCTGTTTTGCGCTGATAGGGTCGGCAATTGGGCGGTCGATATGCTCGGTGGGAACATTATGATCGGCCGTTGCAACGGTGAGGTCTGGACGACGAACTCGGCGATTCGCCAGCCGCAACCCATCGAAGGCCTGCGGAGAGGTCACCTCATGGACAAGATGTAAGTCGATATAGATCAGGTCTGCCTCTCCCGGTCCTCCTCGATCGACCAGGTGAGACTCCCACACCTTCTCGGCGAGCGTCTTTCCGTTGACCACTGGTCACTCCCCCTTTCCATGGTTCACCCGAACCACCTCCATCACCCACGACAATGCAGGCCACCCACCAACAGCGCACACACGCAACCCTATGGCAGGTAGGCGCGCACCCGTTTAACGCTTGCGTTGACCAGCGCGGTCGAACTACGCCCGGCGAATCGCTACTACCTCGACCTTGAGCCGTCCACCTGGCGCCTGGTACTCCACTAAATCACCAGCGGCTGCACCTATCAGTGCCTGACCAAGAGGTGATGTCGGCGATACGACCTCTACTCCGGCGAGTCGTTCCTCAATCGAACCGAGGAAGTACTCACTCACCTCATCGTCATCCTCATAGCGCAGGGCCACCACCAACCCTGGACGCACACTGTCGACGTCCGCCCCCTCGTCGGTGACGACGACGGCATTTTCAAGCAACGACTGAAGCTGGCGTACTCGTGCCTCCATCTTGCCCTGAGCATCCTTGGCCGCGTGGTAATCACCGTTTTCGCTGAGATCGCCGAGTGCACGGGCAGACTCGATAGCCTTGGCGATCTCGATTCTGCCTGTGGTGGTGAGTTCATGGAGCTCAGCGACCAGTGCGTCATAGGTAGCTTGGGAGATCGTAGTATCCGTCATGACAGACACTCTAGCGCCTCACCCACCATAGCACTTGCCCATCAAAATGGTCCTTCCTTCGGTACCTCCGACGAGTTCCAACCCCGAACTAGCAAGCAACAGATGCGAGAACGCCCCTAGCAACGCGGTACTCGACATATCACCAAGCGCAATCACCCACCAGTTTCGGATTTTTGCGAAGACGGCCTACAATAGTCGAGTACACAGATTTATTGAGCCAAAGTTGTATTAAGACAAAGTTGTATTAAGCCATAGTGACAAGGGTGGAATAGGTGAAGTATCGTATTGCCGTGGTCGGCGGAGACGGCATTGGACCAGAGGTGACCCGAGAAGCCTTGAAGGTCGCCCGGTCGGCCGGTGCAGTCTTGGAGACCCAGGAATTTGAACTCGGCGCGGCTCACTACGAGCACACCGGTGAGGTGCTGGGTGACGAGACGCTAGCGGAGCTCATGAGCTTTGATGCCATCCTGCTCGGAGCTATCGGCCCTGCCATCGGTTCAACCACAGTCCCCTCGGGCATACTCGAGCGAGGTCTGCTGTTGCGTCTCCGCTTCGCTCTCGATCTCTACATCAACCAACGCCCCTTCCTTACCCTCGATCCGAGCGTTACCATCACCCACAAACCCGTTGATATGGTGGTTATTCGTGAGAATACGGAGGGTGCCTACACTGGCGAAGGCGGGCTCCTGCGCAAGGGAACCGCCTACGAAGTGGCCACCCAGGGCTCAGTAAACACCCGCAACGGAGTCGAGCGAGCGATTCGCTTTGCCTTCGATCTCGCCCAAACAAGAGAGCGCAAGTTGCTCACGCTCGTACATAAGACGAACGTCCTCACGTACTCCGGGGATTTGTGGTATCGAACCTTTCTTGAGGTCGCGGCGGAATATCCGGCCGTAACGACCAGCTATAACCACGTTGATGCTGCTTGCATCTATCTTGTCGAGGCGCCAGAACGTTACGACGTGGTGGTCACCGACAACCTCTTTGGCGACATACTGACCGACTTAGCCGCCGCGGTCTCCCAAGGTATTGGTTATGCGGCCTCGGCGAATATCAACCCCGCACGCACAGGCCCCTCGCTCTTTGAACCGGTGCACGGTGCAGCACACGACCGCGTCGGGACGGGTCAGGCAAACCCCTACGCGGCCATCAGGTCGGCAGCGATGATGCTCGCCTTCCTTGGAGAGACAGCAATCGCCACAAAAATCGAACACGCACTGACGGTTTTGCCCCCTTCGGGTGCAACGACCGCCGAAATAGGTGATTTCTACGGAGAAAGGGTAGCGCACTAATGCCAATACAAGCAATGAAATACGTCTGGATGAATGGCGAACAGGTTCCTTTTGAGGATGCCAAGGTTCATGTTCTCACACATGCACTCCACTATGGTTATGGAGTCTTCGAAGGTATCCGCGCCTATGAGACTCCACGAGGCTCGGCGATCTTTCGACTCACCGACCATATCAACCGCTTCTATGAGTCGGCCAAGATTCTGATGATGGAGATCCCTTACGCACCCGCCGAGCTCGTGGAAGCCACCAAGCGACTTGTCGGAGACAACGAATTCGCATCGTGCTACATCCGTCCCATCGCCTATCTCGGCTACGGCGAGATGGGCCTCAACCCACTGACCGGTACGACTGATGTCGCGATCGCTACCTGGCCGTGGGGTGCTTACCTTGGCGATGAGGGCCTCACCAAAGGCATTCGAGCGAAGATCTCCTCCTTTAAGCGTCATGACCCCAACATTATTCCACCAGCTGCCAAGACGACCGGTGGATACATCAACTCGGCGCTCGCCAAAGCAGAGGCCATCAAAGCAGGCTACGATGAGGCCATCATGCTCTCTGGTCAGGGAAATGTTAGTGAGTGCACGGGCGAAAACATCTTCATCGTTAAGGACGGCACGCTCTTCACCCCATCTGACGCCTCGGGAGCGCTTTCAGGCATCACCCGCAAGACCATCACCCAGGTCGCCAAGGATATGGGTATCGAGACACGCGAAGCCCAGCTCCTTCGAACCGACCTCTATCTTGCTGATGAGATGTTCATTACTGGCACCGCCGCCGAGGTAGTGCCGGTGAGTTCGGTCGACGATCGCTTGATCGGAACAGGCGAGCCTGGCAAGATCTCCAAGGAACTCCAGCGTCGTTACTTCCAGATCGTCACTGGTAACGAACCTGCCTACGATCACTGGCTTGAGTACGTGAAGGGTTAACGTTCTGCGTCACGTTGCTATCTACGATACGACCCTACGAGATGGGTCCCAACAGGAGGGCATCGCCCTCACCGTTGAGGACAAGCTGCGTGTTGCCCGCCAGCTCGACATTCTTGGGGTACAGTTCATCGAGGGGGGTTGGCCGGGGGCCAATCCGAAGGATGCGGCGTTCTTTACCCGAGCATCCGATGAGCTGAACCTCCACACTGCCCAGCTGGTAGCCTTTGGCTCAACCCGCCGCGCAAATGGGGATGTCAACAGTGACCCTAATCTCCAGGCTCTCGTAGATAGTGGCGTCACTCACGTCTGCATCGTCGCCAAGGCCTGGGATTACCATGTAGTGCACGCACTTCGCACCTCCCTCGAAGAGGCACTTGCCATGGTGCGAGATTCGGTCTCCTTTTTGACCAACCATGGTTGCCACGTGCTGCTCGACGCTGAGCACTTCTTTGACGGATTCAAGGACAATCCGACCTTTGCGCTCTCGGTCCTTGATGCTGCCGAGGAGGCCGGAGCAACAACACTAGTACTCTGCGACACCAATGGCGGAACCCTGCCATCAGAGGTTCCCGCGATCATGAGCAGTGTCAACGAACGTGTGGGGCTTCCCATCGGAGTCCATTTTCACAACGACTCCGGCTGCGCCATAGCGAACTCCCTCATAGCCGTTGATCTCGGAGCCAGCCAGGTGCAAGGGTGTGTCAACGGCTACGGAGAGAGGACGGGTAATGCCAACCTTGTCCCCATCATCGCGGCACTCTCGCTCAAACAGGAGATCGTCACCATCCCACCCCACAATCTTGAACTCCTCACCTCCACCGCCCGTCACATTGCAGAGATCACCAATCTTCCACTCGCTCCACAATCTCCCTATGTGGGCGCGTCTGCCTTCACCCACAAAGCCGGCCTCCATGTCAGCGCCATCGCAAGGCGCAGTGACGCCTATGAACACATCAATCCCGAACTCGTCGGCAACCATAGTCGCTTTGTCGTGTCAGAGATGGCGGGTCGTCAAACCCTCCTGATCAAAGCTGGGGAACTCGGGCTCGAACTCACCGACGACGCGACTACCTCGCTGCTCCAGCGCCTGAAGGATCTCGAACATCAGGGATATCACTTTGAAGTCGCAGATGGCTCACTGGAACTGCTGATGCGCCATGCTCTCGGCTGGACCCAGCCCTATTTTCATGTGGAGTCCTATCGGGTGACGACCGACGGCTATCACGGACCTGAGCTGCTCACCGAAGCGACCGTGAAGGTGCAGGTACGCGGCCAACGCATCATCGCTACCGCTGAGGGGAATGGACCTGTCCACGCACTCGATCAGGCGCTGCGACAGGCGTTGCAGACGACCTACCCCTCCCTCGCCACCATGGGGCTTGATGACTACAAGGTGCGCGTGCTTGACACCTCAAGCGGCACCGATGCCGTTGTCCGGGTCCTCATCGACTTCTCCGACACTGAGACACAGTGGACGACCACGGGAGTCTCCACCAACATCATCGAGGCGTCGTTTTCAGCACTGACTGAAGGCTTCGTACTCGCACTCGTGAAAACTAGCACAACTGAAGGGAGCGCACCATGAGTCAGCCAGACATGGTCGAGATTAGTAAGGGTGAACGTGCACCGTTGTTCTGGGCCGAACCCGTCAACCCAGTCGAGTTGGCGCTTGATCGACCCGCAGAGCTGACCGGCCGCAAGCTTGCCCAGGGGCAGCTGAACGGGCGCCCGGGACCGGATCAAGGCTACGCACTCACGCTCTACGGACACCTAACGGACCAGCTCCAAACCCTACCCGGGGAACAGCGCTCCGATATCCAGGCCGGCGTAGTCGCGATCGCTATGGCGATCGCAGGACGACTGGGACGCGCCCCTGTTCTGGCCGATCTCAAAGTAGTCCTCGAACACTTCGGTTACCTCGGGGGTGCCACCTCAGAGCAGATCCGTATCCGCCAAGACCGCTTCAAGGGGATCGCCCACAACTACCAAGCGTTACGGCGCATGGTTGCTTTTACCGAGATGGAGCTCAACCTCCAAGAATAACTCGTGGACCCTTGCCCCACGAGAGGTAGTGCCAAGTCCAGTTGATCATCACTGAAGCCTTGTTCCGCGAGCCCAACAGGGTGACCACGTGCAGACCAAGCCAAGCCAACCAGGCGGTGGTTCCGCTCAAGCGTATGCCACGACCCACCTCCGCAACGGCGGCGCGCCGGCCAATAGTCGCCATCGTCCCCTTGTCGCGATAGCGGAAGGGATAGGTCGCCTCCCCCTTGACCAAGACACCGATTTGGCGAGCGGCATGGCGCCCTCCTTGAATAGCTGGCTGGGCAAGCTGGGGCAAGGGGTTGCCGGTTGGATCAGAGGCGAGCGCAACGTCCCCGATAGCAAAGATCGACTCCGAGCCCAGTACACGCAAGTCGCCTCCGACCATGAGACGTCCACTTCGACCGGTGGGTAGGCCCAGCCGCCCGATCACCGACGGCACTGCCACGCCGGCCGCCCAGAGAACGAGACCATTCTGGATTTCACGGCCACTATGCAACAGGATGACCCCCGGCTCCACCGCCTGTACCGCCTCCTGAAGCAGAACGGTGACACCACGGGTGCGCAACTCCCGTCGCGCGTACTCCGAGAGCCCCTCATTGAAAGCCTCCAAGAGGCGGGACTGTTGCTCGATGAGGATCACCTTCACATCATCGGGATTCAGACTGGTGTAGTCGGTATAGAGGGCCTTGTGGGCGAGTTCAGCGATGGCACCCGCAAGCTCGACCCCCGTCGCACCGCCACCGACAACCACGAAAGTGAGCGCACCATCACGGACCCCATGAGCAACGGCTTGCTCAAACTGATGAAAGAGATGGTTTCTCACGTCAAGCGCCTCGTCGAGCGTATAGATGGCATGCGAATACTCACGAGCACCCTCAATGCCGAAGTAGTTTGCGGTAGCACCCAGCGCGAGGATGAGGTAGTCGTAGTCGATGGTACGTCCGTCCTCAAGCACGATGAACTTGCGCTCAGCATCCACCGACGCCAACTCACCCTGTTGGAACTTGGTCCGGGCCATGCTCCGGATCACCGTCCGAATAGGAAAGGCAACATCGCCAGGGTTGAGTCCAGCCGTCGCCACCTGGTAGAGCAATGGTTGAAAAGTAGCGAAGTTATGACGATCGACCAGGGTGACGTCGGCAGACAGCTTCGAGAGTTCCTCCACCGCCGCCAGACCAGCAAAACCAGCACCAACGACGACCACCTTTGGACGACTCGGGGCTCCAGGGGCATCGGCCGCTGCTGTCTTGCGCTGACGCATTCGTGTCGCAATCATCCTTACCTCCTCATACTTTCGATCGAGCCTAGTAGACACGACGCCCGCCATGGTTGTCCGTAACGATCCCTTAATCTTGTGCGGTCTTGGTCCCCAATCGACGTGTCTGATGCGCAAGGAGCTGCAGTGACTCAGCGTCTGAATGCATGACGATCCCTACACCAACCACACGAGCCTGCTTCAGGCGCTCCACCACCGATGGGGAGGGCACAAACCCTGGCGGAGTCACGACAACCCAAACCGGCAATAATCGAACGAGCATGATCGCCAGCGAGAGTTGAAATCGACCGTTAGCGTCGAGGCGACCGGCGGGTTCATTCGCCAAAGGGAGCAGACCAACCTCCTCAAGAACCGCTCGAAACGACGGCACCTTTCCGAGCCGAGGGGGCCCTATCCGCACCGCTAGCGCGAGATGCTCGAGCACCTTGAGCGAGGGCATAGGCACAAAGCCCGCAAAGGCAATACCGAGCACGGAGCGCGCCTCCCGACTGCCAACTCGAGCACCAAGGACACTGATCTCAGCGTGGGGATCCAAGCCAAGAAAAGCCCGAACAACCGGCTCCGGTGGAGCACCAGTCAAGAGCATCGTCTCACCCTCAACGAGCTTCCATGTCCCTAAGCGTAGCGTGCCATCGCCATAGGCTACCGAACCCTGCACTTCAAGCACCGTCTTAGGTGTCACGAACCTCTCCCTGCCACCAACTGACCAGCGAAATACCAACGATTCCCATGATGACCGAAAAACTCGTTCCCGTGATCACGTACTCGAGGAAGAGCCCGTGGGCCCCAAAGGCGTTGTTCAGTTGCACCAAGGGGGCAAGGGCACACCCAGCGAGCGCGACGGCGAGGACCCCACTCACCCATCGCTCCTGAGCGAGATGGACATCTGTGGCCATCACCCGAAGCGCGACTCCCGCGCCGAGGAAGCCCACGCCACAACCAAGTGCGACGACCATAGCGGTCCCAAAACCAATGAGAAAGCTCACCCGCCAGGCAATACCGATCGCTAGCACAACGAGTGCACTCGACAACAACGCTGGCACCACCGACCCACGCCGCCCATAGGATCCGCGCGTCCGCGGCAGAACCCCGAGGAGTCCCTCCGGCGACACGAGTGTCGCAGCGATTGGACTCAACTCCCAACCAAGCCAACAACCGATGGCCGCCACAAGCGGTCCGAGCACCAGCAGCCCTTCGGCAAGACCGATACCCAACGGCACGAGTGCCAGTGTCACGAGCAGTACCCGTAACCAAGTCCTTGTCTCTAGTCGAACAACGCTGATCGCGCCCAGGGTCAACCCAGGATAACGCAACAACGACGATAGACTCAACGACTGGTCAGCAAAACCTCCGTCGGGAACATGTGCCCGTTGCACCTGCGGCGCCCACCGGGACCCGACCACGACAACGATCCCGATGAGTAGCGCGAACACCGATCGCTCCAGGGCACCGTCGCCAATGAGCAGGTGGGACACGCCGCGTTGAATGACCAGCGCAGCGCCACTTGCCACTCCGACGATCCAGAGTAGCACCCCAAGCCCTAGACCCAGATCGATCCAGATACCCGCCACCGTCCAACGGTTCAGGCCAACCAGCCAGAGGGCGAGCGCACCCGCCAGCAGCAACCAAGGTGCCACGCCTTGGTGGATGAGGCCCTGGTGGCGCAGTGCGTACCAGGCAACCGCTGCGTAAGCGATCGTGACCACCACGACCACTGCCGCCACCACACGACTCCAGCGCTGCCCAAGGCTGACAGCACTCGCGACGAAGAAGGCTGCGAGCAGACCGCCTCCGAGCGCAGCTCCAGGCAGCGAATGCACGACCTTGTCGAGATCACGATCAAGAGCGGCCACGAGAACGATCAGACTGACAACCCCCCACAGTACTGGTTTACGCCAGACACGCAGGGCAAGAGGAGTCACGTCAGCCGCCAGACACCTCGGTGATCTTCGACTTCGTCGACAGGAAGGGCATCATCGCACGTAGCGTGGCCCCAACTTGCTCAACCGGTTGGTCTCTTGCCTGTTGGCGGAGTTGATTGAAGTGAGGACGTCCAGCCGCCATCTCGTCGATGAGTTCCCGTGCGAAGGTCCCATCCTGAATCTCGCCAAGAATCCGTCGCATCTCTGCCCGTGTCGCCTCATTGACCACCCGTGGCCCACGAGTGAGTCCTCCGTACTCCGCAGTCTCTGAGACCGAGAACCACATACCCGCTAATCCATTTTCGTAGAGCAGGTCGACAATGAGCTTCATCTCATGCAGGCACTCGAAATAGGCGGACTCCGGCTGATAACCAGCCTCGACCAAGGTGGTGAAACCAGCGACGATGAGCTCGCTCAGGCCACCACAGAGCACCACCTGCTCGCCAAAGAGATCCGTCTCCGTCTCTTCGGCAAAGGTCGTGTCAAGTACCCCGGCCTTAGTGGAGCCGATACCCCATGCATAGGAGAGGGCGAGCGCATGACCGGTCCCCTGTGGGTCATTTGCGACAGCGATCAGCGACGGAACGCCGCCGCCCTCTTCGTAGGTGCGGCGCACAAGGTGTCCAGGGCCCTTTGGGGCTACCATCATCACCGTTACGTCCTCAGGTGGAACGATCTCCCCGAAGCGGATGTTAAAGCCATGGGCAAAGCCCAGCGTTTGACCTGGGCGAAGGTGTGGAGCCACCTCGTTGTCATAGATCTCTTTTTGCACCGTGTCTGGGGCAAGAAACATGATAAGGTCCGCCCAAGCGACCGCTTCTGGCACCGACAGAACCTCGAGCCCACTCGCCCACGCCTTATCACCAGAGGCCGACCCCGGGCGAAGCGCAACGCGAACCTTGACGCCAGAGTCGGACAGGTTCAGTGCGTGGGCATGCCCTTGCGAACCGTAGCCGATGATGGCGACACGGGTGCCGTTAATGATGGATGGGTCTGCGTCCTTGTCGTAGTACATGTGAGCCATTTACGATACTCTTCCCTTTCTCGGTCGACGTGTCGGTTTTGGTAGCTTGCTAAGAGCAATCCTACCGGTTCGTTGCAGCTCAATCAGACCAAACTCAGCTAGGAATGCCTCGACGTCGTCAAGCTTCTCTGGAGAGAGCGCGAAGACCACGGTCAATCGATCCATCGAGACGTCGATGATCTCACCATGGAAAATCTCTACCAGCTCCATCACCTTCGCGCGGGCACCCGCCTCCGCATTAATCGTTGCGAGCATACACTCATATTCGAGTGCATCCACTGGGTCAATCTCGGTAATTTTGATGACATTGATCAACTTATGCAGTTGCTTCGTAATCTGCTCAAGTGGCACTGTCTCGACGTCGACCACAATGGTGAGACGCGAAAAGCGCTCGTCGTCAGTAGGTGCCACGGCTAGCGAGTAGATGTTAAAGCCGCGTCGGGAGAAGAGCAACGCCACCCTAGCAAGCACGCCCGCCCGGTTCTCTACCAACACACTCAGGATATGATGGCGGCCCTCCACTGGGGGACGAATCGATCCAATTGGGACGAGGTTCGATGATCGCTCCGCCATCATCGACTCCGCTGCTGGTGTGGGGGCAACACGATGTCATCATTTGGTGCGCCGGCCGGCACCATCGGATAGACCTTTTCGAAGGTGTCAACCCGAAAGTCGATCACTACCGGTCGGTCATCGATCTGGTTCGCCTTCTCAATGACCGGGTCAACTTCACTGACCTGATCGACACGGAAACCAACCGCACCCATCGCCTCAGCCCACTTGACATAGTCAGGCAGATCGGGTGAGAGAAACACCTCGGAGTAACGCTCCTCGTAGAACATCTCCTGCCACTGGCGTACCATGCCAAGATAACCGTTGTTCAAGATAGCAACCTTGATTGGGATGCGTTCCGCCGTCGCCGTCACTAACTCCTGCGCCGTCATCTGGAAACATCCATCCCCATCGATGGCCCAGACCGTACTCTGAGGACGGCCGGCTTTTGCGCCGATCGCCGCCGGCACAGCAAAACCCATCGTTCCGAGCCCTCCGGAGTTGATCCAGGAGTTCGGCGACGCAAACTGGAAGTACTGTGAAGCCCACATCTGGTGCTGTCCAACACCCGAAGCCACGACGGTGTCGGCCGGTGCGAGCGCCGAGATTCGTTCAACGACATACTGAGGTTTGATAGCCGCACCGGGCAACGAGGGTTCATAGGAGTAGGGATACTGCTCCTGCCAGGCGTGCAGTTGGGCGACCCAGGCTGAGAGATCCGCCCCTTTGGCGGGCAGGTGCCGCGTAATCTCTGGAATCACCGACTTTACATCCCCGACAATTGGAACATCGGGACGACGCACCTTACCCAGTTCAGCCGGATCGATATCGACGTGGATAATGCGCGCCTTAGCCGCAAAGGCATCCACCTTTCCAGTCACACGGTCATCAAAACGAGCTCCGAGTGCGATCACCAAATCAGCCTGTTGCAGCGCCGTCACCGCAGTGAAGTTGCCATGCATGCCGGGCATACCAAGGCAGAGCGGATCGGAGTCAGGCAGCACTCCCCTCGCCATCAACGTCGTCACCACTGGGATACCGGATCGATCGACCAGCGCCCGCAGCTCCGCTGCAGCCTTGCCACGGATCAACCCGCCACCTGCATAGATAATCGGCCGTGTGGCCCCCGCAATCATGGCAGCCGCCTGCTCAATCATCTTGGCGTGCCCCTTGACCGTCGGCTGGTAGCCGGGCAGATCGAGCCGGCGCGGCCAGTACCACTCCATCGTATCGTTCGCCACGTCTTTGGGGAGGTCGACCACGACTGGTCCAGGTCGACCTGTCGTCGCGACATGGAAAGCCTCAGCAATCACACGCGGGATATCGCTAGCCTTGGTAATCAACCAGTTGTGCTTGGTCACCGACATCGTAATCCCTGTGGTATCAGTCTCTTGAAAAGCATCGGTACCGATCGAAGTTGTCGCCACCTGCCCAGTGATCACCACAATCGGTATCGAGTCAACGTAGGCGTCGGCGACGGCGGTGACGATATTGGTGGCCGCTGGACCACTTGTCACAATAGCCACACCTGGCTTCCCAGTCGCCTGTGCAAACCCTTCCGCAGCATGGCCGGCACCCTGTTCATGACGAACCAGAATATGCCGGATCGGCGACTCCAAAAGGGGATCATAGACAGGGAGAATCGCCCCACCAGGGAGGCCAAATACCGTCTCTACCCCTTGCATCTCAAGGGATTTAATCAACGCCTGTGCTCCGGTTAACTTCATGATCGTCTCCTCCATGCATACGTACTAGCAACGCCAAAGCCAATAGTTCTCTGAGCGGGCATCCTCACGAGCGTAGATACGAAAAGACCTCCCGCGAAGGGAGGTCTTGGGCACGACGCAGCGAAGAGCCGTGCCCTAACGAAGGAGTACTACCAGCGCGCGTCGAATAGTCATAGAAGGTAGCATACCCAGTCTGAAGGGCTATCCGCCAGTTACCGCTCCAATATCTGCCCCTTTGACCAAAAGAGCATACTTCCCAAGCGCTCCCTCGGTATAGCGCGCGGGTGCCGGAACAAAAGCTTGCCGTCGGAGCTCCAGCTCTGTCTCATCCACCAGCAACTCGATCGAGTGGGTGGGAACATCGATCACGATTCGGTCACCATCACGGATCAGACCGATAGGTCCACCATCGGTGGCTTCAGGCGCAACATGGCCGATGCAGAACCCGTGTGTTCCACCAGAGAAGCGGCCATCAGTGATCAAAGCAGCATCGTGACCACGTCCAGCACCCTTCATCGCCCCTGTTACCGCCAACATCTCACGCATCCCAGGCCCCCCTTTGGGTCCCTCGTAGCGAATGACCACCACATCCCCAGACCGGATCTCCCCGGCGAGAATGGCATCAAGTGCAGCCTCTTCACGATCAAAGACCCGGGCAGTTCCGTCAAAATGCTCCTGATCAAGACCAGCCACCTTCACAACCGAACCTGCGGGGGCAAGCGATCCACGGAGTACAGCGATCCCTCCAACTTTATGGATCGGCTGATCATGGCGGTGGACGACCTCACCATCTGGACGCGGCGGATCATAGGCTCGCAACTCCTCGGCGAGTGTTCGTCCGGTAACGGTCAAACAATCACCATGCACAAGGCCAGCCTCAAGGAGTTCGCCGAGAACCACCGGGATCCCGCCGATACGATCCAGATCGGTCATGTGGTACTTGCCATGGGGTTTTGTGTCAGCGAGGTGAGGGACGCGAGTCCCGACTCGATTGAAGTCATCGAGGGTGAGTTCGACCTTGGCTTCATAGGCAATAGCCAGCAGATGGAGGACGGCGTTCGTCGACCCGCCAAGCGCCATCACGACAGCAATCGCATTCTCGAAAGCTGCCTTGGTCATGATTTGGCGAGGTGTGATCCCCAACTCCAACAGGTTCATCACCGCTCGACCAGCCTCAAACGCGATGTCCTCTCGGCGACGATCAACCGCCGGTGCCGAGGCAGAACCAATCTGGGCCATTCCCAGTGCCTCCGCCACGGACGCCATCGTGTTAGCGGTGTACATCCCTGCGCAGGAACCCTTGGTGGGGCACGCGTTGCGTTCAACATCGCCAAGTCGTTGCTCGTCGATGCTACCGGCTGCATAGGCGCCAACCGCCTCGAAGACGCTCACAATATCGAGCGTCTCCCCACGGAAGCGACCAGGAAGAATACTCCCACCGTAGACAAAGACAGAGGGGAGGTCGAGGCGGGCCGCCGCCATCATCATTCCTGGGAGCGACTTATCACAACCAGCCAAGGTCACCATCGCGTCGAAGCGCTCAGCGTGCATCATCAGCTCCACCGAATCCGCTATCACCTCACGAGAGACCAAGGAGGAATGCATGCCTTCGTGACCCATCGAGATCCCATCCGAAACGGCAATGGTGCCGAACTCCAGCGGCACACCGCCGGCGGATCGCACGCCGGCCTTCGCACGCTGTGCAAGATCAGAGAGCACGAGATTACAGGGAGTCACCTCGTTCCAAGAGGATGCAATGCCGATCTGAGGCTTCGAGAAGTCCTCATCATTGAGGCCAACAGCCCGCAGCATCGCCCTTGCTGGTGCTCTCCTCGGCCCCTCAGTCACCTCTTGGCTACGAATGCGAATCGACTTGGTATCACTCATCGTTTGGTTTCCCCTCTGGTCGTAGTGCAACTGTAAGCCACTGTAGCCTCACTCGACCCTGGACGACGCCGCGCCAGCCACGCTCTCGAAATCTCGGGAACGGACGCCGCCGCGACGAGCAGATCAGCCAGCGCCGGGCCGCGCCTCATCTGCCAGCTCGACTAAGGCCTGACGGGCGTCAGCACCCGAAACCTGGCGTCCGTGTTGGCGCATGACCTGCCCCAACAAAAAGCCGGCGACCTTTTCGTCACCGCCCAAATAACGACTCCATTCATCGGGAAACTGGGCAATGATCCCCTCCACAATCGCCCTGATCGCGTCCTCATCACGAGCTCCAAAGCCGAGCTTGGCCATCAACTCCGCGGCCGGAGCAGGATCCGTGCAGGCCTCACGCAGAAGGATCTTCACTTGCGAGGCGCCCAATTCCCCTCGATCCTCGATGGCGAGCACCGCTACAAAGCGTTCAGGAGTCAAGACACCGATATCAGCAAGCAATGCCGTTAACTCGTTGGCACACCGCGCAGCCGCGCGCGCTGGTGTGATGCCATGATCGATAGCAGCCCGGAAATATGGCCAGCATTCGTCGGTAATGATGGTCTCACGAAGGTCATCACTCAACTCAGGCAGGATCGCCGCAACATCACCACGCCGCTTGCTCGGAAGTTCTGGGAGCTGCCCTCGACGCTCCTCAATCAAGGTGAGATCGGGGGCTACTGGCGGTAGATCGGGTTCGGGGAAGTAGCGATAGTCGTTTGCCTCCTCCTTCAGTCGTAAGGCTCCAGTCAACGAACGCTCCTCGTCCCAGAAGCGCGTCTGTTGGATCATCGCCTCCCCGTCCTCATAGAGCTGCACCTGCCGACGACCCTCAAACGCCAGCGCACGAACTAACGAACGAAGAGAGTTCAGGTTCTTGATCTCCGCTCGTGTCCTGAATTGAGCCTCGCCAATCGGACGTACTGAGACGTTGGCGTCGACTCGCAGGGACCCCTCCTCCATACGACCATCGCTTGCGCCAACCGCCACCAGGATGGCACGCAGTTCGGTCACGTACTCCTTGGCCTCCTCCGGATCACGAATATCGGGAGCGGAGACGATCTCAAGCAGTGGAACGCCTGACCGGTTGTAGTCGATGAGCGAGTACGCAGCGGACTCAATGCGTCCGTGTCCCCCCCGGTGGACCAACTTCCCGGTGTCCTCTTCAAGGTGGGCTCGTTCGATACCGATCACGCGCCCCGAGGGTAGTTCGAGATGCCCATTGGCATTGATGGGCACATCGTACTGCGAGATCTGGTAGTCCTTGGGCATGTCGGGGTAGAAGTAGTTCTTCCGATGAAACTGACTGCGTTGGATCGTCGCGTTCAGTGCTAAACCAACTCGAATGGCAAAGTCAACCGCCTGCGCATTCATGACCGGAAGACTCCCGGGCAACCCGAGGCAGACGGGACAGATCGACGTGTTGGGTTCCTCACCGAAGGCGTTCGGACATCCACAAAATAACTTGCTCTTGGTCTTGAGCTCCGTGTGGACCTCTAGGCCGATCACATACTCCCAACCCTGAGCCGGGCCGGTTGTCGCTCGCTGGGTCAACGTAATCCCTCCTCGACGGCGTAGGCTCCACGAAACAGCAGCTGCTCTGAACGAGCAGGGCCAAGCAGTTGCACGCCGATCGGTAGGCCATCGGAGTCGACCCCGGCAGGAATGGAGAGGGCGGGATCACCCGATAGGTTGGAAGGTATCGTGCAGATGTCTGATCGATACATCTCCACCGGATCCGCCGCACGCTCGCCGATCCGAAAGGCTGTGGTCGGCGAAGTAGGGCTTAAGAGTAGATCAACACTCGCATACGCACGATCAAATGCGGCGCGAACCAGCGAACGTACCCGCTGGGCGGTGACGTAAAATGCGTCATAGTATCCGGCCGATAATGCATAGGTTCCCAACATGATTCGACGCTTGACCTCAGGTCCAAAACCCTTCGTCCGAGTCGCAATCATCATCTCCTCTACAGTGGCGCCGGGCTCACGGAGTCCATAACGGACACCGTCATAACGGGCCAGATTGGACGAGGCCTCAGCTGGAGCCACAACATAGTAGGCCGCAAGACCAAAGGCCAGCTCGTCAAGTCTGATCTCGGTGACCGTCGCACCCGCCTGTTGCAAGGCATCGACCGCTCGTGCCAACGCTGTCTGGACACCCGGGCTTGCGATCTCTACAAGGTTCGTTACCACACCAATGCGCACGCCTCGTACCCCTTCGGCCAGCGAGGACAGGAGTGTTGGCGGTACCTCTTGGAGCGAGGTCGCATCCCTTGGGTCATGACCCATGAGGCACTCAGCAACGAGCGCGGCATCCTCTACTGACGCGGTAAGCGGACCGATCTGATCGAGCGAGGAGGCAAAAGCGAGGAGACCGTACCGGGAGACTCGACCATAGGTCGGCTTGAACCCAACGATCCCAGTCAATGCGGCAGGTTGACGGATTGAGCCGCCGGTGTCCGACCCGAGTCCAACGAGCGCCATCCTGCTTGCAACAGCGGCAGCAGAGCCACCTGACGATCCACCAGGCACCCGTTCAAGGTCATAGGGGTTCTTGGTGATCTTGTAGGCAGAGTTCTCCGTGGAAGAGCCCATGGCAAACTCGTCGAGGTTGGTCTTGCCAAGGACAATGCCATCCTGGTCGGTGATGCGGTCGACTACCGTTGCATTGTAGGGAGGAATCCAACCCTCGAGGATTTTCGACGCAGCCGTAGTCGGAAATGTCGTCGTACATAGGTTGTCCTTCAGCACGACCGGCACCCCCGCCAATCTGCCAAGTTTCTCCCCTCGCGCCCTCCGAGCATCCTGAACGGCGGCTCTGCTTCGCGCGGCATCAAGGTCAAGTGAGAGAAAGGCATCGATCTCCGGTTCTTGGATCGCTATCTGTTCCTCATAGGCGTCAATCACCTCAACAGTGGTGACCTCGCGTCCGTCCAGCCGACGCTGGAGTTCAGCGATCCCCCAATCGAGAATCTCGTCGTTCATTATGCTCCTAAGATGCGAGGCACGCGAAAATAGTCCTCTTCGGCACTTGGAGCCATACCAAGGACGACCTCCCGATCGATCCCTGGCTGGACTACATCGTCTCGAAGGAGGTTGACCGTCTCCAATGGATGATCCATCGGAGGGTACGCAGATAAGTCCTCTGCGTTCATCACCTCAATAACGTCGAGAATCCGGGAGAGCGTATCCTCATACTCCCGAAGTTCCTCATCGCTTAACGACAGCCGCGCCAGCTGCGCGATATGGGCGACATCCGCTTGGTCGATCCGTTTTGTCATCCTCCAGAGCCTAGACCTCGTCTTAGGCGAGTCAGCCAATCACAAGGCACCATAAAGGAAAAGCAACTAGCTCGTGATCGCCTTCATCAACGTCGACATCGGATCGTCATCCGTTCTCCCTGCAAAAACTTGTGTTAAGCCAAGGAGTTTCGTCATATCGCCCGTCACCAGTATTTTGCCAGCGATGAACGACTCGATGGCTCGCTGGGGATTGAACTCTACAAAAAGAGCCTTTGCCGTCTCGTAGTCGAGCGATACGGTAAGGTCCGCCTCCTCGAGCTCCCCTAGGTCGAGTTCGACCACCCCTGAAGACGTGTCGAGATATGCCTTCAAAGGCTCCTCCTGGAATGGACAACCCGAGATAATTTGGTTCATTCTGAGTGTGACATCAACTCGCATCGGCTCGATACCGAGTCGCTCTGTGATCCCTCGAAACTCTTCAAGCCATTGGGGACTCAAGAACTCATACTGACTCAGCCCATCAAGCATCGAAATGTCGAAATCTGCCATACGTCAAACCGCCTTTTCTCTTCGTATCACTCTACAAGCTCGGAATGATCGAGAACATTCCAGCGATCCGATCTGCTCAAGGAATGACCAACAGATTGATACTCGCGCCATAGAGCACCGTCTGGCCAGCTCCAGGGCTCTGGTATTGGACGATAGAACCACCAAAGGGAGCAGACACGGTACCGATGGCAAAACCCTGGCTCTGTAGGGTCGACTCAGCCGATCCAAGGGCATCACCAACGACGTTGGGCACCTGCACATAGTGCGGACCAAGTGACGAGACAATTGTCACGCTCGACCCAACCCCCAACACGGTCCCGGCGCTCACCGACTGCGATAGTACGTCGCCGCTAGCCACCGAGTTCGAGTACTGCTTTTGGACTTGGTAGACGAAACCCTGGTTCGTGAGATCCCCCTCTGCAGTCGCAAGCGAGGCGCCAACAACGTTCGGCACTGGTCTTGGTGCAGGACCCTTCGATACCACGAACCTCACGATGGAGTGGTAGGGAACCCGCTGATTGACGGGCGTCTCTCCCATCACAACCCCGGCTGGAACGTCTGGGGAGTATTCATACTTGGGGTCAACCCGGAAACCCTTGGCCAACAACGCACGTTGCGCCATGGCGAACTGCGCCGATTGGTAGGAGGCTACGTAGACCGGAGCGTGGCCCTTGGATACGTAGAGCACGACATCGCCATCGGGGTGCACGTTCGCCCCTACGGACGGACTGGACCCAATCACCCGTCCCGACGCTACGCCCGTCGAGTAACGGTCTTGGACGGTCACATGAGCAATTCCCTCACCGCGCAGGCGTTGGGTCGCAGCCACCGCCGTCAAGTTCGCAACATTATCGACCTTGATCTCCCGAAAGTGTTGGTACAGCACTGCCGCACCAAGCGCCGCAGCAACCAGAATCGGCAACAAGAAGAACAGGAGCCACCAAGGGCGGCGACCACCCACCTCCTCGGTCTCGGGCGGGACGGACTCCACATGCATCGGCTTAGCCACCTCGAGCACTGAGGTTGGCTCATCGCCCTCGCCTCCCATTGGTGCAACAAGTACGGCGGTAGTACCATCGCCTCGATCCGAGGCAAGATGCTCCGTCAGGTCACCAGCGACCGTCGCCCCGTCACCAAGCCACTGCAAACTGTCGTCCATCACCGCCTCAGGGGTCATGACAGTCAGTGCTTGCCCGCCGACGAAGAGCGGCTCGGGGTTCGTGAGATCCCGAGCAAAGGCGTTCCAAAGGTGTTCGATCTCCGCGGCACTTGGACGGCGGTCCGCTTCGCGGTCCAGCATCGAAACGATGGAACTCGCGACCGGATCCTCTGGGTTGGGATTGACCACTGGTTCTCGAAGCCGCGCAAACGCTAGGGCCAGTTGGGTATCCCCCTGGAAAGGGATGGCACCAAAGAGCGCTTCATACAATACAAGCCCGAGCGAATAGACATCACTACCAGGAACCGAACGCTTCCCTTCGACCTGTTCTGGTGCCATGTATCGAGGGGTTCCCAGAATGCCGCCACCGGTCTCCGTTGCTGAACTCTCCGACAGGGCACGCACGAGTCCGAAGTCTGCAATTCTGACACGACCCCCATCGTCGAAGAGGAGGTTGGCAGGCTTGATATCTCGGTGTAAAAAGTTGCGATTGTGCGAGTACGCGAGTGCCGAGGCCGTCGCGGCGCCGATCTGCACCACCTGGGGTGTGGTGAGCTCAACGCCTCTGGCATAGAGCTCCCGCAGTGAGCCATTCGAGAGGTATTCCATCACCAGATACGGCTCACCCTCGTCAGAGCCCCAGTCAAAGACCTTCATGATGTTGGGATGGTTCAGCTGCGCGGCTGCCTGTGCCTCGTCACGGAATCTTCTCAGAAAAATAGGGTCGTCGGCGAGCCCACGCTGCAACAGCTTGATCGCCACGGTTCGCCCCAACCGATCATCGACCGCCCGGTAGACAATACCAGCACCACCCGAACCTCTTCGAGCCACCACCCGATATCGGTTACTCAGGACTCGACCAATGTTCTCGTCCGTACCTGCCGCCTTCGCCAGCTCGTTACCTACCTTATGACGACCGCCTGACCTAGCGGTCAGCTCCACAAATCCAGATACAGCCTACACCAAGGCGCGCTGAAGCATTCGCACCGCTCCTGCTGGGCTTCGCCGAAGTCTCAGCAAGATCGATCGCCCCGACGCGAGGACAGGATGGCGTGTCAAGTCCCATGGGATCGTTTCCCCTAGTAGTGTGGGCGCGTTGTCGCGCTCCGTGTTACTAGCGCGTTGTCGCGCCGTGCGTTACAGGCGCGTTGTCGCGCCGTGCGCCATACTGTCTGCCATCTGACTCATATCACTGTCTGCTGCCCTCGAGACGCAACGATCGCAGAGAGCCCAGGCAAATCGATGACTGGGATGCCGAGCTCGATCGCTTTGGCGAGTTTGGATCCCGCACGCTCGCCTGCTACGAGATAATCGGTTCTTTTGGAGACCGCCTCTATCACGCGACCTCCATGCTCGACAATGAAATCACGGATCTGCTCACGAGGGCCATCCGGGAAACTTCCGGTGATAACAAAACTGAGCCCCATCAGCTGATCCGATGTCGCGGGAGCCAGGTCGGGGGCCCTTTGTCCGCGTACGTCAGCATCGATAAGTCCTGCCACAACCTGTGATCCGTACGGATCATCTCGGAAATGGACAACAGACCTGGCTACCGTATCACCAACACCATCCAAGGCAACCAGCGCCTCAACGGTAATGGTGAGGAGGTCATCAAGTGCGCCCATCGATGACGCAACTACCTGGGCAACGTGGGCACCGACATTATCAATGGCGAGTCCAAAAAGAATTCGATGGAGCGGCCGTTGGCGTGCGGTTGCAATGCCCACCATAAAACGTTGGATCATCTTGTCACCAACGCCAGGAAGTTGACCCAACTCATGGGGTTCAAGACTGAACAGATCCGAAGGGATCCTCACCAAGCCGAGCTCAATGAGCTGACGTGCCCGTACCTCGCCAAGACCATCGATATCCATGGCGTCACGAGATCCAAAGTGCATCAGACGCTGCACAAGCTGCTCTGGACAGAAACGATTTGGGCAATGAAAGTCAACCTCGTCAAGTACACGGATGAGGCGCGTTCCACAGCTGGGACAGTACGCAGGAAACTGGTAGCGGGGTAGTTCTCCAACCCGTGCTCCAAGCACTGGGCCCACCACCTCCGGAATGATCTCGCCTGCCTTTCGCACAACCACGAGGTCTCCTACTCGAACGTCCTTGCGCTCGATCTGCTCTGCATTGTGCAACGTTGCGCGAGAAACCGTTGAGCCCGCAACGACCACAGGTTCAAGCTCCGCGAAGGGGGTTATCTTGCCGGTTTTACCGACGGAGATCTCTATCGCCAACAGCCGGGTCAGCTGCTCCTCGGGGGCAAACTTGTAGGCAATCGACCAGCGCGGCGCCCGCGAAGTCGCACCCACTCGCCCACGATCCTCGATGCGATCTAATTTGATCACCACACCGTCGGTATCATAATCGAGCTGGGCGCGAGTCTGATCGAGCTCCTGTATCCGAGCAGCAAGCTGTTCCCGCTCGACCAACGCAGCGTGCTCCTCAACGGCAAAACCGAGAGATCGAAGTAACGCGAGCGCCTCATGATGGGTCTCGGTCTCAATGGGTTCCTCGAGCTGATAGGCAAAAAACGCGAGTCCCCGACTCGCGGTAATCCGAGGATTCTTCTGACGGAGACTCCCAGCTGCTGCGTTGCGGGGATTCGCAAATGGAACCTTGAGGTCTGGATCTTGGTTCAACAGCTGGAACGCCGACCGGGGCAGATAGATCTCGCCACGAACCTCAAGCGGAGCATCATGGGCGATACGTTTGGGTATCGCATCGACCGCGTAAATATTCGCTGTAACATCCTCACCTGTTCTCCCATCGCCACGAGTCGCTGCTTGCAGCAGGATCCCATGCTCATAGCGCAGGCTCAGGGCTAATCCATCGATTTTGAGCTCCCCAAAGAGAGTCGGCTCTCTATCCAAGAGCCTCGCGAGTCGATCGACCCACGCGTTCAGGTCGTCGATCGCAAAAACATTATCGATGCTCAGCATTGGACTCTCGTGCACCACCGGTGCGAAGAGTTGCAACGGCGGCGCACCTACTCGTTGGGTTGGCGAACTCGCCACCACTCGTTCAGGGTGCTGTTGCTCGAGCTCAACCAGTTCACGGTAGAGCACATCGTATTCAGCGTCGGTCAGGACCGGAGAATCAAGCGCATAGTACGCATAACTCGCTCGATCGAGCAACGACCGGAGGTCATCAATCCGATCACTCATCAGCAATGGCCTGTGTCGACATCGCCACCATCGCCGATCCTACCACGAGGTCCTCCTGATAGAGCGCAATCGTCTGGCCGGGTGCGATGCGCCGAGTTGGGGTCCGAAACTCCAACGCCGTCTCACTGAGCACCGCCGGGACTGTGGCTCCATGCGCGCTCCCCTGTATCTGGCCCTCCTTCGGCCAGCCGTCACCCAGATAGTCCATGGCGGTGGTAACCACGAGCCTGTCGGTCTGCAGTCGGTCGATGGTTCCTACCTGAATCACCCGTGTCGCCGGATCTTTGGCCAATACATAGCGGCGCATCCCGTCGCCAAGGCCGCCGATCCTCCGGCGTTGCCCGACGGTCACCGTCTCAAAAGGGCTCGCATCTTCGTACTCATGCCCTGTCACCGTGTCGATCACTTTGGTCGCATGCAACGTTCCTCTCGAGGAGAGAAAACTCTCCTTACCAGCTTGCCGAGAGATAAAACAGACCTCGAGCGAATCCGGCTTAGCAGCCGTGCGCAACTCCAGCTCGGCGGCGATGCGACGGACGTCGTCCTTGGTCATCTCCCCAACGGGGAACAGTAACTTCGCTAATGAATGCTTCGGCACCACCGAAAGCACGTAGGACTGATCTTTTGCGACGTCTAACCCTCTTCGGATCAGAGGAACCCCTCGATCCAAACTGATCCTTGCGTGATGACCAGTAGCGAGGTACTCGAACCCGAGTTGGGTCGCCCGGTCAACCAACGCAGCAAACTTGATGCTCCGATTGCATTCAATGCAAGGGTTCGGCGTCTCTCCGCCAAGGTAGCCCCGCACATACGGATCGACAACACTGTTTTCAAACTCCTCAGTGAGGTTAAACACCAGGTGTTTGATACCGAGTTGATGCGCCACAAAACGGGCATCCTCGACGTCGGCCACTGAACAACAACCCGAGTCCGAGGCTCCGCCCCAGAGTTTCAGGGTAACGCCGACCACTTCGTGACCCTCTTGCACCGCTAACGCAGCAGCCACCGAGGAGTCAACTCCCCCTGACATCGCCACCATGACTCTAGCCATGATAGAGCTCCAACGCCCTCGCTGGATAGTCGGTCACCACGACATCAATACCCATCGTTTGCACACGCCGTAGATCCTCCTCTTCGTTCACGGTCCAGACCCAAACCTCAAGTCCTTGCTGGTGCGCCCAGTCAACGAGTTGCGCAGTCAGATACTCGCTACCCATGAGGGTAAGCGGAAGCGAAAGCACCGCAAAGGCGGGTTCAGAGGTCACTTGATTATGGAAATCCTGATACCACCGAATGGCCTCAGCACTCGATGCAGCGGTGCGTACTGCTGGGAAAAGTTGCCGAAATCGAGCGAGCGGAGGATCAAGAAACGAAGCCACTACCACCCTTTTGCCCGTTGCATGCTCTTGCAGAAGCTCCCCGACCGTCCCCTCCACCCATGAGTCGGCCCCTAGGTCCTCCTTGATGTCGATTGAGACCTCGACATCTCCACTGATGGCGAGTACCTCCTCGAGTGTTGCGATCCCGACGCGACTTGGAGCGCTACCATTGCTCAGATCAAGCGTGGCGCGCAGGGCCTTAAGCGAATAGTCATGAATGGCGCCAACGAGGTTCGTCGTGGCTTCAAGATGGTCGTCATGGAACACGACAAGTTCGTGGTCCTTCGTGGGATGAATATCGAGCTCTAGAGCGACACCCAGATCGATTGCAGCACGACGAAAGGCAGCCATCGATGACGCAACCTCCTCGCCCATACCCCCACGATGCGCGGCGATGTGTGGACACTGAAGCCTTGGTGCAGCGGTCATGTCAACCCTCCTGGAGCGACTACAATCGTAGGCGAATGCTCGATCATCTTTTTCTTCGCTTCATAGCCTCGCTCAAAACCTCCCTCAGCTCTTCGATGCTTGAGCGCGCAGGTTTAGAAGAGCAGCTCCATAACGACCTCATGCTTGGAGATCTAACCTTCGAGACCTCCTACAGCCTACCGGGAGAGGCCTCCCCACCCCACGTGCGTGCCGACCTAACGGTCGAGTGGCCCACCTGGAGTCAAGGCTCCTACCGCAGTTGGACACTCGGCGATGGTATTGAAGACCCGATTGAGATCGTCATTGAGGTAGCTCTTCGTTTCACTGGCCTCAGCGCCCTTCCGATGACGCCTCAACAGCTTCTGACCCACCTGCCGCGTCACTCATCGCAGAGCATTCTCAATGCACCGATGGAACTCCAACGCGTCACCATCGAGACGAGCTATGACATCACGACCGACGACACGGAACTCAGTGCTGAGGTCGTCTACGAAACAACGTGTGTCATCGATGAACAGATCATCGATGACGATGAACGGGTGCAGGTAGCGATCAGTCAGCTCACCGGGTGGATCGCCTCCGTCCTCGTACAGGCAAGCGATATCCCTCTGACCTATCTGCAACTATGAGCACCATCATCTACGAATACCATCACGACTGGTTTAGAATGATGACTACCCAAAGCGATCGGAGGTAAAGCGCAGTGCGACCGATACCTGTTGCTTTCCACATCGGGCCACTTGTGCTCCACACCTATGGTTTCGGCCTTGGCATCACGTTTTGGTTCGCCTACTGGTACTTGAGCCGCCGGTTTCAGCACTACGGCCTATCGACAAAGTGGTTGGAAAAGTCCTTCATATGGATCATCGTCATGGCCGTGGTAGGTGCGCGAACGGTACACTGCATCGCCAATATCAGCTACTATCTCGCTCACCCAATCCTGGTGTTCGCGGTCTGGCAGGGCGGTCTCTCCTCCTATGGGGGGATCGCAGGCGGTCTGATCGTCGCTCTGTATGCACTACACAAGTACAACCCGGAAATATCCTTTCGGACAGCTGCTGACGTAACAGCTCCGGTGTTGTTGGCCGCCTGGGCCATGGGCCGATTGCTCGGTCCTCAGCTCATGTTCGCAGGTGGTGGCCATCCGACCACCGCTTGGTACGGCATGAAGTATGCCGGAGAGGTCGGCTATCGGATACCGGTGCCTATTTTTCAGTCCATCGAAACGATCATCACGTTTTCGATCGTACTTGGGCTGTCCCGGCTCTACCCACAATGGAAGATGCCAGCACTTTCACTCGCGGTTACCGCCTACGGCATCTGGTCGATCGGACGCTTCTTTGATGAGTACCTTTGGCTTGCGGTACCCCGTGTGTGGGATGCGGTCGAGGTCTTCGCACTGATCAGTCTGGCGGGGTCGATCATCGTGATGCTCGTGTTGCTTTCCAGAAGAGGCAAGGACACCACGGTGCTCGCGCCACCACCACAACCCCTTGCAGCCGCGGATGCACATGGCTGAACATACCTCTCTCTTCACGGATAGGTATGAGCTCACCATGCTCGAAGCATCGCTCCAGAGTGGGATCGGTACAAAGCGAGCGACCTTTGAGATTTTTGGACGTGGGCTAGGAGGGCGAGCCTATGGGGTCACCGCCGGCACCGCGCGAGTCGGCACGCTCCTCGAAGGGTTTACCTTTGACGAAGCTGATCTCGACTATCTCGGACGCAACTCCATCTGCTCCAGGGAGACGCTCGACTATCTAGCTAACTTCCGATTTGCGGGTTCAATCTACGCCTACCCTGATGGGGAGCTCTATTTCCCCTTCTCTCCCGTCTTGCGACTTGAGGCGAGCTTCGCCGAGGGACTGATACTCGAGACGCTCCTGCTCTCAGCGCTCAACTTCGACTCGGCCATCGCTACTGCGGCCTCACGAATGGTACTCGCCGCTCGCGGGAGAACATTGATCGAGATGGGGACTCGGCGCACCAATGAGAATGCTGGTGTCGTAGCGGCGAGAGCCGCCTACATTGCGGGTTTTGCAGCGACCTCCAACCTCGCCGCTGGGCAACAATACGCGATTCCAACGGCCGGTACCATGGGGCACGCAATCGTCCTCGCTCATGACAGTGAGGCAGCCGCCTTTCGCGCCCAACGAACCATTGCGGGAGAAGCGACAACAGCACTCGTCGATACGTACGATACTCTCAATGGCATCCGTACGGCTATCGATGTTTTCGGACCCTCACTTGCCGCTATTCGCATCGATTCAGGCGATCCCTTTGCTACCTCGATCGCCGCTCGACAGTTACTCGATAGCCTTGGGGCCACAAAGACACAGATCCTCGTCTCGGGAGATCTCGACGAGGCAGCGATCCACCGGCTACACGATGCCCCCATCGATGGCTTTGGCGTCGGCACCAAGCTTGTGACCGGTTCTGGCATCCCAACCGCGGGTTTTGTCTACAAGCTCGTCTCCATCGAGCGCGGAGGAGAACCGATTGCCGTCGCCAAACAGTCAGAGGCCAAGACCTCAGACGGCGGCGCCAAGGCCGCGTACCGACGTATACGTGCACAGCACGCTATCGACGAGTTCTCAATCGATCCCGAGGCCACAATCTCCTCAACGTCTGCGGATGCGTTGCGGCCGTTGCAGGTTCCAGTGATCGTCAACGGCGAGAAGGTTATCGATGACGATCTTGAACGCTGGCGACGACTCCATCAAGAGTCGCTCGAGGAGCTCGCATCCTGTAAAGATCTGCTCTCCGCCACAGCACCGCTGTTGCAATGCCACTATCTTGGCCCAGGAACGGTGAAGGTCTAACGTTCACGACTACTACTCCTATCTGAAAGGAATCTCTTATGACCATCGAGATGACATCACTTGAGGAGGCCGGACTCCATCGTCCCCAAGTCGAGGCCCTCCTACGGCATATGGAAGCCTACGTTGATGCCGGCAAAATCCCGGGGTTTGCCCTTCTCGTCGCTCGGGATGACGCGATTGCGCTCCGCCATTACTATGGGTTGGCTGATCCGGTTACCCAGACCCCAATCACCGATGCAACTCTTTATCGCATCTACTCGATGACCAAACCGATCACTTCGGCCGCGCTATTACAGCTTGCCGAGGCCGGATTGGTCGATCTCCAAGACCCCGTCGGTGACTACATCCCCTCGTTCCACAACATCCAGGTGCTCACCGGGGGGTCAACCTTGGAACCCGAGTATCGGCCTGCGATCGAACCTGTTCGGGTGTGGCATTTGCTCACCCACACCGCTGGGTTGACCTACGGCTTCCACAATCAAACCATCCTCGATGCGCTCTATCGTCAGCATGCCTCTGAGCTGAACCTCCCCGACGACCTCACCCTTGGAGAGTTGGTGGATCGCTACGCGCAACTTGGGCTTCTCTTTGATCCAGGTCACGGCTGGAACTACTCGGTGGCAACCGACGTCGTCGGCCGCCTGATTGAGGTCATTAGCGGCAGGCGGCTCTCGGAGTATCTTCGAGCCGAAATCTTCGAGCCGCTCGGAATGGTTGATACCACCTTCGAGGTCGATGCGGATCAACTTGGCAGGGTTGGTGGTCTATACCTACGGACTGAAGGCGATGGCATGCATCGTCTCGGTGGGCCAGTCCCTGAACGACGAGTCTTCCCCGTCGATATGGGCGGTGGCGGGCTCTACTCCACAATCGACGACTACCTTCGCTTTGTATTGATGCTGCTACACCGGGGGTCCTTGGATGGTAGCAGAATTCTTGGACCTCGAACCGTCGATCTGATGACGACCAATCACCTGCCCGGAGGTGCCGACGCGATCGACCTGTGTCGCTATCATCCCCAGCCGATTGACGAACCAGGCAAAGGTTTTGGCCTCGGGGTCTCTGTGGTCACCAATGCGGCTGCGGCAAAGAACTTCAGCTTGGACGGCGAATTCGGATGGGGTGGGATGGCAAGTACCAACTTCTTTATCGCTCCTCACGACCAGCTCAGCGTCATTTTCATGACCCAGTTAATCCCGTCAAGCGCCTACGCTTTTGGGCACGAAATTCACCGAATGTTGATACCTGCTCTGACCAGCTAATCATTGCAACCCCGTGCGTGAGTTCTACGGCCCATGCCGCACCTCGCGCAAGGCTCTTCACCCATGGGCCGTCAGGTTCAGTTCTGGCCTCATCGCAACGGGCACCCACATAGGAACAGCTCACTGCGTGGTCGACCTCGGTGACTGTAGCCAACGCCAACCTCGCCGGACAATCCTCCGGGCTCGATCCTCAGGCAATTACCCACACCACAGTGGCTTTGCACGCACGTTCTGAGTAGAGCTCCGAATCTGCACAAGCGCAACCACGATCCTCGCTGCAAGGAAGTCGCAGGCCGCAACAGCTCCAACCTCGCTGTTCGCGCACCCGAGAGCCATGATCGCATAGCTCCGACTGCCTCGTTACCGCTGGACAGGCAAAAGAGCCCACTGCAACCTCTGTCGCATCGCAACGACACGGTCCTCATCCCACTCGCCAGGTTTACCACTACTAGCCGTTGGTCCTTCAGTCGACGGGCCGCCACGAGATTCGCGACGCCAAACTTTGCCAGCCGGTCCCGGTGTTCGACGATGGCGCGCGAAGTTGTCGGACCGGCGGCGGTATCTGCTAGAACTTCGCGTCGCCTGCTCATCCCAGATCCGACTTGCATGACCACTGCACACACTGCCACCCACGATAGAGGTCGAGCCACCGGCTGATCCAGATCTGCCCATTGGTCATGGAATCGCACTCACGCAGGGAGTCGCGCTTCGAGCCTTCTTCGTCAAGACCGTTGACGAGGATGAGCTTCCCGACCCACGGAGCGGGAAGCGGCAGCTCTTCCTTCTCGCACCACCGGTAGACGGTGTACTTGCCCACCCCGATAGATGCATGACAACGTCTTCGACCACCCGTTCGTGCATTGGGGCCCACTGCCCGGACAGTAGGTGCGAATAACCCCGGCATGCCTAACCGCACGGGCGTGGTCGATACGTGGATGCCCGCAGAGCTAACTCTCGGGTCAGCCATCCCCATCAGGGGCATCAAGGGGAGAGACGAGCTTGGCGATATCCACCCTGCGTGCCTCCGCGGGAATCGCCTCATAGCCATGGGTGCGTGCCGCCGCCAGCGTAGCGAAGTGATCGAACGAGCGATCGAGTGCCCGTAACTCATCAACGGTTAGCCAGCCGGTGCCTTCGTGGATACCGCTAACCTCACGCCAATCCAGACTCAGCTTGCTGACAAATCTCCGATAGACCCTGAAGCGTTCGACGACGGTTGCAATCATCTGCTCTGCAAGCGCATTGAAGCCGCTCGTGAGCTCGCCAGCATCATCGGCAACGGTGATGCCAAGATACTTGAGACGCCAAGGGTGTTCCCGTCGACTGGGAACCTCAACCGCCTCCACAAAGTCATATTTTGCCAGCTGTCGAAGATGGAACGAGCAGTTGGCTGCCGTCGTTCCCAGGATGCGGGCAGCATCGGCCGCCGTGATACTCTCGTGCTGCCCAAGCAGATCGATCAGTGCCAGCCGTAGCGGATGCGCGAGAGCCTTGATTGAACCGACATCTGCGAGCACTCGCGTCGGCATGGGCTCATGTTGCGTCGTTGGTGGGGTACTATCTTCGTTTGGCATACATCCTCCATGAGGAGCGACAGGACTACACGATCACCATGCCCGATCACGATCCGCTGCCACTCCAGTATGACACAGCATCCTATGGGCAACGTCGTGCGTGCCCATCCTCCTTACGGTGCAATACAAAGCGCTAGTGATGGAAGCCGTTGACATGCGACGATGTGGGCATAGGAGCGTCAAGCTCCTCGAGTTCCTGGACGGCTCGCTTGATATCGTCGACAAACAACGCGGCCATGTCACTTCGGAAGCCGTTGCGCAAGACCGCTCTCATGATCAGCTCATCCGACAAATTATCGGGCATTGGATAGACCGGTACCTGCCATCCACGCTCCCGCAGCTTCGAAGAGAGATGGTGGAGGTTCCAGTTGGGGTTTGCATCGGCGGTTTTGGTCCACGCAACCACCGGCAGTGCGTCACCCCGAGCGATGACCGACATCGATGCGAGATCATCGAGTCCCGCAGCGATGATGGCGGCGGTATGTTGGGTCTCGCGTTGCACCCGCGTGTAACCCTCAAAACCTAAACGGATCAGGTTGTAGTACTGGAGCAGCACTTGTGCGCCAGGACGAGAAAAATTGAGTCCGAAGGTTGGCATCTCCCCCCCAAGGTAGGAGACCTTGAAGATCAACTCGTCAGGCAACAGATCTTTGGTCCGCCACAACACCCAGCCAAGACCGGGGTAAACCAAACCATACTTGTGACCCGAAGTGTTGATCGAGTGCACGCGTTCAAGGGAGAAATCCCACACCAATTCCGGTTGGAGGAAAGGTGCAACAAAGCCACCCGATGCCGCGTCGACGTGGACCGGGATGTCGAGTTCTGTCCGGGCGGCGAGATCATCCAGCGCTCGAGTGATCTCTGCGATAGGCTCGTAGATGCCGGTGTAGGTCACGCCGAGAATAGGAACGACGCCGATAGTTCGCTCATCGACCGCCTCAAGGACTCCACGGGCGGTGAGGTACGGCTCCTCATGGGTAATTGGGACGTAGCGCGGCTCGACCTCAAAGTAGTTCGCAAACTTCTCCCACACGACCTGCACCGATGAGCTAAAGACGATATTGGGTCGATCGACATCCTTACCTTGAGCTCGTCGTTTGGCCATCCACCTTCGTTTCAGGGCCAGCCCAGCAAGCATACATGCCTCAGATGAGCCGGTCGTTGAAGTTCCGATCACATTTTCTGGGTCTGGTGCATGCCATAGGTCGCCGATAATCGCGATGCACCGATCCTCAATCGCGGCAGTCTGCGGGTACTCATCCTTGTCGACAATATTCTTGTCGACTGCCTCAAGATAGAGCTGATCTGCTTCAGGCTCCATCCAGGTCGTGACAAACGTAGCAAGATTCAGTCGTGCGGAACCGTCGAGGTCGATCTCATCGCTGATCAACTGGTAAGCCGCCTGGGCGCTCATCCCAACAGGGGGAATTTGGTACTTAGGAATTTCGTGATCAGGTCCGTCAGCATACACAGGGTTCACCCGTATGCCATCAGACGTCTCGTTGGAATCATGGCCGCCACTAAGTCGAGTCATCGTATCGTCCTCCTCCGGACAAGGATAGCAGACGCCCCTTGGCGAACACTGAGTGCTAGGAGGAGGCAAGCTCCTCGACGATGGCGTTATTGAGCACTGGCCACCGATTCTTTGCCCACCCACCAAAAGGTTTTGCGCCAAGAAAGACGGCGAAAAACCGCTGGGTGGGATCGATCCACAGAAAAGAGCCGCTCTGTCCAAAATGACCATAGCTCTGCTCCGATACCGCCGATCCCATCCAATGTGGTGACTTCGTGCCCCGCACCTCGGGTCCAAGACCCCACGAGTTGGGGTCTTGACGACCAAAGCCTGGCAACACACCGACCAGTTCAGGGGCAAAGGGAGTGCGAAGAGCCATGAGGGTTTCGCTGGTAACAAGCGAAGGATAGCACAGCACCCTCACCAAACTGACGAGATCAGCGATTGTCCCAACGAGCCCAAAGGCGGCCCCTGTGACTGGTCCTGTAGCGAGTAGACCTGGAGGATAGCTAGCTTGAGTCATGCCAGCAGGCTCCAAGACGGCCTCCCTCGCATAGTGATTAAAGGGCATTGTGCAGTGCTGCGCGATTCCATAACCCAGCAGTTCATAGCCGAGGTTGGAGTACATGCGCCGTTCATGCGGCGCGCAAATCGGTCGAACCTGCCAAGGCGTGCTCATAGACACATCGGCTACCTCGCCAGTAGGAAGACCCGACGCATGCGCCAGGAGATCCTCCACGATGAGTTGATAGTCACCCAGCGGCTCCCACCGCTGCAGGGAAGCCTCCTCAATAGCCACATGCACTGCGAGTGCGGTGACCAGCTTCGAGACCGAGGCCCAAGGCCGCGCAATATTGCCTTGGCTCTGATACCGTACCACGAGTTCCTCAGCGCCGACGTACCCGTAGGCGAGATCCTCACCTGGGCGCAGCGCATCCCCTATGGCAGCACCCATCGCTACCCGACTCAATGAAGGCCTTACTCGGCTGCTGCCTCTTGTTCGGCGATCTGTCGTCGAACCTCATCCATGTCGAGCGCCTCGATCTGGGAGATGATCTCGGCAAGAGCTTGGCGAGGCAATGCACCGGGCTGCGCGTAGAGCAATACCTGGTCACGAAAGGCCATCAACGTCGGAATCGACATGATCTGAAACGCCTGAGCAAGCTCTCGCTCTGCCTCTGTATCAACCTTGCCAAAGACGATATCTGGGTGTTCCTGAGAGAGTTCATCGTAGACCGGAGCGAACGCCCGACACGGCCCACACCAGGCTGCCCAAAAGTCGACCAGCACGATTCCGTTACTCTCGACCGTCTCGTTGAAGTCCGCTGCTGTCAAATTACGTGTTGCCATCTCTTTCCTTCCTCGATAACGACTTTAACAATTATACCCCCACTGGTATTCCAGCGTTACCGTACCCGGAGCGGGAGTCGAACCCGCATGGCCCAAAGGCCCGGGGGGTTTAAGCCCCCTGCGTCTACCATTCCGCCATCCGGGCGCTCGTCACCTACTCGATGTCGCACCTAACAGGAGACCCTCAAGTAGTTCACGATCGGACTGGTAGAGTCTCCACGTCGCCCATACCCCGACAGGAGTAAACCCTCCAGCCAAGTAAAAGGCGACATGTGCATGGAGACACTTTACACCCGCTCGGGCACCACCAACACCGCGACCCTGCATATGAGCAAGTGCTGGTCGGCCGCTTCGATAGCTCGTATTGGCCAGATCTAGCGCCTCCCGGCTCACCGAAGCGCCCGCCTGACGCACGCCACCATGTGATTCCAACCGCGAGACGGCAGCAACCAACGAACGGTCGACCAACCAGAACCAGTTGGACTGCGGAGTACCCTTGCGATCAAAGGGCGCAAGTTCGATGACGATCGGACGTCCAGTAGCGGACCTGAAGGCGGCACGAAACGGAATCTCTGCGATCCGACCAAGCTGTTCCTCTACCCAGAGGTGATCATCCGCATCGGAAACCCACGCCGACTCAGACGTGCTGGCGCCCACGCCTACGAACCAGAACCGCGGTGACGATCAAAACGGCTGCCACCGGAGCAAGGCGCTTGATGATGGGCTTTGCCAAGACACGAAGGGCATTGAGTTCTTGGGGTTCCTCCTCGACACGGACCTCGTGCTCTTCTCCAGCGCTATCCACCTCCTCGACCTCCCCAGACTCGCTCTGGCCAATCAAGGCGGCGAGCCGTTGGGCAAACTCGCCCATGAGTTTCTCAGAGACTTCGTTCAGCACTCCACGTCCGAACTGCGCAACCCTGCCTGCGATCGTGAGATCCACGTCGACCGTCACCCGAGTCGTCTCGTCTCCCTCGGGAATCAGACGGGCCGTAACGACCGCACTGGCGTTACCCTGGCCCTTGGTCTCTCGACCCTCTGCACGCAACACAGCGATGTGATGCTCTTGATCCTTGGACTCGAAACGTGCGACACCTGCGTAGTTCGCCGTGATGGGACCAACCTTGATCTTCACGGATCCTTTATGCTCATCACCCTCAACCGAGGAGAGTGATGCACCGGGGAGGCAGGGTGCGATCTGCTCGAGATCGGTCAGGATCTCCCATGCACGATCCACTCCGACTGGTACGATGAACTCGTTTACAATCTCCATGTCAATTCCTCTCTACGGCTTGTACGTGCTCAAGATCCTGGCGAGTATCGACATCGAACGGATCTCCCGGACAAGGAACCTCTACGGCCTCGACACGATCAAAAATCGACCTCGCACCGACATCGCCAAAGCGCTCAAGCAGGCCAAAGACCGATAGTGTCAGCTTAACAGGGTTCGCCCTCACCCCCGCATAGGTCGCGATGGCCACACCGTTCGTGCGAGCACATACTACCCTTCTCCACGCCTCCTGGGGGATGTATGGCTGATCACCAAGGCCCACCACCACGGCGCCCAACCCTACAGCCCTTGCCCGATCCAGGGCCAACGCCAGTGAACTCGCGAGACCATCCTGTGGTCGCGGATTTCGAAGCTCCACAAAGTTCCTTGGCGACAACGACGCGATGCTTGCATCCCGCGTGACCACGAAGTGCGCAGCGGCAGGGACCTCAGCGGCTGCATCGAGTACCCAACTCACCAACGGACGGCCGTGAAGGTCAACGAGCAACTTATGGACAGAGGAGTCAAAACGGCTCCCGAAACCGGCGGCAAGAACGACAATCCCCGTCGACCTCAGCTCCTGATCTGCCGTGTTTACCAAGTCATCGCCCCTTCGGCATGAATGGGACCTGCACTCTCCGAGAGCGAACCAGCAAGGCGACGCTCACGCCGAGCGATAATCTCAGCGAGTATCGAAACAGCGGTCTCCTGAGGAGTCCTCGCGCCGATATCGAGACCGATCGGACCGCAGACCCGTTGACGAATCTCCTCTACTGCGATTCCTTGGGTCACCAGTCGGCTGACTCGGTCAGCCTGGGTTCGTCGGGATCCCATTACGCCGATATAGCCTGCGCGAGTCGCGAGTGCCGCCTCGATAGCTGGTACGTCAAACTTTGGATCATGGGTGAGGATGCAGATGGCATCACGCTCGCTGAGCGATGCGCCCCATGTAGTGAGGTAGTCATTCGGCCACGCCACCACGACCTCATCGGCCTTCGGGAAGCGTGCCTCAGTCGCAAAGACGGCCCGAGCGTCGACCACCACCACTCGATAACCAAGCAGTTTGGCCGCTTGCGCTAGTGCGTCACTGAAGTCCACAGCACCGAAAATCAGCATGGTTGGCGGCGGCGCTGAAACCGCCATCACCACAGCAACCTCCCTGGAACGCGACTGACCCCTTCGACCATAGGAGCGTCTCGTTCCCTGGGCCTGTTGCAACACCCCGGCAGCATCCCTTGCCACCACACGATCGAGATCCGCGTTGCCAAGGCTACCTAGCACCTCGCCATCTCCAAGGATCAGCATCGATGCACCAACCGCCGGTGGGACAACCGCACGGTTTTCTTCGACAAAGTAGGAGTCCAAGTCCTCATTCACCGAGTAGACCGTAGCGATGACGAAGGGAGTATCCTCTTGCAAAGCCTCAGCAAGACGATCGAGATAGCCGGGGGGCTCCGGTTGTACCAAGATATGGAATGTGCCGCCACAGGTCAAACCAACGGCTACCGCCTCGTCATCCGAGAATCCAAAGGCCAAGGTGGTCGCCTCCTTGGGGGTCTCGGTCCCGAGAATACCAAAACTTCGCAGTATGGGCTCCGGAGCATCGAGTCGTAACAACGCCTCGGTGACAACGGCACCCTCAACACACCCTCCTGACACCGACCCAACGACTTCGCCATCCTCGTTCACCGCCATCAAGGCACCAGGCTCTCTCGGTCCCGAACCTTCAACCGCCACAACTGTGGCGAGGGAGCAACGTTTGCCCTGTGCCCTCCACTGCAGAACTCGTTCGACTACCTCGATCATCTAAGCACCGTTGCATCTAAGTGATTAATAGTGAGTCCACTCATAATGATGCACCTCTTACAAGGTTCTCGTCTCGGACTTCATGCTCACTTGTCCAAGAGTCGTTCTTGCCTCTCCGAGCACGGCCAGTATTGCTACTGGTCTTACGCGCTCTCTCCAGGTGATAAGTCAACCCATCATCTGAACTGTCGTCTGTACCCGATAAGGGCCTGGGAACGAACAGGGCACTGGCCTCAACTAGGCCAGGACTGGTAGCCGACCAGTCACGGATATTGAGCCCAGCATTGGCATCGCGATCCACCTCAACGTCACAGGTCTCACAGGTCAGTCTCTTGGCGAGCTTTGCACCCATGAGTCTGCCAGAGCAGTCATGGTGGATCTGCGATGAAGGGAAGAAGCGATCAACGACGACTACCGTTA
>JAKAQR010000017.1 GCA_021819725.1 Actinomycetes bacterium
CCCACCATCGGCCGCCACGAGCCAATACCCGCCACCATTCGGGACTGCCGCCATCCCCACGATCGGAGCAGCGAGTGGATGTGCTCCACCAAGACCAGTGAGTCCATAGGTGTAAGTGGAGCCATAGGACGGTGCCCCGAAGGCGTAAGTCGCCCCACCACTACCGGCAAGGTAGTAGCCCGGTCCTGCGGTGGTGGTACTGGCGCTGAGTTTCGTCCCCCTGGGCATCGTCCCCCTGGGCATCGTCGATGTAGAGGAATTCGAGAGACTCAGCAGTGCAAACAGTGCGATAAGAAGAACCATAGCCAGGAAGGTACGACGCATTTTCTCGCTCTGTCTCGGTTGACCCGCCATGGACCTGTTTCCCTTTTGTTGAAATTGGCTACCCGAGCCCCCGCTGCTGTGGGCCATTCTAGTGCTCATGTTCGCATCTGTTCGGCTGACATTCTCTCCTTGTCGCTCGGAGCTCTCAGATTGACCGTCGTGTTGAGAGGTCGTCCCACGCGACTATCGCATGCTTCTTGGACCGACGGGACCTTCTGTGCCGAAGCTAGCGAGTTACACTTGGATGCGCAGGCAAGCTGATGCAAGGATGGAAGAGGTAGGATGTCACAGTTAGAGCGGCTGATCGAATTGATTGAGCATTCCAACTCACCGGCCACGTTCGAGACCCGTATTATTGCCATCGATGGTCTCGGTGGAGCAGGTAAGACGACATTGGCGGCCGTTATCTCGGCGGTCCTTGATGACTGTGCAGTGATTCACACGGATGATTTCGCCTCGTGGGAAAACAGCCTCGATTGGTGGCAGCGTCTACGGGAACAGGTACTAGAACCTCTGATGCTGGACATGCCGGCGTGCTACCAGCGATACGACTGGTTGGCACGGGAGCTCGCTGAGTGGATAACGGTCCCTCCTGCTGAGTACGTGATTCTTGAAGGGGTAGCGTCTTCACGCCATCAGTTTCGCGATGCTCTTGCCGTGACGATTTGGGTGGAGACTCCTCGTGCGGAGCGGCTGAGGCGCGGTCTTGCTCGCGATGGGGAAGATGCGCGTGATTACTGGGTGCAATGGATGCGTGACGAGGACCGCTATTTTGATGCGGAACGCCCCGATGTGCGTGCAGACATCGTGGTCGACGGCTCAGTTGACTGGTCGTAACGACCAACGTTGCTACTGGTCGTAACGACCAACGTTGATACTGGTCGTAACGACCAACGTTGATACTGGTCGTAACGACCAACGTTGATACTGGTCGTAACGACCAACGTTGATACTGGTCGTAACGACCAACGAAGAGCCCTAAGAAAGCGATCGGCTTAAGGTGTAGTGCTTACCTTCGAATGTATAGCTGAGGGTGACATGGTGGAAGATTCTTGCGTCACCGTCGACGGTGATGGGGTCCGAAAGGGTGACGTCGGTGTGCGGATAGAAGTCCATCGAAGCCACTTTGCAGACTGGAGTACAGGGCACGACACCAAGTCTGCCAACTCCTGTGGCGGTGCGAGCGCCCCAACTCGTCCAAGTGGTGTCGGCCATGAGAAGAGACGAGGTTGCGCAGTCAAGGATGAAGAAGGAAGGCTCGCTGAGTCTCTGCTTCGAGCAGGAGAGAACCCAGCCGTGGTTCGCTGGGAGCTCGTGGCTGGCGACGCTGACTGAGCCACAGGCGCTCAGCAAGAGGGACGCGGCTACCACAAGGAGAATTCGTCTCATTGCTTGGCTAGCCTAACGCAGAACACGAGATTTGTCGAAGTATGATACCCAGTTGCATCTGTGGATCGGCGCAACGGTTCTCTAGACAATTGAGTTCGGCTCACCGTATTGGATGCAGCATGAGGTCAGAGGTCATTAACCTTGGCATTCGATGTGGGCATTGAGATGATCGACTCGGCGTTGTTGTCGGCACACGCTGTGAGGGCATTCTCAGCCTCCTCCAACCAGGTAGCTACCTGCGGATTGGGGACGCGCACGCCGTTTCCGCCTGCCCAGCGATCTCGCTTGCGTGGTGTAGCAAGTAGCATGCGAGTCCAGAACGTCTCCATCTCGGGACTGAGAGAGCGGGAGTTTTGGGAGTCGGCAACCCAGTCTCGAATCTGTTGCCAGCCGTAGCAGGCAAACAACCATCGCCAATCATCGAGCGACCCATCGTTGAGGACCGTCATCACGATGAGGTTGAAGTGTCTCTTGGTATCGATATTGTCGGTTCGATAGCGATAAAAAGGGTAACCGAGTGCTTTGGGAAGTCTCATTGCGTATCGTCCGAATTCGATGGGGCGGTTTCGCCAAGTTCGGCGTTTAACCAGTCGCGAATGAGCGATTGCAAGTCGTCCATGATGGCCCTGAAAGGGTACGGTGAGATCAGCAGAGGGATCGCGTCATCAACGTCGATAAGATCACTCTCGTCAGTCAGTTGTCGTAGAAATAGTCGCGAAGAAAAGCTTCCGCCGTAGACAATCTGTGCAGCCTGTAAGAGGTCGCCAAGCGATATAGTCTGCGCCATGCAGAGTAGCGCGTGTAGGTCGACATAGTCCCGAGCTACGGCCCGACGCCCGGTGGTATAGGCTTTTTGAATGGCGATATCACGTGGGTCTGCAACCCACAATCCACGCCAACTACAGAAACCATCGCGATGCTGGAACGGATAAGCCAACAAGGTGGTGGCTATTCCGTCAACTCGGAACTCTTGCTGTTCAGGGGTTCGAAGGATCTATTCGAACGAATAATTTGTCCTTATACTACGTTCGAGATCTGCCAGCTGGGGAAGTCGCTGAAGTGGAGCCCTGGTGAAGAAGTCTAAGTCTCTCGACTGCCGGTGGCCTAGTTGCAGGGCGAGCGCAGTGCCTTCCGAGAGATAAAACGCTTCCGAAGGAGACCACCGAGACAGAGTAGAGGCGACATCAGCAACACCCTCTGGCAAAACCGACTCATCTATGGTGCACGGCCGCATCGCTTCCCTTCACGCCATGGTAGACACTGGCTCGTGTGATGACACTAATACCTGGTTCCCCACTACGTATTCTAGCGCCCAAGATGGATAGGGAAGTGGCTGTCCCAGGAGATGGACCGTAACGGGTGTCGATTGATGCCTGCCGGAACCCATCTGTGCTGACTGGTTCACTATGGTATTGGTTAGGCGAGGCGATTCGTATGCGAGGTGCGAGCTACAACTCTTCCATTGGAACACGTTACTGGCACTGTTTGCCAAATCTGACCTTAGGTGTATGGGGCGAGCCGATTTGCTCACTTAGCGAGTATTGCTCAAAAAGTTTTCGCCTTGATTGACGCTGTTGGTAGCAGCAGAGTCGGATGGGACCCGATCGCTCTTCTGCCCCATTGGTGTCCAGGCTGCAGTTGACGACCCGGTCCTCGGCGTCTGCCGTCTGTGCAACCACAAACTCCTAACATGTTCATCGACTCAACGCTCGATGACAAGTGATAGTATTCGTCCGATGGCGATCTAAGGCGACAAGAAACCTATGTTTGCGGGTTATCGAGTCAAGATGGACACTATCCTTGCTAGGAGACGGTGGCGCATTGCCGAATCGAGCTTTCGTACTTGAAGGCACGAAAGACCGAACTGCTTTGGGGCTGGTAATGCCCATCGAGTAATGGAAGTGAGCAGACATGAAAATAGTGGTATTTGGTGGCGATGGCTTCTGCGGTTGGCCGACTGCACTTCACCTCTCTTCTCGTGATCACGAGGTGATTATCGTCGACAACCTCTCCCGTCGCAAGATCGATGTCGAGATGGAGACCGAGTCACTCACCCCGATCTCTCCGTTGAGCGTGCGAACCAGTGCATGGGAAGAGATCTCCGGCAAGGTTATTCGCACCCATTTTATGGACCTCGCCACGGAGTTTGATCGTCTGCGTGCCTTCCTTCTCGAGGAGCGACCGGATGCGGTCGTCCACTTCGCTGAGCAGCGCTCCGCGCCCTACTCGATGCGCTCGATCGACGCCAAGCGTTACACCGTTGACAACAATATTCGCGCGACCCATAACCTCTTAGCGGCGATCGCCGATACTGAGCTGCCCGTGCATCTCGTCCATCTCGGCACCATGGGGGTCTATGGGTACGGTTGGTCAGATGATTCTCTCATCCCGGAGGGCTACCTTGAGGTGATGCTTGAGACGCCGAGTGGAGTCGTCAAGCGTGATATCCTCCATCCCGCGAGCCCCGGGTCGGTGTATCACATGACCAAGACCCTCGATCAGCTGATGTTTGCCTTCTACGCGAAGAATGATCGTCTTCGTGTCACGGATTTACACCAAGGGATCGTGTGGGGGACGCAGACACCACAGACGACTGTGGATGAGCGCCTGATCAATCGCTTTGACTACGACGGTGACTACGGAACGGTCTTGAATCGCTTCTTGATGCAAGCGGCGATCGGGCATCCGCTGACTGTGCACGGTACCGGTGGTCAGACACGGGCCTTTATTCACATCACCGACACCGTTCGCTGCATCGAGTTGGCGATCGACAATCCGCCGGAGGCGGGCGAGCGACCCCGTATTCTCAACCAAGTCACCGAGACCCACCGGGTTCGCGATCTCGCGGCCTTGGTGGCTGAGCGCACCGGGGTTGAGATCGAGTACCTTGCGAATCCGAGGCTTGAGGCTGACGAGAATACCCTTCGTGTGGATAACCATACCTTCCTTGAACTGGGTCTGAATCCGACGACACTCTCGGATGGGCTGATGGCAGAGGTGCGCGAAGTGGCTGGCAAGTATGCCTTCCGAGTGGATGACTCGAAAATCCTTGCTCGTTCACTCTGGCGTAAGGATATGGGAAGGCGATAGTAACCGTCCATCGGTATCTATGGGAGTAGTGCAAAGGGTGATCATCGCAGAGTCGAGTCGGCTAGGCGACCTGTTGTGAGATCGAGCGATCGAGGTGATGCTGGGCTGCGTCGACGATGACCTCGGCGGCGGTGCGGATGCGCTCACCTGAGGTGAGGATTGCCTCGAGTGCTTGGGTGGGTCCACCAGCCCACTGCATGATGTAGCCAAAGGTATAACTCGCACTCTCGATGCCAAAGGCATGACAGACTAGATAGGCGACGGATTCGGCCTCGAATTCTGCGATTGCCCGGGTTACCCCCACTTCTCCGTGTAAGAGAGCATGCCCGAGTTCATGAGCGAGCGTTTTGGCCTGGTGGCGCGCCGGGAGGGTCGCTGAGATCGTAATCGTTCGGGCGAGATGGGAGCAGAGCCCATTGATGCCATCAGGTAGGTCCCCTCGTGACGCTACGAAACCCTGACTCTTGGCCACAGCCACCAGGGCGTCGAAGATCCCAGCCTGGTCCTCACCGACGAGGAGCTGAGGGGTTGCGGGCAAGGCGGCTCCCGCTGTCTGGCTGAGGTCAAAGACTGAGACGGTGCGAAAACCCACGTTGCCATCCTCGTGTTTGATGGGTGCGACGATCTTGATGGCTCGAGAACCCTTCATCACCTGGCGGCCGAGAGATTGCCAGGTGCGGTAACCGGCGACGTGCGTGGCACCGGGGCACTGTCGTGCAATGAGGAGTGCATTACGAGCACTGTAGGTACGAAAGCGTGCCTGTATCTTGAGGTATCTTTCCCATTCGCCTTCGATGGCCAGTGCGCGTAGCGCATCTTCGAGTAGTGTGACGGTGATCGGCATTCCTCTTCCCTTTTGTATCCTTGGAAGTTGTGTGCTTCGAGAGGCCACCAAGGGCGAAGACGTAACCGACGTCGATCATTACACCTAGTCGTTGGCTCTGACAACATCGGAATCAGAGCGCGGATCCCAGGGCGTGGTGCCCATGACGGAATGAGGCAGGGCTCAAATTCGTTAGGGTAGAGGCAAAGCCACCGTAAAGAAAGAGTAGGAAACATTGTCAGCCCGCATTGCACTGATGGGATCTGGAGAGACCGCTCCTTCGATGGTCAAGGTTCACCGCGCCCTTCTTGACTCGCTCGAGACGCCGGCACGCGCGGTCCTGATTGATACCACCTATGGGTTCCAGGAGAACGCCGATGAGTTAACCGAGAAGGCACAGAGCTTCTTTGCTGAGAGTCTTCTCACGGACCTTGGAGTCGCTTCGTTGCGACGTGCGAAGGATGCAGATGCGTTGGAGGTAACGCGTTTTCGCCGGGAGTTAGAGTCGGCGAACTACATCTTTGCTGGACCTGGTAGCCCTAGCTATGCGCTCGGGAACTTGCACCAGGTCGGTGCGGCAAAGATTTTGCAGGAGCAGTTAGCTCGCGATGTGACCCTCTGTTTTGCTAGTGCGGCGGCGGTGACCACCGGGCGTTACTCCATCCCGGTCTATGAGATCTACAAGGCAGGGAGCGATCCCTTTTGGCAGGATGGACTCGATCTTTTGAGCGTCTTTGGGATCGAGGCAGCCGTTGTGCCCCACTTTGATAACCATGAAGGGGCGACCCACGACACGCGCTTTTGTTATATCGGCGATCGTCGCCTGCGGATGCTTGAAGCAGAGTTGCCCGATGGAGTACCGGTCATCGGTATCGATGAGCATACCTGTGTCACGATCGACGCGACGGGCCGCGTGGAGGTGCTCGGAAAGGGACTCTTAACGCTTCGCCGTGATGGCCAGGTCCAGGAGTATCCATCCGGTTCGGTGCTTGATGTCGACTCCCTCGGACTCGCTCACCGCCAAGATACACCGTTATCCCAGCGGACAGTGGTGCAAGAGACAAACTCGGCACAGCAGCGCTTTCGAGAGGCCCTGGGCGCCTATCGTGTCGACCAAGCCATGACTGAGTTGGCGGCCACGATCGCAGCGGGGCAGACCGAGGAGGCGATGTCGATGGTTGGGGAACTCGATGCCGCACTGGTGGACGGGTTCGTTGATCGCAAAGCGTTGCTCGATCCGCTCCTTCAACTCGTCATCGAGCTTCGGGCCAGCGCACGCGCGGCCAAGGATTTCGCGGCCTCTGACAAGATTCGTGACGGGGTGGCGGCGTGTGGCATTCTCCTTGAGGATAGTGCCGAGGGTACAACCTGGAGATTCGCGACCTCCGACTAGAGTAGTTGGGTCCCGAGCCCCCATCGTCTAGCGGCCTAGGACACCGCCCTTTCACGGCGGCGACACGGGTTCAAATCCCGTTGGGGGTACTTCGCTCGCGTACAGCAATCACCGAACGACCGAGGTGTGGCCGTAGGCTGGTCGGTCCTCCTGGCCCTTTTCGGCCATCGAGGATAGGCGAAGGCATGTCCAAGCGGCTTCGTCATCACCGCCTGGCCTGTGGCAAAGGATGAGAGCTCGTAGGGCCAAAGGTCCATTTTCTGCACTGATCCTCTTGAAGCGCTGGAGACCAGGTTTACCATAACCTATGGGGTTCGATCACCAACTGGGGTGATCCAATCCGCTAGATCACCGCTACGGGATGGAGGTGGATGGTGCTATCCACGATGAAAACTGCACGAGATGCTCGTTACGATCAGACGCCACAACTGGTCTTTTGGGAGACCACGAAGGCGTGCCCGCTGGCTTGTCGACACTGTCGAGCGGATGCGATCTCTTGTGGCCTGCCCGATCAGCTCACCACCGAGGAGGGTATCGACCTTATCGATCAGATCGCTAGTTTTGGCCAGCCGAGTCCTATCTTGATCATGACCGGTGGCGATGTCTTGATGCGGACAGATCTCGATGAACTGATCGTCGCTGCCAAGACTCGTGGCGTGCGTGTTGCCCTCGCCCCTGCGGTGAGCCACCTGCTCTCAGAGGAACGGGCCGAAGAGTTGCGAGGGTTGGGTGTCCGATCGGTCTCCATCTCGCTCGATGGGGTTGGTGCGGTTCATGATTCGATTCGAGGGGTCGATGGCCACTTCGCGCAGACGGCGGAGGCAATCGACCGTCTCACTCGGTGGGGATTTACGGTACAGATCAACTCGACCGTCATGGTGGATACCGTTCATGAGCTGCCGCAGATCGTTGCGTTTCTTGTCTCGAAGGGTATCAAGATCTGGGAAGTCTTTTTTGTGATCGAGGTGGGTCGTGGTGTCTCGATGCTCTCGTTGTCTCCCCAGGAGAATGAGGATGTCGCCAACTTTCTCTATGACATGAGCGGCTATGGACTGGTGGTTCGTACCGTTGAGGCCCCCTTCTTTCGGAGGGTGGTTCGCGAACGTCAAGAGGGGAACGCAACGACCGGTCCTCTCTATAGAGAACTCATCACAGAGGCGCGACGCCTCCTCGGCGCTCCTGTGCACGCCAACCGTGTCGCCTTGGCCAGTACTCGCGACGGTAAAGGTATTATCTTTGTCGCTCACAACGGTGATGTGTATCCGTCCGGCTTCCTCCCGGTTACCCTTGGTTCGGTGCGTGAGCAGTCGCTCGTGTCGATCTATCGCGATAACCCGCTGTTAGGGGACATACGGGGAGCCCGGTTCCATGGGAGCTGTGGTAGTTGTGACTATCGCGACCTCTGCGGTGGCTCACGGTCGCGGGCCTTTGCCACGTTTGGAGATCCTCTTTCCTCCGATCCAGCCTGTTTGATGGTCGACGAAAACGACCAAAGGGCCGTCGTCTAACAAGACAACGGCCCTTGTGGAGTCGCATGGTTTAGGTTTGGGGGTTGGCGCCCGCGGCTACTGCCTGTGCCCAGGTGTAGCTGTAGGAGACGGTGTTGATCTGGGAGTTTGCAACCTCTGTGAGGATGGTTGCATCCGACTCGAAACCAGCCCAGCCGCCGAGTGATGACTCGTTTACGGAGGCAGCTCCCATGACCGGAGTGTAGCCAGTGCTGTTGGGGACGAGAATGTTACTCCGGTGTCCCCAACAACCAGACGATGTCGGACTGGTGCACGCCAAGTTGCTCGTGTTGCCGGCGCCACCCCATCCGTCGTTATACATCCAGTCATACATACTGCCGGCGGTGGAGAAGTCCTCTGCCCAGTTGGCGTAGAGCCCGAGTGCCCATGGACCGGTGGAGAAGGTCGCTTGCGAGATCGGGGGGTCGGTGTTGGCGGTAGAACCCTGTGCCGCTAGCGCGTTCAGTGAGTTGACGAGCCCGTAGACCGGCGTCAGACCTCGTGAGACCCGCTCCTCATTGACCAGCACAAAGAGTTGATCGATGGCGGGAAGTTGGTAGAAGTTGTTGGGCAGAGTCATGGCGGGGAGCCCCTGATCGGCACGACCGTTGTCAAGGGCTGCTACGGCGCTCTGTTCACAGGCGACGCTATTGGCGACCTGTCCCGCGTTGGCAGCGCTGGTGCAGCTGGCGTAGTAGTTCGGGCTTGGCGCGATGTTAGCGGCAGGATTCACCAGTGCGCTGGTAGGAGGTGAATTCTGGTGTGAAGTATTGACATTGGGAGTATTCGCATTTGGAGCCTGCGTCGTTGTTGTGGCCTGGCCACCTCCGCTGCCTGACGAAGTGTTACCCGGTGTTGGCAGGCTTGGCACGTCACCCTCGTTGGGTGCACTACCAAAGTTATAGACCGCACCGTCGCTGCCGGCAAGCCAGTAGCCAGTACCAGCTGGATCGGCCGCGATCGAGACGACCGGGGCGGGGAGTGGGTGATTTCCGCTGAGGCCGGTGTAGCCCTTCGTCATGGTGTCACCCTCGTTGGGTGCACTACCAAAGTTATAGACCGTTCCGGTTGAGGAGACGAGCCAGTAGCCAGTGCCGTTCGGCGCGGCAGCACCACCGACGATTCGACCGCTGATCGGGTGATTGCCGTTTAATCCGGTGTAGCCCTGCGTGTAGGTCGATCCGAAAAACTTAGCGTTACCAAAGTCAAAGACCCCACCATCGGCCGCCACGAGCCAGTAGCCACCGCCATCTGGCGTCGGTATGATCGCGACGATCGGCGCGGAGAGCGGATGCGCTCCAGAGAGGCCGGTGATGCCATAGGTGTAGGTGGAACCCTTAAAGGGCGCGCCTCCAAAGTCAAAGACCCCACCATCGGCCGCCACGAGCCAGTAACCAGCCCCGGTGGGATTCGCGGCCATCCCGACGATCGGCGCAGCAAGTGCATGCGCTCCCGAGAGGCCGGTGATGCCATAGGTGTAGGTGGAACCAGAGAACTTTGCGCCTCCAAAGTTGAAGACGCCCCCATCCTTGGCAACGAGCCAGTAACCGGTGCCGGTGGGATTCGCGGCCATCCCGACGATCGGCGCAGCGAGCGGGTGTGCGCCGGAGAGCCCGGTGAGACCATCCGTGTAGGTGTTGCCGTCGAAGGCTGCGTCGCCGAAGTTGAAGATGCCCCCATCTTGTGCAGCGACGAGGTAGCCCTTTCCGCTTGCGCTGGCGGCGATGGCCGTGATGGGCCAAGCCGCGGTGACGCGAGTCTTCACCGTTTTGACTGCTGCGGGATGTGTGGCCCGTGCAGCTGTTGTGATCATCGTGCTGGTTGCCCCCACTCCGACGAGACTCAAGCCTCCAGATATCGCGAGAGTTCCGAGCAACCGTACTGCCATCTTTGGCGCCATTTCGATCCATCCTCCTTGTAAGCGTCTTAATGCGACTCCGAATTGGGAGAAAACGCCTACAGTGAGAATTATCGGAGAAAAATACCTTATAACTTAATGGGGTAGAGTGATAATTATTGGGAAATGTACCGAAGAGGCGGGGAGCTGCATGCTGGGGTGGGAAGGCAATGAGAAACAACACGCAAAGTGGTTTATGACCAACCGCTCTCGGCTGAAATCATTCGTACCAGGGCACAGTGCTGCTGGCCGAGGGGTTTGCGTGACCACATCGAGTCGAGCTACTCGATGAGGGGGTCAAAAGGGGCGCGAGGCGTTGCATCACTCGCTTGTACCCGTTGTTCGAGGTGCAGGGTTGACCTCCTCGGCCCCAGGACGAGTGTATCGGTGCTCTCTGTCCAGGGGTGATACGTACGTGTATCTCGGTGAAACGGGAGAACTCGCTGCTGGCACGCTAACCGTTGGGACGACTCAGGCGTCGCTCTTTGTACGCGAACGCGAGAAGCGTGGCGTGATTGCGTTTAGTGGGTTGCGGACACGTCAACCAGGGGCGACGAGGTAGTACTGGCTTCGCGGTGTGGCCACCAAGACGGTATCCACCAGTTGAGGCGCCCAAAGAGCTGAATCAATGCGGGGACAGCGATCCCTCTGATGATGGTGGCATCGACGAGGATGCCGATCCCAAGACCAGTGGCCAGCACGCGGATATCGGTGATGGGTGCGGAGGCCAGGGAGGCGAAGGCGAGGAACAGGATGAGTGCAGCGCTCGTCACCAGTTTGCCTGTCCTTGAGAGACCGTTGATGATCGCTGTTCGTGTTGATTTGGTCACATCGTACTCTTCTCGGATGCGCGTGAGAATGAAGACCTCGTAGTCCATCGAAAGGCCGAAGAGGAAGGCAAAGGTCGAGATCGGGATCCAAAAGGTGATGGCACCGGTGGCGGGAATACCAAAGATGAGTTTGGAGAGATGACCGGATTGCCAGAACCAGGTGAGAATGCCGAAGGTGGCCGCAAGCGAGAAGAGGTTGACGATCACTGCCTTGATGGCAAGGATGACACTCTTGAGCGCTGTCGAAAGTAAGACGAACGTCAAAATGGCGATGATGCCGAGCATCAGTGGTGTTTGCCCATAGATGGCGTTGGTGGAGTCGAGGTCGTTGGGCCCGAGCCCGGCCACTCCGATAATGGAGGGGTGGTGCTGGGCGAGTGAGTCCAGTGCATTGACGGGAGCGAAGTTGGCGGAGTTGACGGTTTCGACGTTCGGAATGGCAATGACATCGGCGAGTCCGCTCCGGGTGCCTGATAGGCCAGTTGGATGCGCGGCTCCAACGATCCCGGGGGTCGATCGCACCATGGAGGTCACATGCGCGGCCTGACTCGGTCCTTCGATGACCTCCATCGGCGACAGGATGCCCGGCGTATACCCTGCACGCAGGAGTGCATGATAGGTACGAGCGGCAGGAGTTGAGCTCGATTGGCTCCCCGCCTGATCCTGTCCCAGTCGAATGCTAAAGATTGGCAGTGCAAAGACGATGATGAGCACACCGGCGAAGATTAACGAGGGCCAGGCATGGCCAGTGATGAAGGTGCCGATTCGATGCCACGCAGGAGAGCCTCCTTTGGCGATCTTTCGATGGGGCCAGTCGAGGCGTTCACCGACAAGCGAGAGGAGTACCGGTAACAGGGTAAGCACCACGGCGATCGAGATGATCGGGATCAACACTCCACCGATCCCTGTGGACCGCAACAGTGGCACTGGCAGCACGATCAGCGCAAGGAGGCCCACCGCGACGGTGATGCCAGAGAGTGCGACGGACCGTCCAGCAGTCGCCATCGACATCAAGATCGCGTCTCGATTGGCAAGACCATTGCCTCGTTCTTCGCGCCAGCGCGTGACGATGAGCAGCGAGTAGTCGATGGCGATACCGAGACCGATGAGCGAGACGAGAAACTCGACCACAAACGCCACCGAAGTGAGGTAGCTAAGGCCGAGGAGGATGAGAAAAGTGGCCAAGATGGAGACCGCAGCGATCACCAAGGGAATAATCGCCAGCACCGAGGCAAAGACGAAGGCGAGGATAGCCAGTGCCCCGATCCCCGCGATGATCGTCTCGGCTAAGACGCCAAACCCGGAACTCTTACCCGCGGAGGCGAGTTGGGCCTCTCCGGTGAGTGCGACGTGCAGGGTGGGGAGGTCGTGGCTGAGCCCAGCGGTGATCTGATTCGGCACTGTGGAGGGGGCGAGTGAGGTGGGAGGCCCTCCGAAAAGGTAGACGACCTCATCCCCGTGCTGAAGCAGATCGAGGCGGGGCGCGTTAAAGGAGTCGACAAAACGAATGCTTGGGTACTGTTGGGCGACTGTGGTGAGGGCGTGCAAAACGGTGGCTGTGTTGGCGTTGTCCACGCCGGTGATCACGGCGATCGCTGGTGGATTCTGGCCACCGTTGCCAAAGTGGCGCAGGATCTTCTGCGAGGCCACGTAGCCAGGTTGACCGGGAGTGGCAAAGTTGTAACTCAGTCGGTTGACCACTTTGCCGGCGGCAACACCGCCAGCGAGGAAGAGCAGAACCCAGATGATGACCACCAGGCGGCGATGGGCGAGCACGCCGCGGCCCAGTTTGCTAAAGAAATTATTCGGAACTGAATTATTCATTGCAGTTCAATATAGTTGCTCACTGGGCCACTAGTGTAGCTATGGTGACCAACCGTGATCGTGACGAACTGCGCCCCTTTGGTGAGAGTGTCGCTTTTATGTTGTCGTTTCTCGGAGCCATGGAGACGCAGCGCTTTCACTCCTTGATGACCTCCCTCTCCCTGGAACCTCGCAGCTTTGGTGTCCTTCGCGTCCTCGCCGAGGTCGGGCCGCTCACCCAGCATCGCCTTGCTGAGCACGCCCACGTCCCGGCGAGTACCCTGGTCGCCCTGCTCGATGATCTCGAGGCTGACGGCCTCATCGCGCGTAGTCCTCATCCGGGTGATCGGCGTGCCCATCAGGTGCTCTTGACCACGCACGGGCGTGAGGTGATCGATCGGGCAACCGCGCTCGCCTGGCGTCACGAGGAGGCGGTCACAGCCGGCTTTTCACCCGTGGAGCGCCAAGGGTTGCTGGTGGCACTCTCCAGGATCCTTCACAACCTCAACGGGCCGTAAGGGATGACAGTGGTCGGCTTCGCTCTGGGTGCGATTGAGTACACGGGTTGTGTGGCGGTAGGATCATCAACAGAGCGTGAGGCGCGGTTAGCCTGGACACCGCCCCATGACGCTTGGGAGGACCCTCATGGTGAAGTTCTTACACACGGCTGACTGGCAGATTGGGGAGACTTTTCGCTTTTTTGGAGAGCGATCCGTCTATCTCAAGGATGCACGCCATCAAGCAGTGGAGCGCATTGCCCAGCTAGCGACCGACGAGGCGGTCGATTTTATTCTGGTTGCGGGTGATGTGTTTGAGTTTGCCCGTCCGGATCGGGTCTCCTTGCAGCGGCTTGCGCGGGCGATGCAGGCCTTCGAAGGTCCTTGGCTGCTCCTTCCTGGTAACCACGATGCGGCGGTTCCTCATGGGATCTGGGACCAGCTGGCCGATGGGTTGATCTTTGGTCCCGGTGTTGTCCTCATGACGACTCCCTCACCGATCCTGCTCGATGGGTGCGCGACGGCGGTTCTCCCGGCTCCACTACAGGCACGCTATGCTGGGCGCGACCTTACCGCCGAACTCGATCATATGGAGTCGCCTCCTGGTTACCTGCGGATCGGCGTTGCCCACGGCGCAGTAACGGGTATCCTGCCGGAGATGGCTGAGGCCAACAATCCGATCGCGTTCGATCGAGCGACCCGGGCACGCCTTGATTATCTCGCTCTGGGGGACTGGCATGGTCTGTACCGTGTCGATGAGCGGACCTATTACAGCGGTACTCCGGAGACGGATCGATTCACCCAGAACGATTCTGGTTCAGTGGTGCTCGTCGAGATTGCGAGTCCGGGGGCACCACCAGTCATCTCGGCGCATCGGACGGGTCGCTTTGATTGGCATGAGGAGACGGTGGAGCTTGGGACCCAGATGGATCTTGACCGCTTCAAACAGGAACTTGAGCAGTTTCATGACACTGATGTGGTGAAGTTGACGATTCGAGGCTATGTGGACCTGGAGGATCTCGAGACGCTCAATACGCTAGAGGAGGTGCTGCGCGCTCGCGTCCAAGCCCTTGATTGGGAGGCGGCTGCGGTCGAGATTCTGCCCACCGATGAGGAGATCGCCTCGCTCGCGCTGGGGGGTGTGAATGGCCTTGTCTTGGAGCGCCTGTTCCAACGGCGAGATGGTATCGACGCTGGTGTCTTTCGTCGTGCCGTGCTCGAACTCCTCGCTCTTGACGAGAGGCAGTAGATGCAGCTCATCTCCGTACAGCTTGAGAGAGTGAGAAAGTTTCGCGAGCCTTTTGTGCTCGACGGCCTTGTCGAGGGTATCAATCTCATTCATGGCCCCAACGAGGCGGGAAAGAGCACGATCCAGGCCGCGATCGCCGCCGTCTTCATGGAGCGTTACAGTTCGCAGGCTCCCCAGCAGGACCTCGCCCCTAACGATCAGCCTGATGCGCGTCCCTTGGTGCGGGTGACCTTTCTCCATGAGGGTACAACCTATGAGCTGACGAAGGAGTTCTTCCGACGAGGCGGAACCTGCGTGTTGCGTTCGGGTTCGACGGTGTTGAGTGGGGACGAGGCGGTGATGCGCCTCGTCGAACTCTTTCGCTTCGAGGCACCACAGGCTCGCGTGATCACGGAGAGCCAGCTTGGACTCCCCGGTGTGTTTTGGGTCCCCCAAGGCAAGTCACTCGGTGCCGAGACGGCAATGGAGAACGCACGGAGTTTTTTTGTCCGCGAGATCGGCGAGGAGATCGGATCGGCACGAGAGACTGCGGCCGATGCCTTGATCTCGCGGTTGGAACGCATCCGTAGTGAGGTGATGAGCCCCACGGGAAGAGGAGGTCCCCTTGCGGCAGCCAAGCGGGCGCTTGAAGCGAGTGAGATTGCCTATGCACAGCAAAAACAGCTCCGGGCAAACTCTGAGGGTCTACGCGGGCGACTGGAGCAGCTGCAGGCCACGCTCGACGTACTCGAGGCCCAGGGCACGGAGAGGATATTGCACGATGAGCGTACTGCACAACAGCAGCGTAAAGAGGAGCTCCGACGCGCCCTAGAGGACCGCGCGCGTGTAGAGTCAGTGTTGTTGGGCTTGGCCGATCGGATCGAAGATACTGACAATCGGTTGGCCCAACTGACCCAGGAACAAGCCCAACTCGCTGAGGCCCAACTGGCTATCACCACGGTGGAGGAGGCCATCGATGAGTGCCAAGGATCGCTGCGGTTCCATCAAGAGCGTCGAGCCATGCTCGGGGCAAAGGAGGAGGCGATGGCGACGAAGGCGAGGGTTCGTGAGCTCATCCGTGACCAACAGGAGCGCCAGGAAGAACTCGATTCCATCGATGAACAGGAGCGTCAAATACGCGCAACGTTGGATCAACTAGAGGCGCTCACTGGAGAAATCAGTGCCCTCCAGGATCAACTGGCGGGCCTCGCACTCGGGGAAGGGAGCGAGGCGCTTGGTGAGCTTGAGACGAGTGTCGCTAACCTGCGAGCACGGCTTCAGACGCTCAGCACGGTAGTCGCGATCGAGATCGAAGAGACCGAGGGCCTCGACGCCAATGGTCTTCACATCAATCGTCTCTACATCAATGGAGAGCCGGTATCGAGCTCGCAGACCGTCATGCTCGACGAGGAGATGCTGCTCACGGTGCCTGGCGTTGCGAGGGTCTCCTTAACTCCTCAGCAGAGTGCAGCGATGTTGCGACAAGAGCTTCACGATGCCGAGAAGGAACTCGAGCGAAGGCTCGGGGCACTTGCGGTCGAGAACGTCGCCGATCTTCGGGCACGCGAGCGCGAACATCGGGAGCTCACGCTCTCGCTCCAAAACCTGACGCGCGAGAGGATGCGATTGGAGGGAGAGGGTGAGAGTCTCGCCGAGCGCTTGGCGACCTTGGCGCGTCGCCGCTCGCTCCAGTGGACCCGACGTGAGGTGATTGAGGCAGAACTCGGGGAGCTGGATGGGGCAGATGGTGAGGATCTATCCATCGAGGAGGGTGATGAACTAGCTGCGACGATCTCGTTTCACGCGGCGGAGATCGATCGGCTCGAAGGCGAACTGCACCAGCTCCAGGAGGAGCGCCTTCGCCATGGCGAGGCGATACGATGGCTTGGGGCATCCGTGCTCCGTCAAGGCGATGAGCAAGGGATAGACGACCTGCGGGTGCTGCGTGCGGAACTGCTTGCCAAAAAAGTCGCGTCGGAGACAGAGCTCGGGACGCTCGAGCAAGTGATTGGGGCAGAGACCCTCGAGGAGGTTGGCGAACGTATCACTGACCTTGAGGATCGCCTCAATCAACATCGACGACAGGTACAGCAATGTCGTGAAGAGCGCCAAGGGGTACTCGGTCAAATCCGAGCGGATCCCTTCTCCGAGGAGGAGCTGGTTGCCGCAGAGGTGGAGTGCGAACGCGCACGCATGCTGGTCGCCTCGCTGGAGGAGCGCCGTGACGCTCTTGGGGTGCTGATCGACATCGCCGAAGGCATCGTCGCCGATGTCCAACAGGATCTCAATGCCCCGATGAAGGAACGGCTCGATGCGTACGCGAGACAGCTCTTCTCGGATGCCACGGTCGAACTCGGCGAAGCATTTGCACCGCAACAGTTGCTCCGTGGGCATCGATGGGAGTCGGTGGACCGGCTGTCCTGGGGAACCCGTGAGCAGATAGCCCTTCTCACCCGGCTCAGCGTCGCCGATCTGATGGCGGAACGAGGAGTACCGCTCTTCTTGATGCTCGATGATGCGATGCTCAACGCCGATGGCGTACGATTGATGCGGCTAAAGTCCATCCTCAGTCGTGCCGCCCATCGTTACCAGATTCTGCTCTTTACCTGTCGGCCTGAGCTCTTCTCTGATCTGGTCGGCGTGCGAAGTTACGACCTTGGTGCTACTCAACACTCTTGAGGTAGACAAACTCCTCCCCTGCATCTTGGATGCGTGAGAAGTTCAGATGCTCTAACACCCGCTGTGAGGCGCGGTTGGTGGGCAGCGTGGTTGCCCGCACCACCGCCACCTCTCTCGCCTCCTGTGCAATCTGGAGAAGCAGTGCAACCGCTTGGGTGGCGCATCCGCGCCCGCGTTGGGAACCGACGATACCGTAACCGATCTCGACCGTTTCATTGACGGGCGCGCCGTGGAACCCGGCTCCACCGATGAGGAGACCGCTTGCGAGGAGTACCTGGTAATGGCACCACGGAAATGGCTCCTCTGGTCGTTCGAGCGTACCAAGGGCGATGAAGCGGTCGCCGGCCGAGGGGTAATCGCCTGCCCAGTTGGACTGACGCTCTCCCGCTGCGATCGCCGTGCAGTGGGCGATACTCAGGGGAGTGAGGTGGACCAGGGTATGCTCTGCCGTCACGTGGTTGTCTGCCGTCACGTGATTGTCTGCTGAAGCGCTACTTGAAGGTCAAGACAGTGATGGTGCCGAGCAGGAACAGACCACTGCCGACCACGTAGAGCAACGCTTTCGTTAGGGTACGCTTCAGGGGCTTCTTGACATAGTCGTCGATGATCGTTCGTAGACCATTACCACCGTGGAGCAGTCCAAGGACGAGCAACCACCAGTCAAAGAGCTTCCACCATGGATTCGCCCATCGTCGGGCCACAAAGCTGACAGTGGTGTGGGTGACATCGTTCTCAATGTGCATGATGTACATGTGGATGAGTGCGAGGAAGAAGAGGATGATCCCGGAGACGCGCATGAAAAACCACGCCCATGTCTCAAAGTTCTGACGAGAACTCCGTTGCCCTCTGCCCTGTCCCCTGGTCAGTGCGGCTGCCATCAGTGCGCTCCTAGAAAGAATGGCTTGACGATGAACCAACCACCAATGATGGTCAAGACGATCGCAAGCGAAAGCATGAAGTTAAAGACGCCCTTTTCATTCTTGATGACGCCGGGCCAGAAGTCGATCATAATCACGCGTAAGCCGTTCAGTGCGTGATAGAGCAGTGCGAACAGCAGCCCGACCTCGAAGAGGCGGAGAAAGATGTTGCCGTAGAGTTGGTGGATCTGGTTATAGACATGGGGATCGTTGAGTGTTGAAACGTCGACGATATGGAGCAGCAGGAAGAGAAACACCAAGAACCCGGTGACTCGATGCAGGACAAAGGCCCATTGCCCGCTCTTGCCCTTGTAGACCGTAGCCCCTTTACTCACCGGACCCTCCTCACCCAGCGATTCCCCCACATGGTGGTGGAGAAAACATAGATTGCAAACCCAACAATACCGAGGGCAATGATGCCCAGCGCCGTAGCAAAGATAACTTGTGCAGTACTCACATGAGTTACGCTAGCAAGGAATCAGCGGTTTTTGGAAATCGGCGGGAGAGATTTCTCCGATTTTGTGATGGTGGTTCCACGGAAGTACGGAGCCAACACCTCGGCAAGGAGGACGCTTCCATCAGGCTGGCGACCAACCTCGAGCATCGCCGCGATGACTCTCCCCCAGGCCAGGGCCGATCCATTGACCGTGTAGACGTAGTTCACGGATCCGTCGCTTGAACGATAGCGGATATTAGCTCGCCGTGCTTGATAATCGGTGAAGAGGCTGACTGAACTCACCTCGAGCCACTTGTCCGTTCCTGGGGAGAAGACCTCAAGGTCAAAGGTTCGTGCTGAGGATTGGCCGAGGTCGCCGGTGCACAGGTCGAGCACGCGGTAAGTGAGCCCCAACGCCTGTAACAGGAGTTCTGCTCGTCGGAGTACTTCGAGGAAGAGGTCATGACCCTGGTCGGGGGTGCAGTAGGAGAGGAGCTCAACCTTGTCGAATTCGTGCAGGCGTAGCAGGCCTCGCGTGTCGCGACCAGCAGCACCGGCCTCACGACGGAAGCATGGAGTGTAGGCGGCGAAGCGAAGTGGGAGTTGGGCCTCGTCGAGAATCTCATTACGCCCCAGCGAGGTGAGCGGTACCTCGGCGGTGGGAATCAGATAGAGATCGTCGCGTTCGATCGCATAGGCTTCATCGACGAACTTCGGGAGATGGCCGGTTGCCTGCATGGTCTCTCGCTTGACCAGGGTGGGTGGACGAATCTCCTCGAAGGCCTCGGCGTGCATGTCGAGTGCCAAGCTGGTCAGTGAGCGCAGCAGCCGTGCCCCAGGGCCTCGATACATGGAGAACATCGATCCAGATATTTTGGTGGCGCGTTCGAAGTCGAGGATACCCAATTCAGTGCCGGTCTCCCAATGGGGGACCCGCTGATAGTCGGCGAAGGTGGGCAGCTCGAAGTCCTCTACCCCGCGATGACCATCCTCAGGGGACCAGTAGCGCACCACCCGATTATCACGCTCGTCCTCGCCGATCGGCGCCTCCTTGGCGGGTAAGTTCGGCGTAACCAGCCAGATCGCATCGCGAGCCTCAGTGAGTTCGCTGGCGCGCGTCTCTAACTCCTTGACCTGTTCACCGAGGGTGCGGGAGCGCTCTTGGGCTTGGGTCGCCGCATCGGTCTGGCCGGCACGACGGAGTTCGCCTACGCTTTTGGAGAGCTGGTTGATCGAGGCGCGAATCTCATCACGCTCAGCCAAGGTCCGTCGCAGCTCGGTATCGAGTTCGAGGAGCTTAGCAACCTCATCGGAGGGGACGTTTCGGGTACCGAGCAACCTGGCGACTCGGTCAGGGTTTTCTCGCAAAATTCGCAGATCGATCATAGACTCTCTAGGCTAGTACCCATATGAACGATGCAATCGAGGTTAAGGAACTCACCGTCACCTACGGTGCCACCGTTGCGGTCGATGCGCTCTCGTTCGGGGTGGGCTTTGGCGAAGTTCTTGGACTGCTTGGCCCCAATGGCGCGGGCAAGACCTCTACGTTGGAGACGATCGAGGGCTATCGACGTCCAACTGAGGGATCGGTTCGAGTGTTAGGGATCGAACCAGCCGCCAAGCAGGCACAACTCTCCCGCCAGATGGGGGTCATGCTGCAAGAGGGTGGGATCCCGGCGCGAATGACCGTCAAGGCCGCCTTGGAGCTGTACTCGCGTTTTTATGACCATCCTCGATCCATCGCCGACCTCGTTGCCCAACTCAGCCTCGCTTCCGTGCTGAAGACACCTTACCGTCGACTCTCGGGTGGTGAGAAGCAGCGACTTTCGCTCGCACTTGCTCTCATCGGGCAGCCGCGCGTGCTGCTGCTCGATGAGCCAACAGCTGGAGTCGATCCCGAGGGGAAAGCAGCCATCCGTGATTTGATCACTGAACTACGCGCAGCCTCGGTCGCGATTCTTATGACGGGACACGAGCTCGAGGAGATCGATCGGATGGTCGATCGAGTCCTCATCATCGATCGAGGTAAGGAACGAGCGATGGGCAGCCCTGCCGGACTCCGTGAGGCCTATGGCGGTGAAGGAGTTGAGTTTACGGCGCATGATCGTATCGATTGTGTGATGCTCGGTACTCGACTGGGTGCTCATGTCCGTCCGGTGCGGGTGGATCGTTATCGCGTCGAGGCAGAGCCAACGACCGAGTTGTTGGGGCTTCTGGTGCAGACGTTGACCGATCTGGGTGTTGAGGCCCAGGATGTCGCCACGGTCAGCCCTTCGTTGGAGGAGATCTATCTGTCGCTGATCGCAGCGACATCGCCGGGAACCGGTTCGCTGAATCCTGCTAGCCACGAATCGAGTACGACAGCTCCTCCGATACCCCCAGCACAGACGCGTACCGACCATCACATCCAAACATCGACGGAGGAGACGCGTGGCTAGGCCCATACTGGCGCAAGCCTCATCAGAGATCAAGATGACTCTTCAACAGGGTGAAGCGGCACTCTTGACGCTCGTTATTCCCGTGCTCGGGCTCCTTGTGTTTGGGTCGGTAACCTTCCTGCCGTTGCCACCTGGGGTGCCAAGCCGCGTGAACTTCATTCTTGCTGGTGCCATCGCCTTTGGCATCATGGCCTCGGGCATGGTTTCGCAGTCCATCACCGTCGCCTTTGACCGTAACTACGGAGTACTCAAGCGTCTTGGAGTCACGCCGCTTGGCCGCCGTGGCATCATCATGGCGAAGTTGGCGCAGGTGGTTGTTCTCGAGGTGATTCAGCTGGTGGTCCTCGTCGTGATCGGCGTATTGATGGGCTATCACCCGGAGGGGAATCCTCTCTACTTCATCCTCGGTTGGGTGCTCGCCACGGCCGCCTTCACTGGTCTTGGACTCCTCATCGGTGGGACGCTGAAGGCCGAACTGGTGCTCGGTCTCTCAACACTGCTCTGGCTCGTTCTGCTCGGCTTGGGATCGATGGCCGTTCCTCTGACCAGCCTGCCTGGTTTCCTGGAGGTGATCGCCAAGTTTCTGCCTGCTGCAGGAGCCTCTGAGCTCATTCTCCATGGCCTAGCGATGGCTGGACCGGTGCCAGCATGGGCGATCATCAACCTGCTGGTTTGGGGTATCGGTGCGCCATTGCTTGCCGTTCGATTCTTCCGATGGAGTTGATGAGATGCCAACGGCACTCGATTGCGCCAAATTTCGTGTCTCACGGTAGCATGGGCAAGTAATGAAGCAACGCCTACAACGCCTACAGCAGGTTTGGGATGTCTCTCCTGCCCTCTTCCGTCGTATCTCCTATGCGACGCTGGTGTTTTGCGCCGTCATCATCGTGACCGGTGGCATCGTCCGGCTCACCCAGTCAGGACTCGGCTGCCCGACCTGGCCTGATTGCACGACCGGTCACTTCACATCGTCCTTCAATTACCACCCGATGATTGAGTTTGTCAACCGCGTGGTTACCTTCTTTGCCGCGCTTGGTATGAGTGTGAACGCGGTCTTTGCCTTCTTCCGCAAGCCGTTTCGCAAGGATATCATGTGGCTGTCGTTAGGGCTTTTTGTTGAGGTGGTGGCCGAAAGCGTACTCGGAGGCATCACGGTGTTAGAGAAGCTGGCCCCTCCCTTTGTGATGGCACACTTCGTCCTCGCCATCATCGTCCTCTGGAACTCGCTCGTGCTCTACAAGCATGCGATCTCCGCCGGCGGTAAGGCAAAACCCGTTGTCGGCAAAGAGACCGTTTGGCTTGGTCGGCTGATGTTCTTGAACCTCGGAGCGGTCATTGTGGTTGGGACTGCGGTGGCGGGCACTGGCCCCTACTCAGGATCTCCGATCTCATCGCGACTCCCGTTCAACCTGCGCCAAGTGGCCTACCTTCATGCGGACTTTGCCATCATTCTTGTCGCCTTAATCCTGGCGAATCTGTTCCTCCTTCATCAAGCACGCGCACCGGAGGTGGTGCAGCGGCGGGCCCGTCTGTTGCTCTGGGTGGGTGCTATTCAGGCGATTATTGGTTACACCACGTACTTCTCTGGGCTTCCAGCGGGGCTCATCGGTATCCATATTGCCGGGGCAACGCTGACGTGGATCGCGATGACCTGGTACTATCTCTCCCTTTTCCATGTCTCTCGGGAGGCCCGCGGCGAGGTAGGTACCGTAGAGTCGAAGGTGAGTTCTCTGCCTGGTCCATCCTACGCCTCGTAGCACCCCGTTAGAATTGGGGTGAGGAGGATTGCGTTCGATTGCCTACAGCACCATTACTCTCGCCGACTGAGGAAAAACAAGAAGAGACACTCGCAGAGGAGAGCTGGGTCACGATTCTCTGGGATGACCCGGTCAACCTCATCCCCTACGTGATCTATGTACTGCAGATGCTTTTTGCCTTCTCGAAGGTGAAGGCAACGGAGCTTACCATGCAAGTCCACCGTGATGGCAAGGCCATTGTTGCGGCGGGCGCCCGTGAAGACATGGAGAACAACGTCGCGAGCCTCCATCGGTATGGCCTTTGGGCGACAGTAGGCCGAGCGTGAAGGAGCCCTTTGTCCGTCAAGGGGACGCGATTGTTGTCTCCTTGCCAGCCCAACAACGAGACGTCACCAAACAGTCGATGCTGCTCGTCGCCAAGATTGCCGCCTCAGGTGGGCAGGAGGCGTGGCGACTTTCTCCACCGATGTACGATGATCCGCTCCTTGAGGCGGAGGAGGCCGTCAAAGGTGGTGAGAGCGGCATCGGTGATATCGTCACTCGTCTCCGGATGGGCGAAGGTATGCTCGATGCCTCCCAACTCAGCTTGCAGCAATCTGACGAACTCGCTACCCTATTGAACTACTGTCGTCTTGTCCTTTCGGAGGCACAGACCTCGATTAACGAGGCCAAACTCACCCCTAAGTTTGCTGAGGATCTCTACAACTTCCTTGGCTATCTACTCAGCTCGCTGCTCGAGGCCCTCTCCGCCGATCTCGGGTAACAACCGATCGTGGGTGCTCTGCGTTACACCTTTGTCCCGTTGAGGTGTGATCTGCTGATGGCGTGACCATGCCCCAGTGGCGAGTGCGCGACCTCGGGGAGGGCACTGGGCCCACCGGCTGCTGGAAGCTAGATGGTGATAATGAGCTTGCCGGTCGTGTTCCGACTGGCGAGGTCGAGTTGGGCCTGACCGACGTGGTCGAGTGGGTAACGGCCGCCAATGTCGACGCGTAGCATTCCCGAGGCGATGTCAGCGAACAGGGTGGTCGCCCTTGTGAGCAGCTCTTGACGGGTTGCAATATAGTGAACCAGTGACGGTCGCGTGACATAGACCGAACCAGCTTGGTTCAGGCGTTGGAGATCAAAAGGTGGTACCTGCCCGCTCGCGGCTCCGTAGAGGACCAACATGCCGCGAGGTTTGAGCGAGGCCAAACTTCGATCAAAGGTCGCCTGCCCAACGCCATCGTAGACGACATCAGCGCCTCCGAGCTCATGGACGAGGTCTGCAAAGTGATCGTAGTCGATGGAGTGCGTGGCGCCATTGCGCGTCGCTTGGGCTGCCTTCTCAGGGGTGGAGGTGGTGGCGACCACGGTCGCGTGATGCTTGTGACTGGCGAGTTGAGTGAGGAGGGAACCAACTCCACCTGCTGCGGCGTGGACAACGGCAAGCTGATGCTCCTTAAGTGGGAAACAGCTGTCGGCGAGAAACTGGGCCGTCATCCCCTGGAGCATGGCGGCGGCTGCCTGGTCGAAGGAGACCTCGTTGGGGATCTTCACGGCTCGCAAGGCGGGTACAACCGCATGTTCGGCGAAGCTCCCAAGCACTCCGGTGTAGGCGACCCGATCACCCACGCTGAACTCCGTGACCTCTTCGCCAACTTCGATCACCTCTCCTGCGCCCTCGTTGCCGAGTACCGTAGGGAGTGCCAACGGATAGACACCCTCGCGGTGGTAGATGTCGATAAAATTCACCCCCGCGGCGCGAAGACGGATTTTGATCTCGTTGGCCTTTGGCTCAGGCTCTGCGATCTCTTTGACCAGAAGCTGATCGGGTCCTCCATGTGATTCGACGACGACTGCCTTCACGCTGACCTCCAATATTCGTAGCATCCCCAGAGGTTTTTCCCGTCATGGGGTTTGCCGGTTTGGTCTCTTTGGGCAGTTAGCTTAGTCTTGGAAGGGGGGTAAAAGGGTGAAACGAGCGGTAGTCATCGGTGCGGGCATCGTGGGCCTCGCGTGTGGGTGGCATCTCCAGGAGCAGGGCTACGACGTAACGATCCTAGACCGCGGCGCTGACGTGGCTGAGGGGTCGAGTTGGGGTAATGCTGGTTGGCTTTCGCCGGCGCTGGCGATTCCCTTGAATGAGCCCTCCCTGGTCACGAGTGGCCTGCTTTCCTTGCTGCGTTCAGATTCACCGCTCTATGTTCCTTTACGGTTCGATCCGGAACTCTGGAGGTTCTTGGTACTTTTTGCCAGTCAGTGCACGCGAGGTGCCTTTGCCCAGATGATGGATAAGCTAGCCATCTTGAATGCTCGTGCGCTGGAGGCCTTCGATCAGCTGAGCCTCTCTGTGGAAGAACCAACGACCGGGGCCCCCATCCTCGCAGGATTTCGAGATCGACGTGAGGCCGAGGGCTTGTTGAGTGAGTTTGCGTTGATCCGAGACGCGGGTGGGGAGTTGCACTACGATCTCCTCGAAGGCAAGGCGGCCGAGGATCGGTCACCACTCTTCTCACGGGCAATCGGTTGTGTCATCGATATCCACGATCAGCGGTATCTGAATCCCAATCGCTATACCCATGCACTTGCGGACGCGCTACGCGCAAGAGGTGCGACCTTCATGATGGAGCAGGAGGTGACCCGGATCAGAGGCACGGGGCGTGAGGTGCAGGTTCGCACGCGCTCGGGTTTAGAGCCGATCCGCTCCGATGTAGCGGTCGTTGCGACGGGAGCCTGGGTCAATCGGCTTGCTCGAGATCTCGGTGTCCACATCCCGGTGCGAGCGGGGAGAGGATATTCGATGATCTGTGATACCGAGGAGCCGGCCACGACACCGATCTATCTTCCAGCGGCACGGGTGGCCTGTACGCCGATCGACGGTGGCCTACGGGTAGCGGGGACGATGGAGTTTCGTCGCCCCGATGACCCACTTGATCCGCAACGGCTCGCAGCGATCACGCGATCGACACGGGATCTGTTGACCGGGATCGATATCGACCATCCCCACGACCGTTGGGTGGGCCCTCGACCGGTAAGCGCTGACGGGCTTCCTCTGATTGGACCCACGACGCAACCGGGGGTCTATGTCGCCGCTGGGCATGGCATGTGGGGAGTGACGCAGGGCCCGATCACGGGTCAACTGTTGGCTCAGGTGATCGACTCGGGTGAAGTGTCGCCGGAGCTGCGTCCCTTCGATCCATTGCGATCCCTACAGCGACCGCAGGTGCCGATGATTGCGAAATGGCCAAGACTTGGTGCAAAATCATAGGAACGGGCGATCGTGGTAAAGAGACTGTCCAGCTCGGACTGGGGGATCTCTTGAACCGCACCGCACTCTTGGCAATAGAGGTGATAATGGGAGCTGTCGGCGAGATGATAGATGGCACGACCATGTCCTAGATGGATGTGGATCACCACCCCTGAGTGTTCGAGTGCTTCAAGCGTGCGGTAGACGGTCGCAAGATGCACTGACGGATCCCGCGCTTGCACGGCGGTGGCGACCTCTTCCGCCGTCAGGTGTCCACCGGCTGCCACGAGTGCGGTCACTATATGGCGCCTTGGGCTGGTAATGCGATGGCCAGAGGAGGCGAGTCGTTCGAGGACGTGCGCGACCCTCGTATCCTCATTCTCGTCCGAGATCAAGCCGATATCCTACTCCCCGAATGGTGGTCAACACCGTGGGATTGTTGGGGTCGGGTTCAATCTTGGTTCTCAGGCGTTTGATGTGAACGTCGAGCGTCTTGGTGTCTCCGTAGTAATCATGACCCCAAACTCGATCAACAAGCAGATCGCGGGTCAGCACTTTGCCAGGATTACGGAGGAAGAGGATGAGGAGCTCAAACTCTTTCGGGGGAAGTTTGATCTCGTTCTCGCCCACAACCACCTGATGTCGATCGACGAAGGCGGTAAGTCCCTGGTAGCGTAGCACCTCCTCGTCGGTGCGCGGTCGCTCTGCACTCTCAGTGGTCCGACGTAAGAGCGCGCGGATACGGGCGACTAATTCGGCCATCCGAAATGGTTTGGCGACGTAATCATCGGCTCCGAGTTCGAGACCGAGAACGGTGTCGAGCTCGGTAGCACGAGCGGTGACCATGATGATCGGCACCTTGGATTCCTTGCGAATCTGACGGCAGACGTCGAGACCGGAGATTTTGGGTAGCATCACATCGAGCAGGATGCAGTCAGGGTTTGTCTCATGGAAGAGATCGAGTGCCCGCTGGCCATCGCTGGCGACGATGGGTTCGAAGCCTTCGCGGCTGAGGCCAAGGGTCATCGCGTCGATGAAACTCTCCTCATCCTCGGCGATGAGGATGCGTTCTTTATCCGGGCTCATGCGGGGACCCGCGGGAGCGAGATCGTAAACGTCGTCCCGACACCCTCGGTGGAGGTGACGTCGATCTTGCCTTGATGATTTTCTATCACATGTCTCACTATAGAGAGTCCGAGGCCGGTACCTCCCGTTGCGCGAGAGCGATCAGCATCGACTCGGTAAAAGCGCTCGAAAATACGTGAGAGGTCGCGAGCAGGAATACCGATGCCTCGGTCAGCGATGATGGCCTCGACGCTATCGGCTGAGATGGCGATCGTGACTCGCACCTCGGTTCCTGGTTCGGAATACTTGATGGCGTTGTCGATGAGGTTGGAGAGGGCGGAGCTGAGCTGCCAACGATCGCCACTCACAATCGGGGGGTCGGGTGCAAAGGTCACCTCAAGTCCGATCCCACGCGCCTCTGCTCCGAGTCGATAACGATCCACGCACTCTGAGGCGATCTCATTGAGGTTGACATCATGGATCTGGTGGAGTTCTGTCTCCTCAAGCTTTGAGAGGTCGAGGAGGTCGGTGACGAGGCGGGCGAGTCGATCCCCCTCGTCGAGGATTCGACGAGAGAGACGCAGGACGGTGGCGGGATCGGACTCCTGGCTGAGGGCATCGGCGAGGAGTACGATACCACCGACTGGGGTTTTGAGTTCATGGGAGACGTTGGCGACGAAGTCACGACGCACCTCCTCAAGCCGCTTGCGTTCGGTGATGTTCTCAACGGTGATGATAAAGGGAGGGTGAGGATCGCTGCCAAGGGGCGTGGTGACGAGTTGGAAGTAGCTCTTTGGAGGGCCAAAGACCTCAAGGGTCTGTGAACGGTAGAGCTCAAGGCGAGCATCGTGTTTCAGAGCAGAGATGGCGCGTTCGAGCAGTATACGCTCGGCGAAGCCACCCGTGGGAATTTTATCGGCGTAGTCGGAGTAGACGGTGTGGTAGTCAGCGTCGACGAGCACCACACCGATCGAGAGGCTCGCCGCTGCGCGACTCCAAAGTTCGGCGTCCTCGACGCGTGTACTTGTTCTGTCCTCCACCGTTGTGCTCTCCTTTACTCCTCCATACTAGGAGGGAATCGCCCCTCGGGTGGGTGTCATGGTGCAGCGGGCCCCTTGAGAATATTTTTTAATGGAATGATATGAAACATCATAGAAAAGGATGATATGCTTAAAATCTCCACGGAAGGAGGAACAGATGGCATGGATGCTTCTCAATGTAGCGCTCAACCCTGATCCCTCGGCGTTGCCGGGCGGAGCGGTGATTCAACAGCTCGCCAATGGGATCGGCGGTTGGGCGCTCATTTTGGCACTGATTGGCCTGATTATCGGAGCGGCGACCTGGGCATTGGGCGCGCATAGCCAGAACTACCAGCAGTCCTACTTTGGTCGCCGGGCGGTTCTGGCGGCGGGGGCAGCCGCGCTCATCATCGGTGCAGCGCCAGCGATCATCAACTTCTTCTTTCACCTGGGACTTGGTGTCTAACGGTGGTGGTGATCGGGTCGCTTATTTCAGCCCCAGTCGATGCGATCGCACATGCGATCGTTCGGTACCTGGCGACCGCGCTCGCCGGTTTTGCCGGTCACCTCCTCACTGGGGCACTGAGTTGGTTTCTCCGCGAGGTCGTCAAGCTGCTCGACGCGGCGGATCGACTCGACATTGGGGCACACGCCGTGCAGGCGGTCTATCGTCAGCAGGTCGAACTCCTAGCGATTGTGTTGGTTCCTGCGCTCCTCATCGGGGTGGTCGCGGCGCTGTGGCGTCAGAGTATCGGGTCTCTTGTCGAGTTGGTCGCTCGCGTACCCATCGCGGTGTGTGCAGTGCTGCTGGCACCGACCTTGACCGCCGATCTCGCATCCGTGGTGGATGCACTCGCAAAGGGGCCGCTTGGGGACATCGCCGCACTTCCTCGGCTCGCCCTCCTCTTCTCTTGGGGGCGTGCCGTTCCTGGGGTTGGGCCGATCGTGGCAGGGGTGCTAGCGGCGATCGCACTGCTTGGCGCCGTTGCCCTCTTTTTGGAGTTACTCATGCGTGATGCCGGGATCTACCTCGTACTCGCGCTCTTTCCGCTGGCCTGCATTGGCATTGTCCTTCCGATGGGTCGTCACTGGTTTACCACGGCGCTGCGTTCCCTGTTTGGGCTTGTGATCTCCAAACTCGTTCTCGCTATCGGGGTCGGGTTGGGTGCTGCGCTCCTTGTCGAAGGGACGGGTCCCTCTGGCATTGGCAGCCTTCTTTCGCTCGCCTTCTCGGGGGTGGCCTTGTTGCTGGTTGTCTGCTTTGCTCCGATCGCGATTCTGCGCTCGGTCGCCTTCAGTGAGGCGGTTGCGCTCGAGGCCTTTTCGAGTGCGCGATCCATGGCACTCTCTCGTGCCGGAGCCCTTGCTGATCAGGGGTACATGGCGAGCATCGTCTTGGCGGCGCCCTGGTCCAAACAGACGAAGTCGACCCTGCCCCAGTATCAGGGGCACCCGGTGCCAGCGGCGATCGCTGAAATGGCGAAGACCGACCCATGGGTCGATGAATTTCTCTACGGACACCAACGAAAAGGGAGACGAGGATGAACAGCGATGACGTCGATCAGCATGATCTCGTCTATTTTGGCACCCCCGTGTCAGGGACGCAGATGTTGGGTCTTCGCGTCACCGTGGTGGCACGGTTTGCTCTTGCGGTGGTAGTCGTCATTGGCGTCCTTGGTCTGGCGAACCCGATGATGCGCCTCGCCTTGGTCATCGGGGGAATCGTGGGAGGGGCCGCGCTCCTTGGAGCAACACTCTGGTTCAAGATCCACCCCTTTGCATCGATCAAGATGTTCGTGGGGGCAAGGCTCACGCGCCGTACCCCAGGGGTCTCTACCGACGCGCAACTGCTGATGAGTGTCGGTTCGCGCCAGCTGATCGGGGGCTTCGTGGTCACCGATGAGACCCCAGCAGCGATACTGCGTGCCAAGCGGGAGTACGGCGACGCCTGGGCACACCTCCTGACCGAGGCGTCAAACCGGTTGGTGCCACATGGCGGGCTGGTGCTCCGTAGCACGATCCTGCCACAGACCCTCTTTGAGGACCTGTCGGAGTGCTCCAAGAGTTATCGGGAGTTGGCGCTCACCACCTATGGGGTCCAGACGTCGTTGCTCGTGACCGGGCCACCCGGGTCTTTGCGTCGACACCGTACTGCCCTGATTAGAACGATGACGGGACTTGGTACGACGAACCACATCGAAGGCATCACCTTGGCATCGCCGGAGGTACCCAACGACTTGGTCGACAGGGCGTGTGGCGCCATTAGCAGCTCCTTCTCTAAGGCCGGTGCGCAAGCCAGTGAACGGGTAGAGATGCTCGTTGGCGACGGGTTCGTAGCCTCGACCTATCGTATCGAAGGTTGGCCAGGTCGGAGCGTAGACCCAGGGATGCTCCTCGGCCTCTTTGCCCCGGGCTCCCCAAGCCGTGTGGTCTCCCTCATTGTGCACCCAGTCGAGGCGCGACGGGCTCAACGGGAGGTGGCGCGTCACCGGACTGAGATGGCCGCCGATCGTCGACTTCGTCGAGAGCGAGGTTATCTGGATCGAGCCCGAGATGACTACCGTGAGGCTACCTCGCTCACGCAAGAGGAGGAGCTCCTGGCTGGGTACCGGCTCTGTCGTTACCAGGTGCTGGTGGTACTCTTGGCTCCGAGCGCGCAACGATTGGTGGCGAGCCGCGCTGGGCTGGAGGAGTTAGCGGCGAGCGCGCAGCTTCGGCTAAAGCTTGTCCTTGGGGAGCAGCGCACCCTCTTCGAGCGGGCGCTTCTGGGGGTGACTGGATGGAGTTGAGCTTCCAGGACAGCACGCGAACCCTGGGGCGACTGCCGCTCCTGGCCTCAAGTCCGTTGCCTCCCACTCGCCTTCGTCCCGTCGGGGTTTCCCGTCTCGGTGGTGTCTTTTGCTTTGACCCATTCGAGCTTTACCAAGCAGGCTATTTGACGAGTCCCAACATGCTTGTGCTTGGAGAGATCGGTCGTGGTAAGAGTGCCTTTGTCAAGACCCTGTTGGTTCGGGAGGCTACGCCGACAACTTCAATCTTGATTCTCGATCCAAAAGGGGAGTATGCGCCTGCAGCGACAAGTTTGGGCGCGAAGCAATTGGGTCTAGCCGACGGTGCCGGGTTGGACCCCTTTGCAGGAGTCGGTACTTCGCAGCGGGTCCTCGCCGGGGTATTGGTGGGTATCTTTGTCGTACTCTATGGCCGATCACCCTTACCGCTGGAGTACCAGTTGCTCCAGGAGATCACCGCGCAGCTCATGGTCGATCCCGGTACGATCACCCTGGCTCACCTCGTCGATCTTGTTGACCGAGGGTCCGTTGGGGCGCACGCTGATCGAGAGGAGGGGCGACTTCGTCGCGAATTGCGTGCTCAGTTCACCCGCCTCATCGATGGCGATCTCGCCGGTGTCTTTGCGGTGGATGGCCAAAGTGTCGCCCTTCGGGAACGCGTTGTGGTGGACCTTCGCTCGCTCGTGGATCCTCGGTTGACGGCCTTCGCTATCAGCTGTCTGCTCCGGGCACGTATCGCACAGTTCGCCAAGTCAGAACTCTCCCCAGGTTTTGTCGTCATCGATGAGGCCTGGTCGGTGCTTCAACATGCGGATGCAGTACGGGAGATGCGGGGTCTGTTCAAGCTCGCTCGTAGCTATGGAGCGTCGGTGATCGCCGTTACGCACCGGATCTCGGATTTGGACGCTGGGGCCGCTGAATTGGTCAAAGATGTCGAGACCCGCGTTATCTTTCGCCAAGCCCGCGAGGAGGTGACTCAGCTCACGGCGACCCTTGGGCTTAGCCCCATGGTGGGCGAGACACTCGCTACCCTCGCCAGGGGCGAGGCGCTCTGGAGTATCGGTACCCATCAGTTTCTCGTGAGCCACCGACTTCTTGCGGAAGAATTCGGACTTGTCGACACTGATAAGGCTATGCGAGGTTAGCGTGAAGACGGTCCTTGTGCTTGCGGTGGCCATCGCGCTTTGGCTCTTTGGTTCTCAGCGGGGAGAGCGGACCCCACCCTCATCGGGTCAGCTGCGTGGTGGGTATCGGCGGCTACAACGGCCAGAATCCGGCCTTAGGCTACGCGTCGGCAGTCCTGTTGGGATACCGGCGAATCGCCTTCGGATCCAGCTCTCTCGGCATCGGCGGGTTTCGATCGTCGACGACCACTCCTTGCTCGTGGTCGGTCCAACGAGGAGCGGGAAGACGACTGGCGTCGTGGTCCCCAATCTCTTGTCATTTCCCGGATCACTGGTCGCGACGTCGGTGAAGGCGGATCTGCTTACCCCGGGCGTACTCGCCAGTCGAGCAGCGAAGGGACGGCTGATCATTATCGGTGATCCCGAGCGTGCGACCCATCGTTGGGATCTGGTCGGTGAGACACCCGGTAGGCGTGAAGCCGCTTCGATGGCGCATGCGCTCGTGCTCGCTCAACCCTCGTACGCCTTGACAAGCGGGGATACACACTTTTGGTATCAGCTGGCAGAGCCCGTGGTGGCTGGTGTGCTGCGCGCCTCACATGACACCGGAGCGCCAATGCTCGGTTGGCTTGACGATCCAGGGGAGCTCTATCGGAGTCTCTGTGCCCAAGGGGAGCGTGGATTGGCTGAGCAGGTGTTGGCGACGTGTGCCTTGGAGGATCGCCAACGTGACTCGGTCCTCCTCACCGCACGAGGACTGCTTGGACCGCTGGCCCGTGAGGACACAACCTTACCTGGCTTTCGGGTCCTCGATCTCTTCGATGGAGTGCCCAGCTCAATGTTCCTAGTGGCCAGTGCGGGAGAACAGGAGTTCCATTCTCTGCTCTTTGCATTGATGCTCTCGCGTATCGTCGTGACAGCGCTTGAGGGAGGACACGCACAGCCGATGCTGTTGTGCTTGGACGAACTCGCCAACCTCGCACCGATTCCGAACTTAGATCGCCTGGCGGCAATCGGTATTGGGCAAGGAGTGCGCTTGATCTCGATCGTGCAGGACCTTGCCCAGCTTGAACACCGTTATGGACGCTCGGCGAACTCGATCATCAACAACCATGCGAGCAAGCTCTTTATGAGCTCGACCTCGGATCCCATTACGCGCAGCTATCTGCGCGATTTGTCCCCGGCAGCGTTGGCGTCTCGTTACCCGATCCTCATGGAGGGGTCACACCGGATGACACGGCTCTTCACACGCTCGAAAACGAGAACTTAGGTTGTGAGTATCAGTGCCGATGGTCCCACCATGGATGATCACGTAGTGAATGTGAACCGTATCGAAGAGCTTCTTGCGCAGCTCGATCATGAGTTGAGCGCGATGAGCGACTTGATGACCCAGAACGCCGATGAGGAGCTCGCCCTGCGAGCAGTGAGCCTCAATGAGCTGATTGGCTGCCTGGTGGAAGAGGTGCAATCAGGAGAGCTGGAACCTGGCGCCTTTAGGAGTCGGTACCAACAGTTGGCAACCAAAGCGAATGTCGTGATGGTCGGGTGTTTCTGGCGTTCGATGGTCGTAGCCAACCTAATGCGTGACTTGGGACTTGACATCGGTCTTTACCGTGGCGACGGAGACATCGAGCTCTTAAAGCCTGAGTCGATGAGTCACCGCGCATGAGTGGCGGTTCGCTCTCCATTGCGCTCTCTGGCCTCGATGCCGCACAGACCGGCCTCGACACCGTCAGTGAGAATATCTCCAACGCCAACACCCCTGGCTATCTCAAAGAAACAGCATCGTTTGCGAACCAGCAGACCCCTGGGGATCCCATTGGTAACGGCGTAACGGTCACCGGTATCCTCCAATCCTCCAATAGCTTCAACCGGCAACTCGAGCTCTCGGCTAATGGTTCCCAGAGTTATGCGAATCAGATGCAGTCACTGTTGACGAGCGCCCAAGCCTCCTTCAACGAGCCGAGTTCGAACGGGATCGCTGAACAGATGAATACGATGTTCAATGATTTCTCCAATGTTGCTGATACACCGTCGCAGCCTGCCGCCTATCTGCAGCTGCAAGCTTCTGCACAGAACGTGGCCACCGCCATCCACCAGGCAGCGGCAAATCTCACCGCTACCTACAATCAGGCTTCAACTGCGGCAACGACGTTAGTTGGCACGATCAACTCCCAGCTCCAGCAGGTTGCCTCCATCAACACCCAACTCGCTAGTACCTCGCTGACACCCGGTGCCTCTAACACTCTTGTTGATCAACAAAACCAGGTGATCGACAAACTTGCCAGTGAGCTTGGCGTCACCTCGATCCCTGGGCATGCAGGCCAGACCACTCTTCTTATCGGTGGAGTGGCGTTGGTGCAGGGTGGACAGGCATCTCAAATCACTTTTACGCCAGGCTCGGGTCTCGCAACTGGATCTACTACTGGTGATGCAACCGTCACCTTGGCCTCCTCTGGCACGTCGGTGCCGGTCAGTAGTGGCACACTTGGTGCAACGCTTGCTGCCCTTAATTCCAATCTACCAAAGTACATGAATTCCTTGAACCAATTAGCAAGCAGCCTGGTAGTGAGGGTCAATAACTCCACCAGCAACGGAGGATCCTCAACTACTGGTCTCACGACACCGCTCTTTGGATACGGTCAAGGGGCCTCTTTCTCGGCACCAACGACTCCGACTACCTCAGCTCAGGTCAATGCATCGACCTTTATGGTTAATCCTCAGTTTGCGTCGAGCTACCTAGCCTCTGGCACGAGCTCACTGGCAGGTGATGGTACCACGTTTCAGCAGATCGCCAATCTTCAGACCGCCACAACTGGTCCTACTGGAGAGTGGGCAACGTCGGTTGCACAGGCGGGGCTGGACGTCCAAAACGCTACCGCGAACGCGACCAATGCGACCAACGTCTATAACCAAGCCTACAGTGCGGAACAATCGGTCTCTGGGGTGTCGGTCAACTCCCAACTCGTCAACCTCGTCAACTACCAACAGCAGTACCAGGCAGCGGCCAAGGTGATCTCAACGGTAGCTGCGACCCTGCAATCACTCATACAAGATGTTTAGCCAAGGAAGGAGAACATAACGATGTCGATGATCCCAACGCAGATGAGCCTTAGCGCGCTGATGACGACCTCGCTTGATCAGTATCAGACCCAGCTCAGTTCACTGGAACAGACCCTCACCACTGGCCAGAATATCTCGCAGCCCTCTGATAGCCCAACGGGTGTAGCCAACCTGATCAACGTGAACGCATCGCTCTCGGCCTACAACCAGTACCAGACCAATATCAAGGAGGGACAGACGGTCGCCTCGTTGGCCAATGCATCTATGACCCAAGCCGTGAGTATCGTTCAACAGATCTCGAGTGTGTTGGTGCAGGCGGGTGGTCCTGGAGTCACAACTGCAAACGCGCAGGGGTTGGCTAGTCAGATCAGTGGGCTCGAACAGTCCTTACTCGGTGTAGCCAACACAACGTATCTCGGTCAGGCGATCTTCGCCGGAACCTCGGGTGGCACGACAGCCTACTCGCAACCGGGAGGGGTAGGAACCACTGTGACCTATCAAGGGAATTCAACAGCGCCACAGGTGGCCGCAGCTCCAGGTGTGGCGCTTCCAACCAGCCTGACGGACCCGTTTGGCGCTGCTGCGTCGGGCGGTGGCATCTTCGCGGCGATCAACCAGGCAATCAGTGATCTTAACAGTGGAAACATCTCAGCGGCAGCCGGCAGCGATCTCGGTGGTGTTCAGGGCCAGCTTACCAATCTGGAGAATAAGGCAGCCCAAGCTGGTGTGAACTACGACCAGTTCCAGGTGATGAGCCAACAGGTCACTGGTGCCGTCACCCAGGCGACGAACGAAGTCGGTGCGATTCAGAATATCGACACAGCAAAGTTGACGACCCAGTACCAGCAGGAACTCAATAACTACCAGGTCGCCCTCTATGCGACCTCGCAGTTGAACCAGCCAACCCTTGCCCATTATCTCTAGTGATCTCTAGTGCAGCACCATCCGCCAATGTTTACCCGTCCAGATCCTGACACCAGGATTTGGTTGCCCGCTAGTAGAGCAGTTTTTCACCAAACAATCAGTCCCAACATCGAGGAGGATCAATGAGTCAAGTCACCGAAGAGACAACCCGTACTGAGCGGGTGCTGAGTTTGCCGCTGAGTTTTCCAATAGGACTACCTGGCTTTGAAGGGCACCATAGCTTTGTGCTGGGCGCTCTCGGACCAGAGTATGGCCCGTATCTTGGCCTGCGCTCAACGCAGGAGGACGGACCAAGTTTCGTGATCGCACAACCGAGTGAGTTGGGGATCGAGATGGCCGTCGATATTGATGACTTTCATCAGTCGCTGCTGGGGATCAAGGACGCCGGCGAGGTACTTGTCATGTTGATCGCGACTCTTGATGCCGAAGGTGGGCTCCCAACGGTGAATACCCAGGCACCCTTAGTCATCAACGTGACGAACTGGCGTAGTGCGCAGATTCTCCAGAACAACCAGGCGTATAGCATGCACGAAGCGGTGGAGGTACCTTTGCGAGACCGATCACGGATCGTCAACGGGAATGACCCTCATGAATGACACTGCTGCGCAGATCAGTTCTGTTGAGAAAGTCGACCTAGAGTAGGTCGGCTACTCCTTCTCTTGGGAGGGTTGAATCTTCTCAGCTGACTGGGCTGCATCACGATTTGATGCCTGAAGCGCATCGAATATCTCTTGGCGGTGGACATCAACATCACGAGGCGCCTCGATGCCGACACGCACCTGGTCGCGATGGACATCCAGGATCGTGATGACGATGTCGTTTCCGATCACGATACTCTGACTGGCCTTTCTGGTCAATACCAGCACTGCGCCTCCTTGCGCCCGAAGGCGTTTGCCTGGGACCTGCCCTCTGGGGGAAAGATGCCCAACTCCGTCACTGCTATCGCCATCTTATCACGGTGCTGAACGTTACCATTAAGAACTAGTCAAAAAGACTTAGCAAATGTTGAACCGATTGAGTGGTCGTGCAAATCCTCTCAGTGGGGACTTCCTGGGTGAACTCTCAACCGCTCCAACGAACGTTGCTATCAAGCAGCGCCAGTTGTGCGCCGAAGGTAGAGCGAGAAGAAAGGATGATCTGATGGCTCGCGATGACCTAGGCGATGAACTTCGCGAGTTTCTGATCGAGTCCTACGAAAACCTCGACCGTACGGAGCAGGACCTTGTTGGGCTGGATCTACGCGCTGATCATACTGAAGTAGTCGCGGCGACCTTTCGGACGCTTCATTCGATCAAGGGAGCCTGTGGCTTCTTCGCTTTTGATCATCTTGCGCAACTTGCACACGAGGGTGAGAGTCTTCTTGGCGTTCTGCGTGATGCCGGCCACCCTATGAATGATGCCATCATCCAGCTGTTGCTCGATCTTCTCGATGGACTTCGTCGTTACTTTGCCATCATTGAGGCCCAGGGCGATGACGGTGACAATGTTGAGACCGACCTCTGTGACGCGTTGCTGGTCATGCGTCAAGCGCTGGAGGCAGGTGATGGCGTCCCATTAACCCCCCGACACTCCCCGGTAGCAGAGGTACGGCTTGCCCCCAATATTGTGGTCTTTACCGCGACAGGAGAGGCGACGCCTCCCGAGAAGGAACCATTGCCAGCGCATGTGAACCTGTTAGATCAGGCCATCCGCGTCGACGTCGAACTGCTGGATCAACTGGTCAATCTTGTTGGGGAGCTCGTACTTGTGCGCAACCGAACCCTGCAAATCGATGGGGTGATCCAGGACCCAAGCCTCGGTGCCCTGGCACAACGTCTAAACCTCATCACGACGGAACTCCAAGAACGGGTCATGCAGACCCGGATGCAACCGCTAGAGTCGCTCTTTGCCAAACTTCCACGTCTGGTGCGCGATCTGGCTCGGTCCCTTGGTAAGCAGGTCGTGCTTGGAACCGCTGGGGGTGACACCGAACTCGATCGTGGCATTCTTGAGGCGCTCCGGGACCCGTTGGTCCACTTGCTCCGCAATGCCGTCGACCACGGGATCGAGTCTGCCGAGGATCGCCAGAAGGCAGGCAAGGAACCAGTGGGCCACATCGAGATCCTTGCCCGACATGAAGGTGGATCGGTGATGATCACAATCGCCGATGATGGCGCAGGAATCGATCCCTCCGTCATCGCCGATCGGGCGCTGCGCCTTGGGCTTGTCACCGCCGAGTCGCTTGGCTCCATGTCAGCCCGCGAGCGTTCGGATCTTATCTTTCTGCCGGGTTTTTCCACCTCTGAGGAGGTGACGAGCGTCTCGGGCCGCGGTGTTGGGATGGACGTCGTACGTACCAATATCGAGCAGGTGAGCGGCACGATTGAGATCAACTCCCAGAAGGGTGCGGGCACCACCGTCGTCTTGCGCATTCCTTTGACACTGGCGATCATCCCTTCACTGATGTTGCTGGTCGCCGGCCAACGTTTTGCCCTGCCACAGCTCAATGTCGTCGAACTGCTCCGGCTCGAGCGCGAATCGATGGCAGACGAACTCGCTTTTATCGGTGAGAGCCTTTTTCTGCGACGCGACTCTCAGCTGGTACCCGTGGTTGATCTTGGTGCATTGCTGGCGTTGAGAGCGACCAGGGTGCTCTCGCAGCTCCAATTGCTTACCATCGTCGTAGTGCAGCTCGGTGGACGACAGTTTGGCTTGATTGTTGATCGGGTAGTGGACACCCAGGAGATCGTTGTCAAGCCACTCGATAGCTTCATTGGGGCGATCGGTCTCTACGCAGGCGCGACCATTCTTGGCGATGGCGAGGTCGCCATGATCCTCGACGTGGCCGGCATTGCATCGCGCGCTGCGCTCGTCCTCGATGAGATCTCGATGCCCGAGCGTGAGGAGACCAAGGAGGAGGTCGCCGAGGAAGAGATCGTGTTGCTCATCGATGGGGGATCAGTTGGTCTCGTGGCGGTGCCGATCTTTGAGATTGAGCGTATCGAGGAGGTCGATGCGAGCACCATTGAACACCTAGGCGTGGTGCCGGTCATTCAGTATCGGGAGTCGGTGGCGGAGATTCTCACGATCGGATCGTTGCTTGGAGAGGTCAATGACCTCCCGGCGGTAGGACCAGTACGGGTACTCATTCCTAGCTTTGGGGCGGCAGACCGGGTCATAGCGATCCGCGAAATCGTTGACATCACCACGCTAGGAGCCCGGGCCACTGGTTCAACGATCATCGGTGACAAGATCGTTCGAGTCGTCTCGCTCGCCGAGTTGCTGGTGGCGACCAGGTCCGGAGCTGTTCATGGGTGAGTCTGAGCAGTTCTGTAGTTTTCTGATCGGCGAGTACCGTTGTGCGGTGCCGATGGACCACATCACCGAGGTCCTTGCCCCGCAGCACCTTACCCCTGTCCCCATCGCCCCGTCGACCGTCGCTGGCCTTCTCAATCTGCGCGGACAGATTCTGACCGTTCTGGATCTGCGTGCCTCACTGCTCGGTCTTGGAGCACCGTCGAGCAGTGAGCCTATGGTGCTGGTACTTGAACGAGCCAATCAGCTGTTCGCTCTTCTTGTCGATGCGATAGGAGACGTTCTACGGGCAGCGAGTGGGGACCTCTTGGGGACTCCAGAGACGATACCCGTGCCTTTTCGCAGGTTGACCACGGCGGTGATCCGACAGGGAGACGTCATCACCCTCGTCCTCGACGCAGAGCGCATCGCGCAGGCAGGAGTCCCGACGTAGTGGTGAGGATCCTGATCGCCGATGATTCGAGGGTGATCCGCACCCGGGTTGCAGCATGGATCGCGGCAGAAGACGATCTCGAGCTCGTTGGGCAGGCCGAGGATGGGCTACAGGCGTTGGAGCTCTTTGAGAGGCTGCGCCCCGATGTGGTGGTTCTCGATATCGAGATGCCTAGGCTCGATGGTGTGGCGACCCTCGGCCAGATTCGCGCTACCGACCCACATGTGCCGATCATCATGTTCTCGGCACTGACGGACTCAGGAAGTCGGATGACCGTCGCCTCCATGTTGGCTGGCGCGAGCGACTATGTACCAAAACCGATCTCTTTTCAGGTTGAGGATGAGATTCGCCAGACGTTACTTGCGCGCATCCGGGCACTGGTACGACCAAGTCCTGCTGGCGCCGAGCGTGCACCCAGGGTGACCGTGACGCCATCACCGCAACGCCCGGGGTCACCATCCCCGGAGCTGATCGTGGTGGCGGCCTCAACGGGAGGACCAGCGGCTCTGGGTGCCTTTCTCGCTGCATTGGGTCGTGTTGATCTGCCGATTGTCGTGGTTCAACATATCGCTCCTCATTTTTTGAGGCTTCTGGTCGATCAGCTCGGCGAACTGCTTGGTACCGATGTTGCGATCGCCAATGATGGCGAGATACTACGGGCTGGGACTATTCGCTTCGCCCCAAGTCGTGTCCATCTGGAGCTACAGCGGCGGGATGGACGGTTGGTGCTCGCCTATTCAGATGCGGCACCGGTGAACTCCTGTAAACCATCGGCCGATGTGCTCTTCGGCTCCGCTGCGGTACGCAGCCGTCGAACGATTGGTGTGGTGTTAAGCGGTATGGGCACCGATGGCGTTACCGGAGCGAGTGCCATCGTCGCCCATGGAGGTCTCGTCTTTGCCCAGGATCAGGCGAGCTCCGCTGTGTGGGGGATGCCGGGTGCGGTGGTGAGCCAAGGACTTGCGCGCGCTGTCGGCTCACCCTCGAGCATTGGTGCCCGGTTGCGAACCCTGGCAGCAGGGCGACCAACGAGAGTGGAGGCAACTTAGTGCCCATCGCTCTTGCGACCTATGACCGACTGGCGGACTTTCTCCAGGCAGAGATTGCACTCCAACTTGGGGAGGCGCGTGGTTATCTCGTGGAACACCGGCTCAGCCCGTTGCTCGTGAGGTTTGGCTTTGACAATCTCGATGGTCTCATCAACTCGCTCATCCGGGAACGCGAATCGACCCTGGTTCAGGCGGTGATCGACGCGATGGTGACGAATGAGACGTCCTTCTTTCGCGAGCCCGGAACCTTCGATCTCCTGCGGACGCGGGTCATCGGCCATCTCTTTGAGGAACGTCAGGGCCGGGCGCTTCGCATCTGGTCGGGTGCGGCCGCCTCAGGCCAGGAGGCATATTCGATCGCGATGCTCCTGATCGACCGATTTCCGGCACTGGCGAGAACGGCGAATATTCTCGCTACCGATGTCTCGATGCGAATGGTGCAGCGGACTCGCGTGGGTTGGTACTCGCAACTTGAGATCGAACGTGGACTTCCTCATTCGCTTGCACGACGCTTTCTTATTCCTGAGCGTAACGGTTACAAAGTCCGACCAGAGGTTGCAGCGTTGGTCAGTGCTCGCCAGATGAACCTGGCTCGACCCTGGCAGATGCTCGGAACCTTTGATATCATCTTTCTGCGTAACATCCTCATTTACTTTTCACCCACCGTGAAGGCCGATATCGCGGCCCAACTCATCGCCCATCTTGCCCCTGGGAGCGTCCTCGTGATGGCGGCAGCTGAGTCGTTACCTGACCCTGACGGGCGCTTTGAAAAGGTGACAGCGAGTGAGCCGCACGTTGTGCGCTTTCGTGGCTAATGGTGCTCTATTGCTCCGTGTTGGCCCTCTTGTAACGAGTTTTTCAAGTTTAGGCGCCAGCTCTCATACAAGTGCGGCAAGTTCGGTAGTCAGCTCGTGGTCATTGACCGCTGGTATCCGAGCTCGAAGACCTGTTCTGCGTGCGGACAAGTAGCTGCGTCCATGCCGTTGAGCGTCCGTGAATGGACGTGCGACGGTTGTGGAACAACCCATGACCGAGACACCAACGCTGCGATCAACATTGAGAGAGTAGGACTGGCAACCCTACGTTGCCCCACGGCGAGCTCCGCCATCAGTAACGCCTGTGGAGAAGAGAGCTCTGGCCTGACACCAAACCTTGGTTTGCTAGACGGTGCAACTAGCTTCGATGAAGCAGTAAGTGAACTGCGAAACTACGTGAGTAGCTTTGCGTAAGATTTACGGAACGGAGAACTCTTGGGCTACCATTGGTAATTTTCGACAAACTTAGTCATACTGTTGGTGGGAGGTATGAGTTAGCAGTCGTGGTGAAGTCGAATACCGTGCCGTTGTCACACAGCGCCTATCTCAGTATCCGCTCGGCGATCGTCTCGCTGGCGATCGAGCCGGGGAGCTTTCTGCTGGACCGCGATATCGCCGATCTTGTCGGGGCCTCAAGGACCCCGGTGCGAGAGGCGTTGGCGCGACTTGAGGTTGAGGGATGGCTCGAGTCGGTACCGCGTAAAGGTTATCGGGTGCGCCTGATCGACTTTGGGGAGTTGCCTGAGATATCTGAGATGATCGCCAGCCTTGAGGCAGCGGCGGCCACCCGGCTGGCCAAGGCGCCGAACGCTGTTGTGTTTTCGGTCTTGAGGGAACTTAACGAACAGCTGGTTTCATCATTAGTCGACCGCGGCGAACCGGATGAGTTTATCCTTCTCGATGATCAATTCCACCGGGTGCTCCTCGGTGAGGCGGCCCAATATCCGTTGAGCGGTGGGGTCTACTCGCTCTTGGTCGATCAACTGCACCGCGCCCGACTGATGCTACCGCCAACGGCAGCTGAACAGGACCACCATATCAACGAGCATCGCCTCCTGATCCTCTCGATGGAGCTCGGGGACAGTCAGGCGGCTTCACTCCTATCGAGGAGCCACCGGATGCGCATCGTTGAGCGCTTGAGCCAGCTCATGGTGCAGGGTCGGGAGGCGGAGAACGCGACGACCTCTGGCCACCTGGTGGTGCCTCGCCCCAAGTCGCGCATGAGTTTGCGCCGGCTGCGCGAAACGCGCCAAGAACCTTAAGGCTCCTTGCGTAGCTGCCGATATGGCCGAATGGGGGCCGATCGTGGAGGTAGTGGAATGAGGATCTTGGTGGTTGACGATTCGCGTGCGATGCGCATGATCGTGATTCGCCAGCTACGACAGGCTGGCTTTGATGACGCAGAGTTTATCGAGGCACAAGATGGTCTAGAGGCACTCCAGCGATTACGAGAAAACGAGGTCGATCTGGTGCTCTCTGATTGGAATATGCCTGAGATGAATGGGCTCGAGTTCCTGCGTGAACTCCGAGCTCAAGACGAGGGGATACCTTTTGGCTTTGTGACCTCGGAGGGAACCCCGGATATGGTGCGACTCGCTCGAGAGTCCGGGGCGTCATTTCTTATCTCAAAGCCCTTTACGCCTGGCAACTTCCGAGATGCACTTGATGCAGTGGGGGTGCAGTGACGATGCAGATGACCCAGTGGTCCAGTGCGCTGCTCGATGGTGTGCGAGCACTTGAGGGTGGGATCTTACCCCCGCTCGTTGCCACACCCCAACTGCAGACACAGGGCATTCCGGCCAACCTTCCGGGCGCCTGGGTGGGCCTCGTGGGCGAGAGACTGTCGTTGCAGTTAGGTCTTGTCGCTGAGTTTGTGACCTTAGAGCTTCTGACGGCCAACATGATAGGACGTCATGAGGAGTTGAGTGACGTTGAGATCACTGACGCAGTGGCCGAGGTAGTGAATGTCATCGGCGGGGTAGCAAAGCGATTGGTGATCGAGGCCGATCCTAGCCTGCGTTCTGGCCTCCCAATGTTCCTCTTTGGACGCCTGCGGGTGCCGACGGGGACCACCAGCGAGGTGTTTCGTCTCTCCACCGAGTTGGGCGAGATGCATCTCGTCTCGATTAGCGACAGTGGCGATGAAGGATGATCGCCGAGATATCCTCGCGTCTCTTACTGCCGAGCCTTGACGAGATGGAGTCGGTGCTCTCGAACCTCATGAATGCCGGAGTTCGCGCTGACCGCTATCCCCAACGGAGTCTGCTGCCGACGTTCTACCTTGCGGGTCTCTACCACGATCAAGATGATGTGCTTCGATCGATCATTGCAGTAGATTTCTCTTTCGCGCTTACCTTTGGTGCTGGCCTCTCGATGATTCCCAAGGGCATGATAGATGAGGCGAGGGCTGCGGGGACACTCACCGACACCATGATGGCCAATGTCCACGAGATCCTGAATATCTTTGGCCTGCTCTTTAACGAACAGCGCCCGCACGCACCCCGAGCGCGTCTCACGCAGTTGGTCGAGGTGTCAGCGTTAGCCGCCGAGGCAATGGCGTTTTTAGGTCACCCTCATCTGCAAGGAATCGATGCGACTATCTCTTGGCGTGATCGACGACCGGTGGGTGTCATCTCCATCCGATTGTTGTCCAAGCTACTCACTGAGACACCACCATAAGTGACTCCGCCGTGAGTGGCGATGCTCGCAGAGGTGGTACGGATCGATCATCAGAGAACTTGGCGGTCGGTCGGACCTGTGCGGATGCAAATCTCTGGGGGATGGATTGACGAGAAAGGATGAAAAGTGACCAAGACACGAGTGGTGGTGCTGGTATTGCTCGCCGATGAGCGTTCCCTCCGCAACGCACGACGCTATCTATCGACGATTGTACCGGCTAGCTTTCCCGTCATTCTTTTGGTGGAGGGACGCCACCTTGCCCCTCGCGATCTTGACCGTCTTGCGCAAGCGCATCGAGTGTTGGTGGTGTCTTCGGCTGCTTCACTCACACCAGGCTGGCTTGATGAGCTTCTCGTCGCTTCGGAAGACTATCCTGAGGCGGTCATCGTCCCAGGTTCTCCGAACGTCGATGGTCCCCAGCGTCAGGTTCTTGAGGAGGGCCAACTCATCGTCAACCTTGTGCAACAGACCCAGTACGCATCCCATATGCGTCGGACCTTTGCGGGGACGATGCAACCCATTGCCTTTGGTAGTGATCTTGTCGCCTGCGCACCAGGTGCCTGGGTGCACGAGAGTCTTGCGGCTGGGCCAACGACGAGCTTTGCACTGTTTTCCTCACTCTACCGAGACCGTTCGCTTGTGCTTGCCCAGGGTTCGATCGCCTTCTCCTCTGAGGTCAAGTCCAAACTCATCCCCGGAGCCCCGGTGAGTACACCGCTCCTCTCCCTTTGTATGATCGTCAAGGATGAAGAGAGCTGCTTGGCCGAGGCCCTTCTGTCCGCTCGAGGTCTTGCCGATGAGGTGATCGTCTTCGATACTGGGTCCACGGATGCTACCGTAGCCATCGCCAAGGAGCATGGTGCCCACGTCATCGAGGGGAGCTGGCGCGAGGATTTTGCCTGGGCCCGAAATCAAACCCTCAAGTATGCGACTGGTGCATGGATTCTTTGGATCGACGCGGATGAGCGTGTTGTCGGTGACCGTTCGGCGCTTCGGCTCCGGCTCGAGGATCCATTTGCCCCGTATGAGTCGTACTCGGTGCGGATAGAGAACGAAACGGGTGGAGGACTCTCGCTTACCAATCACTTCGCTAATCGACTCTTCCGTCGTAAGGACTGTCATTGGCGTGGTGCGATTCACGAGACGGTCTGGTACCGAGATGACCTTCGTAGTGCCTATTCGGTCCTTCAGCCAGATATCCATCTCCGCCATATCGGTTATCTCGACACGGAGATGACGCGCAAGTCCAAAGCCGAACGGAACCTTCGCATCTCCGAAACCAATGGATCGGCCGCCTCCGAGGCCGAGGCTGCGCTCCATGAGGCGAGATCGATGACGATGAGTGGGCGCCTTGAGGAGGCGGTGACGTTGGTCGAAGAACGGGTCCTCGGTTCGGGGGTACCCTCCATGGAGCGGGTTGGCATGTTGGCGCTCTCATCCTGGTATCGGACGCTCGGCCGATTCGAACAAGCCCAGTGGGCGATTGAGCAACTCGACGAGCAGGGTTTTCACGAATACTTTGGATTTCATGATCGTGCACACCTTGCGTATGCGCAGGGAAATTTTGAGAAGACCCTGGAGTGGATCGATGCTATCGGCGGCTTTGTCGTTGACCGCGACGGACTCACGGTCAACCCGACCACGCTGTTGGGGTTGAAGGCCCGCACGCTAAGTGCACTTGGTCGGGATGCCGAGGCTGCACGTGTGATCATCGCTGGCCTTGCCCAAGGTGTCATGGATGTCCATCTTGTAGAACTAGCGGGTTTTATGGAACGCGGCCACGTTGATGTTGCTGAGCTTTTGGCGGCGCTTCCTGATGACAAAGAGCAGTTAGTGGCGGCCCAGCTCCTTCAAGTGGATCCGCGACTAGCCGATCGTCTGCTCATCGAGTTGATCGCATTACGTCCAGATGATCGCACACTTCTCGCGGCAGCCTCCTTGGTCGGTCGACACCTAGAACTTGAGCGTGCCTCCCATTGGTCGCAGGTGTTGATCGAACACGGGCTAGGTCAGCAAGCACCCTTGGTTTGGCTGGCGACCAACGCCGAAGTCACGCTGGAGGTTCGCTTGGCTGCGGCCAAGGAGGCGGTCGCGCTTGGGCTAAAGGGGATGGGCGTGGTCCTCGACGAACTAGCTGACCTGGAGCGTACGCTGGTCTAGCAGATCTTTCACGAGCGAGAGTTCCGTTTGCCGGCCGTCCTGATACGCGGTAGCGCTGCCAGGTCCTCGCACTTGGATGCCGCCTGTTCGGTGGTAGATCAGCGCTGTTTGGGCATCGATCTCGACCATGAGGGTGGGAGCATGAACGAGATGGATCGTGCGATCGCGAATCGAGAGTGACCGCTGATCGGCATGTGGCAGGATCGCAAGATGCGGGATCAAGCCGAGACCAATGGTGAGCGCCCCACCGCGTGGGTCGATCATCGGATCGCCGAGCACCATCGCTGAGGCTGATGATGCGATCAGCGTGGTTCCGCGTGACCATGCATTCCCAAGTGCCTCCAGGGCCGGAGTTCCGACGAGCACCGATCGAAGGTGGAGTGGCGAACCGCCGATACAGTACAGCACCTCAGCACGACCGATCTGGGCCACGAGTTCTTCGTCCTCGGCATCGGAGCGGTTGTAGATCTCGATCACGTCGACCTCGACGCCGAGGTTTTCGAGGTAGCGGGTGCCGTTCGCAACGGCTCGGTCTGGCCGCTCGTAGGCCGCCGCCGTGGGGAGGATGCTGACACGCTGAGCTCCGGTTTGCGTAAGGATCTCCTCATCAAAGGTGCAGAGCGGCCCGAACTCGTCCCCGCCGACGAGCGCAATGGTGCCATAGAGTGGAGTCTTCATCGTGAGCCAAGCCTAGTAACTGTCCGAAGCCTGCTTGGTCGCCGTCATCGATGCGGAGCAAAACCGGTACGCTGGGTGTGTGCAGCTTTCACGGATTGGCGTGGTTGGTGGAGGGACGATGGCCTCCGGGATTGTCGAGGCATGCATTCTGGCTGACTATGACGTAGTGGTCCGCACGCGGTCTGAGGCGGCATCGCATTCGGTCAAGGTGGCACTTGAACGACATCTGCGACGACGAATAGCGCGCAGCGAGATCGACGATGAGCGTTACGAGGTGGCGATGTCCATGGTTCGCTACACGACCGAGATTGACGATCTCTACGATCGGCATCTCGTGATCGAATCGGTGGTCGAGGATATTGAGGTGAAGAAGCATCTTTTTGCGCAGTTAGATCGTGTGCTCATCGAGGGGTCGATGATCGCTTCCAATACCTCGACGCTCCCAATCATGGCCTTGGCTGCTACGACAACGCGGCCCGAACGTGTCCTCGGTCTCCACTTCTTTAATCCAGTCGGCAGTCTCCGCCTCGTGGAGGTCGTTCGATCACTCGTGGTCGCACCCGAAGTTCTTGAGGCGGGGCGACACTTTGTGCAGACGCTTGGCAAGGAGCCAGTGATCGTCAACGATGAGGCTGGCTTTGTCGTCAATGCGCTCCTGTTTCCGTACTTGAACACCGCAGTGCGACTGCTCGAGCGAGGGGTCGCAGCAAAAGAGGATATCGACCGTGCGATGATGCTGGGATGTAACTATCCGATGGGGCCGCTCGCCTTGCTCGACCTCGTTGGGCTTGATGTGGCGGTCGCGATCCTTGAACGGCTGTACGAAGAGACTGGGGATCCGGCGATGTTGGCGGCACCCACTCTGCGTAGGATGCGAGAGGCCGGTCACTTGGGCCGTAAGACCGGTCGAGGCTTCTACGACTATCAATCGAAGGCCTGAGGGGATTACCGATGGAGCCACACCTGCAGCGACCTGATGCACCGTGGGTGATGCGTACCTATGCGGGGCACTCCTCGGCTGCTGCCTCGAATCGACTCTTTCGTGCGAATCTTGCTAACGGACAGACTGGCCTGTCGGTGGCCTTCGATCTTCCAACTCAGCTGGGACTTGACCCTGATGATCCTCGTAGTGCGGGTGAGGTAGGCAAGGTGGGGGTGCCCATCGCCCATCTCGCCCATCTCCGCCAGCTCTTTGACGGCATCGAGCTTGACAAGATGAATACGTCGATGACCATCAACGCAACGGCGATGTGGCTCTTTAGCCTCTATCTTGCCCTTGCGGATGAGCATGACATTCCCTACCACCTGCTCTCTGGCACCACCCAGAACGACATCATCAAAGAGTACCTCTCGCGCGGTACGTTTATCTTTACACCGGAGGCCTCCAAGAGGCTGACGGTAGACCTTATTGAGTTCTCTGTAGCCCATGTCCCCAGGTGGAACCCGATCAATATCTGCAGTTATCACCTGCAGGAGGCGGGGGCGACTCCGGTCCAAGAGGTGGCATATGCGCTCGCGACCGCTGTTGGCATTCTCGATGCCGTTCGTGATCGGGGTCGTCTGGGTGCGGATGGTATCGCCAAAGTGGTGGGCAGGATGTCGTTCTTTGTGAACTCGGGGATTCGGCTGATCGAGGAGATCGCGAAGATGCGAGCCTTTGTCGCTCTTTGGGACGAGCTCACCCGTACCCGCTATGGAGTAGAGGATCCAAAGCTTCGCCGATTTCGTTATGGCGTGCAGGTGAACTCACTTGGACTCACGGAGTCCCAACCCGAGAACAACGTCTACCGCATCATGTTGGAGGCGTTAGGGGTCACGCTTTCGCGGGATGCACGAGCCAGGGCACTCCAGCTCCCGGCGTGGAATGAGGCGATTGGCCTTCCACGGCCGGTCGATCAGCAGTGGTCGCTGCGAGCGCAACAGATCCTTGCCTACGAGACTGACCTGCTCGAGTATCCAGACATCTTTGAGGGGTCGAAGGTGATGGAGGGGTTGACCGCCGAGATCGTCGAGGCTGCTCGCGATGAACTCAATCGCATTATCGATGGCGGCGGTGTCTTTGTCCAGATCGATGAGATGAAGGCGGCACTAGTTCGCGCGCAGACCGAACGCGCTCTTGCGATCGAGACCGGCGCCCAGCGAGTTGTTGGCGTCAATCTCTACCAGGACAGGGCTGAGGGGGCGCAGGAGTCGATTCTCGCTGGTGTCGACACGAGGATGCATTTGAGCGCCGATGGGGCGGAGGTCGCGCGGCTCATCGAGGAGTTTGTGGCCTTCAAACGCCTCCGAGACGAGCGCTCCGTGCAGGCTGCAAGGGATCATCTCTTGAGGGTGGCGAGAACGGACGAGAACTTGATTGAGGCGACGTTAGCCCTTGCCAAAGCCGGTGGCACTACTCAGGATTGGGCCGATACCATGCGCGAGGCCTTCGGAGAGTTTCGGGCACCCACTGGGATTCAAGGCGGTGCTGGGGTGCGCAGAGGCCAGATGGATGCGCTGGTCGATCGCTTGCGGCATCTACCTGGAGGCCCCGCGCGACTCCTGGTGGCAAAGCCCGGGCTTGACGGGCACTCCAACGGAGCTGAACAGATTGCGGTTGCGGCACGCGATGCAGGATTTGAGGTGATCTATCAGGGGATTCGCCAGACCCCTGCCGAGATTGCGAGTGTCGCTCGTGATGAGGACGTGGACCTTATCGGCCTTTCGATCCTGTCGGGTTCGCATCTTGAACTCGTCGGCGCACTCTTTGCGGAGTTGAGATCGCGTGGGGTAAGTGTGCCCGTGATTGTGGGTGGCATTATTCCTGACGACGACATCGGTCAACTGATGGCGCTTGGAGTCCGCCAAGTCTTCACCCCAAAGCACTATCAGATCACCCAGATCATGGCCAAGTTGGTCGACATCGTGGCGACGCGACGGGAAGCGATTCATTCCTGAAAGTTTGTACAGCTTGTGTCGTTTTACGCCGAAGCATCTCGCATGAGACTGCGTGGGTTTTTGGCAATCATCCTGGGTTTGGGAGGCGTGGCGGTGAGTGCCGTCGGTATGCGCTTTGGTCGCGCTGAGGATGGTGTGATCGGTGCTGGTATCGCTTTCGTTGCGGTGATCATCGGGCTGGGATCCAGATCCCTGCGTGACACCCCTGTTGAAGGTTCCGAAGAGACGAGCCTAGAGGTGGTCTCGCAGCCCGAGCTTGTAATGGCAGGCGATCACGCAGCTACGGGTCAGGCACCGGACGTAGAGGCAACGGCGGCGAGTCCGGCGATGGGCACGACTGACCCGATAACCGATCCACTCACTGGCCTCATGAACGAGATCTTCTTCTCCGGTCTCCTCAGCACCAAAGTAGCGACCGCTCGTCGACGTCTCTGGCCGCTCAGTATTGTGCTCTTGCAGTTGGTCATGCAGCCTGACGTCACGGAGGAGGCTACCGATGCTGGTATCCTCGCCTTCTCGGAGGTGGTCGCGGCGACCATTCGGACCGCCGATGTAGCCTGTCGCGTGGGTAGCCGCAGTTTTGCCCTTCTCCTGGATGACACCGATGAGGATGGCGCCGCCTGGGTCGCAGAACGGATTCAAATCGCTCACGCCCGCGAGGGAGCTTCTCCGATCGCGAAGGTCTGTGCCGGAGTTGCAAGCTACCCGAGTCATGGGATCGAGCCAGCCGAGATCCTCATCACTGCCAAGAGTGCCTTGAAGCAGGCTGCGGATAACCTTGAACTACCGGGCCTGGGTCGCGTAATCGTCGCGCCACAGCGACCGCTTTGAATAAGTAGGTAGCGGTCCCTCCCCCATTGTGACGAGTGCACCTACCCGGTCGCCTTCGGACTCAGGTTGTGAAGGGTTGGCTCGTCGTGGTCCAGTGTATTTTGACCGCCCGTCGAGGATGCTTGGTATATCGCTTGAGCGCTGGCGAGACGTGTCTGACTCGTCCAAATAGACCCTCCAGACACAAGGAATCGTTCACCGCTACGAGTTTTTCCATGCTGCAAAGTACACCCTAAAGACACTTGACACCTCCCCATTCCTCGGCTACACTCATGTAGCGGCCGGGGGTTTGTGTATGGGTCTTGCATGGGGGATCTCGCTTTCCACTTAGTGCAGTGGGCTCTTGACGAAGTTCTCGCCGAACAAAGAGTGGGTATCGTCTCCTTACCCGGAGACGGTAACGCTTTGTAGAGGTACCAGATGACCGGTACCGCCCAGGCGGTACCCCGGAGAACAGTGAGACTAAGACAACAGCATCAAGATAACAGGACTAAGACTGAACGAGGCAAAACAGCTACCAGGCAAAACAGCTACCAGACAAAACAACTACCAGACAAAACAACTACGAGACAAAACAGCTACCAGACAAAACAACTACGAGGCAAAACAGCTTCACAACGCAATAGCTACGAGACACCAATGCACGGCGATCAGAACTATGGGCCCCGGTTAACCGATTCCCTTAGAACGACACCCC
>JAKAQR010000058.1:0-7774 GCA_021819725.1 Actinomycetes bacterium
CTTAGCCCTGATATGGCTCCGAGACAGATCCGAATCCAGGGCATCGCTTTGATACACGTCGCGCTACGCTCGGAGACGATGACAGACCGGACTCTGCGCCTCCAGGAGATACTTCTGGAATGGGGGACGACACACCGGCGCCAGTTGCCGTGGCGCGAAAACAGGCATCCCTATCACATTCTGGTCGCGGAGACGATGCTGACGCAGACCCAAGTTGGCCGGGTAACGCGCTATTACCAGGACTTTTTAAGTCGCTTCCCCACTCCCTTTGTGCTGGCTGAATCCTCCGCTCCAGAGGTGCTTGAAAGCTGGGTAGGGCTCGGTTACAACCGACGGGCGCTGCGACTTCGCCAATGCGCCCAGGTCCTCGTGGAGGAGCACGACGGCCTCGTTCCCGATGTCCAGGAGACACTACGCTCGCTACCGGGAGTCGGAGCCTATACCGCAAACGCCATTCTCGCCCAGGCGTTCAACAAGGACGTCAGCGCCGTTGACACGAATGCTCGTCGTGTTCTTGTGCGTGCCTTTGTTGGGCAACCGATGACGCAAGTCGCGCTCCAGATACGCGCAGATTCCCTCGTACCCCATGGCAGGTCCTGGGAATGGACCCAGGCCATCTTCGATCTCGGAGCGCTCATCTGTCGTGTAAAGCCAAGCTGTGACAGATGCCCGTTGGCAGCTGACTGTCTCTTCGATGGCCACGGCCTCGATCCGTACATACCACCTCGTCGTCAGTCCACCTTCGCAGGCTCGCGTCGGCAGTATCGCGGGCAGATCGTGCGAGCACTTGCTCAGGGCGTACAGGATAAGGAGGAGCTTCGGCGGCACACCGGGCTGGATGCCGATAGTTTCAACAGCATCTACCAAGAACTCAAGAACGAGGGGTTCTTCGGCGCCACCGAAACAGCGCCGCCAGGCGCATCGAACCCTTCTACGAGTACCCTGGGAGGATGCACAGGGACTTCACACGGTACCCAGCACCATATGGACTCGGCAGCGATCAACTATACAGAGGTCTACTCAGTCGAGGATTGAGCATCGTGACACCCTCCCCGCCCGTACAGGCAGAGCCGCCTCCGCCACTCATGCGACTTGGGCTAGTCGGCGCTTCACCGGGGTCGCGCGCTGTGCCTGGTAGCTACGGATTCTACGTTACCCTAAAGAACGGACCCTGTCGGCGCTCTTGGTCAGCCTGATCCACCGAGGCTATTGTCCTCGCAACTTCAGTAGCTCCTCCATTGCCTCGGCGAACCCATCCTCCTCATTCGACGCCGTCACCCGATCAGCTGCCTGTTGGACCTCAGCCATTGCGTTACCCATAGCGATAGCTAGACCAGAGCGCGAAAACATATCGATGTCATTAGCCATGTCCCCAATAGTCGCAATCTCTTCGGTTGTGATCCCACACCAGTGTGCAAGGTACTCCACGACGGTTCCTTTGTTGGCTCGTGGATGGGTGACGTCAAGGTAGTAGGGCTGGGATGCTTCTGCCGCCACCCGGTCACCGAAGAGCCCACGGAGTTCATCGGTGGCTCGAGCGATGATCTCGTGATCATCACTCACACCAACGATCTTGACAATCGATCCACTCGGGACGCGACCACCAGGCACAACCTCTGGAGAGAACCCAACCGTGGCAGACTCATGATCGACATGAGAGCCATCCAACCGCGGCACATACCAATTGGAACCGGCATAGAACCAGACATCAAGCTTGTGTCGGTCCAAATAGTGCGTGATCGCCTCGACCAGGTCGTCGTCGAGTGTGTGTTCGATAAGTACATCGAATCCCGGCGAAAGAATCTGCCCTCCATTAAACGCCGCAAATGGCAGCGCAATCTTGAGGGGAGCAACGAGCATCTGCATTCCCTTCGGTGGACGACCACTCGTCAGTGAGAAGAGCACCTGTGCTCTAGACAGGGCTACTACCGCCTTGCTTGCTCGTGGCGTGAGCACCTTCTCGTTCGTGACAAGGGTACCATCCACATCTGCCAGGACCAGCCGTATCTGACTATCCTTCGTCATGCTACCTCCAACATACTCCACTGCCCTCTTCACTATCAATACCCCAAGGGTACTCGTACGCGACTCCCGCACCATACACGCTTGACAGCGCCCTACGCAGCTATGCCTGGAAATCGGCCAACGGTACCGATATGCTCGCGGGATGGGAAGTGCGAGCCCGTTGAGCGAGAGTGGCGCGCACTCCATATCCATAACGCTCGCTGGCCGTGGGTCCGTACGTGCATCGTTGACCCCGACGGTAGGCTCACCACTAAGCCACCGGTTTAGTGGTGAGCTCGCTAAAGGGGCGGCGCATGCAGACAACCGTTGAGTGGTGAGTCCAATAGGAGGAGGAGGATTGGCTGTACTCAAAGCAATGTATCACTCCTTCAGGAGCGGCGAAACTCGCAGTATCTGGAATCATCCATCATTGCTTGCGCCCGAGCTGATTAGCATGACGAGTACCGACTTTGCGCCCGGGGGGGCCATCCCACTCATCCATTCCGGCACTGGAGTTGGTGACAATCAATCACCTCAGCTCGCTTGGACCGGAGTACCGCCCGTCGCCGAGCAGCTTTTGCTCATCATCGAAGATACCGATGCTCCACTACCTCGCCCGATCATTCACACCATCGCTCTTCTGGGCTCTGCTCACTCCAGCCTCCCAACTGGGGGTCTCAGCTCGGCTACCGCCTCACTTATCTTCATGCCAGCGTCCTTGCGCAGGCGAGGTTATCAAGGTCCCCGTCCACTACCCGGGCACGGCCCACATCACTACGGGTTCAATCTCTTCGCATTGGCCACCGAGGTCGTCCGTCCGGATCGCATACGGAATTGGCATCAGCTCATCAACACCCTTGACGGGCTCGTTCTGGCCCGTGGGCGCCTCATTGGACTCCAGGAGAGATGATACCGGCACGACCTCGCTGTCAAAAGACCATACAGACTCCAAAGGGTTCCGTAGCATCGATGATGTCCACCCACTGAAACCCACCGCTGTCGCGGCGAAACCTGAATCGCGAAAGACAACACCATCGTGGAACCCACCATGACGACAGTTGTCTACCTCTCCCCACAACAGTGCTTGACGCAGTTTGTGGGGGGTCGCACCAGAGGATCGTATATCTAACCGCGCGATCCCACGGCTCGATAGCAAGGCCAGCCCCTCTCTCGCTGAGCCGTGGCCCATTTCGACAATCTCTGCAATAACCGTTGGCGGCTCCAACAGACGACTCGGCCCACCGGCCACCATGGGTTCAGCCCTGAGAGAACGAACCAAGAACGTAACCGGCTCAACCAGTCGTCGGTCCCATGGGTGTTAGTGCCGAAAGTCATCGCACGGAGCGCAAGCAGCATCGGTGAAGAGAGATCCCAGTATGGCAAGCACCACCTCACCGCGGGCGTGCTGACACCCGACACAACAACGAATGCAGGCTCTACGAGCCGCACCATATACTCCAGCGTTATTCCGGGTGGCCGTCCAGTCCCAAGCAGCGGACACACCACGACAACGAATTTGGGCACGCTCATTCAGCAATCGCAAATCCGCCACCTGCAAAACCACGCCGGATCTTGGCCGACGCCGTGCATTCGATCAGCGAGATGAATCGTGGTCCTAGAGTGCAAGCTAAGCTCGACTGACGGCGTGACCGCTCAAGGAGTCGAACTCAACGCCAGAATCAACCGAGTCGAAACGAGTAAAAGAGAACGATGGATAACGATCTAACGATAGCGCGACGCGCTCATCTCAAGCCGATCACCAAGATCGCCAGCGATATGGGAATCGGCCCCGAGCTACTGGAGATGTACGGCGAACACGTCGCAAAGATCAAGCTAGAGGCTATCGAGCGCTTGGCCGACCGACCGCGGGCAAAGTACGTCGTGGTATCAGCGATCACACCGACTCCTCTTGGTGAGGGTAAGACAACGACCACCGTGGGTCTTGGCCAGGCAATGCAGCACACGGGTCGACGCGCCACGATTGCGATTCGTCAGCCCTCCATGGGCCCTACCTTTGGCATTAAGGGAGGTGCGGCGGGAGGGGGTTATTCCCAGGTCGTGCCGATGGAACTGTTGAACCTGCACCTGACAGGAGACATGCATGCCGTCACCAGTGCTCACAACCTTCTGGCAGCCATGCTCGACAATCACCTCTTCCGCGGCAACGAACTCAACATCGACCTGCACAACATCACCTGGCGACGTGTCCTCGATGTCGACGATCGGGCGCTACGCAATATCGTGATCGGGTTGGGAGGAAAAAGCGACGGCGTCACAAGGCAATCCGGCTTCGACATCACGGCAGCCTCTGAGATCATGGGAATTCTCGCGCTCGCGACATCCCTTCAGGATCTCCGTGCTCGACTCGGCCGCATCGTCGTAGGTTACGATACCGACAACCAGCCGGTGGATGCCGAACGGCTCAAGGCGGCAGGTGCCATGGCCGTAATGATGCGCGATGCCATCAAACCGAACCTTCTCCAAACACTGGAAAACACACCGGTTCTCGTTCATGCCGGTCCGTTCGGCAATATCGCGCACGGCAACTCCTCGATCGTTGCCGACCTGATCGGCATCCACACCGCAGACTACCTGATCACCGAAGCCGGATTCGGTGCGGACATGGGTGCTGAACGGTTCTTCAATGTCAAGTGTCGAACCTCCGGTCTCACTCCAGATGCCGCCGTCCTTGTCACAACTGTGAGAGCCCTCAAGGTACACTCTGGTATTCACCACGTGGTAGCCGGCCGACCGCTGCCGCCGGCGCTACTCCAAGAGAACCCTGATGAGGTTCATGCAGGTGGGGCAAACCTGCGCAAGCAACTCGAAAACATCAAGGTCCATGGAGTGACACCCGTGGTCGCCATCAACTCGTTTCCGGGCGACTTCGCCTCGGAGCACTCCGCCATACAGGAGATTGCGGAGTCACTCGGGGTACAGGTCGCAGTGTGCAACAACTTCATCGAAGGTGGTAAAGGGGCTATCGATCTGGCCGAGAAGGTCGCTGAAGCTGCGCAAAAGCCCAACGACTTTCAACTGCTCTATCCAGATGACTTAGCTCTTCGAGAAAAGATCGAAATCGTAGCTCGGCAGATTTACGGTGCCGAAGGGGTTGACTATGCCCCGCCGGCGAGTCGTCAGCTCGACAACTACGAGGCCAACGGCTTTGGCAAGCTGCCCGTCATCATCGCAAAAACACATCTATCCATCTCCTCCGACCCGAGCCTCAAAGGTGCACCAACTGGCTGGCGGCTGCCAGTGCGCGAGGCCAGAGCTTCGGTTGGGGCAGGTTTTGTCTACCTAATCTGCGGCGATATCAGCACCATGCCGGGGCTGTCGGCCCATCCTGCCGCCGAGGGCATGGATATTGACGATGCAGGTGAGATTGTCGGCCTCAGCTGAACATCCGGACTATACAGCGCTCAACATACATGACCTTGTCGAGCTACTAGCCCGACCTGAGCCAGCCCCGGCCGCCGGCACGGTCGTAGGGCTGAGTATCGCTCTCGCAGGGGCTCTTTGCGTCAAGTCTGCACGGCTCTCCTCTCGCCATACGCCAACAGCCCTTGAACTGCAACAGCGCGCAGAACGACTCGTCATACGGGCCAAGGAATTGGCTCAATCCGATGCTGAAGGTTATGCGCAAGTCATCGCCGCACGACGTCATCAACGCGGCCAACCAGCAACACCGAGTTTGGCGCCAGGCATGGCCAGCGCGCTACGTGCGGCAAGCGAGACTCCATTCGAGCTAGCCAAGATCGCCGTTGCCACCGGTGCAATCGCCGCACAGCTGGCCGAAATAGGCAATCCGAATCTCATTGGCGACAGCCTGACGGCAGCTCACCTCGCGGATGCGGCAGTACGATCGGCAGCTGCGCTCATCGCCATCAATCTTGCCAGCCTCTTATCCGCAACCCAAGCCTTGACTCTTGCTGATCTGACAAAACAGTCTCAAGAAAATATCCAGCGCGCCCAACGAGCCCATACCACGAGGCTCAGTCTTTGACTGCGCGATCTGCAACAACCCGCTAACTCCTATTGAGTACGCGCACAACATCGTGCCAACCGATACTATGAACCAGCCAGCTCAGCCAACCTACAACTTCGATCCCCAACTCGACACAACCACGCACAATACAGGACTCACCAACACGAAGACAAGCGGGTATTGGCGGCAGTGGACATGCCGTAACAATCGCTAGGTACGAAGAAAACGAAAACTATAACCCAAACCCAGCGACCACCTGACAACCGTCCATCTCAACCGTGACGAACGAACGGTCGCAGACCTGAGTTCCGATGGACACGGCATCATTCAACACGAGGTAGTACTGCGCGCGAGTGGCACCAGCCCCCACAGTCCTCTGCACGATACCCTGCCAAGCATTCAACCTCGATAAAGCCTGTGCTAAACCTACCATTAGTGGCTCACCTGATACCCAGACCGAGGTATCTTCAAATCAAGAAGGCACCGTCGCACAACGCACCTAATCGCTCTCCGCCGCCTCCACACAAGACAATGCATCCTGACCGGCGATGACCGCTTCCAACCCCGGCAGGTAGCGGTCAGTCGTTACAATGCCCGCGAGAAGCAGATGGTCGACCAACGCTTCGCTAACATCAACACCCTCCATGTCGACACTCGTCTTGAAACGAACCTCATTACCATCAAGGTCCATCTCAAAATTGCCAACCACCAGACCGAAATTGGCTCTAGTCAAGTACAGCGCAGCCTCGACGCGCCTATCCTCGGGTATCTCAACAGGTAGAACGGAGTGGATCAACAGCTGACCCTCATCTTCTCGCACGTTGAAATAAGCATTCCAAGTACCACTTTGTCCCGCTACAGGCATGACAAACGTACTGTCAGATAGCTCCTCATATGGCCACTCCCGACCTCCCAAATAACGTGCGACCAAATCGTGTATACGTCCCATAGTCAACCTACTTTCATCACCTCATCAGATTCACTAATGGGGAGCTAGTTGTGGATTATGCTTAAATCTGTTGAGAAACTCCGACGCCTTCCCCCACGGTGTTCTATTGATAGTACTCCCGACCATGTGTATATAATCAACACTGGTCAAGTCAACGCCTCGGACCCGAAGCTCATCAAGCACCTGGACCATCTCCTCAGCCCTCGGTTGATAATGGCCACTCTTATTGCTAATTGCCTTCAAAGTGCCAGATTCAACTCTCATTTCGCCTGCGCCAGCAACTGCAGCTCCAGCCAAAAACGAGGAATGATGGAAAAGTCCTACCTTGTGCTGAGCCGAGAAGATCCTCCCTGACTTATCCATTACAAAGATGGCGTACCCATTTTTCATAAACTTGCTGAACATCTGGCTAGTATCATAAACGACCGGTGGATCTCCCTGCGTGAGTTTGCTACCACCGTGAAGTTCAAAGCTTGCTCGCTCGTCTTCAGATAGTGCGCGAACGGGAGGTGCTTTACCCGGATCATCAGGGTTATTTTGCCGTGCCGGAATCACCTTGGGAAGAAATTTATCGCAGTCATCTTGTGACCAACCCATCGACAGTTGCATGCCCTCTGCAACCGATCTAATCAGACCAGCAGCTACTTTTTGCCCCATCAGACCAATAATATCTTTTCGAAGATGCTTCGATCCATTGATAAATTCGTCAAAATACTCCGCCACCCGCGGGCGCAAAGTCGTATAACCACTCGAAGTTTTGAGAGGCTTCTGGACAGAAGGTACGGGCAAAGGACGGTCAGAATTTGGGTTTGGTCTCATGATCGCACCACCAC
>JAKAQR010000058.1:7874-12974 GCA_021819725.1 Actinomycetes bacterium
ATAGGGGTGTTTGATCCCTCAGAGTACTGTCCTATAGGGGTGTTTGATCCCTCAGAGTACTGTCCTATAGGGGTGTTTGATCCCTCAGAGTACTGTCCAATAGGGGTGCGGGAGTAATCCCCCACGGGGGTCCCCTCTTGCGTGGGCCCATTCTCCGGTACCTGAGAAACGTCAGGGTGGGAACTCTGAGGCTTGGTCGTCGCGTCGATGATAGCCGGATCAACTTCGATTGGCGCTGTCAGGTCAATTCGCTTTCCCTCATCCAAGGCCGCCATCCGTTCCGCCAAAACGTAGGCAATCGCCCTATTGCCAAATGCCTCCTGCAGACGCACCAGCTCCTCGGGTTTGAGCACACCTTCATGGGCGAGTCTCAGTACCGCTGGCACCGGCCCTCGACTCGTTTGCACCCGCGCGCCCCCGACCGGCTTCTTCGCCTTTTGGGTTTCCGATATCTCCTTGGTTTCCAACATTAGACCTCCCCAACGTTGATCAGCCCAACAAATACTAGAAACATGAATTCCACAACTGGCTATAACCTGTACGATCATTGGCTGCCACCAACAACCAGCCTCCAAAGGAGACAAGTCCAGGCCCGCGACACGGTACCACAGCCGCCCCGCTCAATCGTGACCAACCAGGCCATTCGATGCCAATGGCCACAGCTGACGTCCAGCTACCTCCAGTTGGAAAGCAACCGACACCGGCAACTCGTCACGAACAAGTTCAACAAAATCCCCGTCACTCAACCAGCCGGTTGACGCAACACGAATCCTGACAAACGGAGAGGGACTCGGCTCATCTGCATGGCGCCTCACCCCCCCTGTCTCTTCAACGACAATCGGTGCCCCAGTGACTGCCTCGAGGACGATCCCAAGTCCCCTGGCTGTACCACGCCAACCAAACGCCTCGCTCAGGCTGCGCACCAATCGACGCTGTTCACGCTCCGGTAGCGAAGAGTCGATCCAAGATACTCCCAGCCATGATCCCAACCAACTCAGCAGCGGCACCGGAGCAACCGTCGGGTCGACTAAGTGATCGATCAGATCAGCATCTTCCAAGAAGGATGTGGCGACATCCTGAAATATTGACACAAACCTGACAAAGAAATTATCATCCGTCATGCCCATCGGCAGCTGATTTACCAACCAATTATCCCGTCGCACCACTCTGTCTCCTAACGAACTACAACTTGGTGGTTGTGCGAGAGGAAGAGCGAACGACTATCAAGCTGCAGAAGCTCCCTCCCACGGCCCTTGCGCTGCCCAGTACGCAGATCGGCTTCGAAGAGGAGAACCTCCTCAACGCGCTCGACACCATCGACCGCCTCCAGCTGCTCCATAAGATACGATGCGTTAAGGTCAACATCGAAGGGCCAACCAGCCTGACTCGGACCGCCAACAAACGGGTCTAGCAGTGAGTAGAGGAGATCAAGCGCACGCTGCTGGACGACCGCCGACGGGCGCCCTGGGAACGCCCGTAGTAACGCTGCTACAGTTACTCCTTGATAGTAGGGGGTCGAGATGTCAACCGTGGTCCCGATCATGCGGCGGGGTTCCAGGTGCGCAGAGATCGCCTCCACCAGTGCGTCGGTGAGTTGAAAATCGTCGAGCTGGTGGTCCTCAGGTCTGCCCAACAGCCTTGGCACGACCAGAAGTCGCACCGGTTCACCGACTATGGCGGGAGGGTGACAGCGCACTCGGGCCACCTCTGGCGATGCCTGAATCGCTAGACGCTCGAAATCATGAGCGGTCACCGCACGATCACCTGCTCTGAGTGCCAGAGGGCCTCGAAGCTTCGCATTCGCTGGGGACTCTGCATCGACACCACCGGTCGCAGGCTTCGGGTTAGTAACGCGATCGATGTAGGCGACCGACGTCCGTAGAACCGTCAAAGTGTCGGCGCCAACATTGCCAACAGCGCCTCCTCCGTATCGATAGCTTTCCATGAGCAACTCGGCACCATCGGGAGGAATTGCCCCATGTTGACGAATGGAACCGTCAGGGTAGCGGATTCGTGGACCAAACGAGATGGCGCCAGTGGCACAATCCAGGGTGTAGTGACAATCGTCTGGACCAGAACCGGTGAAGTCCTCTACTTCTTCCCAGATCGCCGAAGACTCGAGCGTGGAGACTCTGAGCACTTCACCATCGCGCAAAGGCAGCACCGGAGAGTACTGGAGACGAAACTGCTGACGCGGGCTGCCATCGCTCCTGCCAATGCGCTCCCGATTCACGGAGCTCGCATGTTCACCGATGACTGACCCGCCGAGGGTGTCTACTACTAACGACTTGAGCATCGGCGACGCCTTGTAACCTGGCTGGTGAGACCTCGTCGGGAGGAGGCGGACTCGAATCCAAAATCCTCGTGTTCCACCAAGGGTAACCGCACTCATTTCACGCGGGCAAGCCAGGGTTATCTGGCCATCGCGATTGAGTCCGCCTGTCGTGTCCGACTGGACCGTCATTGCAACCCAGGACTCGTCACAAAAGGCCTCCCAGGCCAACGGTGGATCGGTCGGGTCGACCCCGATACCCTCGATCGTGGCGCCTATGGTGAGTCGGATGACGGACCCGCCAAGTGGATTCGCGAATCCAAAATATGCAGCATCCCCGGCTGTCAGAGGGTCTGACTGGAAGCACCGAACCGCGCTATCGTCATAGCGCAAATCGTCCCATACGTCTACAAACTGATCCTCACGGCCATCGGTTGTGATTTTTGCGCCAATCAACTGTGGCGGTCGGATCACAAGGTCTTCGACCGTCGAGAATAAGACCTCCGACTGATTGACGGCAGGCAACGTCGCCACCAAGGTTCCCCCTGGGACCAGGACCTCCTGGTCGAGCGCCGCCGACAGCCAGAAGAGCAAGTCCGTTCGGGCGACAGCGGGTGGGAACGGGACAATCCCAACGAGATCAAGAAACTTCGTGTACAGCCGATCAGGAACCTGGTTGATGCGATAGAGCACCGTCTCACTCATCCACGCAAACAGCTCGATCAGAGCCACTCCCGGATCTGATACGTTATGATTCGTCCATTCTGGACAATACCTTGGGATGAGGCGCTTCGCCTCATCGACGATGTCTTGGAACTTGCGGTCATCGAGTTCCGGTGTCGGTAGCGGCATCAACTCTCCTCTCTCGGAATCGTATAAAAGGGGTAGACCAGATTACGCCGGTCGTTTGTCGCCTTGAAGCGATAGCTGATATTGATATGAACCAGGCTCGCGTCTGCGAGGTCCTGCTGCACGCGGACGTCCTCGACGTCGACGCGTGGCTCCCACTGCGCGACAGCCTCGCGTACTGCCTGTGCCATCAAACCGAGCGTGTTTGCGTTGACTGGTTCAAACAGCAGGTCCCAGATCTTGCAGCCAAAGGCCGGTCGCATAACTCGTTCCCCAGGTGCCGTCGACAGTATGACGCGAATTGCGCTGTCGGCCGCGAGGCTACCCTCCGACAAGGCAATGCCACCGCGTGCATCAACCCGCAAGGGGAAGTGAAAACCTCGCCCGATGAACGAAGGATCATCGTGGATGACCCGCTCTCTCTCATCACCCATCGCAGACGCACCTACCATAAATCACCTCGAAGGACACCCACCAGAACCTCCTCACAAGACATCGGGCATATGTCGACGGCCCTGGGACTCCATCTCCCGAAGCATCCGTCGTTCGACCTGCTCCACGAGCCAATCGAGGAACTCCTCGGCCTTTGGTGCCGACGAAGAACTCACAACCTCACCATCATCCGTCACGGCATTGCCTCCTCGCATTTGAATCGGTGCCAGTCTTGGCCCGCGAGCAAGCACGTCACGTCCTTGGAGGGCGCCCCAAGGAACACGAGTACCCACGGGAGATACCGACGTCGTTGACGATGGCCCTTCTTCGCCACCGGCGTTCCTCCCTGAGAGAGCCGTTGGCGAGAGAGCGGCAGATCCTAAGGAGCCCGACTCGGTCGTGCGGAAGCGCTCATAGAGCGCAGCAAGTGTCTCGGCAGCGCCATCCGAATGCTGAACGGGGGCGGTCGGCGCCCATCTCCGGGGCTCCTCTGGCGTCTCAAAACGACCGCGAGAGCCGGACGCCATGATCCCCGGGGCAATGACCGCAAGAGAGTCGACAGGTGAAACGCCATTACTCGTACTCGCTTGCATCAGGCCACCCCCACCGGTGGCCTCGCCCACGAGCGAAGCGACCAAGTTTCCTACGCGACGCGCCCTAATCTCCTCCTGATCGAGGCGCTGATCATGATAGAAACGAGGACCCGCATTGGAACGTCTTGCCTGATGCTGGACATGCACGAGCTCATGGGCCAGCACTCCTAACGCGTGTGGCGAAGCATCATATTCGCGCTCTAGATGGATGATTCCGTGAGCGGTTGCCGCCTTTTTACCTACCCTCCGCAACGCTCGGCTCGTCGCAGGCCCGGTGCGCACCCGCACCGACTCACCCACACCGAGCGCCATCGCCAACGGCAACAGAGCCGCTGGCAAAGAACGTGATCGCTCGGCAACCATATCAGTATCAGGGAATGTCTCATGCGACTCCCCCAATGACGAGGCGTCCTCCTGTAGGCCGATGACTCCACGCTCGTGGCGACCGCGACTCGCACCATCTTGATCAACGCGTAAGGGCCCGCGGCGACGTGGAATCGTCGTAGCATCTGAGTCCGTGCGCTCTTGAGGAGTGACCTTCCTTGCCACGAACGATGCCGGAGTAGTTCCACTACGAGCCAGAGGGATCACAAAACGTTGATAGGACTCACCTCGCCGCGGTACCGACCAGGGTATCGGAAGCCCAAACTGGCCGAGCGACGGCCCAACGCTCTCGGAACGTGGGAGAGCTAATGCAAACGCCAGCAACGGCTCCAAGCGTCCATAGGCACCCCGTCCAAATCTTGGGAGACTGCTGGGCAGAAACCAATCGCCTCGAACCCCGTGTGTTCGCACATCTGGGTCATCCATCACCCCCGAGCTGAGTGCTGGTGAACTCCCACGATCACCCGTCAACTGCCGTCCCCAAAGACGTCCGATCCCAGCGGCGCTCGTCTGCTTCGTCACACGAAAAGCCAACGGCCCACTCCTTGGGCCGACGACCTGATGAGGCCT
>JAKAQR010000059.1 GCA_021819725.1 Actinomycetes bacterium
AAGCCAAGTCAGAGCCGGAAGGCCGAAGGCGGTTCCGTGAAGCGAGTAGCCCCAGTGGGGTCGAGTATTTCCGACTCCGCTGGTCGCGTCGAAAGCAGAGTGGCGTGAACAACGCCATCGAAGCTCCGCCCTTCAGGGCGGGGTGGTGTCACTCGACTAGGTCTCGACCGAACTCCCTCGTCGAGACCTCTGTGCTCCAAAGGCTTGTCGTACGGACAGACGATCGACTCCTTGTCGATAGTGAACCCTAGCCATCAGACCCGTTGACGCACACGCAGCTCCGTCCTGGGCCAGCAGTGCACAACGGCGCGGGAGCCGGCCGTCACCAGGCGATAGCGGCCATCAGGTCGCTGACTTGTTTTTGTCCGTGCCAACACCTTCGACCTCACCGACACGTCTAGACGCCCCCGGTAGCATTCGATAGGCATTGAATACACCATCAAGTTGACGTATCGCACCGAGCACCGATGATAGGTGTCCCGGATCAACGAGTTCGAATTCAAAACGCATTCGAGAGACATGATCTCCACCAGTACGCGAGGAGCTCATGGTGATGTTGACATGATGTTCACTGAGCACCTTGGAGACATCAGCGAGCAGGCGAGCCCGATCCAGCGCCAATACTTCGATGGCCATCTGGTAGCTAGCGCCCCCATCATGGGCCCACTCGACCTCGACTCGGCGCTCACCAGCCCGCTTGAGAAGGTCAAGCACGTTGGGACAGTCCGCTCGATGGATACCGACCCCACGCCCCTGAGTGACGAACCCGACGATCTCATCCCCGGGGATCGGATTGCAGCACCTCGATATTCGTACGAGGACGTCCTCCATTCCCTCGACAAAGACCATAGGACCCTTTGCGGTCCGCCGCGATCGCTGATGCGAAACAGTCGGAGCATACCCCTCGGTCTCTAACTCATTGCGCTGTAATCGCTGGACAATTGCGCGCGCTGATACGTGACCCTCGCCAACCGCCACCAGCAAACCTTCGCCGTCATGGAGACCGTTCATCTTGGCCAGTTTGGCCAGCCCGGCCTGGGAGAGATGCGTCGTTACCGCCAAGTTCTCTCTACGAAGAGCCTTCGTAAGCTCCTCACGTCCAATCTCGATCGACTCCTCGCGTCGTTCTCTCGAAAACCACTGACGGATCTTGGCCTTGGCGCGGGGTGTGACTACGATAGAGAGCCAGTCCCTCGATGGCGCAGCCGTACTCGAGCGCGAACTCACGATCTCCACCGTATCACCCGAACGCAGTGCGGACTCCAACGGCACGAGGCGACCATTGACTTTAGCACCGATACACCGGTGGCCGACCTCAGTATGAATCGAATATGCAAAGTCCAACGGTGTCGCACCGAGTGGCAGGGTGACAACCTTACCTTTCGGTGTGAAAACGTAAACCTCGTCCATCTCCAGATCTGACTTGAGATGCTCCAGGAACTCCAGTGGGTCGGGGATATCCTCCTGCAATTCAATCAGTCGATCAACCCAGGCCGCACTGCTAGTACCAGCACCTTCTTTGTACCCCCAGTGGGCAGCGATGCCGAACTCAGCCCGTCGGTGCATCTCCCGCGTGCGGACCTGCACCTCGAGTGGATTACCCTTATCCAACAGCACGGTCGTATGCAGTGATTGGTACAGATTGAACTTCGGCGCGTTGATATAGTCCTTGAATCGCCCCGGGATCGGAGCCCAAAGCGAATGCACGACACCCAGAGCAGCCCAGCAGTCCCGATCGCTCTCGGTCACGATTCGGACACCAATGATATCGTAGATTGAGTCGAAATCCTTGTCCTTGATGATCATCTTCTCGTAGATCGACCAGAGGTGCTTGGGTCGCCCGGTCACCTCAGCATCGATACCCACCTGCGCAAGTCGCTTGTCCAACTCTGCCGTCACTTGTGCAAGGTAGAGCTCGCGCTCCGGTGCTCTGGTTGCGATCATATGATCGATCTCGGCGTAGCGTCTTGGGTGGAGGGTGGCAAAGGCAAGATCCTCGAGCTGCCACTTCATATCCTCGATTCCTAGACGATTGGCTAACGGCGCATAGATATCCATCGTCTCCTGGGCGATACGGCGCTGCTTTTCGATCGGCAACGCGGCGATCGTGCGCATATTGTGGAGGCGATCCGCAAGCTTGATCACCAAAACCCTGGCATCCTTAGCCATGGCAATGAGCATCTTGCGCATCGTCGCTGCTTGCTGGGCTTCACGTGAGTCAAAGCTGATGCGGTCAAGCTTGGTGAGTCCGTCGACCACCTCAGCTACGGTCATAGAGAACTCGGTGCCGATCTGTTGAAGGGTCACCTGTGTATCCTCAACCGTATCGTGAAGCAGCGCCGCAACCACCGCGGTCAGATCCCCACCAAGGGCCGCAGTGATCAAGGCAACCCCAACCGGATGCGTCACATACGGTTCCCCTGACCGACGCCGCTGGTCCCGATGCGCCGTCCTTGCGAACTCAAGTGCCCGGCCCATGGTCATCGCAGCCTCACTCGATACATCGAGGTCCATGGCATCCAAGAGCGACTGGAGATCGCGGTCCATCATCACAATCCTACGAGGCCACGAACCCCTCGTGATCGGCGGTAGCACTACGCCGCTCGAGACGTGCCCTGATCTGACGATACCGGTGCTCGCGCTCCTTGAAACGTGCCAGGAGTGGCGATGCGATAAACAGTGACGAATAGGCACCGCTCGTCAGTCCAACCACCAGCGCGAGTCCAAAGTTCTTCAGCGTCGTCGCGCCAAGGACATAGGCCCCCAGGACAAGGACCGAAAGAATCGGGATAACCGCCACGAGTGAGGTGTTGAGCGAGCGTGCCAACGTCTGATTCACAGATAGATCAACCGCATCCGAATAGTTCATCTTCCCAGGATCAACGAGACCAGAGACATTCTCCTTGATGCGATCAAAGACCACGATGGTATCATACAGTGAGTAACCCAGGATGGTGAGGACCGCGATAACAGTAGACGGCGTCACTTGAAAGCCACTCAGTGCGTAAATACCCACCGTCACCAGCAGGTCATGAATGACCGCAATCAGTGCCGCTGCTGCCATCTTCCACTCGAACCGAATGGAGATGTACAAGACGATACCAATGAAAAAGGCGATAAGCGCCTTGACGGCCGCATTCGTTATCTGGCCACCCCAGGTAGGACCAACGAATTCGACTGCAACTGCCGAAGACGGGATGTGAGCCTTGGACGCCAACAGTGAGGCAACTTGATTCTCTTTCGCCGTTCGTGCGGCACCCGATAGCTTGCTCAAACCAGCCTGGACCTCGACCGTGCGAGATCCATGTGCCCCCAGTGTGACCACGGTGGCTTGGGTCACCCCGGCACTCGCAACGATCTTGCTTGCCTGTCGGACCGTCAATGTCGCTGATGGGACCTGCCAGCTCACTCCCCCTTTGAAGCTGATCCCGAAGTTGAGACCCCGTGCACTAAGAGCCCCGAGTCCGGCAACGATAACCAGGAACGACAGGACGAAATAATAACGCGCCCGGTGGACGAAGGGGTAATGAGTGGCACCGGCGCCCAGGCGCCGCCACCACGACGCCTCGCTAGCATCAATCGTCGCGACGTGGAATCCTTGTGGCTCGCGTGATGCGCTCGCCGCCGTCTCTTGGTCTCTGGTCGTGGAGTCTTCCTCGTTATTCATAGTCCCTCATACCCCCTTGGTCACTACGCGGCGGCTGGGCTTGATAACTCCAGTACCTGCTATTGGCTTCTGCGTTACCTGCACCACCGGGACTCCTAACCAGCGATAATGCTTCGGATCGATCGTGTTCCCGATCCAGAGCACCAGTGGTCGCGTGAAAAACCACGCTGAGGCGACATCCAAGATCGTCGATAGACCGAGAAAGAAGGCAAAGCCACGAACATCACCGATACTAAAGTAATACAGCAATGCTGCTCCAATGAACGAGACCAGGTCAGCAGCGATAATCGTTCGAAACGCCTTGGAAAACCCGGTGTCAACTGAGGCGCGCAGGCTTTTCCCGTGGCGGGCTTCATCCTTGAGTCGCTCGAAGAAGACGATATAGGAGTCTACGATCACACCGATAGATACGATAATTCCCGTCACCCCTGACAGGTCCAGTGTCAGCTGTTCCGTATGTCCAAGGAGGGCAATGATAGCCCATAGAGCGCCAAAGGTGGTCGCCAAGCCGCCGACCACCACGAGTCCCAGTAATCGGTAGTACAAAATTGTGTAAAGCATCACAAGAATCAGTCCGGCTATACCGGCGACCAAGCCCGCCCTCAACGAAGCTGCACCCAGCGTAGGTGAGATGGTCTGCACCGTCTGTTGCACCAGTTGCACCGGCAACGCCCCATAGTGCAGTATCGTGGCGAGATCCGTCGCTGAGGCTCGGGTGTAGTTTCCGGTAATCTGGCCCTGTCCATTGAAGTTGGTCGAATTGATCTGCGGAGCCGACTGAACCGTACCGTCCAACACAACGGCGAGCAACTGATGATAGTAGGTCTTGGCGATCTGGTTGAAGATCGGTGCGCCCTTTGCCGTCAGGGTGAAATTGATCGCCCACTGATTGGACGCACTCTGAGGCTGTGGAGCCGCAAACACGCTCTTGATAGCATTGCCTGTTAACAGCGTTGGTCCAACGACATAACGAGCAATGACCTTCTTGGAGTTACCCTGATACTCAGGCAATAGCGCCGTGCTGGCAGAGGTAGCTTTGAGCGGGCTCGTCGAGGGGACATACTGGAGTAGCGAGGCGGTTTTGGCGCTAGGATTCGGGCAGGTAGGGGTCAGTTGGGACTTCTTGAGATGCAGGCTCGCCGGCGGCTTCGTATACAGAGGTGCCTGGCACAGTACCGGACGAAACTGCAGTATTGCCGTCTGCCCGATATAACTCAGCGCGGTCTTGGGATCCTTGACACCGGGAAGGTCGACGACGATGTCACTGCCCTGCTGTCCAATGGATGGCTGACCGACACCCAGCGCGTTGACGCGGTTTTCGATGATCGAGATGGTCTCGTTCAGGGTGGACGCCGAGACCTTTCGTGCCGGCTTGTACACCACCGAAGCACCACCTTGAAGGTCCAAGCCCAGCACCGGATGGTAGTGGGCGCTTATCACTGCAACGAACGCAGCGACGGCTACCACCGTGGAGATGAGGACCGACCTGATCCAACGCCCTTTACGCATTACCCGCCTTTATCCATGGAACCAAACACAACATCCTAGCCCCCGCTGGCGTGACGAAGTCAGCCATCCTTCAGCCAGAACGACGCCAAATGCTATCGACGTTCGCTACCAGTTCATCTATCGTATGATCCTCGATCGCCCCACGCAGGCGGGAGATCAGGCGAGCCTGGAACGAAAGATTATGCACCGAGAGTAACGCTCCGGCGCTCTGCGCATCGACGTGGATTAGATGATGCAATAAACCCCTCGAGGTACTCTGACATACGCGACAGTTGCAATCCGCGTCGAGGGGCTCGTCCAGCCCACGGTTGCCCCATCCCTTGACCCGGAGCGGCCCTTGCTGGGTCAAGGCGGTTCCGTGGCGGGCGATTCGCGTGGGAGCGACACAATCGAACATATCGACACCGAGCGCGACGCCATGGGCCAACAGATAGGGATCCCCTACTCCCATGAGGTAACGAGGACGATCTGGAGGCAGATACGATACAGTGGCCCGGATCGCGTCCAGCGTGCTGTCTTGGCTCTCGCCAACCGCAAGTCCTCCAATCGCATAACCGTCAAAATCAAGCCCCACGATCGCCTTGGCGCTCACGGCACGCAGTTCCGAGTCCACCCCTCCTTGCACGATGCCAAACAACCGTTGCGTGTCGTCGTTATGTACTGACCTCGACCGTTCGGCCCATACCGAGGTCAGATCGAGATTGCGCTCGAGGACACCGCGGTCATTCGGCAACTTCGTACATACATCCAGCACCATCGCGATGTCAGCACCGATCATCTCCTGCGTCGACACCGCCTCCTCCGGGGTCAAGGTCACCCACGACCCGTCGTACACATTGCGAAAACGGGCACCCTCCGTCGTAATCGTAGCTCCCAACGACATGATCTGAAAACCACCAGAATCCGTCAGCGATGCACCGGCAAAACCGGTGAACGCATTGAGTCCGCCCATCTCAGCAATCACCTTAGCACCGGGCCTCAACATGAGATGATAGGTATTTGATAACAGCACCTGGTACCCAAGCTCGGCCACCACCTGGGTCGGGAGCAACCGCACCATTCCTCGCGTCGCGACCGGCATGAACAACGGCGTCTCTACGACGCCAGAGCGCAGCGACAGCCGACCGCGCCGTGCCGCACCGGACGATTGAAGCAAGGAAAATATACTCACGATGTGCTCGGCACGATGTCGGGACGACTCCAGCGCAAAACGTCGGTCCCCCTCGGCCGATTCGTCGGGATCAACATCGCATCGCCAAGCGAGAGAAAACGAAAGTCATTCGCAAGAGCATACTCGTACAAGGTACGCCAGCGCGAGCCAATCGCGGCCGCTACCAGCGCAACGAGGGTCGATCGAGGCACGTGGAAGTTGGTCAAAACTAGGTCAACACAGCGGAAGTCGAAACCGGGACGAATAAAGAGTTGAGAGGAGCCCACCAGGTCACCTCCGTGGGCAACCGTTTCGAGCGTACGTACAACCGTCGTGCCAATGGCGACCACTCTGGTCGCCGCACTGATGTGCTCGACCGCTTCGGGGGTGACACGATAGCGCTCGGAATGGATCGTATGACGTGCGAGCTCGCGCTCCTTGACTGGCGCAAAGGTGCCGAGCCCAACCTCGAGATCAACACTGACGATCTCGATGCCACGCCGTTCGAGATCGGCGAGCAACGGCGCATCGAAGTGCAACCCGGCCGTTGGCGCTGCGACCGAACCCGGTCGTTTCGCATAAACCGTCTGGTATCGTTGTGGATCGATCGTAACCCCAGCGAGATACGGGGGGAGTGGGATCTCGCCCTGGGAGAACACCGCATCGCCCAACACTTCGACCAGTCGGATCCGCAACCCTGAACTCTCGGTCCCGCCCTCATGGACGCGAAAAACTGGCGACCCACTGAGATAGAGGAGTTCACCAGCGCGAATCCTGGCATTGGGTCGAATGAGCGCCTCGAACATCACTCCCTGAGGGGCTAACAGCAGTACCTCGACCCGACCGCCTGACTCGCGCTCAACGTGAAACCGAGCGGGAACGACCTTGGAGTCATTGACCACCACCACATCGCCAGGTTCTAGAAGATCACCAAGATCCGCGACAGTAACCGTGTACGGTTTGTCTCCCGTGCCAACCAGCAGTTTTGCAGAGCTGCGCGGCTCCGCAGGAACCCGGGCAATCCTCTCCGGCGGAAGGTCATAATCGTAGGCATCGATCAACGACCAGTCATCGCTCCGACCGACCAAGCGACTCCTCCAAACACACAACAACAAAGGCTTCGAATGGATGACCTGCTCTCACCCTGACAGCAACAATCCTAACGACGCTGATCGTCCTGTCGCGCAGTCGAAGACGCAAGTGCGCGGTCGACGATAGGGTACAAGTGTTCTACTCGCCGCGCGCCACGCAGAGGATCCTTCGCCATGTCATCGGCGAGACGCAGGCGTATTGCATCATCAAAATGTCCGCTCGACTCGAAGGCCTCCACCTCGGTAATCGGCAAGGGACCCCCCTGTTCGACCAGGGTGGCTCGCGACTCCCTCGACAACACGCCCCAGTAGCGCTCATCGGTGCGTACGAGATAGCGCTTAGCGGTTACATGCAACGCTATGAGTTCGGCGACACGTGTGGAGAACCCGAGCGACAGGGCAAGCTGGGCCCCATCGCGCGCGTGGTGCAACTCCGATGATCGCCGCGCCAGCCCCACGTCATGGAGCAATCCAGCTACCGCCAACTCAGCGTCGCCCCCATCTTCCCATAACAGCTCAGCGGTCTGTAGCAGGTGGTCGATCAGGGGAAGCTCCTCACCGTAGGTGTCCAGCAGCGCTGGTTCACAAAGGAGGCACCGCACAGCATCGACCGTCCCCATCGCGCGCTACTCCGACCCCGCGAACTCCGGGACTACGACCGGATCGCGCGTACCCGATTGGGGAAGAACAAGCAGCGTCGGCCCCCGCTGGAAGATGTCGACAGCCTCACCCACGCTCAGACCGACCGACTCCTCAGGCGAGACTGACACGACGATCCGAGTGCCATCCGGCGCTTGCACGTGAGCCGCAAAACTCGACCCCAGAAATGACATCTCGACGAGCCTACAGGAGCCTTGAGCCTCCGCACGAATACCGAGATGCTCTGGCCGCACGAGGACCTCGTAATGAGTACCAACGAACACCTCGCTTTGGACCGAGAACGATCCAAAGCCACTGCTCTCTACCGTCGTCTTGTGGGTGGCCCTCCCTGGTATCCGGTTCACCTTGCCGACGAACTCTGCGACAAACTCAGATGCCGGCGCAGCATAGATCTCCGCAGGAGAGCCCAGCTGCTCGAGAATACCATGACGCATTACTCCGATTCGGTCAGCGATCGCCAGTGCCTCCTCCTGATCGTGAGTGACAAAAATGGTGGCGATGCCTACCTCCCGCTGCACTCGGCGAATCTCCTCGCGAAGACTGATCCGCACCTTAGCGTCGAGAGCAGAGAGCGGCTCATCAAGGAGTAGCACCGACGGTTCAATTGCGAGCGCTCGTGCGAGTGCCACGCGCTGTTGCTGTCCACCGGAGAGCTGGTGGGCAAACCGGTCGCCCAGTCCGGAGAGGCCGACGAGTTCGAGCAGCTCCTTGGCGCGCCTGCGACGCGTTGGGGCACCAACCCTTCGAATTTTGAGACCAAACTCAATGTTCTGTGCCGCCGTGAGGTGTGGAAAGAGGCTGTAATGCTGGAACACGATACCCATATTGCGTTTGGCCGTGGGTTGGAGGGTGATGTCGATACCCCCCACGATGACCCGACCGCCATCGAGGCGCTCGAGACCGGCCACCGAGCGAAGTGCTGTCGTCTTTCCGCAGCCAGACGGTCCAAGTAGGACGACGAGTTCACCAGCCTCAACGTGGAGAGAGAACCCATCGAGGGCATGCATTGAACCATAAAACTTCTCCAGCCTCTCAAGGTGTAGATCAACCCGTGGCAAGGACACCCCTCCTCTTGGTACGGCCACCACCTACGATCGCGACCAGCGAAAGTGGCACAAAAGCGACCAGGAGTGCGACCAGAGACACAGCGACCGCTTCGGCGGCGGCTGTTAGCCCAATCTGTACGATATAGACAGGGAAGGTATTAAAACTGAGCAACGACGCTACGACGAACTCGCCAAGTGCATAGGCCCCAGCCAGGATGAGCGCGCCAATCATACCCGCTCGAAGGTTCGGCAACAGGACCCCTACCAGCGTCCGACTCCAGCTGGCGCCCAGCGACTGTGCCGCCTCAACGAGGGTGTTGATATCGAGCGACCGCACCGCGGTATCGAAGGTCCGATAGCTATAGGGCAGAGCGAGAACCACGTAGATCGGGGCCAGGATGAATGGTGAGGTAAGGATGAGATTCAAAATGCCGTGATAGGCGCCCAGGATGCCCAACACCACCACGACCGAGGGTACCCCGAGTGGCACGATACTCAGAACGTCCAAGAGAGCGCGCAACTTTGGGATGCGCACGCTGACCCAGATCGACGTGGGGATCACCAACAGCCCAGTGAGCAACACCGTGGCGATTGCCACCTGCAGTGACAACTCCAGAGACGAACGAAAGTTTGGATCCTCAAACAGCGAACGATACGCAGAGAGCGTGAGGTGGTGATGGTTGCCAAGAACCGAGTAACGCGCCGAGGCCAGTATCGGAATGAGAAAGAATGCCCCTACCGCGCCGAGCACCAGCGTGCGAAAACCACGACCAATACCCGCTTGTCGGAGGTACAATCCATCCGTCGGCGACGTCATCGTAGCCACCGTGACGCACGCCGTTGACTCAGGACGTAGACCGTCGCCGCCAAGGCAACGACGACGATCATTCCAAGTCCCAATGCGTTACCGAGGTTCGCCTCCCCAGCGGCCACATTGCCCGAGATCAGGCTGCCGATCTGTATCGGAACGAGCGGCAGAGTCCCCGAGGTGAGGGCCTCTGCCGTAGCATAGGCTGCGAATGCATCCGCGAACAACACTACCGTACCTGAGAGCAGTGCTGGGGACAGGATCGGCAGGCCGACCGACCACCAGAAACGCAGCTTCGACGCCCCGAGCGTACGCGCCGCCTCGACCCATGCCGGTCGTAGGTTCTGAATGGGACCGAGCATCACCAGAATCATCACCGGTATCAGAAAGTACTGGTAGACGATGATCAGACCAACGACCGAATACAACGAGAATCCGTGCGCATAAATGTTCAGGCCCATCCCTGAGAGGATCTTGGTCACGACTCCAAAATTCCCAATGGTTGCGATGAAGGCGAACGCCAGCGGGACCCCTCCAGTGTTCGCTAACACGCTGGAGCTCGACTGCACCAGCGCTCGCGGGCGACCCCGGGTAGCGGCTACCGCTAAGGCCGAGACGAAACCGACCACCACCGCGATGACGGTACTGCCGACGGAGAGCTCAAAAGAGGTCACGAATGATTGAAGGTAGGGACCGGATAGGGCGATACGAAGATTCGAGAACGTTAATGCACCGTCGTTGGACTCGAACGCACCAATGAGAACCGAAAAAGCCGGGATCAGCAAAAACAACGCCATGAACGCGAGATACGGTACAACCCCGCCGTAACGCCAAAACTCGTGTCCTCGCTGTGATCTGGGAGGAGAGCTGGGGGAACTCTCCTCCCGTTTCGGGGTAAGCGTTACGAGCATTAGACCTTGGGCCAGTTAGCGAGGATTACCGTCTGTGCAGCGTTCAGCTGGGCCTGACTCGGGAAAACAGGGGTGCCGGTGACCGTGGGGACGGCCGCCAAGTAGGTCCTGTTGACCGTCCCATCCTTGATCATCGAGGCAAGTCGGATCGGATCGGTGTAGCCCTTTAGCCACAAATTCTGTCCGGTGTTCGAGTACAGGTACTCCTCCCATAGGCGGGCTGCGGCTGGATGCGGCGCATCCTTAGCGATTGCCTGGGCGTAGTAGGAGGCGTAATGGACGCCCTTGGGAATGATTACCTTCCAGTTGATCTTGCCTCGGAGTGCGTTCTCATAGGCGACATTGAGGTAATCCCAATCGATATTGACCTTCACCTCGCCCGAGGCGATCGTCGCCGGCGACGACTGCACCGGAATGAAGTTTCCGACTGATTTGAGATGCTCAAAGTACCGGATACCCGGCATGACATTGCTATAGGACCCACCGTTGCCAAGCGCTGCGGCAATGACTGCCGAAAAGGCAGCTCCTGCATCCTCGGGATTGCCGTCCAAGGCGACGCCGCCATGAAATGCTGGGTTGCTAAGGCTGGCAAATCCAGTCACCGGACTCTTGGTGAGTCCTGCATCGTAGCCGATGGAGATATAGCCACCGTAGTCGCAGAACCACTGACCTGTTGGTGCCTTGCAGTCGGAGGGAATCTGGCTCCAATATTTAACCCTATAGTCGGCAAATAGACCCCGCCGTGCGCCCTGAACTGCAAAGGGAATCCCGACATCGACGACGTCTGCTGAGCGCGACGATCCCTTTAACGTCGCCAAGCCATCGATCTCCGTAGCGGATGAAGCATCCGGACTCACATCGGTGATTTTGATATGATACTTTTGCTCAAAGTCAGTCATTATTTGCCCATAATTGGCCCAATCTGCCGGCAGTGCTGTGACCGTGAGCGAACCCTCTGACTTTGCAGCTTTGACAAGGTTCGTCATGCCACCACAGGCGGCGAGCGACGTGCACGTCGCGTAGTCAATCGACGACTTCGAAACACTATTCGCGGCAGACGAACTGGAGCAGGCACTGAGGAGCACTGCCGCACAACCCACCATCGCCACACCGATCTTTACAGCCCTCACCATCATCTCCCTTGGAACCTTGCGTCCAATAACCCAGCAAGAAGTACCGTAGAGGGCCTATACCAACAAAGACAGCCTGTTCGAGGAACATTCGGTAAACCAAAACCAAACATTGGTATTCATGTCACCTCGATGCCCGCAGCCGGTCGCTTTGCCATGCGCCACAACCATCACCGGTAAAAGTCGGCGACTCGCCACCTTAGCAAATGAAGAGGTCCAACAGCTCAGATCATGCGGCCGTCCGATTCCACTCCGCCATGGCGTCTGCGGGTGACGCCGTCATGTCCTCGGTAGATAGACTCCCAAAACACATGCGCTGTGGTGTTGGGCGAGGATGGACCTCTCACTGATGTTGGAATTCCACGTCAGGATGCACCTATCCGTTGCTACCCTGGGGCCAGGTCTGATGGCGCTCCTGGGCACCACGCTCCCCTACCGTCTCCCACAAGAATCGATCGCTATGGCTCTGGGCGTTGTTCCCATCGCAACGATGCCGACAGCTCAACCCCCTCAAGGATGAACGACACTGCAGACAAGGACGCACCCAGAGCCCACGGATCAGACCCGCTCAGCTGGGCAAACGATCGACCACCTAGCACCCAACCGAATCATCCTCGAGCAGGGTCGACACCAGCCGTGCCTCACCGACACGGCGATAGCGACCAGGATCAGCCTGGGTCGTACCGGTGGTGACGAGGAAAACCTGAGCCAAGCGGTCCCTTGCTCCAACGCTCGTGCTCACACCGAAAGGGCTGTAGCGCACATCAGTGCCGAAGGCCCTGTAGTCTCGGAGCACAGAGTAAGACCCACGTCGTCCTCGAGCAGCCCCAACCGTCTTAGGCTGTCTTGAGGAGGGAGGCGATTCCCCGCTAGGCGTTCGTCACAAAGTGCATCCCTGTAGTCGGGTTCGCCTCTCCCGGCCACCGCATCGTGACCGCCTTGGCCCGCGTATAAAACCTGATCCCTTCCTCTCCA
>JAKAQR010000123.1 GCA_021819725.1 Actinomycetes bacterium
TTGAGCGTGTTGCCAACGACCCAGAGGTTGTCCCCGACAATGGTGAGCGACTGTGGCGTCCCGAGATGATCAGGAAGGGTCGCTGTCACTTGGTCGGTGGCTAAATCAACTCGATAGATCCCGAGCGTCGAAGCGATGTAGGCGGTATCGCCACTGATGATCGGCTGAGCGATCTGGTTTGTTGAACCAACGGCGCTCCGCGGGACGATCGTGATATGGCCGGTGATGGCAGGAGGTGATCCCGCGACCTTCACGAGCTCGATCACTGAAGGGGTGGAGACCAGTGTCCAGGTCGCCCCGTCTCCTGTCACGGGAGTCCCGTCAACATTCGAAAGCGCTACCGATGATCCCTGGAGTGATCGGAATGAGACGAGTTGAGGGACGTTGGTTGATGGCGACTTCAATGGTTTTGGCTTTTTTCGCAGAATTGTCACCGGGGGTGTGGTTGGGTGAGCGTGAATCCCTTGTTGGGCGATGGCGATGGCCGTGGCGCTCCCAACGATAGCCACCACAACAACCGCCGAGAGGCGTGAGAGAATACGCTGGCGCTTGAGTCTGCGACCACGACGTACGGTTTTGACGTAGAGGTTTGACCGATCGCTGTGGGCCTGCTGATTGGATGCCACATTTGTCATGATTGTCCTCCTTGGTCCTGGACGCCGAACTCAGTGCGCAAGACCTTCATTCCGCGAGCCAAGTGAGTCTTTACGGTCTCGGTTCCAATACCCATGAACTCGGCAACCTCGGTGACCTCAAAGCCACCGAGGTAACGCATGGCGACCGCCTCGCGTTGGCGCTCCGGTAGTCGTCGCAGGGCCACGACGAGCTCTGCTCGATTCGTAGCCAAGTAGCCGGTAGCGTCGAAGACCATCGCTTCCGATCTCATCGGAATATCCGCAAAGGCCTCGTCTATTCCGCGTCTGGTCTTGGATCTTTTCTGTTTCCGAAGATGGTCGATGCCAAGGTTGAGAGTCGTCCGAAAAACCCACGCTTTGCGATGCGCCGTTCCGTTGAGCCGCCTCCAGGCAGCATACGCACGCGCCAGGGACTCGACGGCGATGTCCTCGGCCTCCTGAGTATCTTGGACAATCGAAAACGCATACCCGATGACGCGATCGAAGTTCTCCTCAAAAAAGAAACGAAACTCCTCCTCGGATGCGCGGTTCACGATATCGACGTTCTGGTCATGCACACTGACCAACCTTGCCCACCCACGGGTGACGCCGCAGTCGCATGGCTGCATTGGCCGCTCAAACTCATACCTAGTATCACACCCAGATCACCTTAGTTGGGGGACAGCGTCCGGGTTTTAAGCCGATTTTACGCCCCCTCACTGTGATTCCCCAGCTCAGGAGCGCCGGACGGTTAGTGTTCTACCTACTTTAGCCTGATGGGTACCTCCTTGCCGATGAGCTGAAAGGCTGGTTGCTGGATCGGGGTGGGATCTGTCTTCTTCATTCCATCGCATTTGAACAGGGGAAATGGTATAGTTCACCATCGAAATGATGGTGAACTATAACAATTCGATGCGGTGCTCCCCTCGTCGCATACCGGTCAGGGCTGCAAGCATAAAGAAGGCACCCCACTGGGGATGCACCGCCTTTGCCTCCTCGAGAATCTTGATGAGTTGTTCAACCGTTGGTGCAACGACCCGTGCTGCAGTCACCTTTGGAGGAGAGGCCAACAGGGCGGGGTTCGACTCGACCTACCCCCACTTCATGGCCTGATTGAAGAACCGTCAAATCCCGATAGAGCCGTTCTAAATGCGCTGCCGTCACTACGGGAGGAAAGCTCATGTTGGGCCACGTTGCACACACCAGATCAAGTCATCGCAAAAATCGAGAGAGGATGACCAGATGTTGAACGAGGGAAAGCCGTCGCAGGGGTAGCCCGAAGCTTTGGCACCACCGAGACCACCTGGCACAGATGGAAGAACACCTACAGTGGAACGAAAGGTCACCATATTGAGAGGCTCAAAGAGCTCGAAGCAGAGAACCGAAGGCTCAAGACAATCGTGGCTGACTTGACTCTCGACAAGTCAATGTTAACCGAAATCACTTCGAGAAACTACTAATCCTCAGAACGCAGGCGCAGCACCATCATGTTGTTACGCGAGCAGTTCGGGGTTCCCGAGAGAAGAGCCTGCAGGTCAATGGTCAGCCAAGATCTACGGGAGAGTCAGGCGGCAAAACCCGAAGGGAATAACCGATCTTATTGGGGAAGACGAACACCCTCGAGAAGGGTAATTGTCCATCAAATATAGACTGACACTGGACATGAGAGACCACAGATGATTAAGGTGATGCTGGTGGTGCTTGGGGCAACGGCGTGCTTTGTACTAGGCGCCGCACGACTCCTACTAACCGATAGTATTTCGCTACTGGGGCTACCAGCCGCTTGTGGAAATCCATTGTCATACCTTATGGGTTCCGACAATACCCACGCATTGGGGCTCCTGGTATGTCGAGAACCGCTCCGGAATGCTGCGATAGAGGGCATCGCTCTCATAGTCCTCGCAGTGATCCTCTTCATATTCGCATTTGTGATATTCATGAGTACCATGCTGAAGAGGCGTCCGAATAGTGCAGATTCTGGCGAGATCTCGTGGTAGTTGGTCTCGAATCGCGAGGG
>JAKAQR010000018.1 GCA_021819725.1 Actinomycetes bacterium
CTCTTCACCAACCAGGGTCCCCCAACCCTTGCTCTTGTGACCTGTGGTGGCCCCTTCACGGAGGTCCCCGGCGTGGGAGGCTCCTATGCCGACAACGTCATCGTGGAGGCGTCACCGGTTACGGCGTAGGACAAGCACGCCTCACTCCCAATCGACAACTCGAATGTGAACTTCTGAGCGGTGGTGACATACAAAGGTGGGGCCTAAGCACAAATAACAATTCGTCGAGAATAGGACGACAAAGTCTCAGTCGCCATGAATAAGGTGACCGTATCCTCTGGAGTTGCTCATGATTGGACCAGGGCTGACTCCGGATCGGGTGCCTGGCTCGAACGCCCAGAGTTGATGAGTCTGTGGAGCTACAGGACGGTCTTTGACGATACCTTGAGCTGGGTGTCGAGTTCATAGACGATGGGTTCGCCGTTGGCGATTTCATACTCGACGATCTCATCGTCAGGGATCGACTCTAAGAACTTGACCATGGCGCGCAGGGAGTTTCCATGGGCGCTGACGAGGATCGCCTGATCTTCTTTAAGAAGAGGTATCATTCGTTCCTCCCAGTAGGGCATGACGCGGACCAACACGTCGGCGAGGGCCTCGGTGTAGGGAACGTCGGTCGCTTTGAGGCCTCGGTAGCGCGGATCGCTCACGAAGTGCCGGTGCTCCTCTTCAGAGGTCTCCGGTGGCCGGACATCGTAACTCCTTCGCCAGATCTTCACCTGCTCCGCCCCAAAGCGTTCGGCCGTCTCTGCCTTGTTGAGTCCCGAGAGTCCTCCATAGTGACGCTCGTTGAGCCGCCAGGTCTTCTCGACGGGCACCCATGAGCGATCAAGCACCTTGAGGACCTCGTCGGTGGTGTAGATCGAACGCTTCAGTACCGAGGTCAAGACGATGTCGGGTAGGAGTCCAGCATCGCGCAGAAGTTCTCCGGCCCTCTTAGCCTCTTGGTAGCCCGTTGCCGTGAGGTCAACATCAACCCAACCAGTGAAGCGGTTCTCTTGGTTATACGTGCTCTGTCCGTGACGGAGGAGGATCAGGGTAGCCATAGCCCTCAAGCCTAACGAACAATGTGGCCCCGAGGCAACCTGAGCACCTGAGTGGAGTGTCAGCTAGCCGAGGCAGACTGAGCTGATCTTGGCGATAATGACTTCACCAGTGCCGAGAGTTGCCGCAATCTCATCGTGGGTGAGACTCGTGAGCGTGGTGACGCCTTCGAGGCTGCGAGTCACGGCGAGCAGCGACCCGGTCTCCCCATTGCGGCACTCGAGGACGTTGTTATCGGGGTCGTAGGCGAACACCGTGGAACCGGCGACGCTGACTCGAAGCGTGTTTGGGAACGGTGGATCATGGATTCCGGTCTCATTTTTGAGCGGTCTGCCTGGTGACAGGGTTGGAGGGTTACCTGGTGTGAGGTTGACAAAGCCAAGGGTTCCCCCCATCCCGGTGGCAACACGGAGCCAGACACGGTTAGTGATAGGGGTCATCGCAGCACCGCCGATTCCTCCCAACCCGGTTGTCAATGAGGAGACGAGGTCGCCAGTGGTTGGGTTTCGCACCTGGACCGTGACGGCGGAACCTCCATCTCCACAGAGCGACGTCAACAAAGCGCTGCCATTGACAGAGCCTGCGACCTCAATCGACAGCGTCGCAGGGCGCGCGATGGTGATGGAAGTCCGGTGGCGCAGATCAGCGTCTAGCCCAACGATACCCCTCGTGGTGGAGATCCAGACTCTCTTGTCTACCACCGCGATAGAGGCGGCGTCCGCCGCGAGGTTGGGCGTTACAGAGAGGGTGCGTCGATAGAGCATCGTAAGCGTGTCAGGATTGAGTACCTCGACGATGGAGGCGTTCTTTTGACTGGGTGGAGAGGCCAATACCCAAAGCTCCCCGTCTGCGTAGGTTGTCGCCTCGATAACGGGGAGCCGTGCCTGGGCTTCGACGGCACCGTTTACCGGATCAAACCGAACCAACTCACTCCCTTGGTCGGTCCTTTCATCAAGGACGAGCGCCTGATTATTGACCGTAGTGATCTCTTCCACCGGGACGGCATTGGTATAGGTCTTCATCGGGGTGAGGATTGGGTTCGGAGTAAGCGGGGGTCCTGCTAGGAGCATTAGTGGAGTTTGTCCTGGAGTAGTTAGTAATCCGACAATTTGGGACATAGTGGTCACCGATGCGATCGGTGGTGGGGTGATTGAGGGCCTTGCCCCATAGCCAGAGAGTGTCGTGATGGTGGTTGTTGTGAGCTTTTCGTGGTACGGTGTTGCCTGTTGGGCGATCTCGAGCTGCTTGATAAGTGGCTTTGCACCTTGGGTGACCCAGATCGAGAGGATGACATGGGTGAGTGCCTTCGTGATGGGAGGCCCGATGGAGTTTCCACTGCTCGGTACTGGGGGTGGTTCCTCGAGTCGTTCTTGCACCTGAGTTTGGAACTCAATGGTGGGGGTGCCATTCACCTGTGCTTGGCCAACCTCGCGGATCTGACCGATGGCGGGGTTGATGAGGAACGGCAAGGGGGCGAGCGTCCTCGTGGAGTTCATGGTGCTGGGGTTGGCGAGCGATGCTTGTGGTGGTATTGCGAAGGCGAGCCACTGGGTCACACGGTCGGAGTGCGGTGTGGACGGGTCCGGCATGTACTGGGTGTCACCGATAGTGAGTTGTTCTTGCGTTCTACCGTGCGACGTTGGCAGCTCGAGTTGTGCGGCAGGTGGGTCGGTGGTTACGAGACCTGATAGTCGAGTGTCCTTCAACGTCTCTCGCCCCAGCGTCTCGTGAATAGTAGCGCTAACCGCATAGCCACCCGTTGCGATTGTGTCACGATAGGCTTTGGTGAGCAACTCCTTGGCCCGTGCCGAGTTGACTTGTGCCGTGGAGTTGGTGTCACAGGCTGCGAGGATGAGCGAGAGAACCACAATCGTGACGAGCCAGATTCGGATGCTCAGCGAACGCGCGGTGCCTGCTGGCGTCCGCTTGTGTCCCCGCTGATCTGTGGCTCTCATCGGTCGTATGTTAGCCGAAATACAGAAAGTCGAGACGAAGATCTTGCTATTTTATGGGGTGATGTGCATTTATGGGGTGATGTTCGTAACCACTGGCCTGGGATGTGGATTGGGTCTGTGGTCGCGACTGGGCATCGTCGGTCGCACCCTGTTACTTGGGACATTCGGGCTTTGGCGTGTCCCGGGCATGAGCTCTGCTCAGGTGTTGGCAGTATCGTTAGCGTGTGGACGGTAGCGGCGTGGCGATATCGTTGTCTAATAAAGGCCCGCGGTCACGAAGCTTCTCTTCGGGAAGGCTCCACCATGAGAGGTCATCACTTGCCGGCCCAGGTGAGACTACCGCCGAATCTTGGCACAACTTCGCTGATCAACACGATGCTTGTGGGAGGCGCATGCCTCTCTTGCGAGGGCTGTGGAGGCATCGCGCGTCTCTTGACCCTGCAAATACCGGAACCCGGACAATAGGTAACGCCGTTGACACCGGCCATTGTTGGAGGACAGGAGGGACCCGCCTGTTTTCGTCGGGGGTTCAGTGGATCGGGCCTCGGTGATGGCCATCACGAGCCAGGTACGAACTGGCTCGTCAGCTGTCCTCATGTTATCTTTCCTCCATGCGAATGCGCTATCCAAGAGCGTGGGGGTGGATCTGCGCCTTGCCAGGGCGCACCATCATGCGTTCGAAAGAGGCTCCGCCGTACTTTTCAGAGAGGCTCCGCCATGCTCTCCAGAGAGGCTCCGCCGAGGGGGGTCTTCGAGGGCCGATCAGCCCAAGCGGCTGGGTTCTGAGCGGAGCTAGTCCCAGTTCTTTGCGGGTCGCGAGAGGACCAAAGACCTTTCTTCGAGGTTTTGGAATAAAGCTGATAGGTAGGATGTAGTAAAACTTGATATACTTACACTCAAGTATTTGGTAACAGCTAATAAGGAGGCTCGAGTGGCCAAAGCAGTAGGCATCGATCTTGGAACGACGAACTCCGTCGTCTCGGTTCTCGAAGGGGGTGACCCTACCGTCATCCCGAACTCGGAGGGTGGGCGAACCACACCTTCGATTGTCGCATTCTCAAAGACCGGTGAGGTACTCGTCGGTGAGGTCGCCAAGCGGCAGGCGATCACCAACCCTGATCGGACGATCCGATCAGTCAAGCGTCACATGGGCACGGACTGGACCATCGACATCGATGGCAAGAAGTACACCCCACAGGAGATCAGTTCACGTATCCTCTCCAAACTCAAGAGAGACGCAGAGGCCTACCTTGGTGACACGGTCAACCAGGCGGTTATCACGGTCCCGGCCTACTTTGACGACGCGCAGCGCACCGCCACCAAAGAGGCAGGTCAAATCGCTGGCCTTGAGGTACTTCGCATCATCAATGAGCCGACGGCTGCCGCACTCGCCTACGGTCTCGATAAGGAGACCGAGGATCAGACGGTCCTCGTCTTCGACCTCGGTGGTGGTACCTTTGACGTCTCGGTCCTTGAGATCGGTGACGGCGTCTTCGAGGTCAAGTCCACCGCCGGTAACACCCAACTCGGTGGTGACGACTGGGATCAGCGGATCATCGACTGGATGATCAAGTCCTTTAAGGATAACGAAGGGGTCGATCTCGGCGCCGACAAGATGGCGATGCAGCGACTCAAGGAGTCGGCTGAGAAGGCCAAGATCGAGCTCTCGGCCTCGCTCGAGACCACGATCAACATCCCCTTTATCTCTGCAACGTCAGAGGGTCCAAAGCACCTTGAGATGAAGCTGACTCGTTCACGCTTCCAGGAGCTCACCGCCGACCTCGTGCAGGCTTGCAAGGGTCCCTTCGAGCAGGCGATCAAGGATGCCGGCCTCACCGTTGGTAAGGTCGATCACGTGGTGCTCGTTGGCGGATCTACCCGTATGCCAGCGATCCAGGATCTTGTCCAGCAGATGACGGGCAAGGAGCCACACCGTGGTGTGAACCCCGATGAGGTGGTTGCGGTTGGTGCGGCTATCCAGGCTGGTGTGTTGAAAGGTGAGGTCAAGGACGTACTGCTCCTCGACGTGACACCGTTGTCGCTCGGTATCGAGACCAAGGGTGGCGTCATGACTAAGCTCATCGAACGCAACACCACCATCCCGACCAAGCGGACCGAGGTCTTCACGACCGCTGATGATAATCAGCCCTCCGTTGAGATCCATGTCCTTCAGGGTGAGCGCGAGATGGCCTCCTATAACAAGACGCTCGGCCGTTTCCAACTCGTTGGAATTCCGCCAGCGCCTCGTGGTATTCCCCAAATTGAGGTGACCTTTGACATCGATGCGAACGGTATCGTGCACGTCTCCGCCAAGGATCGCGCAACCAATAAGGAACAATCCATCACCATCACCGGCACGACCGCACTCTCCAAGGAGGAGATCGACCAGATGATGCGCGACGCAGAGGCCCATGTCGCCGAGGACAAGCAGCGCAAAGAGGAGGCGGAGGTTCGCAACAACGCCGACACGCTCGTCTACCAGACCGAGAAGCTCCTCGCCGAACAGGGCGACAAGCTTGAGGGTCCGGAGCGGGACAAGGTGACAGAGGCTCTCAACGAAGTCAAGCACTCACTTGACGGTACCGATATCGCAGCCATCAAAACCGCAACGGATGCGTTGATGTCGGCTTCCCAGGGATTCACCCAGCGGCTCTATGAGGAGGCCTCACGTCAGGCCTCTGCCAGTGGAGCCGGGGATGGCACTGCCGGGCCCAGCGGGTCCGATGGCGATGCCGGTGGCAGTGACGACGATGTCGTCGATGCTGAGATCGTCGACGAACCCAAGGAGTGATGCGCGTGGCCGATGAGAGATTCGACGAAGAGCACCAGAGCGCTCACGATTCCCACCGTACTCAGGGTTCCCAGGGTGCCAACGAGCACCAGGGTGCCCAAGGGCACGACAGAGCTAAGGAGGAGACGCCTTTCGACGGAGAGGCGTCCTCCTCTGGGAGTGGGCGCTCGGACGCGACCAGCAGGACGGGTGAAAACACCCCAGATGATCAAGAACCGGAGGTCAACCCGTCTGATGAGGGGCTAGATGCCAAAGCTGATGAGGATCCCTCCATCCGTGGAGAGGAGGCCGGGGAGGAGTTCGATCTCGATGCGCTCGATTTTGAACCTGAGATCAACGATCCCCTCGCAGATGCTGAGCGCGAACGGGACTCCTATCTCGAGGCACTGCAGCGTCTCCAGGCTGACTTTGAGAACTACAAAAAGCGAGTCGCCAGACAGCAGAGTGAGCTTGGGGCCGCAGGATCTCGGGCGTTGGTGACCAAGTTGCTTCCAGCGCTTGACACCTTGACACTTGCACTCGCTCATGCGACCTCGGAGTCAGGATCGGACGAGGTCGCCTCGGTGCTCTCCCAGATCAGTGCCTCCTTCTTGGAGGTGCTAGCCAAGGAGGGCTTAGAGGTGATCGAGCCCCTCGGCAAGCGCTTCAATCCCGAAGAGGCGGAGGCGGTTGCCCACGATGAAGGAGACGGTGAACCGACGGTGAGCGAGGTCTTTCGTGTTGGCTACCGCTGGAACGGACAGACTCTGCGACCCGCGATGGTGAAGGTCACCGGTTCGTGAGAGATGGAGGTAACGAATGCCACCACAGCGCGAGTGGTTCGAAAAGGATTACTATAAGGTCCTCGGAGTTCCATCGACGGCGACGGACAAGGAGATAACCAAGGCCTACCGAGCGCTTGCTCGAAAATACCATCCTGACTCGAACGCTGGCCATGAGGAACAGTTCAAGGAGGTCTCGGCCGCCTACGACGTGCTCGGTGACGCTACCAAGCGCAAGGAGTACGACGAGGTTCGCCGAATGGGCCCGATGGCCTCGGGCCTCGGTGGTATGGGTTCCAACGCTTCAGGCAACGGAAACTTTAATGTACACTCGGAGGATCTTGGCGATCTGATCGGGAACCTCTTTAATCGAGGGAAACGGACGAGTGGCCCAAAGCGTGGCGAGGACCAGAGCGCCGAGGTTCGTCTCAGCTTTGCCGACGCTGCCGCAGGGGCAACGGCTTCGGTGTTGGTGATCGGGGAGACCTCATGTTCTGTATGTAACGGTACCGGTGCCGCCCCAGGAACGGTACCAAAGGTCTGTGCCCGGTGTAACGGATCGGGATCGGTCTCTGATAACCAGGGATTCTTCTCCTTCTCCCAGCCCTGTCCAGCCTGTCATGGTCGAGGACTGATTATCGAAAATCCCTGTCCCGCCTGTAGGGGAACAGGAACCGAACACCGCGCTCGCACCGTGAAGGTTCGTATCCCGGCTGGGGTGGAGCCAGAACAGACGATCCGGGTTCGTGGCAAGGGTGCTCCCGGCAAGAGCGGAGGACCCTCGGGTGACCTCCTGGTGAAGGTTCACGTCGATCCGGATCCTCGCTTTGGTCGCAAGGGAGCTGATCTGACCACCAAGGTTGCGATCAGCTTCGCTGATGCTGCCCTTGGGGGTACGGTGAGCGCACCCTCGTTGACTGGCCCAGTGACGCTCAAGATTCCGGCAGGTACCCATTCGGGACAGACCTTTAGGGTCCGAGGGCGGGGATTGCCAAACCCAAGGAAGAAGAATACCGTCGGTGATCTGCTGGTAACGGTAGAGATCGTCGTTCCGGCGGCACTCGATGCACGACAGAAGAAGTATCTCCAGGACTATCACAAGGTCTTTGGGGACAAAGGGGAAGAGAAGGTAGGAGGCTAGAGGCTAGATGGCAAGTGATATCGGAGGCCAGGCCAGGCGCGGCGCCTTCGAGGGTGCCGCCATCGGAAGGGGGGTGTATGTGATCTCGGTGGCTGCCGAGCTCGCTGGCATGCACCCTCAGACCTTACGGGTCTATGAACGACGGGGTCTGCTTGAACCGAACCGCACCGGGGGCGGCTCAAGGCGCTATAGCGAACACGATCTCGAGCGGCTACGGCGAATTGCCGAGCTGACCGATGCAGGGCTCAATATCGAAGGTGTGCGCCGAGTGATCGAGTTAGAGGCTGAAGTCGCCGAACTCAGAGCTGAGCTCGAACGTGAGCGAGAGCTGGCACGGTTGCGGGAGAAGGAGATCCATCGCCATTACCGGCGTGATCTCGTTCCGCTTTCCCAGGCGGTGGTACACGTCAAGACCACCCAGATTCGACGCTAAGGACTCTGGTTCGTCGTCATTGTGGGTCGGCTTACCGAGCAACTGAGGTGCGACAACCTAGCCCATGGGGACTAGGACGTGAGGGCGAGAACGGGGGTCCGAGTCGTGACGGTTGGAGAACGCGCCGGTGGTCGACGATCGACGGCACGTAACCGTCGTCGATCTCTTCGCCATCACACCTCGAGTCAGGGCGTCATCAGTGCCGATCGGACTGGAGAACGTAGCAACCGAGAGAAGGAGCTGCTTCTTGGACTGGCAAGAGCATAATACAAGGGTTGGCGATGCGAAGAGACAACACCACAACGAGACAACACCACAACGAGACAGTGACCCGCACCTTTTACTCCCAACAGGTTCCTTTGGTCAATACAGCTCATGGCGCAGATGCGAGACAATGGCTAGTGATGTACAGGTGGTAGCAAACAGGCTCGATCTAACATGGCCAATGCAAACGGGACCACTGCAACAGTGCCCATGCAGTACGGCCAACGCGGCAGAGCCAGTCAGACAATGGGGTACAACTCTGGAGAGACCAACCGACGTGGTGAACCAGTTGAAACCGGCGGTGGAGCCAATGCAACTGGACCAGTGGGGCGAGACCAATGCAACTGAACCAGTAGGACCCAGCAGGCGAGCGAGAGGGCGCGAACGTGATACGAACGATGAGTCTCCATTCCCGGAATGCCAGGAGATATGCGCTGGACGAGGGCGAGTTGGACCCAGAACCACCTACTGGCACCGATGACTCGATGGAATCCAGTCGCCTAGGACGACGGCCGTTAGGCGGCTGGCATGATCGCCGGATCCTTTGGCGGTCACCGGCGACCTTGGGGGTGAGAGAAAAGAGTCACCTGGCCCTAGCGGGGTGGCAGTTGTTGGCGTTAGAACAGGTGATTGGGGTTTGTGAAGAGCGTCAACCAGATGACGATGAACAGATGGAATCGTAACGAAGATGAGGTGAACGATGGATCAGAGTACGTGGACAGTCAAGACCCGCGAGGCGATCGAGGCGGCGGTTGAGCTTGCCAGGCGGAGTTCGAACCCAGAGGTCACGAAGGAGCACCTCGCGGTTGCACTCCTTGGACAACCCGATGGCATCGCCTTGCCCATTCTTGAGCGCTTGGGCGTTCAGATCGGAGCGTCGAGGACCAAACTCTTAGAGGCGATCGGGAAGCTACCCAAGGCCTACGGGAGTCAGGCACAGTTCTCAAGCGCGCTGATCGCAACCCTTGAGGCCGCCGATAAGACTCGTCAGGAGTTGGGTGACTCCTATCTCTCCGTCGAGCATCTGCTGATCCAGTTGCCCACCGTGTTCGGGGTGACCGCTGAACAGATCAAGACCGCGTTGCGTGAGATCCGTGGGGACAACCGAGTCACGAGCGAGAACCCGGAGGAGACACTCCAGGCGTTAGAGAAGTATGGACGTGACCTGACTGCTGACGCACGAGCGGGCAAGATCGACCCGGTGATCGGGCGAGACGAGGAGATTCGGCGGATCATCCAGATCCTCTCTCGTCGGAGCAAGAACAACCCCGTACTGATCGGCGAGCCAGGAGTTGGTAAGACTGCCATCGTCGAGGGGTTGGCCAAGCGAATCGTCGAGGGTGATGTTCCCGAGGGGTTGAAGAACAAACGACTCATCGCTCTGGACCTTGGTTCCATGGTGGCAGGTGCGAAGTACCGTGGTGAGTTCGAGGAGCGGCTAAAGGCGGTCCTCAAGGCGATCAAGGACTCCAACGGCGAGGTCATCACCTTCATCGACGAGATGCACACGGTGGTAGGCGCTGGGGCCGCTGAGGGTTCTATGGATGCCTCCAACATGTTAAAGCCGATGCTCGCCCGTGGTGAGTTGCGGATGATTGGAGCGACGACGCTTGACGAGTATCGCAAATACATCGAGAAGGATCCCGCCCTCGAGCGCCGGTTCCAGCAGCTCATCATTCCACCACCCTCGGTCGAGGACACGATCGGGATTCTGCGTGGCCTAAAGGAGCGCTACGAGGTCCACCATGGGGTGCGTATCCAGGATTCAGCTCTGGTGGCGGCCGCGGTCCTTTCGGATCGGTATGTAACGAACCGTTTCCTTCCCGACAAGGCGATCGATCTCATCGATGAGGCCGCCGCCAAGCTCCGGATGGAGATCGACTCTCGACCCAGTGAGGTCGACTCGGTCGAGCGGCGTATCCGCCAGCTTGAGATCGAGCGGATCTCACTCGCCAAGGAGAGTGATCCCGCCTCCATGGAGCGACTCAATCGGATCGAGCGTGAGTTGGCCGATGATCGGGAAGAGCTTGCCGCTCTCAATGCTCAGTGGCAACTCGAGCGTGATGCGATCGGCAAGATTCGTGAGATGAAGGAGCGACTGGAACAGTTGAAGGCCGAGGCCGATAATCAGGAACGCATCGGCAATCTCGATCGGGCGGCTGAGATCCGCTATGGTCAGGTTCCTGAGCTCTCCCGCCAGATCGATGAGGCAACCCGAGAGCTTGCCGAGTTCCAGGGTGGGGTGCGGATGTTAAAGGAGGAGGTCGACCCCGAGGACATCGCTGAGGTGGTGGCCAAGGCGACCGGGATCCCGGTCTCCAAGCTCTTAGAGAGCGAGATGGAGAAGCTTCTCCATATCGAGGAGGCGCTCCATCAGCGCGTCATTGGACAAGACGAGGCGGTCTCGGCGGTGGCCAACGCTATCCGGCGCTCGCGTGCGGGACTCTCCGATCCACACCGGCCGATCGGGAGTTTCCTCTTCCTGGGACCGACTGGTGTCGGTAAGACCGAGATGGCCAAGGCATTGGCGGAGTACCTCTTCGACGATGAACGCGCTGTCATTCGAATCGACATGTCTGAATACCAGGAACGCCATGCGGTGGCACGCCTTGTCGGTGCGCCTCCTGGATACGTCGGCTACGACGAAGGTGGACAACTCACCGAGGCGGTACGGCGACGTCCTTACAGCGTGATTCTCTTTGATGAGATCGAGAAGGCGCACTCGGATGTCTTCAATATCTTCCTTGCCATCTTGGATGATGGTCGTCTAACCGACGGTCAGGGTCGGGTGGTCAACTTCACCAACACTATTTTGATCATGACATCGAACCTGGCGGAGGATCCAAGATTCTTCTTTAAGCCGGAGTTTGTCAACCGGATCGATGAGATCATCCGTTTTGCATCACTCACCGAGGCAGACCTCACGAAGATCGTCGACATCCAGCTCGATGCACTGCGCCGACGCCTGTCCGATCGTCGGCTCGAACTCGTGGTGACCGATGACGCCAAGCGGATCCTTGCGACCCAAGGGTATGATCCAGCGTTCGGGGCTCGACCCTTGAAGCGAGTGATTCAGAAGATGGTGGGCGACCCGGTGGCGGTCGCGATCCTATCGGGGAAGTACCCGGAGGGGTCGACGATCACCGTTGATGGGGTGGGGGATGAGTTGGTCATCGCGTGAGATCATCAGAGAGCAAGGGCCTCGTTGGTGGGTATCTTGGGCAGTATGTTTTGGCACTCTATCAAGGGCCACATGGCGGAAAATGAGGTATGCCTGAGAACGCAGGACCAACTTCGTTTCAACGGCGACATCGTCACTTACTCGGTTAATCAGAATACAGATGCCTCCTGCTCTGTCGTTGAGTCGCTTTATCAATATTTGTATTGCTCGATTTGGGCATGGGCGAGAGTTGGGTGAAGATCGTGTTGAGCCTGGGTGCAAGACATGACTGATGTTTGCGTGCGAGATTCGGTCGATGGACATAATGCGAGAGAGCTGCGCCGCACACAGTGCAGGTCATCCGCGACAATGTTCCAGGAGAGATCACCACGGGAGTTCTATCTGGCTGTGGACAGCTACGTAGAGCCTGGCAGAGCTAACGATACTGAGGTTCAACGTGAGGTTAGAAGTTTATCGATGAATTTTTATGTAAAAGCCTGTTCTTGCCTGTTTTGCTGGTACAGTTGCTTAGGTGTACTTGGTTTCGTAGAAACTACACCGGCTCGATGGTTGATGTGGTACACTTACGGGGTCCATGGACGGTAGTAGCGAAGAAGCATGATAGTCTAGTGGCTGTTGGTCTTGTATTTCAGGAGGTATATCCAGGTAATGAGCAGATTCAAGAAGAAGACTGCCGGAATTAGTGGGAGTTCAAAGCTCTCGTCGAATGGTTTGGTTCGTTTGGCAGGGGCTGCGGCTCTGACGGTTGGTGGTGTTGGTGGAATTTTGATTGCTTCAGGTACTGCCTATGCGACAACGCCGAATGTGACTTCGGGTTATTACACCGTCGGCACTGGATCGGTTACGGGCTTTACAGTCACACCGGGGTCCAACTATGTGGCATCGTTCGTGGCTACTGACGGCGTCGGATCTAGTTCTACCCCGGGCACGGTTAGCATTACTCTGCCTGGGACGACCATTACTAATGGTTCGGCTTTCGCGAGCGGTGTTAGTGCGCTCGTCACTGTTAACGGCACTCAGGTTGGTTTTGCGGCTTATAAGTCAACGAGTGCAGCTGATCAGGTAACTTTGACACTGCCTACGGTTGTCACCTCCGGTGCCTCAGTGCAGATTGAGTTCATTGGTGTTTCGAATCCGTCTGAAACTTCCGCTGTAACTGAGACCGGTAGCATGTATACGAGTACCGATACTCTCGTGGTTCAGACCAACTATACGATCCCTGCTAACTCGGTGAGCTTCGGTGCTACTGCGAGTAACGTCGGTCTTGGTCAAAGTGACGTTACCTATAATGTTGGCCCCATTGCAGTCAGCAGCGGTGCCACTGGTCTTGGAACGTCTGCCGCGCCGTTTGTGTTGACTTTTACTCCTAGTGCAACTGGAGATGCGTCGGTGGATCTCCCCGGAGCATCTAGTCAGTACACAGTTACTGTGACCAATTCGTCTGGGGCTAAGTCGACTGATACGGTCACTGGGGTGACAGCCTCAGATCCGTCGACAGGAGCATCGTCAGCTAGTTTGGTTCTTACCACGCCGCTGGTAAGTGGCGATACGGTTAACGTCACCATTACGGGTGCGATTAATCCCTCTCAGGCAGGTTCTTCACCAGTCACGGTGAGTGACTCTGGTAATTCAAACGATTCCGCTACAATTTCCTACGGAACTCAGATTGGCTCATTGAGTACGTCGCTTATGCCCAGTACGTCGTCTGCTAATCCGACTACAGGTGCCACGGCTAACTTTGTTGCTAGCTTTGTCGCTACGGATGGGGTGACTGCTGGTTCTTCTGGCGTGATCATTACTCCTGGAAGTGGTCTGGCTCTACCGACATCAGGGACAGCGGCTGTGACAGTGGGTAGTGGATCGTCTGCGACAACTGTTGCTGAGAGCTACGCCACCGCTAGTGGTGTCACAAGTGTGGCGATGCCAACGGTGAATTCTGGTCAAGATGTATCAATCACCATCTTTGGAGCGACGGTGACCGGTGTTTCGGGACAGAATAGTTACTCGGTTTCGGTGGCTACTAACAAAGATTCGTTGGCAGCAACCGCGAGTGCCTCTGAAGACTTTACGACGATTCCCGGGAGTGTCCCTGTGAGCTTGAGCAATGCGGGTCTGCAGGCTACGTCTAATTACACGGTTAGTGGTCTAGAGGCTACTGCTAATATGACGGGTCAGACTAGTGCCGGGTCGACAACACTTGGTAACTCTGGTGGTGAGTCACAGTTGGAGCTAATCTTCCCTTCAAACACGATTTTGCCTACTAGTGCTTCTGACTACTCCATTACGGATACGACCACTTCTTCCGCATCGGGGCAACCCATAGGCGTGGATGTATCAGGACCAGATGTGTATGTAACCTTGGCTAATACAGTCTCTAGTGGAGATGTATTCTCGGTTTCTGTCGATGGCGCCATCAACCCGAGTACTGCTTCCAATCAGTATTCGATTGGTATCAACGGTAGTGTTGAGGCTGCGCCGGTTTCGGTAACCAGCGTTCCAAAAGCCGCGACTACGTACCCCAACGGTGCACTCATTCAGTCTGGTGGTCAGATTGACGTGATCGCGGGCGGCTATGCCTTTGGCATTTCGACCCCGACGGTGCTCAGTGACATCATGAAGATGGATCACAGCAGTGTGGTGTCGGGTACCTTCCCAACAGCCACTATGCCTGCTCCTGGAACGTTGATCAACCCTGTTGGAACCTCTGGCTACTGGGTTGTTGGTACCAATGGTGAGATCTACCAGTTCTCCTCTATGTCACAGTTCATGAAGGATGGTTATGTCGTCAGTCAGGTGATCCCAGTCCCGAATGCAGGTGGCCTCACCGCTGGTGCTGGTGCTCCTCCGACGGCGGCTGCGACCATGGCTAATGGTGCGCTCGTCCAGTTCGGCTCGACCATCTATGAGTATGCTGGTGGCGTCGCTACCGGGATTGCAACTCCGGCGGAACTTGCTTCAATCCAGAAGATGACTGGTGCGATGGTGGTCATGGGCTTCGGTTCAACACCGACCAATGCATCGACCAGTGCGAACGGTACCTTGGTGCAGCCGCTTGGAAAAGCCGGTGTCTGGGTAAGCAATGACGGTACGCTGTATCAGTTCATGACTGCTTCACAGTTCATGACTGATGGGTACTCATTCCAGTATGTCCTTCCGGTTGCTATGACGGGTAGCTATACGCTTTCCTCTATCTAGTCAAACCTTTACGGTTCAATCAGGGTAGGTGCTTCGGTACCTGCCCTGATTGCTGTTTTGATGGGTGATTTTGGTTTGTCCGGAGACGGTTGCACGTGGTCTGAAGGAGACGGTGTTTGTTCTGTATATCGACTTGTCATGTGTTCATGGTCGAGCAGAAAGCCTTAGGTGCTCAGTGGCGACAAGGGGACAGGTCGTTGAGCTGAAGGGTTAGGCGGTGGGGGTTTTGTTCTCGATTCGTGTCTGTGTGTTGAGAGGCGGCGCTGGTGCTAGATGCGATAGCCTGCGGTAATCTTTAGGGCGAGATTTGGTAGCCCCTGAAGAAGGTGGGTCCACGGAGAAACGGTTTGGAAGGCCAAGAGATGAACTGGCCATAGGTTTCCGCGTGGGGTGATAGTGAGTTGCAGGGGTTGGCCTGGTAGGGCCAGGAATGCCTGATTGGTCAGATGCAGGGTGAAAGGAAACTCACCGCGATGGCCTGAGAGTGATTCGACAACGGTGAAGATATTGTCGTTACATTGCCCGGTCACGATGAGTTCTCCAGCGAGCTCCCCAATGCTGTCACCGATGTAGATCTGCAATGCTTCGATCATCCCCGAGAGGGTCGCTGGGATCAGGCAGGTTGCGGTTATAGTCTGGTTTGCGTGCAAAGGTAGGCGATGCGAGTGGTCGAGGTTCTGTCCGTCTGGAATGTCGACCCACTGGATGCTGCGGGCCCAGGGCCGCTGTATCCTTGGTATCGCGAGGACAAAGTCCTCTGAGTCCAACGTCAGGTTGGGGTTATACATGGGGTCTGAGTAGAGTTGCGGGCTCCATCGCCATTGCATGTAACCGTGTTCTCTGATCGCACGGTGTTGTTGAGAGAGCTTGATGTCCTTGCCTCGAGATTTGGACTCATGATGCACGAGTTGTGCTCGGGGTTGGTAGATATTGCGGTAACCCTTCTCACGAAGGCGCAGGCAGAGGTCCACATCGTTGAAGGCGATTGGAAGTTCTTCCGCCATCCCACCCACTTCATGCCAGAGATCTGCGCTGATCATAAGACACGCTGCGGTCACCACGCTGAGGGCGTGGGGGACGTTTGCCCTCCCTTGGTATCCGTCTTGATCTCCAGGCAGGTAGCGAAAAGCGTGGCCAGCTAGTCCGCGTACCCCGGTGATGACGCCGGCGTGTTGGACAGTTCCATCGGGATAGAGGAGTTTGGCTCCGACTGCACCAGTTCCCGGTCGTTGCGCGTAACCGAGGAGGGCCTCGAGCCAGTCGGCCCGTTGGACCTCGGTATCGTTGTTGAGGAGGCAGAGGTAGTCGGTTGCGAGCTGGTTCACCACGGTGTTATGAAGATCGGAGTAGTTAAAGGCATACGGGTAGTCGATTACCCGATGTCGCGGCAGTTGGGTAAGGTTTTCCAGATACGAGAGTGTAGCTGGGTCGTCACTTCTGTTGTTGACGATGATGACTTCATAGTTTGGATAGGTGGTGGTCCCCAGGCTGTCGACACAGGCTTGGAGGTCAGCTAATCCGTTGTGGGTGGGGATGATGATTGAGACTTTAGGGCTGCCGAGGATAGAGTAACGTGGGATGAGGTCGACTTGGTTTTGGGCCCAGCCGAGAGTGTAGGGGGCACCCCGTCGTACCAGGGTGGTACTGACGATCTCATAGGCTTCGTTGCGTTGCTGGTCTGTTGCAGTTGCTGTTCTCGCGGTTTGTGAGTCGCGTTCGTGGTAGAGGATGGTGGGACAATGGCGGATACGGGTGGCATCGATATCCTCGGTGAGCCGTAGGATCAGCTCCCATTCGGGATAGAGTTCCAACAGAGGGGCGAAGCCGCCAGCCTGATGCACGAGTGTGGTGTTAAAGGCAACGGCAGGACCGATGTAGTGCTGGCAGAGGGCGAGTTCGGGGTTCCAGTCTGGTTTGAAGTTGTGGCTGTGACGATGTTCCTGATCATCGATTTGGTCGTGGTCGCTGTAGATGATCGCAGCATCGCGATGGATGGCTACCTCGGCGACAAACCAGGCCAGGGTGTGGGGTCGTAGGAGATCGCCCGGGCGTAGGGTTGCGAGGAACTCTCCTGTGACGGCATCAAGGGCTTGGTTGAGTGCCTCTGAATAGGCGCGGCGATTATTTAGCCGGATCTGTGTGATCCCTGGGTGGCGTGTGCGATAGTCGTCTATCGTTCTTCGTAGTTCGGGATCCTGCACATGGTTGTCGACCATGATAAGTTGCCAGTGGGGGTAGGCCTGGGTAAGCACAGTTCCGATCGATCGTCGTAACTGTCGAGGATCGTGGTGGTCCTCGATCACCATCAGGTAACTGAAGGTAGGGGTGTACTCCAGTGTGGCGACGTAGTCCCGGATCAGGTCGATTTCGGGTTGCTTGAGGGTATCACACTGCTGGACCCACCATTGATAGTCATGGGCGAGCCGATCGATCTCGTCATCAGGATCGTCGTGGAGCGTCCGTGCGTAGTCCCTCGTGGTTGGGCGTTCTTGAGTGGTCAGGGTGTCGAATCGGTCGACCCACTCGGTGTAGGCCTTGGTAACACGTACTCTTGTCATTGTTGATGATCCGCTGGGGCAGTCGAGGCTGATGAGGGATGCCGTTGGGAAAGGAGACTCTTCATCTTGGGAATGAGCTGTTCCTTCCTGGCACGGACCGGCGCGGTGAGCCTCCAGGAGGTCGAGCCGAGGAGCTCATCGATGCGCCGTTGTAGGGCCGCTTTCTCCGCACCGAGCTGCTCCTCTCGGAGCACCAGCTCCTCTCGAAGATGGAGCTTCTCATCCTCGACGAACTTGATTCGCCCTTTGAGAATGAGTTCACGAGTCACACGATCCGCGTTCAGGAGCCCACGCACCTTGGCGACTTGGGCGCCAGCGTATTGATCCACGGTTGCAAGGTACTCCCCGATCACCTCCGTTGCCTGTGCGATGGTGAGGGGGCGAAAGGCCAGGTCTAAGTGTGTTTCATGCGGACCCCCTGGGACGCGAAGATTGAGCTCCGCCTGGCTGTCGGGATCGAGGAGAAAGTAGTGGGTGGCGCTACCCCTCAGTGTGACAGTGTTATGGAGTTCGATGAGCTGTTGTCGACCTTCGCTGATAAAGAGTTCCTCGGGACTCTCGGGTTCCCAATGCCAGATCTGCGTCCCGTTTTGGGTGAGGGTCAAGTCGCTGACCTCGAGCACCCCAACTCTGTCAAGGAGTCGCAGCCCGAGGAAGCGCTCGGAGGGGGATCGCGGAATCTCGAGGCGAACCTTCATCAGACCTGACGCATTATCCGGGGTCCCTGCCACCGATCGGTCCTCGGCGTACTCCTCGTCGATCATACGCCAGAACACCTTGGTGACGCCCCTTGGGCCATGTGGGGCCATGTTTGGGTGGATCTGTTCTTTGATGCGTCGCTGGCCCTTCTTGCGTGGCTTTGCGCCGACGATGAACTCATAGACGTCGTGATCAGCGGTGATCGGTACGTGTGCTAAGAGGGTATCGGCGAGGGCCTCAGATTGGGCAAACTCAGAGTCCCCAAGCGCGAGAGTGGTGATGTCGAGAATCTCGGCGACGAAACCGCCCTCATCGAGCATCCGTAAGAGACTTTGTCGGGTGAAGAAGCGGAGATGAGCCGGGTCAAGGATCCCATGGCCACGGTAGTAAAAATCGCCGCCAAGCAGTTCGCTGATTACGCCGATGTGGGCGACGTTAGGAACGACGATGAGGAGCTGTCCTTCGGCTGTGAGGTGGGTCTTGAGTTGAGACAACAGCTGCCCGGGATCCCGCAGGCGTTCGAGGATCCCAGCACAGACGATGACGTCATAGCGACGATCTGTGATGGCATCGTTGAGCTCAGATGTCTCTGGGTCGAGCACAAAGACGTCGCGGTAGAGTTGTTGAGCTGCATCTATCTGGGAGGCGTGAGGTTCAGTGGCGTTGGGTGCAGATGCATTGGGTCTGCCTGCCTTGAGTGAAGCTGTGTTAGGTGCAGGGGTGCTTGGTCGAATGGCGTCAACGGTGCATGCATGTTCGGTGACGAGTAGCCTTCCGAGTTCCTTTGCCGCGGATCCGAGCGTCAAGACGGTTGAGTCAGGAGGGATGTGCTTGATGATCATGTCACCCCAGCCAGTGGCGGAGAGAGCGCTAGATGCCGACCCGTCGATTTGGACCTTAGATTGATCGGAACTCACTCGGCACCCTTTCGTTTGTTTGGGTTGTGATCTAGACTAGCCGCGCAAACCTGGAGTCAATTCCCGCGCTGATCTCCCCTCACCTGACCGTTTAGTGATTCCAAGAGCAACCGATTTCGCCACGATCGCTCGATCCGTTCCCTTCGAATGGGATGGTCAAGTCCTCTGGTGTGGGCCACTAACCTTGCACTATGGCACAACCTAACGTCTCGCACTCGGTCACGATTCGTGTCGAGCTCAACAACAGCCCTGGTTCCCTCGGACGCTTGACCACCGCAATCGGTGAGGCGGGCGGCAATATCTTGGGTATCGACCTCATCGAGGTTGAATCCGACCGTATCGTACGCGACATCACGGTGCTTGCGGCTGATCCTGACCATGCCCAACTGATTCGCGGCAAGGCCGAGGAGGTAGCTGGCGTCCATGTTCGTAGCGTCCTCGATAGAACGCTACGGCTACACCTCGGTGGCAAGATCGAGGTGCGAGGCAAGTCTCCATTGAAGGATCGTGATGATCTCTCAATGGCCTACACCCCCGGTGTCGCTCGCGTTTCGATGGAGATCGCAGAACGCCCCGCCTCGGTGCACACCTATACCATCAAGGCGAACTCCGTCGCTATCGTCAGCGACGGAACAGCCGTCCTCGGACTCGGCAATATCGGCCCCTATGCTGCAATCCCGGTGATGGAGGGCAAGGCACAGCTGTTCAAGGAGTTCGCCAATATCGATGCCTTTCCGATCTGTTTGAACGTCTCCAAGCCCGAGGAGGTTATTGCTGCCGTCGAGGCGATGGAGCCGGTCTTTGGGGGCATCAACCTTGAGGACATCGCCGCTCCAGCCTGTTTTGAGATCGAGGAGGCGTTGAAGTCCAAGCTCGACATCCCGGTGTTCCATGACGATCAGCATGGCACAGCGGTGGTGGTTCTCGCCGCACTACGCAACGCGGCCAAGGTCGTCGATCGCAAACTTGGGGATATGACCGTGGTGGTTGCGGGGGCCGGTGCCGCTGGTGTCGCCTGTGCAAAGATCCTCGCGAACGCGGGGGTTGGCCGGATCCTCGTCGCTGATCGGAAGGGGATTATCTTCTCTGGACGTGAGGACTTTGACGGTGCCAAGCTATGGCTTGCCGAAAATACAAATCAGGACCGACGCATGGGTGATCTCGGCTCAGCGTTGGTCGGCGCCGATGTTTTTCTCGGTGTCTCTGGACCCGGTATCGTCACGGCGAGCGAGATAGCGACGATGAACACCCACCCCATCGTCTTTGCGCTCGCGAACCCGACACCTGAGGTGATGCCGGAGGAGATCCAAGATATCGCCGCGGTGATCGCCACGGGAAGGTCGGACTTTCCGAATCAGATCAACAACGTCCTCTGTTTCCCCGGTATCTTTCGTGGGGCCCTTGATGCCCGAGCGATGGCGATCACTGAAGGAATGAAGCTGGCGGCAGCGGATGCGATCTCCTCTGCGGTGCTCGATGACGAGCTCTCGCCGAACTACATTATCCCATCGGTCTTTAACAAGGGCGTTGCCCTTGCGGTGGCTGAGGCGGTCGCTCGAGAGGCGCAACGTGAGGGGATCGTTCGACATACGATCTGAGATTGATCGGATCAGCTCGTGAATGATGAGCCTCGTACGCCCGGCCAGCTTTGCTATCCGGGAAAGAGGATCGAGCTACATTTTGACGGGCAAATCGTTGTGACGGCGGTAATCCGGGTCGATGGGCAGCGCCTCGGCGTTGGTGAACGCGTCCTCTCAGTTGGCCCTTGTCAGGTGATGGTGGTCTTCTTCGGCGAACGGTTCTTGGCCACAGGTGTAGTGATACCGGCGATCGTTGGTTCGGAGGTGGTGATCGAATCGGGCTTTGTGCCGATGAATGCCCGGTCTGCGCCGCGGGTGAACGTCGTGCTCGCTGGAACCTATTACACCCGACCGCCGAGCGTTGGGATACCGATGCAAGTGCTCGATCTCTCCGTTACCGGTGTCGCGATCGAACCGATCCCCAAGCAGCACCCATTGCTCAGCCAGCGCCAGATGATCTCCTTTCATCTCGGTGATCGCGAGATCAAGACGGTCATCGAGTTTGTGGCAGTCGAGGTGAGTCTCTGGCGAGCGAGATTTCTCAAACTTGCACTCTCCGATGAGGATGCGATTGCCATGTTCGTGATGAGTCGCCAGGTGGACCGACGTAAGTCGCTGTCGGACTTAGAGATCCGCACCTCCTCCTCACTCGATCTCGAAACGAGGTTGGAGTTTCCTCTGATCGAGTCCATTAGCTGGTCTCATGAGGCGTGTACGTTGCGAACGGGATCAAGCTCAGCGACGGTGATGGTGCCACCGTCTCCACAGACCGACCGAGACCGTATTGTCTCGCTGGTTGGCACTGCGCGTGTCGGAGACCCCAGAGACTTCGCCCATCTCTTGGGACTTGTAACCATGGATATTAGGGTGATTGATAGTGTAATGGTCGCCTATCTTGTGCTCAGCGCACGATACAAAGGCATCAGTGTTGTGGAGTTGTTGCTGTCCTATGCACAAGGTCGTGAGGACCTTTCTGTCACGACAGCTTCGACGCAATTTGCTTCACTGACGACCAATTCCGCCGTTGCTGATCCATCGTCTCCTGCTGCGCCCACGCCCGAACTAGTGGGATATTCGTGCGGCATCGCTGTCTATCGGGGCGTCCACAATGAGGAATTCGTGCCGGCAACGAGCCCGCCAGAGGCTCTGCGCACAGCGCTTTGGATGGATCCCATTGCATTAGTACTCCTCGTCCAGCAGCTTGTCTCCGTTGATGTACGCCCAGCCTGGCCGACATTGACGGCTGGAGGTGACGGCAAGGAGGTCCTTGAGGCTTTTGTGAGTCTCGCGGCTTCCGGATCGGCCCAGCCACGCAACAGACAACACTAGCCACGCAACTGGCAACCCTGACAACCCTGACAACCCTGACAACCCTGACAACCCTGGCAACCCTGACAACCCTGGCAACCCTGGCAACTCGGTGTCTGTTTAGACCATATTGGGCGGAGCCTTCCATTGGCCCGTACTGAACTCGATCAGCAATACCGCTCTGTGCATTGTGGTCCCCTGTGCGCTTCGATGCAAGGAGATTAGGCGATGGCAGGAGGAGTTCCTGTGCCCGTCGGACTCGGGATAGGCTGAGTCTCCTAGTCGGGGTCGTTCTTGACTTGAGGAGGTTGTCATCGATCGAACAGTACTCCATCCTTTGAGACCCCATCAGGTGGTGACCGTTGCGACGGGTGCCACGCTACCGGGTGCCATGGCGCTAGCGAAGTCACTCGCCGAGAGCAATCCAGAGGTGGAGATGACCATCGTCAGGGTTGACCTCCTCCATCAGGAGGAGCCCTTGGCCGACGATGGATCCCACCAGCTTCTCCATGTCGTAGGGCTCGATACGTTACCGATCGACGACGTCTTGCTCTTCGAGCTGACGACGGTCTTGAGCATCGAGGAACTCGGAGTCGTGCTCCGGCCATGGGCCTTAGCACTGGTGCTCGCTGGTGGGGCCAGGACTGCGTTGTATCTATCCCCTGACTCCTATGTGGGTGGTCGCCTGGATGATCTCTTTGCCCTGGCGGACAGACACGGCATGGTGGTGACGCCGCGCTTTCATTCTTTGCCCCAGCGTGACGGTCTCTTGCCAACCGAGGAGCAGATCCTTGTAGATGGCTTCCTTGAGGAGGGGTTTCTTGCCATCAGTCGCCGGCGAGCGGCGATGCTCGGGTCATGGCAGACACGAAGCTTGGCTGATTTCCTCAGTGGAGCCCCAGAATGGCCCCTTGGGGGGCGTCGATGGCTTGATGTCCTTGTCCACACCTCGGATGCCCACGTACTCTCTGACGTTGGCTATGCGCTAGCCCATTGGAACCTCCATGAGCGTCGAATCACTCGCAGTGGGGAACGTTACCTCGTCAATGGTCTCCCGCTACGCACGCTGCGTTTCCGGGGCTATTGTGCTACAACCCCTTGGCTGCTCAGTGAGGAGACAACGGCCAATCCGAGAGTACTCCTCAGCGAGTCGCCAGAACTTTGCGAGCTGTGCGGGCGATACCAGGAGGCGCTTTCGGGGGTTATCGAGGCAGTTGCCGTACCGATCTACCTCTTTGATCGACTCTCCGACGGAACGGTGTTGACGCCACGGCTTCGCCACCTTTTCCACCGTGAGCTGACCAGAGCTAAGGTATCCGGTGAGGAACCGCCATCACCTCCGGGGATGGGCAACGATGCAGCCTTTCTTGCCTGGTGGCGAGAACCCGCCTTTGCCGAGACACGGGTCAATCGTTTTCTCTATGCGCTCTGGAGGGTCCGTCCTGATCTCCAAGCGGTATTTGCAAACCCAGTGGGAGCTGATGAGGGTAACTTTCTCCAGTGGGCATGGACCACCCCTCATGATGCAGATCTCGGTAAAGCGGCGAATTTTTTGCCATCCAAATCCACTCCGGCGCCAGAGGTTGATCCGGTGGTTCAACGGAGCCCTGGTGTAAACCTTGTCGGCTACTTCTCCTCTGGGCTTGGAGTTGGCGAAGTCGCACGTCTCCTCGTGGACGGCGTGCGTCTCGCCGGTCTTCCCTATGCGATCCACACGAGCGAGAAGACCGTTGGCCGGTTGCGAACGGAGTTTGTCGATCACGCCTCTGTTGATCGTTATTCCGTTACCATCGCCACGATCACCGCTGAGCAGCTGCCGGTGGTGGCACGTGAGGTCGGGCGTAGTCTTTTGCGTGATTGCTATCTGGTTGGTCTCTGGGCATGGGAGGTAGCAGACTTTCCTGCGTACGCTGAGTCACTGGAGCTCGTCGACGAGATCTGGGCGTTGTCGGAGTTCTCCCGTGAAGCCATCGCCGCTAAGACCGTCAAGCCGGTCAGCGTGATGCCGGTTCCCATTCGTGACCCTGGCCCACATCAACCACTCGACCGACGGATGCTTTCCCTCCCAGAGGGGACTTATTTCCTGTTTGTCTTTGACTACCTAAGTGTTTTCGAGCGCAAAAACCCGCTTGGACTTGTTCATGCCTTTTCGCGAGCCTTCGAGGAAGGGGAAGGACCAACACTCGTGATCAAGAGCATCAATGGGGGCCATTGTCGCGCTGATCGTGAACACCTACGCGCGCTCTGTGGCGAGCGAAGCGATGTCTATCTGATCGAGGAGTATCTCCCCACGGAGGTGATGAGTAGCCTGATGGGCGAGACGACCGCCTATGTGTCGTTGCATCGGGCCGAGGGATTTGGTCTCACACTGGCCGAGGCGATGGCCCGTGGGCGACCCGTGATCGGGACCGGGTATTCGGGGAATCTTGAGTTTATGAACCCTGCCAACAGCCTCCTTGTCGACTACGAGCTCGTGCCAATCGGTCCAGGTATCCCTGCCTATCCTGGCTCCTCGGTCTGGGCAGACCCCGATCTCGACGCTGCGGCCACCGCGATGCGCTGGGTGGTTGAACACCCCGATGAGGCGCAACGGCTCGGTCTTGCCGGGCGTGCCAGTGTGCTTGGCGACCTGACCTTTGATCGGCTCGCCTCCTTTCTTTGGGAACGATTGGGAACGAAGATGCAAGACGCACCCTGATCTACACAATGGTGAACCTCAGTCACTGGTGATCTCTTGTCACATAGTGATTCTTTGGTACAGATTGTTCGCAAAGACGTGGCGGATCTCACGCGCGCTCGATTGAAGGTTGGGTCTTGTTGCGCGTGAAGGCCTTATCACACCAAGTGATCTGGAGCTACCTACGGCTGTGCATCGCCCGCACTACTGCGTTCTCTGGCGGCTTTGCCAGGACGCACAACCCGGGTTATTCAAACCTTGTCTTCTGTTTATCGTTGCGAGCATGATGCCACTGCGCGTTCAGAACCAATATCTGCATGCCGATACATCCATGTTGGCAGAACAGAAGGTATCAGTATGCGAATCAGGAAGTCACTACTAGCGCTGGCATCAAGTGGTGCGTTGCTCGCTGCATCAGTTGTCTTGGCGACACCAACTGCTTATGCAAGTACTTCTCAGCAAGGATCCGGCTTTATTGCGATCTCCCAGACTGGCACGGTGACCGGCGAAAATGGGGCGCAGGCCTATGGTTCGGTGAGTGGATCTCACACGATTGTTGGCGCAGCTCCAACACCTGATGGAGGCGGCTATTGGATCGTCACCAAGTCCGGTCACGTCTATGCCTATGGTGACGCAAAGTATTATGGCGATACCTATACCGATGGGTTAACAGGTCTGTCTGGTTCCAAGCCCCTGAACGCCCCAATCGTCGGAATCGCAGCCGACCCGTCTGGCGGTGGCTACTGGCTCGTGGCATCAGATGGAGGGGTGTTCAACTTTGGCAACGCTCCATTCCTCGGCTCCACCTACACCTATGGAGTCACCGGACTCTTGGGTGCAAAACCGCTCAATGCGCCGATCACTGCTATTGTCTCAACCTCCTCGGGGGAGGGCTATTGGTTGATCGCCAAAGATGGAGGTGTCTTTGACTTTGGCAACGCTCCATTCCTCGGCTCAACCTATACCTATGGCCTCACGGGTCTGTCTGGTTCCAAGCCCCTGAACGCCCCAATCATCGGTGCGATTGCCACTCCATCGGGCAACGGCTACTACATGGTGGGAGCTGACGGAGGGGTCTTTGACTTCGGCGATGCTAAGTTCTCTGGTTCGACCTATGGCCTTGGTTATACGGGCCTATCGGGTGCTCATCCGCTACCGGCCAAAGCATCGAGTTTGATGCAGAACCCCAATGGATCGGGTTATTACGTCATTCTTGGCAACGGGCAAGTCTTGGCGATTGGTGGCGCACCAGCACTTCCAAACGTTCCTATGGATCACGGGAAGTTGGCCATTGTTATTCCACCCAAGGCACCCCAGCGATTTGTTATTCAAGCACAACAACCACAGCCTCAACCCAATCCACAGCCTCAACCACAGCCTCAACCCAATCCACAGCCTCAGCCACAGCCTTCGCCAACCCCTGTATCGATCAGCACGACATCGATCAGTCTCATCGCAGGAGCGCCGGTGCAGCTCCAAGCAAGTGGTGGTAACGGCAGCTACATGTGGAGTGCGAGTTCACTACCGAGCTGGCTCACCCTCTCATCGTCCGGTCAGTTAACCCTCGACCCCTCGACCCTGAGCGCCTTTACCGGGACCATCCCTACAGCTCTCAGCCTCACCGTCTCCGGCGACGGGACATCGGCGAGCGCCACGGTTGGGATCACGTACCCTCAAGCAACCCTTGAGACATCCACGTTCACCACGAGCACACCGGCGACCACCAGCACCACCCCGGAGTACTCCGTCAATGAACAGTTGGAAGTTGCTCAAAATCCTAGCGGGGCAGGGTATTCCTACACGTTGACAGGTAGTTGGCCGAGCGGTCTCTACCTCTCGTCATCTGGAACGATCACCGGTACGATATCTTCGAGTGTGTCTGGCCTTGGGGTTGGAATCCGTTACGACGGGACGACCATTGGCTACGGTACAGTCGCTATCAACGTCGTAGAGCTCGCTCCGACGATCACGAACCCAACGTCTGTATCGATGTATCCACTCAATGCAGTGCAACTCCAGGCAACCGGCGGCGATGGCATCTACAGTTGGTCAGATGCCAGCACGGGATCGGACCCGGTGATGGCGAGCGGGAGCACGCTCGTGCTCAACACAGCAAACGTAAGTGCGAGCAGTATGGGCCAAACCTATGCGCAGCCGATTACGGTCACCTCGGGAGGAAAGTCCACCAGCGAAGATATTGGCGTTACACTCTTGGCCCCGACTCTCTCATCGAGTTCGTTTAGTTCTGGCTCATCGCCTGACATTCAGTTGGCCGTGCCAACATCAGAGGGCAACGGATATACGTTCGCAGAGTCCAACGCTGGCACAATATGGCCGTCCTCATTGACTTTTAGCGCATCTGGCGCGATCGCTGGCACGCTATCGAGCGATCTGAACAACCTCGACGTGTCGATCGAGTCCTCAACAGGAGTCGTTTTTGCTACGGTCCCAATCTCGATAACCAACACGAGCTCTTCTACTGTTCCCATCTCCATAACAGAGGCTTACAACTGGGCCGGAATGATCGATAATGCCTCGTCCGCATCGGATGCGATCACCTCAGTCAGCGGTACGTTCGTCGTCCCGACCCTGAGCACGACCCAAAACACGATCTGCACCAATACCGAGCCGGGTGGGCTTTGTACCCTCGCCGAGTGGGTTGGTATTGACGGCGAGAGCAGCCAGCAACTTATCCAAGCGGGGGTTGATGTTTCCCCGAACTTCCAGGTGCAACCGTGGGTCGAGACGATCACTCCGTCTGATGCAGCGCCAGCTACCTACGTCTCGCTTGAGACATCAAGCGGAACCCCCATCACTGTCGAGCCTGGCGATACCATGTCGGTCGCTATCGTGAAGAACGCTTCGCAGAACTGGACCATGACCCTGACCGACGTAACACAGAACGCGAGCTACTCGATTACCGAGACGTTCGAGGCATCCATCTACGGCTCGATCTTCGGCGGTTCTCCCGGAACCGAATCCGCCGAGTGGATCATGGAAAGTCCGATGTTTTCTAATATTTCAGCCGACAATATCTGCGCGCTCAATCCGTACCCTGGCTACACGTCAGCGCCTTGTAACGCACTTTCGATCCTCCCGCAGGTTTCGGCTGGAGGTCAGTTCACAAGCGCGTCTGTCAACTCGACCGGGATGGAGTCAGAGTACGCCTCTTACCAGGACTCATACGCATCCAACAACTACGACTTGCTGGCGAACGGCGATGGGCTTTTCACACCGACGGGATATCCAAGCGATGGTCTGCCTGGTGCCTTTGGGTTCACTCAATCGGATACTACAACGGCTGGCACGTCCGCTGCTCCGAGTGATGCGACTTCAGCTGGATCCCCACCTGAAACGTTCAACGGATAAGCAACATGATTGGCCCAGTTGGTGGTCACGGGGGCACACTGGCCCTTGATCAGCTGTTCGAGCTGGACTTCTGTTCAACCTTCACGCGGAGGGTGAGGGCCCCGTCGATGGTGACCGCTTCGAGGAGGATGGGGGTGTTGCCCTCATGGCGCAGCCGGAGGGTCGAGGGGGTATGTCGGGGGTCTTCGAGTCTGATGGTGACGGGATCAAAATGCAGCCACGAGGGCACGGCCTTTACGGTCGTCTCGTCGATCACAAAGGCGTGGTCCTCGATTGCGTAGGGCTCGATCTCCATCGCCCAGAAGGTCACCTGGTCGATCCGAGGATCCAGTTGATCAGGGAGGACCAGATTGCATTCGATCTCGCCCCCTGGTTCCACGACGATGGGGTTTGACGGGAAGTAGCGGGCAGGACGTGGACAGGGGAGCTCGATCCCGAGCAGACGCTCTGACCATGGGAGTTGGACCCGTGGTGGCCAGGCTGCCCCGCAGCCGATGTCCTCGATCGAGGCGTTCGGATTGTGGTAGGGGTCGTTCAAGACCTTGAGTGCCCACTTCTTCCAGTAGCGGATGACCTCGGTGCCGTAGCGCCCTTTCTTGGTTGGTTCGGTGTCCATCCCCCGTGACTTTGATTCATGGTGGATCAGCTGTGCGGCCGGGCAATAGCCGATATGGTAGCCAGCTTCGCCGAGCTTGAGACAGAGGTCGATGTCATTGAGCGAGACGGTGAACTCCTCGTCAAAGCCACCGACTTCGTCATAGGCGGCTTTGGAGACGAGCATCGCGGCTCCCGTGACTGCCGAGAGGCGCTGGGCGAGCATGATACGTCCGCCATGCCCAATTTCGTGGTCTTTGGCCATCTTGTAGCGGTGTCCGGCCTCACCGTTGATGCCAAGAATCACCCCTGCGTGTTGGATGGTGTGATCGGGATACCAGAGCTTGGCCCCCACGGCGGCGATCTTGTCGTGGAAGCACATGCCCACCATGTCGGTGAGCCAGGAGGCGTTGACCGCCTCAGTGTCGTTGTTGAGCATACAGATGTAGTCGGCGTCGATCTGGGCGATCGCCCAGTTGTGCATAGCGGCGTAGTTGAAGGGGTGCGGGTAGTCAAGGACGCGATGGCGAGGAAGTGTGCTGATAGTTGCGAGGAGCTCAAGCGTCGCAGGCTCATCACTCTCGTTGTTGATGATCACCACCTCATAGTCGGGGTAGTCAGTGATCTCGAGGCTCTTGAGACACTGCTCGAGCAGGTCCCCATGGTTGCGTGTGGGGATCACAATGGCCACGTGTGGCGTCCCGGTTGGTTCGAAGTGAACGAGATGGTAGGCATCGTCGAGCACCGGTTCAAGGTGGGCAGCGATGCTGCGGCGCTTGAGTGCATCCTCGACGGCTTGGGTGCCGGCGCGCATCGCCTCGGGTTTGAGTTGGACGCGAATCGCGGTTGATCCGGCGATCATTCGCCAGTGATAGAGAATGACCGGGATATGACGGATCTGATCTTCGCGAACGGTCTCGGTGATGCGAAGCGCGAGATCCCAGTCCTGGGAGCCATCCAGGCCAGTTCGCTGCCCTCCGACCTGGTTGAGCTCTTCCCGGCGAACGACGAAGAAGTGGGTCATGTAGTTCTGGGCAAGGAGCAAGATGGGGTCAAAATCTGGCTTGAAGTAGGGGCTATAGCGTTGACCGGTATCGGTGAGCTTGTCCTCATCTGAGTAGAGAACGACCGAGTCAGGATACTGGTTGAGGGTGGCGACGACCCAATTCAATGCGTGGGGTCGGAGGAGGTCGTCGTGATCGAGGAATCCAACGTACTCCCCGGTCGCCATCTGGATGCCGTCATTGGTTGCGGCAGCGATGTTGCCGGTATGGGGACGAAAATGGGCGATGATGCGCGCATCGGCCTCGACGTACTCGGTGATGACCTCGCGCACCTCAGCGGTCAGTGAACCATCGTCGACGATGCAGAGCTGCCAATTGGGATAGAGCTGGGCGCGGACGGACTCGATGGCTTCGCGTAGGTAGACGATGGGGGAGTTATAAGTCGGCATGACGATGGAGATGGTGGGCTGATAGCCAAGCTGGGCGGTATAAGAGCGAATAGCATCCTCGTCGATGGCATCATCGAACTCGCGAACCCAGCGTAGATAAGGCTCGATATCGAGCTCCTCATCCTCGTCTTCATCTCCTTCGATGACCGGGGCGCGGTCAGTCGATGCCGCTGGCCGACTCGTGCTGGAGAGGTTCAGCCGTGTGCCCACCGAGGGCATGTACTTTTCGGCGAGCGCTATGAGTCGCTGGGATCGTCCAAGCTCCTCGGAGAGGCGCGGGATGACCTCGCTGCGAAGCCCGGTTGAAAGCTGTCGAAATCCCTTGGTCAACCGCCAACTCGTCGAACCCAGCATCTCAGCGAGCTGCGCGTTACGCTCGGCGATTTGGCGAGCGAGATCATCACGCTCGATGGTGCGATTATCGAGAACGAGATGGAGGTAGTCAACCTCGCTGATCGGCTGGGCATCGACGGTGCGGGTGACCATCGCTGAGGTCGTAGGGGTTCTGCGTTTGGCCGGTGTCATCGCACTCCAATCTTGGCTGATTCGTCGACGGGGATTTTGAGCCAATCCTCGCAGGTGATGGCATCACCACCCAGTTCGCCGATCACGACGGCTTCGAGACCCTCCTGATTGAGACGATCGAGCAGGGCAGCTGGTTCCGTGGTGGTTAGGAGGAAACGGCCAGGGTGTTCCCCGAGGAGCGCCTCTGGGCTCTGGACTGGTGGATGGATCGCTAATCCCGTTGCGGCAAGACGCGCGAGCCGGACGGCTCCCGCCAGGAGGCCGCCAGCGCCGAGGTTGTGGGCGGCGTTGACGAGCTCGTCATCGACGACCAGCTCGGCAACCACGTGGAGCAGATGATCGAAGCGTGCAAGGTCGATAGAGGGGAAGGCTCCCCGACGATCATCGATGAGGGATGCAGCGACCGATCCAGTGAGGGTTGGCGCCTCACCGGTGGTGACCAAGACGACGGTCCCATGGGCTCGACGGGGATCCGGGATCGGGTGGGTGGGAAGTGGGCGAAAACCGATGGTAGATACGACCGGGGTTGGATCGATATCGTGACCGTTGGCCTCATTGTAGAGACTGACATTGCCGCCGATCACTGGAACTCCCAAGACGCGTCCGATCTCGGCGATCCCATCGATGGCCTGTGACAACTGCCACATCACCTCAGGGTGCTCGGGGTTGCCAAAGTTGAGGCAGTCGACAAGCGCTACCGGGGTAGCACCGACACAGGCGAGGTTCGCGAGCGAGGCGGCCACGACGGCTACGGTACCCCATTTGGGGTCCGCACGTGACCAGAGTTGGTTGCCATCGACTGAGAGCGCCATGGCGAGATCGGTATTGCCGATGCCCGGAGCTCGAATCGCGAGGAGGGTCGCATTGGCCCCCGGGGTAACCAACGTGTTGCGAAAGAGCATGTGGTCATAGCGACGATAGATGGAGCTCGGATCGAAATCGAGTGATGTAAGGACGGCGAGTGCGATACCATGCCACTCCGAGGGCGCCACGACGCTCTGACTCGTTCGGAGATGAAGGTCGGCTGGCTCTTGCTGAGGCCGATCATAGAGCGGCGCCTCATCAGCGAGAGCAGCGGCTGGAATCTCGGCGACGAGTTCGCCATCGAAGTAGGCTCGCAGCACACCACGGCCTGCGTAGGTCCCTTCCTCGTCAGGCGGGGTTACCTCGCCGATGACGGTCGCCAGCACCTCTTGATCCGCACAGATGGCGAGAACTTCCGGTAGGTTCTCCGGTGTCACGATGGCGAGCATGCGCTCCTGGGACTCCGAGCAGAGGATCTCCATCGGGGTCATCTCGGTCTCTCGGACGGGCACCCTGTCAACCCAGACCTTCATGCCGTTGCCGGCATTGGCAGCGGTCTCGGAGGTGGCACAGGTGAGCCCGGCTCCACCGAGATCCTGGATGCCCACCACGAGCTTGGCGTCAAGGAGGCGCAGGCACGCCTCGATCAACTTCTTCTCCTCGAATGGATCACCAACCTGCACGGAGGGTCGTTTATCAGCTGACGTCTCGTCAAAACCGCTGGACGCGAGCACCGAGACGCCGCCAATCCCATCTCGCCCGGTCGCGGCACCGAGGAGGACGACCTGGTTGCCGGCGCCGGTGGCAAGTGCTCGCACCAGTTGACTTGTCTCGGCGATGCCAACAGCAACAACATTGACCAGCGGGTTCTCTCCATAGGGTGCTGCAAAGTGGATCTCTCCTCCGACTGTTGGTACGCCGACGGCATTGCCGTAGGAGGAGATGCCGCCGACGACACCATCGAAGATCCAGCGGGATCTGGGGTTGTCTTGATTGCCCATCCACAGCGAGTCAAGGAGTGCGGTTGGCCGGGCACCGACGGTAAAGATGTCGCGGAGGATGCCTCCCACCCCCGTTGCGGCTCCTTGGGTTGGTTCGATTGCACTTGGATGGTTGTGGCTCTCCATGCGGAGGGCCACCGAGATCGTCTCGGTCGCTGCGACGACACCCGCGTTCTCTCCTGGCCCCATGATCACCCTCGGGCCTTCGGAGGGGAGGCGCCGGAGATGGATGCGTGATGACTTATACGAACAGTGCTCTGACCACATGATGGAGAACATCGCGAGCTCGACGAGGTTCGGTTCTCGACCGAGTTGGTGAACAATCAAACTGAATTCGTCGTCGGTGAGGCCAAGGGGCCGATAGATTTCGCTCTCCACGCTCTAGGAGCTTACCTTGGCCATCGTCCCAAGCTATAGCGTCTGGAGCAATGTATTCGTCCCGATCCAATCGCCATCGAGGCGTGGCACTACACAATGACCCTGATTCGGGTCTGAGTACGGTGATGGTCGTTGATCGCCTGTCGGTCCGGAGGGATAATCTGGTTGGGGTGCCTCGGGAACTCAGCGTTACTACCGCCAAGAGCGTGCCACGCACGCCGAGGAGAGTAGGCCATGCCTACCATCAAACTGACACCATCGTGATGACGCGCGACTGCTATGGAAAATAGGGCTAGCCAAACCGGGCCACCAAGCCAGTTGCCGTCACAACAGCTGCCACTACAACAGCTGCCACACGAGCACCACTTCAGCAAGAACGAGCAACCACTCCTCATTCTCCGTGTTGGGTTTGTACCCTACGGGCGATGAGGAGTGGTGATCAGCTGAGAAGAGATCCTGGGGATCAGGCGTGCGGTCGAATACCAGCCTTGGCGAGTACGGTTGCCGGTACACCGGCCTCCAACCAGGTCTCGTAACGGATTCCCTTCCTCTCGGAGTAGGAGGAGGCGTATTCAATGAATAACTTTTCAAGTTGTGTACCGTCGTTGGCAGAACCAAGGCGCTCGAGCTCTTGGTTGAGGTCGGCTCGTTTTTGGAGAAGATCAACCCGTCGGATTCCACTCACCTCATTGAGTCGCTTCTCAATCTCCTCCAGCTGCATGCGCACCTTGCCCACGTCACGCTTGCGACCTCTGCGTGGCTTCGAGGTTTCAAGGTGAGCAAGATAATCATTGATCGCCTTGTTCTCCATCCGCAATGAACTCGTTGTTCCTTTGTCAGCCATCTTCTGTGCTCCTTAACTATGCAATGATTACCGTATGGATGCAACGGCATCCGTAGGTAATGACTGGTTTCTTGTGCCAATGAAAAGGCATTCTTCGCCAATTCAGGTTCTCGACATCTATTTATCTTATACATTAATGGTGTAGCTGAACCGCCGGAAGCTCGTTCCTTGCTTGTAGTAACCAACAATGTAACGGAAGTGTTCCATCCAACCCCAGTCTTCGAACCATCAATGTTGACGGTCGCCCCACGCCTCTGGGTTGTTATAGGAACCTTCGTCACCAATGAGCAGCTCCTTCAAGTTCCTTCACAACCGATTGCTCCGATTTCACTATCACTTCTTCTGAGTATACCGTATTGAAGCAGATACTATTGCGTCACCGGAGTGACTAATAGTGTCGCTGCTGTGGCTGAATTGTTGTCGTGAGTTTGCTGAGATTTTGTTGAATGAGGATTGGATGTGTGCTGGACGCACACGACACTATCGTCTGGCTGATTGCTGACACGGCGCGCGTGCGATACCGTGGCGACGTGGTTGTGCGCGCTGCGTTCTGTGTTGCGAGCACAATGGCAATTTCCCTTGGCTGCGGCCTTGTCCCTCGCCAGTCTTTGGGGACAAAATGCTAGCGAGCTGAGCGGCGCGATGGAGATCTCCCGGGGGTTATTGCATCATATGAGTTGGCTTCACACGTCGTGGGTTACCTACTTCTGGTGATGCAATGGTGCGGGTGAGGGCGATTCGAAATGTTTCGATAGGGAGAGTCAGCGTCTGTCGAGCTGCGTCAGCCGATGGGTCCCGGCCGGGGTCCAAGCATCGGGAAGGATGACGCTATCCTTTTTGTAAGATTTGGCACGACCCGGTTGGATTGAATGAACAAACTTCGCATTGATCGTAGTGTGGCGAGGTATGAGCGAGGGAGACTCCCTTCCCGGCCGGCCGTAATGGCCCTGTCCACCATAACCACCTTGTCAATCATGACCGCTAGGAACCTGCAGAGCCCCTGGTACCCATGATTCTCGTAGCTAACCTGTTCGTGCCGATAGGCAGCGATTGGGATGCCAAGGCTAGGCAGAGGTTGTGTTGGCGAGTAAGCTGTTGGGCGGCCATGGCCGCCGTCGCGATGATGACACAAGGGAGCACGTATCGATGAGTACCACCGTTGTTTTAGGGACCCAGTGGGGCGACGAGGGTAAAGGCAAATTTACCGATCTTTTTGCCGCAGAGATGGCGGCAGTGGTCCGCTATCAAGGCGGACACAATGCAGGCCACACGATTGTGGTTGGAGACGAGACTTTTGCTCTTCAACTGGTACCGAGTGGTATCCTCTATCCCCATGTGACGGCGGTCATCGCGAACGGTTTAGTGGTCGATCCTAAGGTGCTCTTCGAGGAGCTCGATCTCCTCGAGAGCCGTGGGATTGATACCTCAAAACTTGTCGTCTCCGGTAGTGCCCACCTCGTCATGCCCTATCACCACGAGATCGATCGACTCACCGAGCGTTTCCTGGGTAAGAACCAATTAGGTACCACGCGTCGTGGAATCGGCCCAGCCTATGCAGATAAGTCAACCCGTATTGGTTTGCGGGTCCAAGACTTACTCGACGAGAAGATCTTTGCCGAGAAGTTGGACGTCGTCCTCAAAGAGAAGAATCAGATTCTTGCAAAGATCTACAACCGTCTACCGGTGGATGCTGAACAAATTCTGGCTGACTATCTCGGGGAGTATGCCCCGCGCATGGCGCCCCGCATCGTCGATACCGTCAAGCTGCTGCATGATCTTTACGATCAGGGGCAAGGGATTTTGCTCGAAGGGGCACAGGCGACCTTCCTCGATCTCGATCATGGTACCTACCCCTATGTGACCTCATCGAATCCGACGGCCGGTGGTGCCTGCACAGGGACAGGGCTTGGCCCTCGCCAGATTGATCGGGTCATGGGGGTGGCAAAGGCTTATATCACCCGCGTTGGCGCGGGTCCTTTCCCCTCAGAACTCACCGATGAGATCGGTGATCTTCTGGTCGATCGTGGTCATGAATATGGTACCAACACCAAACGCCGCCGCCGTGTCGGTTGGTTTGACCTGCCGATGTTGCGCCATGCTGCAGCCCTCAACTCACTTTCGGACCTCGCGATCACGAAGGCTGATGTGCTTGACACGCTCGACACGGTGAAGGTCTGTATTGGCTACACGGTGGGAGGCGACTACACCGAGGATTGGCCGTATCATCAGTCGGACCTTCATAAAGCAAAGGCGGTCTATCAGGAGTTTCCGGGTTGGCGGCGTGAGATCGGGGCCTGCCGCGTGCGAGCCGACCTACCCAAAGAGCTCATGAGCTACCTGAGTTTCCTTGAGGAGCGAGGTGGAGTGCCGATCTCCTGGCTGGGAGTTGGCCCTGGGCGCGATCAGGTGGTGGACCTGCGAGGATGAGAATTGTCGTCGTTGGCCAGGGCGCGAGGGAACACGCGTTTGCCAAAAACCTCTCCAGCCAGCACGAGGTCATTGTGACGCCAGGTAACGCGGGGATGGCCGCGGATGTGGAGGTGAGCAGCCTCGATGCTGCTGACCTCGATCCAGATCTCGTGGTGATTGGGCCAGAGGTTCCGTTGGTGGAGGGACTTGCTGATCGACTGCGTGCGAGTGGCATCGACGTCCTTGGCCCCAGTGCCTTGGGGGCACAGCTTGAGGGTTCAAAGGCCTTCTTGAAGCAACTCTGTGCCGAGGCCGAGGTGCCAACCGCCGCCTTCGGCGTCGCGACATCGTTACAGGAGGGTCGCGAACTCTTTGACCGATTTGGACCGCCCTATGTGATCAAAACCGACGGGCTCGCCGCTGGCAAGGGTGTCTTGGTCACAAACGACCGTGCCGAGGCCGAGGAGGATCTGGCCGCCAAACTGGCCGGGATCTCCTTTGGTACTGCAGGCACCAGGGTCGTGATCGAGGAGGGTATGCAGGGGCGAGAGCTCTCGGTCTTTGCCCTCTGCAACGGACACGACTTTCTTCTTCTGCCTGCGGCTCGCGACTACAAACGGCTCGGTGACGGTGACCGAGGACCGAACACCGGCGGCATGGGTTCGATCTCTCCTGTGGATGATGGGGACACTGCGGTGTTGGATGCGGTCGGCTCCTCGATGATCGCACCGACGCTCGCGCGCCTGGCCAAACTAGGTATCGAGTACCGCGGCATTCTCTATGCCGGAGTCATGCTCACCGCCTCTGGCCCCAAGCTCATTGAGTATAACGTACGATTTGGTGACCCTGAGGCCGAGGTCGTCCTCCCTCGCATTACCGGCGGTCTGGCGGAGGCGTTGTTGGCCGCGGCACGCGGGGAGACGATCCCCAGCGTGCGCGTGTCGAGCCAGAGCGCAATCACCGTCGTCGTGGCCGCCGCTGGCTACCCGGAGGATCCTAAGCGAGGTGCGCCCATCTCCGGCATCGAGGCAGCCCGATCCCTCGAGGGGGTCTTGGTCTTTGGGGCTGGTGTGGCGAGTCGAGGTGGTCAGAGTCGAGACGGCGAGACTCCTAGCCGACCGGGTTCCGTTCGCGACGGGGAACTCGTCACCGCGAGCGGACGCGTACTTGCAGTCACCGGGTTGGGTGACACCCCTGCCCAAGCTCGGAGTCGGGCCTATCGGGGGGTGGAACTGATCGACTTTGATGGGCTCCAGTACCGTCGGGATATAGGGTCATAAGGTGACATAGGAGAGTGTCATCGCAGAGTCAGACATGATTCGGTGGCTCGCTCAAAACGAAGGAGATTGTCGTGATTCCTCGGTATGAATCAGCGGAGTTGACCGCCATCTTCTCCGATCGAAATCGTATGGAGCTTTGGCGTGATGTCGAGCTCGCAGTGGTGCGAGCGATGGCCGATACCGGTGAACTTGAGCCCAGTCATGTTGCCCCGCTCTTCACCCGTGAGGTGGTGATCGACGACGCGTTCGTCGAACGGGTGCTTGCCCGGGAGGCGGTGACCAACCATGACCTGGCGGCCTTTGTCGATGTCTTGCAGGAGACTTACGATACCCCTGCCGCCCGTTTGCTCCACTTTGGCCTTACCTCCTCCGATATCGTTGACACTGCACTCTCGCTACAGATCGTAGGAGCCATGGAGTTGTTACTCGATGCTGTCGATCACCTGCTCGCTACGTTACGCTCCCAAGCGCTGGCCTACCGTGCGATACCGATGCTCGGACGAACCCACGGTATGGCGGCCGAGCCGACTACCTTCGGGGCCAAAATCGCGCTCTGGGCGTTGGCACTCGATCGAGAGCGTACCCGGCTCGTTCGGGCGAGAGCCCAGATGGCGGTAGGCAAGCTCTCAGGGGCGGTCGGTACCTACTCGAATATCTCACCTGAACTCGAGGCGAGCGCCCTATCTTCCCTTGGGCTTGAACCGGCGCCAGCTACCCAGGTGATCGGGCGAGACCGTCATGCGGAGGTGATTACCGCTCTGGCCTCGACCGCGGCGATGATCGAAGGGTGCGCCCTTGAGATCCGCCATCTCGCACGCAGCGAGGTGATGGAGGTCCAAGAGCCATTCGCACCTGGTCAGAAGGGCTCCTCCGCGATGCCACACAAGCGCAACCCGATTCTCTCTGAACGCCTCTGTGGCATGGCTCGGCTCGCGAGGAGTTTCGTGATCCCCGCCCTTGAGGATGTCGCCCTCTGGCATGAGCGCGACATCTCGCACTCCTCCGTCGAGCGGATGATGTTCCCCGACGCCTTTCAGCTCGTCTACTACATGGTGACCCGCTTTGATCGGCTGGTCGCCGATCTGGTGGTACACGCCGAGTCGATGGAGCGCAACTTGGCCAACACCCATGGCCTGATCTACTCCCAGAGCCTGTTGCTCGCGATGATCCGCACTGGCCTTGATCGTGATGCGGCATACCGGATCGTGCAAGAGGCCACCACCCGGGTGCTCGCCGGTGATGGTGAGCTCGGCGCTATCCTCGCCAAGGATGCACGTTGCCCACTACCTGCAGCCAAGATCGAGGAGTTGACCTCGCTGGATCGCCTGTTGGTCAACCTCGATTCACTCTTTGGTCGTCTCGATGCCCTCAAGGGGAGCACATGGACCTCGATCTGATCGCCTCGGGTAAGGTCCGCGAGGTCTACGCCATCCATGATGATCCGACGAAGCTGTTGATGGTGGCGACGGACCGCATCAGCGCCTATGATCGGGTCTTCGCTGAACCCGTACTCGACAAGGGACGGCTCTTGAGTGCGATCAGCGCTACCGCTTTTGGTGCACTCGGAGACCGCTTTGTGACCCACTTTGTGAGTATCCCAACGGAGGTCCCGGCTGAGTTTGTAGGTCGAGCGACGTTGGTTCGGCGGGTCGAGATGGTCCCCGTCGAGTGTGTGGCGCGGGGTTATCTGGTCGGCAGTGCCTGGGAGTCCTACCGATCGACGGGGGCGGTCCAAGGGGTGGCCCTGCCGGCGGGCCTCGCGTTCGGTGACCCGCTCTCACAGCCGATCTTCACGCCGACGACGAAGGAGGAGACGGGGCATGATCGACCGCTTACCCCCACTGAGTTGCGCAATCTCCATGGAGCGGCGTTGGCCAGTGAACTCGAGGAGCTGACAACGAACGTCTATTCGGTGTTGGCCTCGTGGTTCCGTGAGCATGGTTTGACTCTGATCGACTCCAAGTTTGAGTTTGGTCACATCGATGGAGAGCTCGTCCTCGCCGATGAGATCGCTACCCCCGACTCTTCGCGGATTGTCAGAGGTGAGCCGGGCGCGAACCCGGAGTGGCTCGATAAGCAGCTGCTGCGTGACTGGCTCGGAGAGCAGGGTTTTCGGGGTGACGGTGCGGCCCCAAAGCTCGATGAGGAGTTGATCGAGCGGGTGCGTGGCGCCTATCGGGAGGTCTTTGAGACTCTCGCTGGCAGCTCCTTCAATGCGTGGCCGGGCCAGAGTCGTGCCTATCGTGGAGTGGAGCGTTGACCCATAGTGCAGAGGGCGAGTATGTGGAGAGAGAGGGAGAGATCATGAGATATCGCATCAACGTGCAAGTGATGCCCAAGAGTGGGATCAGTGACCCCGAGGGCAAGGCGATCTACGATGCTGCCCTCCAACTCGGCTACGGTGAGGTTCGTGGCGTTCATGCGGGGAGATCCTTTGTAGTGGAGGGTGAGTACGCCTCACTCGATGACGCTCGTAAGGGTGCCGAGGAGTTGGCTGGTCGGTTGCTAGCGAACCCGGTGATTCAGAGCTATCAGGTCGAAAGCGTTGAGGAGCTGGGATGATTGGGATCGTCGTCTTCCCTGGCTCCAACTGTGAGTTCGACGTCCAGAGTGCCTACGCTGAACTCGGATGTGAGAGCCAGTTGGTGAGTCATCGTGAACGCACGCTTGACGATTACGAGGCGGTGATTATCCCGGGGGGATTCTCCTATGGGGATTACCTGCGCACTGGAGCGATCGCACGCTTCTCCCCGATCATGGATGCGGTGACTCGTTTTGCGAACGATGGTGGCCGAGTCTTGGGCATCTGTAACGGTTTCCAGGTGCTCACCGAGGCAGGGCTGCTGCCAGGGGCGCTGCAGCGCAACGCTGGGTTGCAATTCGTCTGCGGTGAGGTCCTCGTCAGGGTAGAACAGACCACCTCTGTACTGACATCGGGTATGGTCCGTGGTGAGGAGTTCTCCCTGCCGATCAACCACTTTGAGGGTAACTATACCGCTGACGCGACGACCCTTGAGCGCCTTGAAGCAGGCGACCAGGTTGTGCTGAGATACCTTCAGAATCCAAATGGGTCGGCCAACGATATTGCCGGTGTCTCGAACCCGGAAGGCAATGTGGTTGGCCTGATGCCGCACCCCGAGCGTGCTGGCCTGGGATTCGGTTTGGCCGCTCCCGCAAGAAAGTTGTTGGCCTCGGTACTACAGCCGCAGTTTGCCTGATCGACCAGGTGCCTGAGCGCGACAACCTCCGTTGCAAAGAGAGTTGGTTGATGACCGAGACGACAGGGTCGGCTTCGGTCACTGTTCAGCGTCCCTGCTTTACCGTTGATCGACGTCGTAGCGTCTCAAGGAGCCTGTACAGTGCGAGGCCGAGCAGGCCAGTGAATGCGAACAACTCCCCGACTCCCAGCAACGCTGGGCCATAGGTGATCTCGATGACGCGCGTGCCGGCGGGAACGGTGGCAGACATGAGATCACCCGTCGCGCGATGGATAGCGATTGGGTGACCATTTGCTGTCGCGTGCCAACCTGGTACATCGGTGATCCGAATCATGAGTTTTTGCCTACGGGGTGCTCGGACATCGACGACGTATCGTGCATCGTTCGGATGGCTCGTTGTGTTCACGATGTCGCTCCGTTGGTGGGCTCGTGATTGGGTCGTTACTGCTTGACCTTTGGTGGTAGCCGTTGGTTTGGCGAAGCTAAACCGGTGTGAGCCGAGAACCCGAACGACGTTGAGTGCCAAGCCACTCGCCGTAACCGTCCCGACCAACTGCGTGCCCTTCGGAATCGGAAGCGGAGATTGGACGATGAGATAACCTATCCCGTAGGCGCGAGCCAGGCTCGCCGAGTTGACGATAGGGCTGAACAGGTTAGCTCCTGTCTGGTAACTGTTGACGTGGGGTGCCGGGTAGGCATTCAAGAAAGCATGGGGTATCACGGGATCATACATAGCGAACTCAGCGATGCCGTAGGCAAGGTTCATCTCCGGGTACAGTCCGATACCGTCCCATTGGAAGAGGGCGCACGACGTCGCCGTTTCACCAGGGGTACAGGGCTGTTTGACGCTGTCGAGACCCACGAGCGAGGTGCCAACGAGCCGCTTGAGCGCTTTGACCGCTGGCGTAACCGGATAGGTGGTCGGTTCGTAGGAGTTGATTCCTACCCCTGCCACCACAAGAAAGCCAGCCTGGGCCGCGACTAACACGCCCATCGCCGAACGCACTCTACGGGCGTTCCGTGTTCCAAGGCGTTGATGGGTGTGTTGATGGAGTTGCAGTAGCAACGCCATTACGAGGAGCCCCAATACCTCTGCAGTCGGCCAGTAGAGGGAGCGCTGCCGTAGTGCGGTCGCCTGGGAAGCGGTCAGATGGCCCCCAGGGAGGGCGACGGCACCGATCGATGACCTGTCCCATAGCACGGTCAGGACGACGACCATGATCCCGACCGAGATGGCAAAGGCGATCTTTGTTCTCGGTTCACACCAATGCCGAAGGAGCACTTCGAGTCCAAGGCCAGCCAGTAGAGCGATCGCGAATCCGAGCATGGCCAGGATGCGCTGGGGTGCGACGCTTCCAAGGCCGAGGTCGGCGATCAGGTGCTGGATAGGCGCGCCCGAGCCGATCTGATAGGCGACAAGCAACGCTCCGACTGCTGAGGCCGTGAGCCCGACGACGATGGGACGGCGCCACCAGACAATGATGGCCGTGCTGGCCAAGACGAGGGCGATGACTCCGACATAGGCGGCCGTTTCGTAGTAGTTCGACGATCCAAAGAAGGTGCCATTGGGGAACGCTTTGGTGGCGAATGGTAAGCCGTCGTAGCCCTGTGCGACGAGCAGCGTGAGTGCATGGAACGACAGCCCGACACTTGCCCCTTCGCTGTTGCGCACCGAGCCCCGTAACGTCTGGATACCAGGTAGCCAGAGGGGCATGGCGAGTGCGAGTCCGATGCCTAAGCCAATCCCGAGCCGTCGAACCCCTGCCCAATCGATTCGGTTGCCATTCAGTCGTCGTGCAATGCCAGCGAAGCCAAAGAGCAGCCCGAAGGCCCCTGCCATGAGTACGTAGACCTCAGGGAAGCCGCCGTAGATAGAGAAGGCGACGGAGAGCGCAAGGAGCCCATACCATTTTGCTCGATCACCTGGCTTTGCCCGATAGAGGAGAATCCCAGCAGCGAGAAGCCACCCTGCCCAAGCGAGTGGTCCGCTGATTGCCCAACCGAGCCAGCCAGCGAAGGCCCCTGATAACATTGCGGTGGTGCCGGCGAAGGTCGCCGACAATGGCCTGAGACCTAGCAACCGCGAGGTTAGGTAGGTTCCAGTGCCGGCGATCAGGAGCTTCATGGCAACTGTAACCAGATAGGCGAATCGCAGCGGCACCAGATAACCGATCAGTGTCGGTAGGGCGAGCGGAGCTGATTCGAAATTCAAGAATTGTGGGAGCCCGGTGCCTGACAGGTCGTTCCAGAGCGGAAACTGTCCGTGATGGACGAGTTCCCAATCTAGCGTATTCCAGGCGGCGCCCTGCGTAACGATGTCGCCGTTGATGATGCCACGTGGCGCTCTGGTGGCGTGGGCGAGTCGAGTCAGGAGCGAGAGGTGTCGACCGAGATCCGCTGGACCAAAACCAGCACCATCCTTGATGGCTGGGGAGAGGTAGAGACAGATCACTGCCACAAGGAAGACAACCCCCGCCAGATCACCGGCGTAGAGACTCCACAGCGTTCGCAGCCGTAGTTGCATGCGCCTGTACTGCGGATCCGAGGCTGGGATCGCTGTCAATGCCAACTCATGACCCTGCTTGGCTTCGTATAGGTGGCCATCTGAAAACTGTCATTGACCGCTATATCGCACGGAGAGAGGACGACGCAACACGCGTCGATTCGAAACCTAGATCTGCCTAGCCCGAACTCCTCCGAGTCTCCCTGTGATCTCGCGAGCATGATCACAGGTTAGGGTGTAGGTGGCGTATCACTGCCCAAAGCCAGATTAACCCTTTTGTAGTGTGCTCGCGGTTCATCCGTGGATTGCTGGCGAGCATGCCATTCTCGCCGGTGATGTAGCGCTTACCGGTAACACTGCGCTCGCTATCAAGAGATCCCATAGGTAAGAATCGTCTGGCGACACCTTCGCCAGCGTAAAGGAGGCGGTTGCCCCCTCGAGCTCCGTCTGCACCGCAAAAACGTGGCAAACGTCTCCAGGCGGCTAGACCGATAGGATTGTACCGGAAGTTGTGCCTGTAGCTGGAGAACCGCTCGTTCTCGGTTGATGTTGGTTAGGTGGTTGTGGCTCATACGCAGGAGAGATCGGCCAGCCGCAGTACGTGGTCTCGCCACCTCATCGCGCTGGCGTTCTTCGTGGTGCTCCTCGGCGTGATCTATGGTCCGGTCGTGCTCGGTCATGCATCGCTGAAGACGGACACCGATTGGCCGACTGGACCGTTGTTTGTCATTGACCCAAGCGCTGGTGGCTACATCAGCCTTCCCCTAGAGCAACTGGGAATCCAGGCATGGCTACACCTACGCCTACCATTCATCGACCCCTACCAAGCCTTTGGCATTCCATTGCTTGCATCCCAGGGTGTACCTGTCTTCCTGCCTGAGCTCATCGTCCACCTACTGGTGTCCTCGAACTACTCGATCTGGAACATTCTTCGACTACTGGCGCTGAGCTTTGGCACCTATCTCCTCGCTACCTCCTTTGGCCAGTCGCTGATCGCGGGGATCGCAGCAGGTGTAGGGGTCAGCCTTGCCGGTGTCGTTCCCCCCAACGTCAACTTAGAGATGCTCAATCCCTTGATGGTACTGCCCTTTGTGCTTTTGAGTCTTCGCTACCTTCTGGATCCATCGAAGCCGCGCAAGTATGTGTACACCCTTGGTTTCGCGACGGGCGTGTTCTTCCTCGCTACCTCCGGTTTCCAGGAGGCCCTGCCGCTGTTAGCAGTCGTCGTACTCATTTTCGGCATAGCTATGATCATTCATTTTGGGACCTTCGCCGACAGGCTGAGAGTATGGCTGACGCTTGGGGCAGGGGTCTTCGGGGTTCTCATTGGGAGTATCGGTCTTCTCCCCACCTTGAGCGCGGTCAGTGCTGGGATGGGAGAGAATGGGCCGCTCAAGTATCTTGGCTCCGTCCCTCCGTTCTGGTTAGCGACCCTAAGCTTGCCCCATATCTCAGGACCAGGCATGGTCGCACAGCCGACAGACTTGGGCCAAGCGGTGTGGGTGCTCGGTACTCCGGTGCTTGGGCTTGTCATCGTGCTTGCGGTGTTTGGCGCGTTGCGCCATCGAAGTGTGTCGCTATGGTATGTCGGGCCAAGTCTGTTCCTGGTGGCGTTTGGCATCCTCGGTTATGCAAACCTTCTTGGTGTACTCGATGTGTTCGGGTTCTTTCCCTTTGATTCGATCAATATGTTGCGTGTCTTGGGATTTGTCTGGTGGTTGCCGTGGTGCCTGTTGTTGGGTTTTGTCATCTCGGTCGCAAAGTCCTTCAAGCTCTATGAGATCATCGCGTCTCTATTGGTGGCTACTGCCTTTGACCTAGTGCTCTATGCCCATTTCGAGACCGCTCTGCGCATTGGCCATCAGCTCGATGGTTTAGGTATCGCGCGCCACGCCCTCTTCATTGCGGGCATTACCCTCATGGTATTCGCCCTCGGGATTTGGAGCGCCAAAGCCATCGGTAGCGGAGCGTTGGCGGCGCTGGTCTTTGTCGTAGTAACCGTCCTGTTGTTGCCGACGAACTTTTTTCCGCCACAGGCGGGTGTCTCGTTGGATCATCTCCAAGGGAGTACGATTCCTCAGTCTGATAGCCTGACCTTTAACCCTGGAGAGTGGCAGTTGCCCACCGATGTGAACTCTGTACAGGTATTTGGCCCGATTCTCCCTAAGCCCTACAGCTCGATTGTGGCGGCTCTTGTCCCCGCAAGCCAGACCACCACTGGTTTAAACGGGGTGAACGTCGGGCAGCCAACGCTTTTTGGAGCCACGGTCACTGCGCATCTGGTGACGATCTTAAAGAGCCTCGGCGTGAATGAGATTGCTAGTACCCAGGCATTCGTGCCTACTGGTTTGGGGCCGATCCCGAGGTGTTCCACGGGATCACTAGCCCGGACTGCCGATGATGGCTTGTGTTTGATGGGTCGTGGTGAGTTCGTCGGTGGAAGTCGATCTGATGCGAATTTTCTCTACAAACTCCAGGGTGTGGATCCGATCCTCGCGTCTGAGGTGCATGCTTCGAGTGTGTCGAGCGATGCGGTTGGTCTTGCTCGCGTGCTGCAGATGATTCACGATGACGGTGGGGTGCTCCCAAGGGTAGCTTACCTAACCAGTGGGAATGGAACGCCCCTGCTTGCTCGCGGTGTTGTTGGTATGAGTAGAGATGCAACGACGCAATCGGTTGTGGTACGGGCTCGGGCGCACACTGCCGGTTTTGTGGTCTTACGCGATACGTATCTCTCTGGTATGCACTGCCGCGTCAATGGGAGATCCGAGCGTTGCGTTCCCGTTGATGGTGGACTTTGGACCGCCGTTCACATCCCAGCTGGCACGTCGGTAACGACACTCGGCTACGTTGGCCTTGGCGTGAGGGTCGAGTTTGTGATCGGGGTGATCGGGGTGATGGCGCTAGCATTCGGGTGGTTGGGGGTGTTGTTCGTCTCGGGTCGTGACCACTTTGGGAGCCACATCGATTCCACGGTTTCATGATTGACGCATGAGCAAACCAAGCCGAGATGAGCGGAGGCTCCCAGAGTTCCTTGCATGCAGCCTTGAGGATGATCTCCCGATCGCGTAGGCCAAGGCATCCCCCTCGGTGGTGGCTCCGCGGAATCCGCATCCAAGTTTGAGTGCAACGATGGCGCTACGTTGGGTTGAAACTTGTCAACGGACCCTGGAGGAATATGCCACGTTGCTTTCGTGCCAACGCGACTTGATGTTTTTGGGCTAACGCGACCAACTGCCGTTTCGGCTCTTCATCGCAGACAACGAGAGGTAGCACACGTGAATTAATCGCTTTAGCAAGAAGAAGGGCACGTGTATGCGCTCTCTCGATGTCGTGGTCGTCGCCGGTGACGGAGGCCTCTACGGCGACATAGACGTGTTCCCCTTCGTGGGCAGTACCCTCCAGGATCACATCAAGAAGATCGAGTTCGTTCTCCTCACTTTCTATAAGTTGAGCCGAGAGTTCATAGCGTTCATCGCCGGAGACGGCACGAACGCCAATCATGTCCTTGCGGCGTACGAAGGCCCGGGGCTGTGCCATGATCTCCCTTTCGAGATCCCGGCCCTCCATGCGATCGAGATAGTTCTCCATGCGATCGAGACGGCTCTCTATCTGCTCGAAACTTTTCTCTATCCGATCCATTGGACCAGTGAGAGCTGCGAACTGGACATCCGCTCAGCGAGTGCTGCGAGCAGTTCAAATGCTCTGTCAAGCTTTTCGCTGATGATGGCAATTTGACGAGAGTTTTCGCTGACTAGCTCCGGTAAGGTCTGGAGACGATCTCCCAGGAGCTCCGCTCGGCCAGCCTCCTTCCACTCCGGATTCTCGCTGAGGGCTTTCAATAGATCACTGGTCGAGTTGATAACCGCCATATACAGGGTTCGAGCTGGTACTTTGCGGGCTTACTGAGCAGCCTCCACGATCTTTAGGACCGCATCGGTCCAATTTATGCGATCAGAAGAACCTTTAGTCGCGCGCCTAACTGAGAGTGCCCTGGGTTAGACCGAGGGTGACGGGTCAGAGATCAGAACAGCAAACACCCCGGATGCTCATCTCACTCAATCATCAGCTCAAGACGTCCAACCGTTACGCAGTGGCCCCCTAACGCTACACGATCCCCCTTGACACTCATCGATACAAAACCACCGCGCGGGGATGTCTGTTCACCGTAGAGTTGCTTCTTGCCAAGTCGCCGACCCCAATAGGCAGCGAGTGTGCAGTGTGCGGATCCGGTCACTGGATCTTCGAGTACCCCGACGTTGGGTGCGAAGACTCGGCTGATACAGTCGGTTGCTGGTTGGTCCGAAGGAGCGGTGATGATCACACAACGGGTACCGGCGCGGCTGAGGACGGCGGGTTCTGGAGTATAGGATCGCACGCTCTCGGGGTCATCAAGCACGATCAGGAGATCGAAGACACCTTTGCCACTCCAAACCGGGGAAAGGTGGGCGTACTCCTCGGGTAATGCAATCGCCGTCGGGGGGTCGAGGGGGAAATCCATGACGATCTGGCCGTCATCACCTCGCGAACAGGCGAGCACCCCACTTGCGGTGTGGAAGGTTGCGATACCACCGAGGGCGTGAGCCGAGGCCAGGGTGGCATGACCACAGAGCGCAACCTCAGTCGTCGGCGTGAACCATCGAAGGTCGTAGTCGCCATCCGAACGAGGGGCAACGAAGGCGGTCTCAGAGAGGTTCATCTCTGCGGCGATCGCTTGTAGATAGGAGTCCTCAGGGAAATGGTCACACAAAGCAACGGCAGCAGGATTGCCGGTAAAGGGTCGGGTCGCAAAGGCATCGATGAGCTGTAGTTCGGAGATGGGAGACATGATCTGATTCTATTGGCTCCTCGAGCGTTGTCCCAGGTGCTATCGCTACATGACTCGCGTCAGCGCCACCAAGTTGTCTGCCGTCACTGCCCAGAACGGAGCGATCTTCGAGAGGATGCAAAGAAAGCTCATGGGAAATCGATCATCTTGGTTGGTCGACGAACAATCCTGGTGTCCAGGAGGGGATCGGTCAAGCGCCAGGGTCGGCACGTAATGGCTACGATCAATGACGTTGGTTCTCGTCGTAAGGTCGAGTCTCGACGGCCGGCGCACCTCGCTCAGCAGCCGGTGGAGCCGTAGCAATCTTGTGGCGGGCCGACGCGAAGGGCACTGACGGTTGGTGGATAGTCAAACCAGTTCCTTCTTGCCAGGTGCAGCCGTGAGTACTGTCAGCCGACACGGGCGAACCGCCAAGCCCGGGTACTGATAGTCCGATCAAGGTCAGGTGTCGTGCGCGTTGCCCTTTTGGCAGATCGACCGACGTCGGGCCAGCCGACGTCAGGCATGCTGTCGAGATCGGGACGAATCGCGATAGCGGCAAGGACGAGGCGCGAAAGTTCGGCGGGATGGAGTCGGTCTGGCGCGAACGGCTGACTATTCGGGAACGGCGGGAGGAGGTGTTGCGCATTCGCCTTACGGCTGGATGGTCGACGTGAAAGACGGGTAACGGACGTGATGCTGGTGCACCCCAATGCGATGTATACACGACAAGGAGGGCTTCATCGCGCATAGTGTGTCCCGGTCGGACTGGCGAGACGGTAGTGCTTGTTCTGCACCCTGTCGAAGGAGCCGTGAAACTACTCACGATACGGGACACGGTTCTCCCTTAAAACAAGGAGAACATAGGTATGGGAGAAACGGAAGAACAGAAAACTAGGAATGAGAAGACTCGTCGACAATTTGACGACGAATTCAAAAAAGAGACGCGGTGAGACTCGTCGAGAGCGGAAACCTGACCGTGAGGCAGGTGGCCGAGGATCTTGGCATCTCAAAGGCCACGCTGTCGAACTGGGTAGACAAAGCCCGTAAGGAGCGGCGAGATGTGGGGGCGACCCCGGATCTCACTGCAGAAATCCGTAGGCTTTCCCAAGGTGAGACGAGCAGCTCAGAATGGGATGCGAAATCTTAAAACGATTTTCGCACCGATTGGGTGAAGGAGCTCGATGAGGAACTGATCTATCTGCTTCATCGATGCGAGTGCGGCCGAATTTCCAAGTCATGTGGCACTGCCCGCGTGTGTAAGGTCTCACGCTCTGGCTACTACCGCTGGAACACCGAGGGGCGCCAACTCTACGAGACGGCGTGTAAGGCCCGTGAAACGCGCGAAGCAAGCACGTTCTAGAGGCCTTTGAAGCCAATCGGAGCATCTCTACGGGGCTCCAAGGCTCACACGCGAGCTCTGGACCCGTGGCATCGAGGTATCGCATGGCTTGCGTCGGTGTGTCTCATGGATGAACTGGGCATCCAGGGAGCCTGTGGTCGTGCCAAGACCATCACGACGAGGCCTGATCGTCATGCCAGAAAGAGCGATGATCTCGTGAAGAGAAACTTCTCCGTTGACGCGATTGACAAGCTCATGTCGTGAGCGACCTGACCTACATCGGAACCAAGGAGGGTTGGCTCTATCTGGTCACCGTTATGGATGCGCGTTCGAGGAGGATTCTTGGTTACAGGATGAGCGATACGATGGACACCCCAGTGTTCATTGATGCCCTTAACCAGGCAAAAGCTATCCGAGGCAGAGCGCTGTTACCGACGACTATTTTCCACTCGGATTAAGCCGAGGTTCTCGTTAAGCCGGGGAATATCTAGTTTCCCAGGTCAGGGGACATGTTCAGCGCGTCTTCTCGGCTTAACATTCAGGGGTCATCGCGTGCAGCGGGGGACAAGGATTTCTTCTTTGCGCAGGGGGTTCTTGCCGGCAAGTTCGCTGACTTGCCCGGATGCTTTGATCGAAGCGTGCGTCAATTTCAGAACTACGAAGGAGCATAAGACCACTGTGTCGCATATATCCTCGCGTCCGAGGAGTTCCGGGGCGGGCGACTTCACAATCCATAGATGGTCACAACCTGTCTGCCAGTTTCTTTGCGATCAACCTTGGAAGTGGCCGAGTTAAGCCCAAGACGACCATGATAGATCAAGAACGCTAAGCCGAGGAATCAAACGAACCACACCGGTTGACCAGGCCCTATCGGAAAACATCGGCTTAACGAGAACCTCGGCTTAATCGGAGTTAAACCGAGTTCCGCTTAACTCGGACCACGGGTCACAATACACCAGTGACGACTTCGCAGGAGATGTTGAGGCCCTCGGACATGGCCCAATCGATGCCGAACGCTGGGGATAGTTTTGACAACGCTATGGCGCCATCATTGTGGGCGTCACTCAAAAAAGAGCTCGTCTACCGAACCGACTTTAGCACACGAGAGGGCCCAAGTTCCGCAATCTTTGATCAGGATCTGCGTGGTACAACCGGAAGCGTAGGCACTCGAGCATCGACTATTTATCGCCGATTCAGTTCGAACAAGCCGCTACGCTACAAGCTGCATAGGTAAGCGGAGCTCAGTGTCCCATTTGGTGAGCAATTCCAATCCCTGGCGAGGATTGGCAAGCGCAAAGGTACGTAACACCTCAGTGATCTCAGCGTCGGTGTTCCCCTCTCGTTGTTTGGGGATCAATCGTTGGGTCGATCGTGGCTGACCAGTGACCGCACAAGCACGTCTCTCGGAAACCCCGAACCGCTGGCGCTCTCAACTTCACAGCGTTGCGCCGACGCATCCGGG
>JAKAQR010000019.1 GCA_021819725.1 Actinomycetes bacterium
ACTTCTTGGATATCAATCTCTGAAACTACGTCGAATGAAGGCATACTGGTAGACTATTATGTCCTCACCAGGGTCGGTGCCCGAGTGGCCAATGGGAGCAGACTGTAAATCTGCCGGCGTACGCCTACGGGGGTTCGAATCCCTCCCGGCCCACCGAGGGGTCTAGCGTGGAGCGATGTGGGAACGCCCGCTGCGCGCTAGACTGTAGCGAGCTCATGGAGAACAACACTAGCGAGCCAAGCGCCGCATCGCACGAGGGACAGCTGCACGAGAATGACCGGCTTCGCCGTCGGCGAGCCAAGCAATGGGCGGAATCTCCCCAAGGCGTGGGCAAGGTTGCTTCCGATGAAGTAGAGGCTGGCAACCGAGTGCAGGATCGCACCCAAAGCCAAACAGCCAGCGGGACACTGGGCAGAGCGATCCGTCTCGTTCGTCAGTGGTTTGCTTGGGCCAATGTCGACAATCTGATGCATGTGAACCCTCTTTGGACCGGGTTTATCGGCTCGCTTTTGGTTTTTCTTGGTTCGCTTCAGGCGAACTCCCCCTTTACGTCTAAAATTCCTGGATCCTGGTATCTTGGCGTCAACGCCACCCCTCACCCAGGAAATGTGTTTGTTGAACTGCTTGCCCAATCGCTGGTTTACTACGGTCTTATCCTGACCGGTGTCGCCTGGCTGAGAATCGTGGTGGGTAGTCGTCGTGGTGAGGAACTCCGCCATAAGTGGCTCTTGTTTGGGCTGTGGATTTTGCCGTTGATGGTGGCTGGGCCACTTTTTTCACGTGACGTGTACTCCTATGCCGCGCAGGGTCGTATGGTTACGCTTGGTATCAACCCCTACAGTGGTGGCCCCGCGTTACTCGGGAACAGCGCCTATCGATCGACGGTCGACCCGCTGTGGGGTATGGCAAAGGCGCCTTATGGCCCATTGTTTCTTGCGTTGGCTGGAGGGCTTGTTGAGTTGGCTGGTCACTCTCCACTGCTGACCGTGCTGCTTTTGCGGCTGGTCGCCCTTATCTCGGTCGTGGTTATTGGGATGTTTGTCCTTAAGATTGCTGATCTGTTGGGTGTGAACCGTGACCTTGCCTTTGCTCTCTCTGCAGCAAACCCTATTCTGCTCTATACCTTCGCATCTGCAGGGCATAACGATGCATTGATGACCGCACTGATGGTTGTGGGGATCTACCTTTTCCTCAAGGATCGGAGGTTGGCTGGTATTGTCGTGGTGGCCCTAGCGGCATCCGTCAAGGTCCCAGCGATTGTAGCGATTGGTTTTATGGGTTACCACTGGAGCAACTCGGAGCGGGTGCTGAGCAAACTCCGCGGACTGGTCATCGCGGTGATGCTGACGTTGGCGATCTTCTACCTTCTGGGGCTCGTCACTCACTTAGGGATGGGCTGGATTCCTGCCCTATCCACACCGGGTTCGGTACTCTCGTTCGAGGACCCGATCATTCTTGTGGGTTACGCATTAGGTTGGGTGTTGGCCCACCTCGGCCTACCCTTCGGACCGCATTTCGTGGTTGGTGTCTTCCGCGCCATCGGTGATGTGCTGATTCTGCTCATCGGTGGGATCACCATCCTTGGGAGCCGTCGCTCGAATATCGTACGGCTGACCGGTGTTGTACTTGTGGTGACTGTTGTACTTGGACCGGTTATCTGGCCATGGTATCTGGGTTGGGGAATAGTGTTGTTGGCACTCGGAGCTGGCGATTTGACCGTCGATTTCCTGGTGCTCCTTACCCTGTCTGCGATGCCTATTGATTTCCTGGGGGCACCAACTGCCTTTGCATGGATCGGTTACGCGGGTCTCGTCACGGTCCTCTATCGCCGGCGGGCAAGTCTCTTCCGCGAGGCCAGCGAGGTCTATGATGGGTTTCGGACGGCCCTTGGAGAGGCTGTCCCTGCCCGTTACCAGCGCTGGCTGCCGCAATTCGTTCGCATTGCTGCTGATTCGTGATCCTTTTTCAGGAGATGACGCTGGCGAAGGTCGGTGCTCCACGACGACGATGAGCTGGTTATCTCATGAGTAAGCAGACCGAGGAACGTATTGAAGAAGCTGTTGCTACGCTGTCGGCCCAACATGCCTTGATGGCCCAGTTCGCGAGACTCTACGGTACCCCGCGCCTCTACAGGGATTCATTCGATCCGGGTCGAAGGGATGAGCAGGGCCGAAGGAATGAGCAGGGTCAAAGCGGCCCACGCGATACGAGCGATGCGTTTGGCTTTTTGGTGGAGACCCTGGTGTATCAGCAGCTGTCTGGGTCGTCGGCGCGAGCGATCCTTGATCGCTTGATCTTAGCTACCGGACTAGAGATCGACGTGATTCGTGGACTTGGTGGTGACGAACTGCGTCGTATCGGGCTCTCGGGTCCGAAGATTAAGACATTGGAACGACTCTGTGCCAGCGTCACTCGTGAGGAGCTGGCGCAACTCGCATGTTGCGATGATGAGACGGTCCGAAGGTATATCGTAGGACTCTACGGCTTTGGCGAGTGGAGTGCCGACATGTATCTGATGTTTCACCTGCAACGTCTCGATGTCTGGCCGGTGGGTGACCTGGCTATGCGAAGAAGTGTCGAGCGACATCTGGCCGATAGTCGTTCGATGACAGTATCGGAGCTGGTGGCCCAAGGTGAGCGCTTTCGACCATTCCGCTCCCTGGCCGCATGGTATTTTTGGGCTGATGATCACGCACAGGGCCGTTAGCGATTCGGGGCGCCGCGCGCTTCCTCGCTCGGGTTCGCGTTCTGCTACCGGAGCTGTCGCTGTAAAATCGCCATATCGAGCCACTTCCCGAACTTGCGACCGATCTCATGTTCAACGCCTACGAGCCTGAATTCACAGCTGAGATGGAGCTGCAACGAGGCCCTATGGTCAGCGACGATGTGAGCGATGCAGCTATGAAAGCCTAACGAGGTAGCTGTTACCAACAGGTGCTCCAACAAAAGGTGCCCAACACCCTGTCGTTGATGTTGGGGGTCGATATAGACGGAGTCTTCCACTGTGGAGTTGTACCCCGCTCGAGGGCGAAAGGGGGAGATGGTTGCGTAGCCGATTGGTTGGTCATCTTGCACGGCGACCAACGCTGGATAGATGCCAGAGTGCAGCTCCAGCCAGCGTTCTTGTTCGAGGTGGGTGCGGGGTTCTAGGTCGAGCGTCGCTGTTGATGACAGCACGGCGTGATTATAGATTTGTCGTAGGATCTCCGCGTCCTGTGGCAGGATGTGGCGGATCATGATTGGTGAGGGTTTCGACTGGGTCATCGCCAGGACTTGGAGTGGTAGCGGGTGCGAGCATCGAGCGGACCCTGTGCGGTCGTGTTCACGGGATCCGGGTCACTGGGAGTATGTGGAGGACTGAGCACACGAAAGTGAGTAGGGTGTGAGGATCAATTCTCATGACCTAGTATCATAGATTGAGCCTTATACGTATTGCCCCCTTAGCTCAGTCGGCAGAGCACAGCCATGGTAAGGCTGGTGTCGTCGGTTCGATTCCGACAGGGGGCTCTGCAAGGCGGCGTAGCTCAGTAGGTAAGAGCACACGGCTCATAATCGTGGGGTCGTCGGTTCGAGTCCGACCGCCGCTACTGCGCCCGGGTGGGACCAGCGCCCGGGCTCTCAAACAGGTTGCTCACGACCTTGGACTGCTCGGCGTTGTCGGGCTGCACGGTCTGGTAGAACTGGGCGTTTAGTGGACGTAATCGTTCAGTACGGTGAGGCAGAGACACGTGCGTGGAGTGAACGCCAAGGGTGGACTTGCTAGGGTATAGTGGTGGCGTTGGTCGGTGCCGATTATTCTTATAGTCGAGTTTCGGTCCGGAGTTTTGATGTTGGTCGCGTTGATTGTTCATGACGCGGCTCGGAGAGGTAAATAATGGCAAAGAATGAGAAGCGAGTCAAGGTTACGTTAGCATGCGAAGAGTGCAAGCGTCGCAACTACATCACGACGAAGAACAAGCAGAATGATCGCGAGCGCATCGAGATGCGCAAGTTCTGCCAGTGGGATCGCCGTCATACGCTTCACAAGGAGACACGCTGACCGCGCCAAAGGCGTTGCAGGCCGTCGGTGACCTCAAGCCAAGCTTCGAGGAGATCCTGAAGAGGACTCAACGGGCCAGCGCGAGTCTGGCGATGAGGATTTTGGGAGATGCTGAGAGCGTCGGTGATGTGCTGCAGGATGCCTATCTCAACGTCTATCGTTCGTTGGAGCGCTTTCGGGGAGACTCCAAATGTGAGACTTGGGTCTACCGAATCGTAGTGAACTCGGCGCTCGGTCATCTTCGGGCTCGGAATCGGATCACCCATCGGGAATGCTCGCTCGAGGTCTGTTCACCGATTGCATCGGAGGTGAGTCGCGAGGACCCCAACGAGTCCACCGCCGCTGTGGTGGATCTCATCGCGCTACTCGACAGGGTGCCACTGTCAACGCGAGAGTTGCTTGTGATGCGATACGGTATGGGCTACAGCGTGCGGATGATCGCTGATGTAACGGGTCAAACGGAGTCAAATGTGAAGGTTCGCCTGTATCGTGCGCGTAAGCAGCTAGCCCTTCTCTTTGCGCAAGAGGCGGCCAACTCGGCAACAGAGGGTGCCAACGATGGGGATCCCCTGATAAGCTGGTAGCCCATAGAGGGTAGTAGCTCAATTGGTAGAGCACCGGTCTCCAAAACCGGGGGTTGGGGGTTCGAGTCCCTCCTGCCCTGCTGGTAGAGTGGCAACTTTTGTGAAGTACGAGGTTTTGACGTGAATCGCGAGACGAAGCGGTTGATGGCGCGCCAACAGATGGCGCCAGAGAAGAAGCAGGACGCTGTCCGCCGTTCGAAGACGAAATCGAAGCGGACCAGGGAAAATGGCCGTATTCGCGCCTATTTCAGTTCAGTCATCACCGAGCTGAAGCTGGTGGACTGGCCGACTCGTGCCCAGGTGCGCAGTTACGCTACCGTTGTGTTCGTCACGCTTGTTTTTGTAGTGGGTCTTATCTTTTTGTTGAACCTCCTGTTCTCGACCGGTGTGACCAAGCTGTACGGTTGAGGCAGAGGATTGTGGGAGTAGTAGCGGTGTCAGACGAACAGGTTTCCAGTGAACAGGTTTCCAGTGAAGAGGTTTCTGATGGAGTTTTCCAGCAGGCCAATGGTGTGGGAGAGGAAGCTGCTCACGATTTAGCAGGCGATGGCGGAGAAGATCTGCGTGGTGACGGTGCACTAAGCACTGATAAGTCTGTCGTGGGAGATCCTGACCAGGGTGACGCGGTCCAAAACGATGCCACCGAGGATGATGATGTGGTTGTTGATGATGCTTCTGAGGTCGATGTTGTTGAGGAGGAGTTTCTTGACGAGGTCGTAGAGTCACCATACGATCGTGCTGGAGCCTGGTACGTGGTGCATTGTTATTCAGGTTACGAAAATAAGGTGAAGACAAATCTTTTTGCTCGTGTCAAGTCGCTCAATCTCGATGAGCGAATCTACGAGGTCGAGATCCCGATGGAGGATGTGGCCGAGATCAAGAATGGCAAAAGGGTGTCGGTCCGACGAAAGGTGTTTCCTGGCTACGTGATGGTCCGTGCTGACATGGACGACGAGGTGTGGACGGCGATCCGTAACACGCCAGGGATCACCTCATTTGTGGGATCTGGATCCAAACCAACTCCACTCTCCAAACGGGAAGTAGAGTCGATGCTCGCCTTCAAGACGCCCGAAGAGATGCGCACGACGACCGTCCGCAAGGCGACCCACGGATTTGAGATTGGCGATACGGTACAGGTCAAAGAGGGTCCGTTGGCTGACTTCTCGGGACAGATCTCCGAGATCAATGCCGATCAGATGAAGCTCAAGGTGCTTTTCAATATCTTTGGACGCGAGACGCCTGTGGAGCTTGACTTCTCGCAGGTCACCAAAATCTAGCGTTGTCTCACGGTAGTTTCTCACTCTCGTTGAGGTGAGCGCGGGCCCTTGGGGTGCGCAGCGTATATACTTGTCTGGTTCAATGTAAGGAGTTCAGTCATCGTGGCAAAGAAACGTGTCGCAGCCATCGTCAAGATTAATTTGCCTGCTGGGGCGGCAACCCCGGCTCCTCCTGTAGGTACGGCGCTCGGGCCGCATGGGATCCAGACCATGGAGTTCGTGAAGCAGTACAACGCTGCGACCGAGGCTCAGCGTGGCCAAGTGATTCCAGTTGAGGTGACGATCTTTGAGGATCGCTCCTTCAGTTTCGTGCTGAAGACTCCACCGACATCGGAGCTCTTGAAGCAGGCAGCTGGCTTGGAGAAGGGTTCTGCTACCAACCGCCGGGCTTTGGTGGGAACGGTGACGAGGGATCAGGTCGAGGAGATCGCCAAGACCAAGATGCCGGATCTCAACGCCTTCAACTTGGAGTCCGCCATGAAGCAAGTGATCGGTACCGCGATGTCCATGGGTCTTACCGTTGCTGAATAATCGCATTCTCGTGTTGACGAGTTGGAGAGTTTGGAGTTTCTAATGGCTGGGAAAGTGTACAAAGAGCAGATCGCCAAGGTTGATCCTGAGAGGTTGTATCAGCCTCGGGAGGCTCTTGAACTTGTGCAGGCGCTGAGCAAGGCGAAGTTCGATGAGACCGTCGAGCTCGCAGTTCGTCTCGGTGTTGACCCACGAAAGGCTGACCAGATGGTACGTGGTACGGTTGCCTTGCCAAATGGTACTGGCCGAGTGGTGCGTATCGCTGTCTTCGCAGCTGGCGAAGCCGCTGCAGAAGCGAGGGAAGCCGGCGCGGATGTTGTTGGCGCAGACGATCTGGTGGAGCGCGTTACTGGTGGTTTTCTCGATTTCGACGTGGCGATTGCGACGCCGGATTTGATGGGACAGGTGGGTCGCTTGGGTAGGGTCCTGGGTCCGCGAGGTCTCATGCCGAACCCGCGAACCGGTACGGTGACGATGGAGGTCGGCAAAGCCGTCGCGGAGTTCAAGGCGGGTCGCGTGGAGTTTCGAACCGACAAGGTGGGCAATGTGCATGTGCCAATCGGTAAGGTATCCTTCACAACCGTGGCATTGCTGGAAAACTTTAGAGCGGTCATCGATGAGCTCGCTCGTGCAAAGCCAGCCTCCGCAAAGGGTCGTTACTTCCGTTCGGTGCACGTCAGTGCGACTATGACTCCCTCAGTCGGGCTCGACCCCAACAGGATCCGCCTCGTGGACGAAGATTTTCTCGCTGTTGGGGCTGCATAGTCAGGATCACTGCTAGAGTGTAAGACGCCTCGATTCGCTCAAGAGGTCCGGTGCTGTTGCTTAAAACCTGTAATGGGTGCCCGACGAAGCGATCTCTCCGAGTCAGGCACAAGTGGTAAGGAGAGAAAATGGTCGAGAATCCGCGTCCCGCAAAAGTCGCTGTCGTCGAAGAGGTACGAGCGAAGCTCGTCGCCCACGATGTGGTCTTTGTTACTGAGTACCGTGGCTTAAAGGTTGCCGATCTTCAGGTCCTCCGCTCCCAGCTCCGCACGGTTGGAGCAGACTACAAGGTGTTCAAGAATACCTTGGTGCGGATCGCCGCCGTTGAGGCAGGTCGTGAGGCGCTCGTTGAGCTTCTCACCGGACCAAGTGGTTTGGTCTTTAGTGGTACCGATGCCGCTGCAACAGCGAAGGCACTACGCGAGTTTTCACGCACCAACGAGTCGCTTGTCGTCAAGGGGGCACTCTTTGACGGTCAGTTGCTGGATCAGTCTGCTGTGTTCGCCTTGGCGAACTTGCCAAGCCGTGAGGTGTTGCTAGCGCAGCTGGCTGGCTTGATCGCTGCACCAATGGTCTCGTTCGCTTCGGCTTTGAATGCGCTTCCTCGTGACTTCGCGTACGGGTTGAAGGCATTGGTCGATCAGCGAGAGGCCGCCTAGCGTGACGGATGCGGCGGGGTCATACTCGTCGGTCTCCCACTAGACGTTCGTAATAAGTAGCTCGACGTAGTCGTTAGCGTAATCGTCCTCGACAGGACACGAAAGGAAACCAATGGCAGATGTGCAGGCGTTGCTTGACCAGATCTCTGAGATGACGGTAATCGAGCTCTCTGAGCTTTTGAAGGCCTTTGAGGAGCGCTTCGGTGTCACCGCAGCCGCTCCGGTAGCTGTTGCTGCTGCAGGCGCTGCCACGGGCGGCGCTGGTGATGCTGCTGCGGCCGCCGAAGAGCAGGATGAGTTCGATGTCATCTTGACGGCGGCTGGGGAGAAGAAGATCCAAGTGATTAAAGAAGTGCGCGCGCTCACTAATCTTGGGCTTAAGGAAGCCAAGGATCTTGTCGATGCGGCACCGAAGCCGGTGCTCGAGAAGGCCTCGAAGGAGGATGCCGAAAAGGCTAAGGCGCAGCTTGAAGCCGCTGGCGCTACTGTTGAGTTGAAGTAACGTTCGTACGCGCGTCCATGTGTCGTTTGTGCCCGTCTTTTCGGGGACAAACGACACATCGCGTACTTCTTCCATCTATGCTATATGTTGTAGTGTCTTGCCCACCACTGAGCTCTTGAAAAACTCATCTGAGCGACCTTGTCGCTTGCATGAGTTTTTTTGTGTTTTCGGATCTCGTCTAAGGAGTAGTACTTGACCTTGCTTAACCGCTCACCCCAACGTTTCTCGTTTGCGAAACTCCCCCAGGTACTTCCGTTACCTGATCTTATCGCTATTCAGACAGATTCCTTCCGTTGGTTTCTTGAGGAGGGTCTCGCTGAGGCGTTCCATGATATCTCGCCGATCGAGGACTATGGGGGTCAGCTATCGCTCGAGCTCGAGTACGATCCCAACGATCCCGACTTGGCACCCTTCCCGAAGTACTCGGTGGAGGAGTGTAAAGAGAAGGATATGAACTACGCAGCGCCGATTTTTGTGCGAGCGAAGTTCTCCAACAAGAGCACCTACGAGATCAAGGAACAGATCGTCTTCATGGGCGACTTTCCTCTGATGACCGATCGGGGTACTTTTGTGATCAACGGCACGGAGCGTGTCATCGTGTCACAGTTGGTGCGCTCACCTGGAGTGCTCTTTCAACCGGGACGTGATCAACGCACCATCGTTACAGCCACCATCAACCCCTATCGGGGCGAGTGGTTGGAGTTTGATGTTGAGGCACGGCCTGGCCGTGATATCCAGGCAGGGGCACGGGTCGCTCGTAAACGACGGCTGAGCCTCTTCACTTTGTTGCGGGCGGTTGGGTTTTCGGATCCTGCTGATCTGCAAAAGCTCGTGCAACACTTTGATTTCTTGATTCCACAGTGGGAGAAGGAGGATCAGTCCCAGACCGAAGACGAGGCGCTACTTGAGGTCTTCAAACGAGTGCGCCCGGGTGAGCCGCCCAATGCGGATGCTGCGCGTATGTACCTCGAGGGGGCGTTCTTTCAGGCACGACGTTACGATCTCACGCGTGTGGGACGTTACAAGATCGACAAGCGACTCAAACCGGAGATCGCTCGTCTTGAGGATATCCTTGGTCATCCTCTCGACACAGAACATGAGACTCCAGGAGTGCTCTCGCGAGCGGAAGTGGTCGCGACGGCTTCGTACATGTTGCACCTAGCCAGTGGTGAACTGGGGTATCGCTACGACGACCAGGATCACTTCTCGAATCGGCGGGTCCGTAGCGTCGGTGAGCTGATTCAAAATCAGCTCAAGATCGGCCTTTCACGTCTTGAGCGTCTTGTCCGCGAGCGGATGACCACCCAGGATGTGGAGGCGATCACGCCACAGAGCTTGATCAATATTCGTCCAGTCGTAGCTGCGGTGAAGGAGTTCTTCTCCACCAGCCAGCTGTCTCAGTTCATGGACCAGAACAATCCGCTCTCAGGACTGGCGCATAAACGACGTCTCTCTGCGCTCGGACCTGGCGGTCTCTCGCGGGAGCGTGCTGGCTTTGAGGTGCGCGACGTGCACTCGTCCCACTACGGTCGCATGTGCCCGATCGAGACACCAGAGGGGCCGAACATCGGTCTGATCGGTGCTTTGGCGAGTTATGCACGGTTGAATCGCTTCGGTTTTATCGAGACTCCGTACCGCAAGGTGGTCGAGGGTCGTGTGACCGATGACATCGTCTACCTCACTGCTGATGAGGAGGAGGAGTTCATCATCGCTCAGGCGAACGCTCGTCTCGATGCTGATGGACGATTCATCGAGCCCAAGGTGCTGGTCCGTCGTGGACCGCAAGGTGCGGTTGTGAAGGTCGGCGTCAATGAGGTCTCCTACGGTTCGACCTCCGAGGTAGAGTTGGCGACGCCGGACGAGGTGCATCTCATGGATGTCTCCACCTCGCAGGTGGTCTCAGTCTCCACGTCCCTGATTCCCTTTGTCGAGCACGATGACGCCAATCGCGCACTCATGGGTGCCAACATGCAAAAGCAAGCGGTTCCGCTGATGATCCCGGAGGCACCCTTCGTGGGTACCGGGGTCGAGGCTCGTGCGGGGCTCGATGCGGGCGATGTGTTGGTCGCGAAAGGCGCTGGTGTAGTGACTGAGGTGACGGGCGATTCGATCGTCGTCGACTACGACAAGGGTCAGACCGACGGCAATGGGGTCCCCCTCGGAACCAAACGGTATCGCTTGGTGAAGTTTGAGCGCTCCAACCAAAACACCTGTTGGAACCAGCGCCCGCTTGTGGACCAGGGAGACCGTGTGCAAGCCGGGGATCTTTTGGCTGACGGTCCTGCGACACAGAATGGTGAGCTTGGACTGGGCAAGAATCTCCTCGTTGGCTTTATGCCGTGGGAAGGTTACAACTTTGAGGACGCCATTATCATCTCTGAACGGCTGGTAAAGGACGACGTCTTGAGCTCGATTCATATCGAGGAGTTCGAGACGGATGCGCGCGACACGAAGCTCGGTGCCGAGGAGATTACTCGGGATATTCCGAACCTTTCGGAGGAGGCGCTGGCTGATCTCGACGAACGAGGAATCATCCGCGTCGGCGCTGAGGTAGGGCCTGGGGATATTTTGGTGGGCAAGGTCACCCCAAAGGGTGAGACGGAGCTCACTCCCGAGGAACGCCTGTTGCGGGCGATCTTTGGTGAGAAGTCACGCGAGGTGCGCGACACCTCTCTCAGGGTACCGCACGGTGAGTATGGGAAGGTTATCGATATCAAGGTCTTCAGCCGTGATGACTCTACGGAGTTGCCTCCTGGTGTTAACCAGCTGGTCCGGGTCTATGTGGCCCAGCATCGCAAGATCTCTGAAGGCGATAAGTTGGCGGGGCGACACGGCAACAAGGGTGTAATCTCGAAGATTCTTCCACTTGAGGATATGCCTCGAATGGCTGACGGGACGCCGTTGGATATCATTTTGAATCCGCTAGGTGTGCCGTCGCGCATGAACGTCGGTCAGGTCCTCGAGGGGCATCTTGGGTTCGCGGCAAAGTGGGGTTGGACTCCAGTCGAAGCACCAGAGCAGCTGGCCTCGCTGAGTCACAAGACTCGACCACGTGCCATACCAAACACGTGGGTCGCAAGCCCGTCTTTTGACGGTGCACACTGGGACGAGACGGAAGAGGCGGGCGGGTTACCGACGATCAAAGAGTTGCTCACGAACCTCAACCCACAGTCCTTCGATGGCAACCGACTCGTCGGTGAAGATGGCAAGGCGCAGCTCTTCAATGGACGTACCGGAGAACCCTATGACAGCCCAGTCATGGTCGGCTACGTGTATATGATCAAGCTTGCCCATATGGTGGATGACAAGATCCACGCCCGGTCGACGGGACCCTACTCGATGATCACTCAACAGCCACTCGGCGGTAAGGCACAATTCGGTGGTCAGCGCTTCGGTGAGATGGAGGTATGGGCACTTGAGGCCTATGGCGCCGCCTACGCGCTCCAGGAGCTGTTGACCATTAAGTCTGATGACGTGGTCGGACGTGTGAAGGTCTATGAGTCCATCGTCAAGGGTGAGAATATCCCTGAGCCGGGCATCCCGGAGAGCTTCAAGGTGCTGATCAAGGAGATGCAGTCGCTCTGCTTAAATGTGGATGTCTTGTCGCCCACAGGAGAGCGTGTGCAACTGCGTGAACTCGATGAAGATGCATACTCTGCCTCTGAGGATCTTGGAATCAATCTCAGTCGGCCAGAACGCAATGTGGATTATGAAGATGATGGACGTCAGGAGAGAGGGATTTAAATGCTTGATTTGAGCCGATTCGATCAGATAAGAATAGGACTGGCGACCTCTGACGATATCAAGAACTGGTCACGTGGCGAGGTCAAGAAGCCAGAGACGATTAACTATCGCACCCTGCGTCCGGAGCGCGACGGTCTATTCTGCGAGCGTATCTTTGGTCCAACGAAGGATTGGGAATGCGCCTGTGGAAAGTACAAGCGGGTGCGATTTAAGGGGATCGTCTGTGAGCGTTGTGGCGTGGAGGTCACACGAGCCAAGGTGCGTCGCGAGCGGATGGGTCATATCGAACTTGCGGCCCCGGTGGTGCATATCTGGTATCTTCGTGGCACGCGATCCTGGCTCGCCTATCTCCTCATGGGTACGACACCGAAGGAAGAGCTCAAAGCGAAGCAGTTGGAGAAGGTGATCTACTTTGCCGCCAATCTTGTGACTGCAGTCGATGAAGATCGCCGCCATCAGGATCTTCCTAATCTTGAGACGGAGATGCTCGAGGAGATCAAGAGTCTTGAGGACGGTCGCGATATCGAGATCGAGCATCGATTCCAGGATCTCGAGGAGCAGCTTGCAGCCATGGAGGCCGAGGGCGCCAAGGATAGTGATGTCCGAGCACGCCAGCGTCAGCTGGAGAAGGAGATTCAGGCGGTTCGCGAGCGGGCGAATCAGTCGATCGAACTCGTTCGGCGTGCGTTCGACGAGTTTCGGGAGCTCTATCCACGTATGATCATCGAGGATGAGATTCTTTGGAGGGAGTTGCGCGCTCGCTACTCGGAGTACTTCGATGGCGGTATGGGTGCCGAGGCGATCGCTGACTTGATCAACCGCATCGACTTCGACTCTGAGCAGATCAAGCTTCGTGAGATGATCGAACCAACGGATGCACGTCGTCCGCTTTCCGCTCAGCGGCGCCAAAAGGCTATTCGTCGTCTGAAGATCGTCTCCGCTTTTAATCGTCGTGATGAGGATGGCCGCAGGATCAACGATCCGATGGCGATGATTCTCTCCGTGGTGCCGGTGATTCCGCCTGATCTGCGTCCAATGGTGCAGCTCGATGGTGGGCGTTTTGCCACCTCGGACCTGAATGATCTCTATCGTCGGGTGATCAACCGGAACAATCGACTCAAGCGCCTGCTCGACCTTGGCGCGCCGGAGATCATCGTCAACAATGAGAAGCGTATGTTGCAGGAGGCGGTCGACGCACTCTTCGACAACGGACGGCGCGGCCGCCCGGTTGTCGGGCCTGGTAACCGGCCGCTGAAGAGCCTCTCCGATATGTTGAAGGGCAAGCAAGGACGTTTTCGACAGAATCTTCTTGGGAAGCGGGTCGATTACTCGGGTCGCTCGGTCATTGTCGGTGGTCCGACGCTGAAACTCCATCAGTGCGGGCTTCCGAAGTTGATGGCACTCGAACTCTTCAAGCCATTCGTCATGCGAAGGCTGGTAGAGATGGAGTTTGCACAAAATATCAAATCCGCCAAGCGCATGGTAGAACGTCGGCGCCCCCAGGTGTGGGAGGTTCTCGATGGTGTGATTCGGGAGCATCCGGTCCTTTTGAACCGTGCACCGACACTTCACCGACTGGGTATCCAGGCTTTCGAGCCGGTGCTGGTGGAAGGCAAAGCCATTCAGATCCATCCACTGGTGACGACCGCTTTCAATGCCGACTTCGACGGTGATCAGATGGCGGTTCACCTGCCGCTGTCGCCAGAGGCGCAGGCGGAGGCGAGGGTGCTGATGCTCTCAGCGAGCAACATCATCTCACCGGCCACAGGTCGCCCGATCACCGTGCCAAGCTTGGACATGGTCTTTGGGTTGTTCTATCTCACCATTATCCGTGAGGATGAGATCGGTGCCGGTAAGGTCTTTCGACATAACTATGAGGTACGTCGAGCACTCGATGCCAACGAGCTGGGGCTGCATGCCCCGATTCGTCTACGCCAGCTCGGGGTCGATGGTGAGGTCACGGAGCTGAGGACCACCGCGGGTCGGGTGATCTTTAACGAGGCGCTCCCGGAGGATTTTCGCTATGTCAATGAGATTATTGGCAAGAAGAATCTCCCGATCAGTGCCATCGTCGAAGAGGTCGCCAATCGCTATTCTCGCATTACGGTGCAGGTGACGCTGGATGCCATCAAGGATCTCGGTTTCCGGTACGCGACGCAGTCCGGTTTGACGATCTCTATCGATGACGTCAAGACCCCCGTGGCGAAGGCGGAGATTCTCAACCGCTACGAACGCGAGGCCGAGAAGGCAGAGGCGCAGTTCAAGCGTGGCATCATCACTGACGATGAGCGCAAGCAGAAGGAGATTGAGATCTGGACCTCGGCGACGGCGGAGATCGGCCGTGCGATCGATGAGATGCTCGCTGCTGACATCATGAACCCGCTGGGAATGATGATCGAATCGGGGGCTCGTGGTAACCCACAGCAGATTCGGCAGATCTCGGGGATCAAGGGGTTGGTGGCGAATCCACGGGGTGAGATGATTCCCCGGCCGATTAAGTCCTCCTTCCGTGAAGGGCTGCAGGTCCTCGAGTACTTCCTCTCCACCCATGGTGCTCGTAAGGGGCTTGCTGATACCGCCCTACGGACCGCGGACTCGGGCTACCTGACTCGACGTTTGGTGGACGTCGCTCAGGAGATGATTGTTCGGGAGATCGATTGTGAGACGACTCGCGGGATCTGGTTGGAGGATATCCGACCTGACGAGGCGGGTAAGCGTTTTTACGTTGAGACGCGTGCCTTCGGTCGTGTACTTGCCGACTCGGTGCATCTTAATGACGGAAGTGAGATAGGGCGCGGAACTCTGCTCACCGACGCCTTGGTCGCCGCGATCACCGAGGATCCTGAGGTGCAACAGATTCGGGTGCGATCGGCCTTGACGTGCGAGACCTCTCATGGGGTCTGCGCGATGTGCTATGGCAAGTCGCTCGGTGGAGTTGGCCTGATCGAATTGGGTGAGGCCGTCGGAGTGGTTGCCGCACAATCGATCGGAGAGCCGGGGACACAGTTGACGATGCGTACCTTCCACCAAGGAGGTATTGCAGGTTCGGACATCACCCATGGACTCCCGCGCGTCGTTGAGCTCTTTGAGGCTCGTACTCCTCGAGGTGCGGCTATCCTCGCCCATGGTGCGGGGATTGTTCATCTGGTAGATGAGGAGAACGGTCAGCGCGTCACGGTGGTCCATGATGATGGCACCGAAGAGACCTATCTGCTGCCGACACGAGTGCACCTTAACGTGCAGGAAGGCCAAGAGGTAGCAGCCGGTGATCCGCTCGTCGAAGGTCCCAAGGATCCAAAGCAGGTTCTTGAGATCAAGGGTATCCGGGAGACTCAACAGTATCTGGTTGAAGAGGTACAGAAGGTCTATCGGGATCAAGGCGTGCCGATTCACGATAAGCACATCGAACTGATCGTCCGGCAGATGCTCCGACGGGTACTGGTTGCCGAACCGGGTGACTCGCAGTTTCTCCCAGGAGAACGCGTAGAGTCGCAGCAGTATGCTGAGGTCAATCGGGCACTGTTTGCCGAAGGGGCACGGCCAGCCGAAGGTCGACCTGAACTGATGGGGATCACCAAAGCATCGCTCGCGACGGAATCGTGGCTGAGTGCCGCCTCCTTCCAGGAGACGACTCGAGTGCTGACAGAGGCTGCCATCGAGGGTAAGTCGGATCCGTTGCTTGGACTGAAGGAGAATATTATTCTCGGGAAACTGATTCCGGCTGGCTCGGGTGTTCGAGATTATCGGTCGGTTGAGGTCAAGGCACCATTCCATCGCAAGCTGTCATTTTGGAGCTCGGAGGAGGAGAACGAGTCTGGTCCTGAGGATCTCATTGAAGAGGGCTAGATCCTTGCGTGTGTGCGTTAGACTGTCCGATTGGGCCAAGAGCGGCTCTGGGCTGCTCTGCGTGATGGCTATACCAGAATGTATTTGACGAGAGGAACGTCTTGCCTACGATTTCACAGTTAGTTAGAAAGGGTCGCGAGTCCAAGCGGACGAAGACCAAAACGCCGGCACTGAAGGGTTCCCCGCAGCGTCGTGGGGTCTGTACCCGCGTCTATACGGCCACTCCGAAGAAGCCGAACTCGGCATTGCGTAAGGTTGCGAGAGTGCGCCTGACCTCCGGAGTCGAGGTCACGGCGTATATACCTGGGATTGGTCACAATCTTCAGGAGCACTCTATCGTGCTCGTGCGAGGTGGCCGAGTCAAGGACCTCCCCGGAGTCCGTTACAAGATCGTTCGCGGCTCGTTGGACTCAGCTGGTGTGAAGAATCGTAAGCAAGCCCGTAGCCGATACGGTGCGAAGAGGGAGAAGTAGAGCTATGCCCAGAAAGGGCCCAATCCAACCGCGATATATCGCCTCAGACCCGGTCTACCATTCAGTGCTTGTCGCTCAATTCGTGAACAAAGTGTTGGTGAGCGGCAAGAAGTCAGTTGCAGAGCATATTGTCTATCGTGCACTTGACACCATCGCAGAGAAGGTTGGCAGTGATCCAGTAGCGGTGCTCAAGCGTGCGGTCGATAATACGCGGCCCGATACCGAGGTACGTTCTCGGCGAGTGGGCGGTACCACCTATCAGGTCCCAGTGCTGGTCAAGCCAAGGCGAGCAAATTCGGTAGCGATCCGTTGGATCGTCACCAATGCCAAGGGTCGCCGCGAAAAGACGATGGTTGAGCGTTTGGCAAATGAGGTACTTGATGCCTCGAATGGTGTCGGTGCATCGGTGAAACGTCGCGATGATACCCATAAGATGGCGGAGTCCAACCGCGCCTTCATGCACTACCGCTGGTAGGCACGGCGTAAGCTCCGCGGTCCACGGGTTCTGTTGGCTTGTTGCGGTGCCTTTTGTAGGTGTCGGCGATGGGCGAGTGGGGTCGGTCTCGTTTGGCTGCGACAATGGTCGCTGCCTTTAAAGGGGAGTTCGCTTGGCGGTAGGAGGAAGTGGTCTCCTAGCGGCACAAAGGCCGTGTCGGCCGTGAGCTGAGGAGACTGGTCTCCATGGACGTGCGGGGGGATGAGCAGACGTGGTTTGGATGAGAGTAAGAAGGTATGAGCAGGGGGCCCAAGGAGTGTTAGTGGCTAGCCACGCAGAGGAGAAGGAGTAAATGGTCACGAAGCGCGAGATTCCTCTCGACCGTATCCGCAATATCGGAATTATGGCGCATATCGATGCGGGTAAGACGACGACGACGGAGCGGATTCTCTACTACACCGGCAAGAATTATAAGATCGGCGAAGTGCACGAAGGTGCGGCCACGATGGACTGGATGCCCCAAGAACAGGAGCGCGGCATCACCATTACCTCTGCGGCCACGACGGCGTTCTGGAAGGATCACCGCATCAACATCATCGATACCCCGGGCCACGTTGACTTCACTGTTGAAGTGGAGCGCTCACTTCGGGTGCTTGACGGCGCAGTTGCGGTCTTCGATGCAGTCGCCGGTGTGGAGCCTCAGACAGAGACAGTCTGGCGCCAAGGCAACAAGTATCTTGTTCCGCGCATCTGCTTTGTCAACAAGATGGACCGGGTTGGCGCAAATTTCGAGCGTTGTGTCGAGATGATTAAAGATCGTTTGGACGCGAACCCTCTCGTTATCCAACTGCCCATTGGATCGGAGAGCGATTTTCTCGGAGTGATCGACCTTCTCCGCATGGAGGCGATCATTTGGGATGAAGGGATGGGAGATAAGTTTCATACCGAAGTGATTCCCGCTCATCTCCAGAGTGCCGCAGAGGATGCTCATCGAGAGTTGATCGACGTGCTCAGTAACTTCGATGATGATCTGATGGAGCTTTACATCGGTGATCAGGAGATCTCCGCTGAGTTTCTTCAGGGTGCGATCCGTAAGGCGACGATCGCGAACTCGTTGGTGCCGGTGTTGTGTGGTTCGGCCTTCAAAAACAAGGGAGTGCAGCCACTGCTGGATGCGGTTGTCGACTATCTGCCATCGCCGGTGGATATCAAACCAGCTGTCGGCACCTCGCTCTCGGGAGCGGAGACGATCGAGCGTGAGCCGACGGACGAAGCCCCGTTCTCTGCGCTGGCTTTCAAGATCATGACCGACCCTTTCGTTGGGAAGTTGACCTACTTTCGGGTCTACTCCGGCACGCTTGACAAGGGCGCCACCGTGCTGAATTCGACCAAGGATAAAAAGGAGCGCTTGGGGCGGATCCTTTTAATGCATGCTAACCATCGCGAGGATATTGATTCTGTCGCTGCTGGTGATATTGTGGCGGCAGTCGGCTTCAAGAATACTACGACTGGCGATACCCTGTGCGACCCGTCCAAGCCGATTATCCTTGAGAGTCTTGACTTCCCAGACCCAGTGATCCACGTCGCCGTTGAACCAAAGACGAAGGCAGATCAGGAGAAGATGGGTCGAGCGTTGTTTGCGCTCTCTGAGGAGGATCCGACGTTTCGCGTCCGCTCAGATCAGGAGACCGGTCAAACGGTGATCTCGGGCATGGGCGAGCTCCACCTCGAGGTGTTGGTCGACCGTATGTTGCGGGAGTTCAGGGTCGATGCGAATGTGGGCAAGCCGCAGGTGGCGTACCGCGAGACCATTCGCAAGCCGGTTGAGCGCATCGAGGAGCGCTACATACGCCAGACGGGTGGCCGTGGGCAGTATGGACACGTGGTGATCAATGTCGAGCCACTGGGTGTCGGTAGCGGTTATGAGTTTGTTGATAAGATCACGGGTGGTGTCATTCCCAAGGAGTACATCCCTGCGGTCGATGCTGGTATCCAAGATGCGCTTGCGTCGGGTATCTTGGCCGGTTATCCGGTCGAGGACCTGCGTGTCACTTTGGTGTTTGGCTCCTATCACGACGTTGACTCTTCAGAGATGGCGTTTCGTATAGCAGGTTCTATGGCGGTGAAGAAAGCGGTTCGAGCGGCAGATCCTGTCCTCCTTGAGCCGATCATGGCGGTAGAGGTGGTGACCCCAGACGATTACATGGGGGACGTCATCGGAGATCTCTCGTCCCGGCGTGGTCGGGTCGAGGGCATGGATCAGATCGGGAATAACCAAGTTATTCGCGCGCTGGTCCCATTGTCGGAGATGTTTGGTTATGCCACCGACGTGCGTTCTCGGACGCAGGGTCGGGCGACGTATACCATGCAGTTCCATGCGTATCAAGAAGTACCGGATTCCATAGCGGCGGAGATCGTTCGCAAGGTCCGGGGCGAGTAGACTACGTAGTTCTGTAATGGGTCAAGGTTGCGCCATGTGGGCGCAGTGAGTAGCAACGGAGCAGGAAAAGATGGCAAAGCAGAAGTTCGAGCGAAGTAAGCCTCACTTGAACATCGGAACCATGGGACATATTGACCATGGTAAGACGACGTTGACGGCAGCGATTACAAAGGTATTGTCCGAGCGTAATCCCAATGTAAAGTTCAAGCCTTTCGATCAGATCGATAAGGCACCAGAGGAGAAGGCCCGTGGCATAACGATCGCAATCTCGCACGTTGAGTACGAGACGGACAAGCGACACTATGCCCATGTTGACATGCCAGGGCATGCGGACTACATCAAGAATATGATCACCGGTGCGGCCCAGGTCGACGGCGCTATTCTGGTTGTGGCTGCAACTGATGGCCCGATGCCCCAGACGCGTGAGCATGTGTTGCTCGCTCGTCAGGTTGGCGTCCCCTATATCGTTGTGGCGCTCAACAAGGCCGACATGGTCGACGACGAGGAGCTCTTGGACCTCGTTGAACTCGAGGTCCGTGAACTGCTCAACGAATATGAGTTCCCCGGTGACGATACGCCGATTATTCGTGTCTCGGCGTTGAAGGCGCTTGAAGGCGACAAAGAGTATCAGGACAAGATCATCGAGCTGATGGACGCGGTCGATGAGTACATCCCCGTGCCTGAGCGCCCGCTTGATCGCCCCTTCCTGATGCCGATCGAGGATGTGTTGACCATTCCCGGTCGTGGAACTGTGGTAACGGGTAAGGTCGAGGCTGGCAAAGTCAAGGTCTCTGAGGAGGTCGAGATTGTTGGTCTTCGCCCCACACAGAAGACGGTCGTGACTGGCGTCGAGATGTTCAACAAAGAGCTTGGAGAGGGTATGGCCGGCGACAACGTCGGTGTCCTGCTCCGTGGTGTCAAGCGAACCGATGTCGAGCGCGGTCAGGTGGTCTGCAAGCCAGGAAGCATCACGCCTCACACTGAGTTCGAGGCGAACGTCTACGTTCTGTCCAAAGACGAGGGAGGACGGCACAAGCCGTTCTTCAATCACTATCGCCCGCAGTTCTACTTCAGGACGACCGACGTTACGGGAAGTATCATGCTGCCCGAGGGTACCGAGATGGCGATGCCAGGTGATAATCTCACCATCAAAGTGGAACTCGGTAAGCCTATTGCGATGGATGAGGGCCTTCGATTTGCTATCCGCGAGGGTGGCCGAACCGTTGGCGCTGGTCGCGTCGTGAAGATTATTAAGTAGTTCACTGGTGAATGGCCCGGAGTATACTCCGGGCCATTCCCTGTGTTTGGTGAGGTGTTGGCCGGGTGCCGACACAGAGACGGAGAAAAATGAGCGAGAAGCAGCGGATCAGAATCAGAATCAAGGGTTTTGATCATGAAATTTTGGAGGCGTCGACTCGTCGAATCGTGGACACAGTTACGCGTACCCAGGGCAAGGTTGTCGGTCCCGTGCCGTTGCCGACGGATATCCATCGGTACACGGTGATTCGCTCGCCGCATAAGTACAAGGATTCCCGTGAGCATTTTGAGATGCGGGTCCATAAGCGGTTGCTTGATATCGTCGATCATTCCGCAAAGACGGTGGATGCGCTCAAGCGGCTGGAGCTCCCGGCAGGGGTCGACATCGAGATCAAAATACAAAACGTGTAAATAACCCTGTTGGAGGCCCGGTCGTGGGTGCTGACAGAGTAGTATTAGTTGGTCATTTTGTGTCCGGTTGTGCCTTCATGGGACCCTCCGGCAGTTCTGACCTTGGCACCAATGCGCTGCTGAGTGTACGTGCCGTTGCAAAGATTGAAGGAATTCATGGCTAGTAAAACAGTGGTTGGCGAGAAAATCGGCATGACCCAAATCTGGGTCGATAACGATCGCGTGGTCCCGGTCACCGTGATTCGCGTGCTTCCTGCGAGGGTGCTGCGTCGTAAGACGGTCGAGCGCGATGGGTACGAGGCACTACAGGTCGCGGTCGGTGTGGTTCAGCCTTCGCGTTTAACCAAACCCGTACTCGGGCAGTTCACCTCCAGGGGTGTGGAGCCAGGACGCAGAATTATGGAGTTCCGACTTGAGGGTTCCGAGGGGATGAGCGTCGGTTCGCAGATCGATGCCTCTGCGATCAGCTCAGGTGATCATGTCGACGTGATCGGCACCAGCCGGGGACATGGGTTCTCGGGTGGTATGAAGCGGCATAACTTTAAGGGCCAGGGAGCTAGCCATGGTAACCACAAAAAGCATCGTGCCCCAGGCTCGATTGGGGCTTGTGCGACGCCAGCGCGGGTCTTTAAAGGTACCCGCATGGCTGGACAGTACGGTAGTGAGCGCACGACGATTTTGAATCTCGAGGTCGTGCGGTCCGAGCCGGATCGGCAATTGCTCCTCATCAAAGGTGCGGTCCCCGGTCCGCGAGGGGCGATGGTTGTGATTCGCGATACGGTGAAAGGTGGGAAGCGACCATGACGTTGCAGGCACGAGTCGTCAGCATCACCGGAGCCATCGAGGGCGAGGTAGAGCTCGCTGATGAGATTTTTGATATTCCGACCAACATCGGTTTGCTGCACCAGGTCGTCGTAGCCGAGGAGGCAAATCGTCGGCGGGGCACCCATTCGACGAAGACCCGGGCCGAGGTCTCTGGCGGTGGAGCAAAGCCCTTCCGACAGAAGGGTACAGGCAACGCGAGGCAGGGTTCGACTCGGGCACCGCAGTTCACCGGTGGTGGTATTGTTCATGGGCCCCGTCCACGTAGCTATGCGCAGGCGACACCCAAGAAGATGGTGCGGGCCGCACTGAAGCAGGCCCTCTCCGACCGGGCTCGCGGTGCGGCGATCTATGTGTTGCGAGGAGCCGTACCGGTTCCCTCGACCAAAGGCGCCGTGGCGATCGTAGAGGGTGCCGGTCTGGCAGGAAAGAATGTATCGCTGGTCGCATTGCCGAACGAGGACGGTATCGTCCGCAGTTTCCGCAATCTGCCGGATCTCATGATTGCTACGCCATCCTCCCTCCTGACACGCACGGTTCTCACGAGCGATGTGGTGTTGTTCACTGAGGCGGGTTTGGCGGGGATCGTTGAACGTCTTGGTGACAAGGAGAGTGAGTAATGCACGCTGGGGATCGTTATCAGGTGTTGCGGCGGCCGTTGGTCTCTGAAAAGAGCTACCAGCTAATGGATACCGGTGTGTACACCTTTGAGGTAGATACGGATGCGACCAAGATCGATGTCCGCAAGGCAGTTGAGAAGCTCTTCGAGGTCAAGGTTGCGAAAGTCAACACCCTGAATCGAAAGGGTAAGTCGACGCGGAACCGTCGCACCGGCAAGGTTAGTTTTCGTCCCGATACCAAAATCGCCTACGTGACACTTCGCGAGGGTTTTGCTATCGAGTTGTTGCAGAGGTAGGTAGTCATGGCGATTCGCAGGCGTAAACCAACGAGCGCGGGACGGCGATTTCAGTCCGTCTCGACGTTTGATGAGATCACGAAGAAGGCCCCAGAGAAGTCCCTCTTGCAGCCGAAGGCAAGCACGGGCGGGCGTAACGCCAAGGGTCGTAAGACCGCTCGACACCGGGGTGGCGGTCACAAGCAGCAGTATCGATTGATTGACTTCAAGCGGACCAAGGACGGCGTGCCAGCGACGGTTGCTGCGATTGAGTACGACCCGAACCGCAACGCTCGTATCGCCTTGTTGCACTATCACGACGGGGAGAAGCGATATATCCTCGCCCCTCGTGGACTCAAGGTTGGTGACAAGGTCCAATCAGGGGTCGGTGCGGATATCACTGTTGGCAACGCGCTCCCGTTGCGGGCCATCCCGGTCGGGTCGGTGGTGCACAACGTTGAGCTCCGTCCTGGACAGGGCGGCAAAATTGCGCGCAGTGCTGGCATGAGTGTGCAGCTGGTAGGACGAGATGAAGTCTATGCAACCCTGCGGCTTCCGTCCACTGAGATGCGGCGAGTACCGGCTGATGCCCGTGCCACCATCGGTGAGGTCGGCAACGCCGAGTTCGAGTTGCTCTCGATCGGCAAGGCGGGCCGTAATCGTTGGAAGGGTATTCGGCCACAGACGCGCGGCGTAGCGATGAACCCCGTTGACCACCCGCTTGGTGGTGGTGAAGGGAAGACTTCAGGTGGTCGACATCCGGTCTCTCCTTGGGGTAAGCCAGAAGGTCGTACCCGTCGGGCGCATCGAGATTCGGATCAGTTAATTATTCGACGACGTCGCGGTCGCGGAGCCAGGAGATAGTAGATGCCAAGAAGTTTAAAGAAGGGTCCCTTCGTCGATGATCATCTCTTGAAGAAGGTAGATGATCTCAACGAGAAGAACGAGAAGCGCGTGATCAAGACGTGGTCGCGTCGATCGACGATTATACCTGACATGGTTGGGCATACCATTGCGGTCCATGACGGGCGTAAGCACGTTCCGGTCTATGTCACTGAGTCAATGGTGGGACACAAACTGGGTGAGTTCGCACCGACGCGGACATTCCGGTATCACGCCGGCCAAGAGAAGACGGCGAGGAGACGATAGTGGCCGAGACGTTGGAGGCGAATCAAGCACGCGCAGTGCTTCGGTATTTTCGGATGAGTCCTACGAAGGCTCGTCAGGTTCTCGATCTCATTCGCGGCAAGTCAGCCGTAGAAGCTATTCGTGCCCTGTCCTTGGTCAATCGAGAGGCGAGCGAAGTCGTTGGCAAGTTGCTGGCATCTGCTGTCGCGAATGCGACGGTGCGTTACGGTCTGGGTGCCGATGAGGTATTCGTTGCGGCAGCCTTCGCTGATGAGGGTCCGACCATCAAACGGTTTCGTCCTCGTGCGCGAGGTCGAGCTACGCGGGTCCGCAAGCGAAGCTGCCACATCACGATCGTGGTAGAAGAGATGCCGCTGTCGATGCGACGAGTCGAGGCAGCAAAGAACTCTGGACGGCAGACGGCTCGTCGTGCTCAACGAGTCGCCTCCTCGCGGGGGACGAACACCCCCACCGAGGCGAGTCCCAGGACTCCGAAGGCGGTTGATGCCGGCACCAGCGAGGTTGAAGAAGGATTGATCTCCGACCCGAGCGTGGAGATCGTTGAGGACTCGGTCCTCGAAGACACAGCAGAGCCTGCTGGGGTGGACGAAGCGGTTGCGACCGATGACAGCGCAGAGGAAGTGGTCGTCGAGGCGAGTGCAGAGGAAGTGGTCGTCGAGGCGAGTGCGGACGAAGCGAGCGCGGGCAATCCGGCCGACGAATCGAAGTCGGACGAAGTGGTTGATGCTGAGGCAGTGGCCGGCGATGATGAGACGCCAGCAGTAGGACAGGAGGACTCGTAATGGGTCAAAAGATACACCCCTATGGGTTTCGTCTGGGCGTCACCACTGATTGGAAGTCGCGTTGGTACGCCGACAAGGACTATCAGAAGTGGGTCATCGAGGATTACAAGATCCGGTCGTGGCTACAGCGTGAGCTCGCGACGGCTGCGGTCTCTCGGATCGATATTGAACGCACGCGCGACCGGCTAAAGGTCGATATCCACACGGCTCGGCCTGGTATCGTGATCGGCAAGAAGGGTTCCGAGGTCGATCGGCTCCGCAAGGCGCTCGAGAAGTTGACGAGCTACCCGCGAGTACAGCTCAATGTCGAGGAGGTACGTAACCCTGAGCTCGATGCGACGCTCGTCGCACAGAGCATCGCGGACCAGATATCCCGTCGAGTGAGTTTCCGCCGGGCGATGAAACGGTCGATTCAGATCGTGATGAAAGAAGGCGGCAAGGGTGTAACGATCCAATGTTCGGGTCGTCTCGGTGGTTCTGAGATGGCTCGCAGAGAGACCCACCGCGAAGGCCGGGTCCCTCGCCACACCTTGCGAGCCGATATCGACTATGGCCTCCGAGAAGCACACACCAACTCCGGTACGGTCGGTGTAAAGGTCTGGATCTACCGTGGGGACATCGTTCCCTATCAGGTCGCGGTGGCGACTGCTGCTCGCCCGAGTCTTCCCGATCGCCCGCGACGGATTATCACGGCGGGTGGGGGACGACGACGTGTCGCCGAAGAGGCGGTCGTTGAGGAGGTCGTCGCTGCTCCGACGGCGTTGTTGGAGGAGCCAGTTGTGCCAGAGGAGCTTGAGCGACTCCTGGCCGAGGAGGAAGACATCGAGCGCCGCACCAAGGATGAGGGGCACGAGGCTCCGCATTTCAAGAAGGAGGTGGATTAGTCGATGTTGATGCCCCGCAAGGTTAAACACCGCAAGACCCATCGCGGTCGACTCACCGGCAAAGCCAAAGGTGGAACCGAGGTCAGCTTTGGACGCTATGGTATTCAGGCGCTTGAGCCTGGCTGGATCACGGCTCGTCAGATTGAGGCGGCTCGTGTTGCGATGACCCGGCACGTTCGCCGTGGTGGAAAGGTCTGGATTCGCGTCTTCCCGGATAAGCCGGTTACGAAGAAGCCAGCAGAAACGCGTATGGGATCGGGCAAGGGTAATCCAGAGTTTTGGGTAGCAGTCGTTCGTCCTGGCAAGATTCTTTTCGAGCTCGATGGAGTGAGTGAGGAACTCGGTCGCGAGGCCATGGAACGGGCGATTCAAAAGCTCCCGATCAAGGCGCGCTTTATTATCAAAGAAGGCGTGGAGTCGATTGGTGGAACGCGATGACAAAGGCGATTGAGTACCGAGAAATGCTCGATGACGAGTTGTTGAGTAAGTTGAACGAAACGAAAGAAGAACTCTTCCGGCATCGCTTTGCGATCGCGTCTGCACAGGGTACCGATACCGCAAAGCTCGGTGCACTGCGCAAGGAACTCGCGCGTATCGAGACCGTTTTGAGTGAGCGGCGGATTGTCGCCCGAGGAGGAAAGTGATGAGCGAGTCGCACGAAGAGCGTCCGCAGCGTAAGGTCCGTGAGGGCGTCGTGGCTTCAGAGGCGATGGATCAGACCATTGTCGTACTCGTGAACCAGCGGGTACGCCACCCTCGCTACATGCGTACGATCTCCAAGACCAAGCGGTTGTATGCGCATGATGTGAATAATGATGCCCATGTGGGTGATACCGTCGAGATCGAAGAGACCCGGCCTCTGTCGAAGCTAAAGCGGTGGAGGTTGGTCCGAGTAGTGGAGCGTGCAAGATGATCCAGCAGGAGAGTCGTCTACGAGTGGCGGATAATTCCGGTGCTCGAGAGGTGCTGTGTATCCGAGTCCTCGGCGGTAGCCGGCGTCGGTATGCGGGTATCGGTGATGTGTTCATCGCCACGGTGAAGGATGCATTGCCAGGAGCAGGTGTCAAGCGTGGGGATGTTGTCAAATGTGTGGTGGTCCGCACCCGTAAGGAGTCCCGCCGCGCTGATGGAAGTTACATTCGATTCGATGACAATGCGGCGGTGTTGATCAACGATCAGATGCAGCCTCGGGGTACCCGTATCTTCGGCCCAGTCGGTCGAGAGCTCCGTGATAAGCGTTTCATGCGTATCGTTTCGTTGGCACCGGAGGTGTTGTAATGCGATTGAAGAGTGGAGATAGGGTGCGCGTGCTCTCCGGTAAAGACCGCGGCTCTGAGGGTCAGATTTTGAAGGCGTTTCCCCAGGAACGTAAGGTGCTAGTCGAAGGGGTTCACGTGGTGCAACGGCACACCAAAGCTCGTGATGCTACGACTCCGGGTGGCATCATCGAAAAGTCCTTGCCGATCGATGCCTCGAATGTGGCGGTGATCTGTTCATCGTGTGGTCCGACCCGTATCAGTATGGATGTTGATGAGTTTGGCAAGCGTTTTCGCGTATGCAGGAAGTGCAGGACGGCACTATGACGACTACCGTAACACCGCGACCTCGACTCAAGGTCCGATATGATCAGGAGATACGAGCGCAGCTGTTCGAGGCCTTGGGCGTTGCGAACGTCCACCAGGTCCCTACACTCGATAAGATTGTCGTGAACATGGGTGTCGGTCGGGCCACACAGCAGCAGTCGCTTCTTGAAGGGGCCATCCGTGACCTCGAGACGATTACCGGACAGAAGCCGGCAACGCGTCGTGCCCGTAAGTCGATTGCCGCCTTCAAGCTACGCGAAGGTATGCCCATCGGTGCGATGGTGACGCTGCGGGGTGACCGGATGTGGGAGTTCTTCGACCGGTTAGTCGCCATAGCGATCCCGAGGATCCGCGACTTCCGAGGGCTGAACCCACGTTCCTTCGATGGTCATGGGAACTACTCCTTCGGGGTTAATGAACAACTGATTTTCCCAGAGATCGATTACGACAAGATTGATGCCACTCGTGGCATGGATATCACTATTGTCACGACAGCGGAGTCTGATGCACAGGGCAAAGCCTTGCTTCTTGCTTTTGGCTTCCCATTCCGGAAGGAAGGTTTGTAAATGGCAACCAAAGCGTTGATTGCAAAGTCCAATCGTCGTCCCAAGTATCGAGTTCGTGCCTACACGCGCTGCCAACGGTGCGGACGTCCGCATGCGGTCTATCGGAAGTTTGGGCTCTGCAGGATCTGTCTCAGAGAGATGGCACATCTGGGGGAGATCCCTGGCGTGACGAAGGCCAGTTGGTAGGAGGTTAGCCATGAGTATGACTGATCCAATCGCTGATATGTTGACTCGAATTCGTAATGCGACGCGGGTCCGACATGAGGTAGTACGTATGCCCGGTTCGAAGATCAAGACGGAGTTGGCACGCATCCTTCAGGAAGAGGGTTACATCGACTCCTTCGCCGTTGCGCCAGCAGCGACTGGCCCAGGAACCGTGCTTGAGATCCAGCTGCGCTATGTAGGGTCACGGCGACGCGATAGTGCTATCAATGGTATCACCCGTGTCTCCAAGCCTGGCCTTCGTGTCTATACGCAGGCCGCTTCGATCCAGCGAGTTTTTGGTGGTATGGGTGTGGCGGTGTTGTCCACCTCGCACGGATTGATGACGGATCGCGACGCCCGCAAGGCTGGTGTCGGTGGTGAAGTCATCTGTCATGTCTGGTAGAGGAGTTAAAGAGTGTCACGAATAGGCAAGCAACCTATCGTTCTTCCTGATGGAGTGACGATCACTGTTGAGGGTACGAAGGTCAAGGTTGACGGACCGAAGGGGACGTTAGAGCGCGAGATGCCGCCGATGGTCACCGTTGCACTCGATGAGCGTACGGTGAACGTAGGACGAGTTGATGACTCGCGACAGGCACGGGCTATGCATGGGTTATCACGGACGCTGGTCAACAATATGGTGGTTGGTGTGAGTGAGGGGTACCGTAAGCAGCTCGAGATCGTTGGCGTCGGGTACCGTGCGCAGTTGCGCTCGCCCGCTGAGGTTGAACTGGCGCTCGGATTTTCTCATCCGGTCATCGTGAAGGCTCCTGAGGGTATCGGCTTTGAGGCGCCTACTCCGACACGTTTGGTGGTGCAGGGCGTTGACAAGGAGCTGGTCGGACAAGTCGCTGCGAACATTCGGAAGATTCGCAAACCTGAGCCCTATAAGGGCAAAGGTGTGCGCTATGAGGGTGAGAAGGTTGTACGCAAAGTTGGAAAGGCTGGGAAGTAGGTAACGATGTCAATTAGCCAATCCCACAGTCGGCAGAAGCGGCGTCATCAACGGGTACGTCGTAAGGTAGTCGGTTCGCCGGAACGACCACGGTTGGCCGTGTATCGTTCCAATAAGCACATGTTTGCACAGTTGATCGACGATAGCCAAGGGGTGACGCTCGTTGCTGCGTCGACGCTTGAGGCCGATTTTGCGGGTAGCTCGACCGGCAACTGCGAAGCGGCGATCAAGGTCGGTAAGGTCATCGCCGAGCGAGCAGTCGCGCACGGGGTCACACAGGTTGTTTTTGATCGTGGTGGTTTTCAGTATCACGGTCGGGTTGCTGCGCTTGCGGATGCCGCACGCGAGGCGGGACTGGAGTTTTAGATGGCTGAAAGCCAGTATGAAGATCGCACCATCAAGGTCAATCGAGTATCGAAGGTTGTCAAAGGCGGTCGTCGCTTCTCATTCACGGCGTTAATGGTCGTGGGTGATGGCAATGGACGGGTTGGCATCGGTTATGGGAAGGCTAAAGAGGCGAGCATCGCCGTACAAAAGGGTACGGAGGAGGCACGTCGTAAGCTGATTTCGGTTCCTCTAGCTGGGACTACGATTCCTCATCCGATCATCGGGAGGGCCGGCGCTGGACGGGTTCTTCTCAAGCCAGCGGCTCCGGGTACCGGTGTTATTGCCGGTGGGGCGGCACGCCAGATTCTAGAGATGGCCGGGATCACCGATGTGCTTGCGAAGTCGCTCGGTTCCTCCAATGGCATCAACGTCGCTCACGCCACGATGGATGGCCTGGCCCACCTACTGAGTCCCGATCAGGTGGCGAGGGCTCGCGGGAAGTACCCGGATCAGATCGCTCCAAAGGGCATGCTCGCTTCGTATGAGGAGCGCAAGCGTCAACAGGAGGCGTCACATGGCTAAGGTAACGAGTGAAAAGCAACTACGGGTGCGTCAAGTCCGCTCCTTGATCGGCTCCAAGCCGATTCATAAGGGAACGCTGCGTGCGCTTGGACTCGGTCGTATTGGGAGAGAGCATGTGCTCCCGGACCGTCCCGAGATTCGCGGTATGCTGCGTAATGTACGTCACCTGGTAGTGGTCGAGGAGATTCAATGATTTATCTGCATGAGTTGGCCCCGAACGCGGGTGCTAAGACCCGCAAGCGCCGCGTTGGGCGCGGCATCGGTGGTAAGGGTGGCAAGACGGCTGGCCGTGGAACCAAGGGACAGGGGGCGCGCGATACGATTCCTGTGGGCTTCGAGGGTGGTCAGCTCCCCCTGACTCAGCGCATCCCGAAGCTGCGCGGCTTCGATAATCCTTTCCGTGTCTCTTACACCGTTGTCAATTTGGATCAGTTGACCGTCCTCTCCGAACGGGGAGTGACGACGATTTCGCCGGAGGCCCTTGAGGCAGCGGGGGTGATCCGCAAGGGTGCGCTAGTCAAGGTATGCGCGCGTGGCGCGATGAGTGCTCCCCTTGCGGTCTCGGCGCATGGATTCTCGAAGACCGCTCGCGAGCTGATAGAATCAGCTGGTGGATCCGTCACGGAGATACCGTTGCCCTATAAGTCAGGTCGTCGCCCTTCGTTGGGCAACGCCTTGATGAATCGGTAGTGAGCCAGGAGCGATTAGTAAGCTGATGCTGCAGAACTTTGTTAATATTTTTCGTGTGAAGGACCTTAGGAATAAGGTCCTTTTCACGCTTCTCATGGTGGGTATCTACCAGTTGGGGTCCAACATTCCGGTCCCCGGGGTGAGTTACTCGGCGATCCATGAGCTGGTGACGCAGTCACGGGGTGCGGGCATCTTTGGGTTTCTTGACCTGTTCTCCGGTGGTGCCCTCTCAAGGGCAGCCCTTTTTGGCCTCGGGATCATGCCCTATATCACATCATCGATCATCATTCAGTTGCTCACTGGGGTGATCCCCAAGCTGACGGAGTGGCGCGATCAGGGCTCTGCGGGTGAGCGCAAGATCACCCAGACGACGCGTTATCTCACGATTGGACTCGCCGTCTTGCAGGCGACAGGATTGGCCTTCGTCTTCCATAGCGGGCTCGGGGTCATCCTGGGCAACCAGAAGTCGCTTGATCTCATCCCCGATTTCACTATTCCGAGAGTGCTCTTCATTGTGCTCACCCTTACTGCTGGTACTGCACTGGTGATGTGGATGGCGGAGTCGATCACCGAACGTGGGGTTGGCCAGGGCATGTCGATCCTCATCTTCGCGAACGTCGTCAGCATCATTCCCTCAGGAGGGCGGCTCATCTTCGATCAGGCTGGAGCTTTTAAGTTCACGATCATCGTGATTGTGGTGCTCTTGCTCCTGGTTGCGATCGTCTTTGTCGAACAGGGACAGCGCCGTATCCCGGTCGTTTTCGCACGAAGGGTCGTCGGGCGTAGGATGTATGAGGGTGGGAACTCGTATATTCCGTTGAAGGTTAATCAAGCGGGAGTCATACCGATCATCTTTGCTTCGTCGATCCTTTACTTCCCAGTGCTGCTCTCCAACGTCATTCCCGTTGATAGCTTCCGTACGTTTGTGAATAATCACCTCCTGAACGCCACTAGCGGGTTCTACATCATCACCTATGGTCTCTTGATCATCGTCTTCACATTTTTCTATGTGACGGTGGCCTTTGATCCCTATCAGCAGGCAGAGATTATTCGGAAGCAAAATGGCTATATACCTGGGGTGCGTCCTGGTCAAGCAACCCAACAGTATCTTTCGCGAATTCTGAACCGTATCACCTTGCCGGGCGCGCTGTTCCTGGCCGCGATCGCGGTCATCCCGTCGATACTGCTCTCCGCCTGGCATATCACCTCGTTTCCCTATGCAGGGACGACCATCTTGATCGCGGTCATTGTCGCCCTCGAGACGGTCAAACAGATCAACTCCCAGCTCACCATGCGTAACTATAAGGGATTCTTGAAGTAAGATGGTCTCCGGTCACCCTCTCCGGCTCGTGCTGGTCGGTCGACAAGGGGCGGGGAAGGGTACCCAGTGTGTGAGGGTCTCACATCGGTATGCTATTCCTCACATCTCGACAGGAGATATGCTGCGGGCCGCGGTAGCGGCGGGTTCGCCCTTTGGTCAGCTGGCCAAGTCCTACATGGATCGTGGTGAGTTGGTGCCTGATTCGGTGATCAACGGTGTGATCGCTGAGCGGTTGGAACAACCGGATGCGCGCCTGCGTGGGTTTGTGTTGGATGGTTTTCCTCGCACCAAGGACCAGGCGATTGAACTCAACGCATTGTTAGCGCCGGCCTCGTTGCACATGGTGATCAATCTTGAGGTCTCGGTGGCGTTGGTACTACGTCGGTTGTCGTCGCGTCGTGTCTGTGCGGTCTGTGGGAGTATCTACTCTGATGAGCTGCCTCCCAAGACGGTGGGGATCTGTGATAACTGTGGTGGTGAGTTGGTACAGCGTGAAGATGACACCGAGGCCGCTATCCTCCGGCGTCTCGAAATCTATGAAAAAACGACGACGCCCTTGCTCGGATTCTATAGCGAGATGGGGCTCTTGGAGACGGTTGACGGGGTTGGTACTCCTGATGAGGTGCTGGGGCGCATCAGCGATGTCCTCGCAAAGCACGGGTTTTATGAAGGTGGTTGATTATGGTTCGCACAGAGGCTGAGCTCGCATCGATGCGCAAAGCGGGACGTGTGACGGCGGAGATGTTGGCGGCTTGCCGGAGCGCTATTCGTCCCGGCGTTACGACCGTTGACTTGGATCGGGCAGCGCGCGATGTCTTGGAGCGGCGTGGGGCGAGATCGAATTTCTTGGGTTACCATGGCTTTCCTGCAGTCATCTGCACCTCGCGCAACAACGTCATTGTGCACGGTATCCCGAGTGATGAGGAGGTGTTGCGGGAGGGCGATATCATCTCGATCGACGCCGGAGCCATCGTCGAGGGTTACCATGGCGATGCTGCCATCACGGTTGCGGTCGGAGAGGTGCCCGCACGCGTTGCGCGATTGATCGAGGTGACTGAGGCATCGCTGTGGGCAGGGATCGGCGAGATGGTGCAGGGCAACCATCTCCACGACATCGGTCGGGCGGTTGAGGAGGTGGCGCTTGGGGCCCATCTGGGTGTGATCCGCGACTATGTCGGCCATGGTATCGGAACGCAGATGCACGAGCCTCCGAATGTCCCCAACTACTGGCCTGGGCGACCCGGCCCGAAGCTGCGTGTCAATGAGGTGTATGCAGTGGAGCCAATGCTTACCTTAGGTGGCGAGGATACTGTGGTGTTGCCCGATGGTTGGGGTGTCGTCACCGCCGATGGAACATGGGCGGCGCACTTCGAGCATACGATCGCGATCACCGAAGAGGGGCCGGAGGTCTTTACCGTGCTTGACGACCTTCCCTGAGGTCCTTCCGATTATACTAGCAAGGTAGCTTTTTGCGCCCCGCGGCCTGTTGGCCGCGACATAACTGCTGTAGTCGTCAGATTCTGGCGTGTCTGGGTGATGTCAATCAGCGTGATCGGTAGGAGGATGAACTGGCGAAAGGAAAAGAGGACACGATCGTCCTTGAGGGTACAGTGGTAGAGCCACTTCCCAATGCGATGTTTCGTGTAGAGCTCGAGAATGGTCTCAAGGTGCTAGCCCATAGCTCTGGGAAGATGCGAATGCATCGAATCCGGATCTTGCCAGGGGATAAGGTCCAGGTTGAGTTCACGCCGTACGACTTAGCACGTGGTCGTATTACCTACCGGTACAAATAACGAGGTTAGAGGAATCAACGACGAAATGACGAGGAGACTCGGTGGACCGAGTCGCCCGTGTGGGGAGTTGGTTCAGTGATGGAAGGAGCACTATGAAGGTTCGACCCAGCGTCAAGCCGATCTGTGAGAAGTGCAAGTTGATTCGCAGAGAAGGTAGGGTCCTCGTGATTTGCGAGAACCCGCGTCATAAACAACGGCAAGGATAGATATGGCTCGTATAGCAGGAGTTGATATTCCAAGGGAAAAGCGAGTAGAGATCTCGCTTACCTATATTTTTGGTATCGGTCTTACCACGTCGCAGCAGATCTGTGCGGCAACTGAGGTGAGCCCGGATACTAGGGTGCGTGATCTGACCGATGACGAAGTGCTTCGGCTTCGTACCTACATCGACCAGAACTTGAAGGTTGAGGGTGACCTCCGCAGGGATGTCGACCAGAATATCAAGCGCAAGATCCAGATCGGATGTTACGCCGGTATTCGTCACCGCCGTGGGCTTCCGGTTCATGGACAACGGACGCATACCAATGCACGAACTCGCAAGGGTCCACGCAAGACGGTTGCGGGCAAGAAAAAGGTCAAGCGTTAAGTAGTTCACGCATTGGCGATTGATGAGATTCGCCAGCTGCGTTCTTTGAAGGGAGTTTCATGGCAAAGCCACGACCTGGAGGTAGGAGACCTCGTAAACGGGAGAGGAAGAATATAGCGCGCGGTGTCGCCTATATCCATTCCTCCTTTAACAACACCATTGTCACCATCACCGACCCCACCGGTAACGTTCTTGCGTGGGCGAGTTCGGGCAATGTGGGCTTCAAAGGTAGTCGCAAATCAACCCCGTTCGCCGCACAGGTTGCTGGTGAGACCTGCGCAAAGCGTGCGATGGAACATGGCGTGCGCGAGGTCGATGTCATGTTGAAGGGTCCAGGTTCTGGTCGTGAGACGGCTCATAAGGCGCTCGCATCGGCAGGTATTGAGATTCGGTCGGTGAGGGATGTGACGCCGATCCCGCACAATGGATGCCGACCAAAGAAGAGGAGAAGAGTGTAAGTGGCGCGATATACGGGGCCGGTCTGTCGGCTGTGCCGACGAGAGAAGACCAAGTTGTATCTAAAGGGCCCAAAGTGCGAGAGTGCGAAGTGCCCGATCACGGTCGGTCGGTTCCCTCCGGGGGAACACGGACGGGATCGGCAACGCCAGCCCTCCGAGTACTCGATTCAGTTGCGTGAAAAGCAGAAGGTTCGTCGTACCTATGGAGTGATGGGACGTCAGTTCTCCAAGACCTATGGGGAAGCTGCTAAACAGCGAGGTATCACCGGTGAGCGCCTGCTGCAACTGCTGGAGCTTCGACTCGACAATGTGGTCTACCGTGCGGGATGGGGGTCGTCGCGAGCACAGGCTCGTCAGTTCGTTCGCCACGGTCACATTCTGGTTGACGGGCGACGGGTGGACATCCCTAGCTATCGTGTCCGCGCGACGCAGGAGATCTCCTTGAAGGAGAGCTCACGCTCGCTCGCCGTGATCGAGTTCAACCGTGATATCGTCGCCCGGACAGCGCCCGCGTGGCTCGAGATGGCCCCATCGGGCTTCTCGGCACGGGTGTTGAATACGCCGTTGCGAGAGCAGATCGATCTCGATGTGCGAGAGCAGCTCGTCGTCGAGCTCTTCTCGAAGTAGCCGCGATAGTTGGCAGCTGAAGAGGGCCAACATGGTTAGTAGCGATGAAGTGACTAGTGAAATAAAGAGGAACGAGTAATGCTCATAATTCAGCGACCAAGAGTGGAAGAGGTAGGCGAGGAGACCGCTAATCGTCAGGTCTTCTCCGTAGGCCCGCTTGAACCGGGATTTGGTCACTCTGTTGGCAACGCCCTGCGAAGGGTGTTGTTGTCGTCGGTGCCAGGTGCTGCCATCACGCAGGTACGTTTTGATGACGCACTGCATGAGTTCACGACGATCGCTGGGGTGAAGGAGGATGTGATTGACATTATTCTCAACCTCAAGGACATCGTTCTGCGCTGCTATTCACCGGATCCCGTGACTATTCGGCTCGATGTGAAGGGTCCGGCAACCGTGCATGCGGGAGATTTTATGCTCTCGTCTGAGGTCGAGGTCGTGAATCCGGAGCTCTATGTGGCAACCGTCTCCGATAAGGGAAGACTCGCGTTGGACGTCGTCGTTGAGCAGGGCCGTGGCTACGTGTCTGCGGAGCGCAACAAGCGCACGAACACCATCGGAATCATTCCGATCGATGCTATCTTCTCTCCGATTCGCAACGCGAACTACGTGGTGGAGCCGGTGCGGGTTGGACAGGCCACCGATTACGATCAGGTCATCGTCGACGTTGAGACCGATGGTTCGTTGTCGCCCCGTGAAGCACTCGCGTCAGCCGCCGGTACGCTCACCGGCATCTTCGAGCTCGTCTCGGAGTTGGTAGCGGATGCGAGCCGTCTGGTGGTCGCTGATGAGGTGACGGCAGAGGAGCGGTCTCCCGACTTCGATCTACCGATCGAAGAGCTCGATCTCACCGAGCGACCGAGGAACTGTTTGAAGCGGGCACAGATCAACACGATTGGTGATCTGGTCGACCGAAGCGCCGACGATCTCTTGGCCATTACCAACTTTGGACAAAAGTCGTTGGATGAGGTGGCAGAGAAGTTGGCAGCACGAAATATGTCCCTAAGGAGTGATAGCTAATGGTACCCGGCCGTCCAAAACGAGGCAACCGTCTCGGGAGTGATGCATCCCATCAGCGAGCGATGCTCGCCAATCTCTGTGCATCGTTGATCGCTGCAGAGTCAATCCTGACCACCGATGCCAAGGCCCGTGCACTACGCCCGGTGGTCGAGAAGTTGGTGACGAAAGCCAAGAAGGGTGATCTCCACCAGAGACGACAGGTCATTGCGTTTCTCCGTGATGAGGACGCGACAAAGAAGCTGTTCGATGAGGTCGGGCCACGATATCAAAATCGACAGGGTGGGTATGTGCGGATTCTCAAGCGTGGGCCGCGTCATGGTGACGGTGCGCCCATGGTCGTGATTGAGTTCGTCTAACCACAGCCGGTGAAGTGGGCGCTGGTTCTCGCTTATGATGGATCGCATTTCCATGGTTCAGCGCCTCAACCGCAGGTAGAGACCGTCGTAGGCTCGTTACTACGGGCGCTCTCTCTACTCAAGATCGAGGTTGCCGATCTCGCCCTCGCAGGTCGGACCGACACCGGGGTGCATGCGCGGTTTCAGGTGGTTTCCCTGGCAACCTCCGGCCTCACCCCTGAGTCTTTTCCGCGGCTGCAGGCGATTTTGCCTGAGGGTATCTTTCTCCGCGCAGGGATGAGCGTACCTGAAGGGTTCCATGCCCGCCACTCTGCGCTCTGGAGGCAATACCGCTACCGTATTCGCAGGGCAACACGAGATCCACTCTTTCCGATGGCTTGGCCATTGGCGCAAGGCTTGGATATCTCCGCCATGATTGAGGTCGCTAATTGGCTCGGTTCCGTCGATGAGTTCGATGCGCTTTGTAAGGCCAACAGTGCCGGCGGCTACCGACGTCGACTCCATTCCATTGACATTGTCGAGGGTGAGGGTTTCATTGACATCTCAGTGGTTGGGGTGAGCTTCTGCCATCAGATGATACGACGCATTGTAGGTGCACTTGTCCAGGTTGGGCGCGGCCGATGGCCAGCTGCTCGTGTGGTAGAGGCCGTCGGGTCGCACGATCGCGCGCCACTCTGCGAGTTGGCCCCGTCCCGCGGTCTCTATTTATGGAGGATCGGTTACCAGCCGACCTGGGAGTGGGCGGCAAAAACCGTTTTTGATCGTGGTTTTGACCAAGACTGGGTAGTGATCGACAGGTTGGAGCTTCCCTTTCCCCTAGAATGGAGCGCCGAAGCTCCCTATGACCTGCAGCCGGTTCCAGCGCGAACATGGTATGCACGTGAGCCGGATTTGAGTGAGCCGGATTTGAGTGAGCCGGATTTGAGTGAGAAAGAGTAAGTATGAAGACGTTTGTAACCACGACCGCTACGGTGGAGCGTGACTGGTGGGTAATAGATGCGCAAGGCTTACGTTTGGGTAGGCTTGCTACGGAGGTGGCGAGCCTTCTCAAGGGTAAACACAAGCCATATTTCGCCCCATATCTGGACTGCGGCGATCATGTCGTGGTGATCAACGCCGACAAGATCCAACTGTCCGGCGCGAAGGCGGAGAAGAAGGTGTACTACCACCACTCCGGCTACCCAGGCGGTCTGCGCGAGTCCAAATTTCTGGAGATGATGGAGAAGCACCCAGAGCGGGCGGTCGAACTTGCCATCAAAGGTATGCTGCCCAAGAATCGCTTAGGGCGCCAGATGTTCCGCAAGCTCAAAGTGTATGCGGGCCCGAGCCACCCACACACGGCTCAGCAGCCGACCGTGCTCGATCTCAGTAATCGCATCAAGGCCTCGTAAGGAGCGAAATGACTACACCTTTGACACAGTCGACTGGTAGGCGCAAGACGGCGACTGCGAGAGTGCGGTTGGTTCCCGGCAACGGTGCTGTGGTGATCAATGGCAAGGAGCTACGCACGTATGTGACCTCAGTATCGCAGCGGGGCCAGCTGGTTGAACCGCTGAAGCTGGTAGAGCTTGACGAGGTCTATGACGTCTATGCCACCGTCGATGGTGGCGGGATCGCTGGTCAGGCGGATGCCATCCGACTCGGTTTGGCACGTGCCATCATCGAGTTGCACCCAGAGCACCGTGCCGCCCTGAAGAAGGAGGGCATGTTGACCAGGGACGCCCGCAAGAAGGAATCCAAGAAGTACGGTCTAAAGAAGGCTCGTAAGGCTCCTCAGTATTCGAAGCGGTAAATGCTCCGCTTTGGAACCGATGGGATTCGCGGTCGCGCGAATCGGGAGCTCACTATGGAGGTCGGTTATTGGCTGGGGGTTGCAATCGCTCACGCGATACAGCCCCCAGCCTTTGTCATCGGGCGAGATACTCGCGAGTCAGGGTACTGGCTGGCCCAGGCGGTAAGCCTCGGGATCGCATCGGCGGGGGTTGATCTTATCGATGGTGGGGTGTTGCCGACGGGGACGCTCTCCTGGGTGGCCCGCACGCTCAGCCGCCCGACGGTGGTGATATCGGCCTCCCATAACCCTTACTTCGATAATGGAATCAAGGTCTTCAACGAACAGGGGGCTAAGGTCTCAGCCGAGGTCGAACGGACGATTGAAGGTCATCTCGCGCGGTTCTTGGGGGGGCAACGGCCTGCATTCGGTGAACTCGGTCGTGTTGAGCATCGCTCCTTCGATGAGGCGTATGTCGATTGGGTCCTCGATCGTCTCGGTCCAGTCACACATCCGTTGCGCGTGGTCATCGATGGTGCCAATGGAGCAGCCTGGCGATTGGGACCGCTGTTGATGTCCCGCCTCGGTGCAGAGGTCGTTACCACCATTGGCGACCGTCCGAATGGGCGTAACATCAACGATGGAGTTGGTGCCTTGCACCCTGAAGTCTTGGCCCGGCTTGTGGTCGACAATGAGGCCGACCTTGGTCTCTGCTTCGATGGCGACGCTGATCGTCTGATTGCGGTCAGCGAGTCAGGGACGGTCGTCGATGGCGATGAACTGCTGATGCTCTTCGCGCTCTATTTGCAGCAACGCCATGCGCTTGCACACAGCGCTTTGGCGGTCACCGTCATGAGCAACCTTGGCCTTGAGCGAACCTTGGCCAGACATGCCATCTCTGTTGTCAGGACTGACGTCGGTGATCGACAGATCGCCACGGCAATGGTGCAGGGGGAGCTCTCTCTGGGTGGTGAGCAGAGTGGGCATATTATCGTACACGACCTTGGTCCTACCGGTGATGGGCTGATCTCCGGAGCGCTATTGTTGCACGCGCTCGCAGACTGGGACGGATCGTTGGATCGTTTCCGTGCCCAAGAGGTGGTACGGTTTCCGCAGATACACCGTCAAGTCAAGACCGAGGTGCGCGACCGCATCCTCTCGGAGGCTGATTTCTTGGAGTTGGTTGCCGAGGTCGAGGCTGAGTTGGGATCTGATGGAAGAGTGGTCTTGCGCCCAAGCGGTACTGAGCCCGTGTTCAGGATTCTTGTCGAAGCAGCGGATGTCGGGGTCGCCCAACGCTTGGCCGATCAGCTCGTTGCAAAGGTGGAGGTCGTCACCGGACGGCTCATGTCGATCTAAAGGAGGTCTTGTCATGTGTGGGATCGTTGGAGCGGTGGGGGCCGAGCTGGATCTTGTCTCGATTTTTGAGGGGCTCCGTCGGCTTGAGTACCGGGGCTACGATTCGGCTGGAGTGGCGATCATCCATCACGGTGAGCTTGAGGTGGCGAAGGCATCGGTAGCCCGTGAGTCAATGGGCGTCCTAGCGGATTGGTTGACAGCTCAGCCTTTCACTACGGGTCAGGTGATGGTGGGGCATACTCGTTGGCCGACGCATGGAGCACCGACCCTAGCGAATACGCATCCTCACCTGGACTGCACAGGGGATATCGCTGTTGTGCACAATGGCATCATCGAGAATTTTCGCGAACTGCGTCAAGCCCTGCTTGAACGGGGACACGTGTTCCGCTCTGAGACCGATTCTGAGGTGATCGCGCACCTTTTGGAGGAGGCTTTGCGCGATGGCGGGCGTCCCGCTGATGCCCTTGGCGCGGTTTTTTCGCAGCTCATTGGGCATATGTCGATCGTCGTTGCGTTGCGTTCGTATCCGGGACTCCTTCTTGGTGTGCGTCGAACGTCTCCGTTGCTCGCTGCGAGCAATGCACAGCAATCCTTTTTCGCCTCGGATGCGCCTGCCTTTCTTTCCCTTGCGGATCAGTTCTATGAAGTGCCCGAGGAGGTGGTGGTGGTCCTGGGCGAGGGAGTCGAGGGTGACGGGGGAGTGGCACTGGCGACGTTAGAGCCACTCGCGATCGAGTGGAGTTCACAGGATGCTGTGCTCGATGGCTTTGCGAGCTACTACGAGATGGAGTTGCATCAGTCGCCCGAGGCCTTCTACGATACGGTCTCAGCGTTGATGACACTTGACCATGAGGCGGTGGTCGATCAACTCTTGATCGACTCCTATGAACTTCGGCGAGTCCGCAAGGTGGTCATCATCGGATGCGGTACGAGCTATCATGCTGGACTGGTAGGCCGTTACTTGGTCGAGCATCTTGCGCGGATCCCTGTCGAGGTCGATGTCGCCTCCGAGTACCGCTACCGTGATCCAATCCTTGATGCGGATACCCTGGTGGTCGGCATCAGTCAGTCAGGAGAGTCGCTCGAGACGATCACCGCTCTGCGCGAATGTATGGCCAGTGGTGCGCGCACCATCGCTATCACCAACGTGATCGGTAGCCAGTTGAGTCGAGTCGCTGACGCCGTGCTCTACACACGGGCAGGTCCCGAGATCTCTGTTGCGTCGACGAAGACCCACCTCGCCCAGATCGGAGCGCTCGGGATGTTGGCCATCTATCTCGGCGAGTTAAAAGGTGTCCTCTACCCGGAGGAGTCCAAGCGACGCCGGCAAGAGCTCCTAGCGATGACCGAGCTCCTGCGCATGACGGTACAACGGCAAGAGAGCTGGCGTGCCGGCATGGCTGAGTATCTTCATCGGGAACGGTTCTTCTTCATCGGGCGTAACCTTCTCTATCCGGTGGCCATGGAGGGGGCATTGAAGATGAAGGAGTTGAGCTATATCGCGGCTGAGGCGTACCCTGCGGGCGAGCTCAAGCACGGCCCGATTGCGATGCTCGACGAGCAGGCAGTGGTCGTGGCGCTTCTTGGCAAGGATCGTCTTCACGAGAAGATGCTCTCCAATCTTGAGGAGGTTCGAGCGCGAGGTGCCAAGCTCGTCGTCGTGGCCGTCGATGGCGACACGAGTCCGACCGATCTCGCTGACACCATCCTCCGGGTGCCCCAATCCGATGCGCTCTGGTCACCGCTATTGATGGTCCTACCCTTGCAGGTGCTAGCTGGTTGGATGGCACAGATACGCGGATACGATCTCGATAAGCCCCGCAACCTCGCCAAGACCGTCACCGTTGAATGACGTCGTCGATCAACTCGGCGAGGATCGCGAGCGAGTGGGCAACGCTAAAGTCACGACGGATGCCTTGATGATCGATGGCCGGCGGTGCACTAAGGACTGTTTCAACGGCGGCGGCAAAGGAGTTGGCGTCGGTGGGTTCGGTGATCGTCGCACCGTAGGGGGCGAGTTCACGTAGCCCGCCGAGGCCACTAATGATCGTGGGAACGCCAAGTGCGAGTGATTCCAGGGGAACGAGACCCAAACCCTCAGGTCGCGTGGAGGGTGCAAGGATGGCCGACGCGGCGGCCATGCGTGTGGCGAGCTTTGTGCTGGAGTCGATTCGGGGTGCCAGCGTGCATCGGCTCGAGGCCTCGATACGTGCCACGAGGGCACGGTGTTCGGGGGTGGGTTCGGTCCAGGGGGAAAAGTTCGCCAGGAAGACCGTCATTGACCTTGGGTGAGCAAGCCGTTCAACGGCGGCAATGGTCTCTTCGACCCCCTTCTTGACCAGCAGCCGATTGGGAAACAATAACCGCTGATCTGATCCATTCCACGGTGGACCGCAGAGAAAGGCTGGATCCACAAAGGGTGGCAAAACCCGGGGAAGCGAGGTGAGTCCGAGATGCTGCTTTGCGTGATGGGCCAAGAAGAGCGATACCGTCGCGACGGTGACCTGGCCAGGAATTGAGGCTGACCCCAATGCGAGTGGTCGTGGTTCCCCGGTAGTCGGGGTCCATGCTTCAACGGTGTTATGGAGGATGAGCACCGTCGGCTTGTCGATCTGGTGGGTCCATTCGGGTCGGTTGTTGATCACTACCACATCGCAGGACTCTACGACTTGAGCGAGGGGCAGACGGCTGTGGTAGGTGGCTTGCGATCCATCATCAAAGCGTGAGACCAGGACGGAGTCGTAACCGTCGAGTCCGGCAGCCCAACCGGTAACGAGTCGTTCAAGTCCACCTGCACTTGGTGTCAGGGGTGCGAGTTCCGTGCCGACAAAACCGATACGTCGAGGTGATGCCATGAATGCAGCGTAGACTCACCAGGCGGTCAGTGTGAGCCTATTTCGTTTGTTATCGAGTTTCGCGATACACTAATGGCAGTTATGATCACTCCAGAGCAGCGCCGAATCGACCCCAACTACCTCATCACGCTTGCGCTTGTCGCCGAGACACACAACCTCTCCGACGCAGCGAAGGAACTTGGCATTTCGCAACCGGGTGTCTCCCAACAACTCAAACACCTCTCGGATGCGGTGGGTCAACGGCTGCACGTCCGCTCTGGACATGGAGTGGAGCTCTCGATTGCTGGCCAGGATCTTGCCCGTCGTGCTCGCGAGGTCTATCGTGCCTATCGCGGTGTTCTCGACTATGTCGACAGCGTGGCAAAGGGCAACGATGGACTGCTGCTGATCGCGGCTTCGAATACGGTATCGGCTTATATTCTCCCACGCTGGCTCGTGCGGTATCGCACAAAATTTCCTGGTGTTGATCTGCGTACACGGTCGCTCAACTCATCCGAGGTGACGGAGTTGGTGATTGCTGGCGAGTTTGAGGTGGGGGTCATCGAGTCTCCATCTGAGGAGCTGCCCGAGAACATGCTCGAGATTATGGTGGGTGGAGATCATCTGGTGTATGTGGTGCGACCAGAGCTCCTCGGTGCGCTTCCGAACCAGATGCTCGGATGGGGCGAGGTGTCACGCATCCCGTTGATCCTTCGCGAGGCGGGCTCCGGTGTGCGACGTGCCACGGAGGAGGCCCTCGGGGCCAGTGGATTAGCGCCGCGTTTGGCGATCGAGTTGGCCGGCGGTGAGGCGGTCAAGGAGGCGATTCTTCAGGGCGTTGGCGGTGGGTTCCTCTCCTCGCTCGCGGTGGTGCGAGAGGTCGCTGCGCACGAGTTGGTTCGGGTAGAGATTCGCGAATTGGCACCGATAGCTCGGCGATTCAGGATCATTTCGCGGGCTCGAGAGACACTTTCGACGCCGGCTGCACGGTTTGTGGAGACGGCGGAGATGGTCGGGGCACCTGAGATCGAGTGAGAATCCGCACCGGCATCGACGCCGTTGAGGTGCCTCGGTTTCGAGTCGCCCTCGAGCGTACTCCTCAGATCGTTGAGCGCCTCTTCACGCAGGCGGAGTTCGATTCTGTATCCGGGCGTCCAGAGAGCCTCGCCGCTCGTTTTGCGGTCAAAGAGGCGACGATGAAACTGCTAGGGGTGGGCCTAGGGTCGGTGCGGTTCCAGGAGATCGAGACCCTGCGGCTGCCCTCTGGAGCGCCTGTTCTGAAACTGTCGGGAGGCGCAGCCCAACGCGCTGGAGATGGTGGCTTTGTCGAGTTTTCGTTGAGTTTAACGCACACCAAGATGCTTGCGATTGCCCATGTGGTTGCGCTAATCGAGGAGTAATGGTCGACGGCTAGGCTCATGTGACGGAGTTGAGTCGGGAGGTCGTTGTCGTGGATCCAGTAGTCTCAGTAGCAGAGGTCGCGAAGTTTGATCGCGAATTAGCGGAACAAGGGGCGACGTCTGCGGTGATCGATCGGGTGGGGTATGCACTCGCACAGACGGCGATCTCACTCCTCGGTGGGACCTATGGCCGTCGCGTGCTGATCGTCGCTGGGCGTGGTAACAACGGGAACGACGGGCGGAGCATGGGGCGCCATCTCAACCGACTCGGGGTGTCGACCCTGGTGGTCGAGCCCGAGGCGATGCCGCTGCTCTCGATGGGTCCCCAGCCAGATCTCGTGGTTGATGCGATCCTTGGAACGGGTCTGACTCGGCCCTTTGACCCACCAAAGTTGCCTGACGGGGTCCCAGTACTCTCCGTTGATCTTCCTTCTGGGATCTCCGCTGACACCGGAGAACTCGTCGGCGAGGCGATCTATGCAGACTACACCGCGGTTATCGGTGCGCTCAAGTTTGGTCATCTTTTTGGGCCAGGTCGTGAGCGCTCGGGTCGGCTGGTGCGTATCCTCCCAGAGCTGCGTCCTGTGGATTCGCGTTGCTATCTGGTGACAGCCCGTGATCTTGGCGCTGTCATCCCAGAGGTGCCCGCCCAGAGTCACAAGTGGTCGGCGGGTGTCATGGTCGTTGGCGGTTCAGCTGGTATGCGTGGTTCAGCAGGCTTTGGTGCGGGAGGCGCAATGGCGGTTGGTGCGGGGATGGTGCACCTGGTGACGCGGGCTGAGCCGAGTGAGATGATCGATCACCCGAGCGAAGTCGTCGTCGATCGGCTCGAGTCCTACTTTGCGGAGCCGGTCGTCGCCGCCTCCAGACGCTTTCGTTCCATCGTGCTGGGGCCGGGCCTTGGGGGTTCCCTGCAGATTGGGAACTTCGTTCGCCGTCTTCTGGTCGATACGGACTGCCCGATCGTTCTCGATGCGGATGGGTTGACCTGTTTTCGTGACACGGCAAACCTTGCTCGAACGCTCACACGCCGGCGAGCTCCGACCATTTTGACACCGCATCATGGTGAGTTTGAACGTGTTTTTGGTCCGATCGAGGGCTCCCCAGTCGTAGCCTGTTCGCAGGCGGCCATCGATACCGGTGCGGTCGTCCTTTTGAAGGGATCACCGACGATCATCGCTGATCCATCGGGTGCGGTCGCCCTGTCAGCTGTTGGAACGGCCAAACTGGCGAGCGCCGGGACTGGTGATGTGCTCGCTGGAGTCATCGCCGGGCTCCTTGCACAAGGGATGTCTGCTTATGAGGCCGCCTGGGTTGGGGCCTACCTACACGGCGCGGCTGGTGCGGGTGTGGCCACCGGCAAAGTGACGGCGACGTCGCTTGTTGAGGCCATCGCACGCTATTACGGGAGTCTCAATTGCGTGTCGCCCGCGCAGGAATTGCTTCGGTGATCACCTCCTCGCGTCGACCGACCTATGCCGAAGTCGATCTGGTGGCGGTACGTGAGAACGTCGCGCGTCTCCATTCCCTCGCACGGAGTGCCAACGCACGGGTCCGGCTTGGCGCGGTGGTGAAGGCTGATGCCTATGGTCATGGTGCCGAGAGGGTCTCCGCTGCCGCGGCTCTGGGTGGCGCTGACGTCTTTTTTGTGGCCACTCTCGACGAGGCGATCGCGCTGCGTACACACCTCGGGCAGTTGCCGATTGTGCTCCTTGGAGAGCCGGACCCCTCTCTGCTTGGTGAGACCATCAGACATCGGATCACCCCTACGATCCATACGACCAAGACCCTCACTTCGATGATCGAAGAGGTAGAGGCGCTCTCTCGGCGTGATCGCGCCCAGTATGAACCGACTCTGCAACTCGAAGTGGAGACTGGTCTGCATCGATTGGGCAGCGAGGCGGGCGAGGTCCTCATCATGGCCCAGGCGGCCCAGGAGGCCGGTATCGGGGTGACGGGGATCTACTCGCACTTGGCCAGGGCAGATGAAGGAGAGCCCGGCGAAGAGAGCGTGCTCGCGCAGGTTGTGCGTCTTCAAGAGGTCTATCAGGGTGTGGTCGGCGTGCTTGAGGTACCGCCACTGCTACATCTTGCCAATACCGCAGGCCTCATCAACTACCCACAGACCGGTTTTGATCTGATCCGTCTCGGGATCGGCATGTACGGTTATGGTGTCAGCGAAGTCGCCGTCCGACCAGTGCTGCGGCTCGTGAGCCGGGTAACGAGGCTCCATCAACTCGACGAGGCCAGTGGAGTCTCGTACGGGCATCGGCGCTGGTACCCCGCGGGGACGTCGATCGCGACGATTCCCATCGGCTACGCTGATGGGTTTCGCCGTGGACTCTTCGAGGCTGGTGGTCAGGTGTTGATCCGAGGAACGCGTCATCCCCTGGCCGGCGTGGTGGCGATGGATCATCTGATGGTGGCTGTGACGGATTCTTCAGTTGTGGTCGGTGATGAGGTCGTGCTGATCGGTGCACAGGGTTCGGAGTTTATCGGAGCTGATGAACTCGCCACTCGCCTCTCCACCATCAGTTATGAGATCCTGACTGGTATCAGCGATCGTGTCCCGAGGAGGTATCGTGGCTGACTCCATTGCACTCCTGCGCGCACAGGCGCTCGTCTGTCAGTCGTGTGGGTTGGCCGAGACCCGTACGCAGGTCGTGGTCGGTGAGGGTGAGGTACCTAGTGACCTGATGATCATCGGAGAGGGTCCTGGGGCGCGGGAGGATGAACTGGGTCGCCCCTTTGTAGGAAGGTCAGGGAAGCTTCTGGATCGGTTGATTCAGGAGGAACTTGGGCGCACCCGAGACCAGCTCTATATCACCAATGTCGTGAAGTGTCGCCCTCCAAACAACCGCGATCCCCTGCCCGACGAGATGCATGCCTGTGCCCCATGGCTTGAACGTCAGATCGTGTTAGTGCAGCCGCGGGTCATACTCCTGCTTGGCAAGACCGCCGCCTCTCGTGTCCTTGGTGTGACGGGGTCGTTGGCTGCGGTGCGGGGTCGCGGGCATGATCGCAACGGCGTCATCGTCATCCCGACCTATCACCCCGCCTACGTCTTGCGAGGTGGGGCTACGCGCCTGACGGAGATGCGAGTGGATTTTGCACGGGCTCGCGTAACACTTGCTGGAGGGTTGCGTGCGACGTGAGTTGGCAACGCCCGCGGAGATGGTTGCGTTTGGTCGCCGGTTTGGAACGACGTTGGTCGCCGGTGACCTCATTCTGTTGACGGGGGAGTTGGGCGCGGGTAAGACCACCTTTACCCAGGGGGTGGCCGATGGCCTCGGTATCGAGAGGCCGGTGACCTCTCCGACCTTTGTGACCGTGAAGTGCTATTCCCTTGCACAAGGAGGCGAGCTCTACCACGTCGATCTCTACCGCGTGCATGACCCTGACTACCTCCAGGACCAAGGTATCCTGGAGGAGCTGGATCGGGGCGCGATCGTGATTGTCGAGTGGGCAGAACATGGACGTGTACTCGAAGAGTATGAACGCCTGGCGATTACCATCATGGTCCAAGAGAGTGGGCGCATGATGGAGTTTGAGGGAACACCTGATTGGCAGGAGCGTCTGCGATGGCTACGTTGAATACCCCATTGACCATTTTGGTCGATTGTGCGACTCGTCCCGGGCGGATTGTCGCTCGTCGGGACGGGACGGACAGCGAACGATTCATAGGTGATCGTCCACTTGGCACGCTCGCGAGTACCGTTGAAGAACTCACCGAGGGCGATGCTATCGCGTTACTGGCGCTGGTAACTGGTCCAGGGCCACTGTTACCCTTGCGCAGCGCGGCGGCTTTTGTACGCCTTCTGGCCTGGTCGAGGGGGGTTCCCGTCGTGAGTTTCCGATCGCTCGATCCGTTGGCTCAGGACCTTGCGAGCGTTCTGGGTGCGACACAACGTGGCCTCATCCTTGAACCGCTGGGCCGCAACAAGATACTCCAGGTCGAGGTTCGTGCGGGCCAGGTCCAGGCGATCGATCATGTACGTGTGCTAGCTCCGGCTGATCTGTCGATTGAACCTCATGATCTGGTAGCCGGTCAGTTGCGTGAGGAGGGGCGCCGATGGGGTGCGGAACTCTTTGAGGCGAAGCACAATTTGGTGGACTACGCGGTCACACGCTTCCGGCGCGGGGCGGTGAGCGATCTTGGAGATCTACGTGCCTGGTATGTGAAGGATTCTGGTGTTCGACGGGGTTTTGACGTGCGCTTAGCTGATGGGTCAATCGGTAGGGTCGGTCGCCAATCATGACCGTGCGTATCATGGCGATGCAAGAACAACACCTCGATGAAGTGGTACGGATCGAGCAGGAAATCTCCGGCATTCCTTGGAGCCGGCGACTCTTTGAGGAGGAGATTACTCGAGGCAAAGATCGGCGGTACCGCGTTGCGGTCACGGAGGAGGGTGACCAGCTGCTGGGCTATTTGGGCATGCTCTACATCATCGACGAGGCACACATAGCCACCGTCGGGGTGGATCCTCATCACTGGGGCCACAAGGTGGCGACCCGCCTAGTCCTCGATGCGCTTGACGCCGCCCGTGTGGAGGGAATCAAGGACTGCACGCTAGAGGTGCGCGCCCATAATGACCGTGCCAAACGCCTCTACCAGCGCTTTGGTTTTGCTCCGGTGGCGCTCCGACGAGCGTACTACCATGACAACGGCGAGGATGCGATCATCATGTGGCTCTATGATCTTGATGCTCCTGGTGAGTTGGCCCGGCGTCGGGGGATCACTGAGACGCTCGCCCAGGATGGGCAGATCCATGATTGAGAACCCCATCAACACTGTCAGCACACAAGCTCCCAGCATGCAGCTACGACTTGTCGACGCTGGTGTCATCTTGGGTATCGAGACTTCATGCGATGAGACCGCGGTGGCGGTACTATCGGGGACGACTGTGCTCTCGTCGATTATTCAATCCCAGATCGAAATTCATGCATCGTTTGGCGGGGTGGTGCCTGAGTTGGCTGCGCGTGCTCATGATCACGCGATCCTCACGACGATTCGCACCGCCCTCGATGAGGCACATCTGGGCCTCGATCAACTCGACGCGATAGCGGTGACCAACGGTCCTGGCCTGCCTGGAGCGCTGATGGTGGGAGTCGGAAGTGCCCAAGGCCTCGCGCTCGGAAGACATCTTCCACTCTATCCAGTGGATCATATGGAGGGTCATCTGTTCGCGGCGGCTCTCGAGGCGCCGGTTGAGCTGCCGGCGTTGGTGCTACTCGTCTCTGGCGGGCATACCGAGATGATCAGAGTGGAGGCGCCTGGTGTGTATCGACTGATCGGAAGGACTAAGGATGACGCAGCCGGTGAGGCCTTTGATAAGGTGGCTCGTCTGTTGGATCTCGGCTACCCAGGAGGGCCAGCGATTGAACGAGTGGCTCAGGAGGCGCCGGTACCGAGTATCAGTTTTCCTCGCGGGTTGCGGGGTGAGGGACTTGACTTCTCCTTCTCGGGTTTGAAGACGGCGGTGATGTCGTTCGTGAGGACGCATCCTGAGGTGGGGGCGGTTGAAATTGCGACCGCATTCCAGATCGCTGCCGTAGATGCGCTGGTGATCAAGGTCGATCGCGCGCTCTCTCTTGCACCCTATGCGTCGGTCGTGCTCGGTGGTGGCGTCGCTGCTAACGAACTGTTGCGTACCAGGATCCGCCAGGTCGCCGCTGATCGCGGTATCGTTGGGGCGATTCCCGCGAAGCGATACTGCACCGATAACGGAGCGATGATCGCTGCTGCTGCTGCCTTTCACCGTTCGATGGGGGATCCAGGTGTCAGCGCCGTCGATGCAGATCCGGGGCGCACCCTTATCGAGGGTGTGTAGACGCAGAGAACCTTGGCAGCGACTTCGCATGATGCTTGCTGCTCTATCTGGGTTAAGCGCGTTCTCTGTTGCGAGAAAACTTGCCTGTGAGGATGGAAGTTAGCACTCGAGGCACTAGAGTGCTAGTTGGCCAATAGGTGGCAAGTTAACTCAAACAAGGAGGCAAAACAGAATGAATCTCCATCCCTTAGAGGATCGGATCGTGGTCCGTCCAGC
>JAKAQR010000060.1 GCA_021819725.1 Actinomycetes bacterium
CATCAATAAGGACAAGGATGCACCGATTCTCCAGATCGCCGATCTTGGCATCGTTGGGGATGCCCAGAAGCTGCTTCCTCGGCTGATCGAGGCGGTGCGCCAAAAGACCGGCGCTTAGTAGCTGATACATACTAACTGAATACAGCAACTGTTCCGGAGCGATACCTCCAACTTCTCTAGGAACTGTCGCGTTACTTCGTCAATAGAGCTGGCGGGAGCCTGGGTCATCACCCGCTCCGTGTCTTGCGTTGTCAGATGAATCCTTGTCAAAGGGAGCTGCGACCGGAAGGAGTGTGATATTATATGGTCTAGATCATTAACACCCGCGGTAGTCGGCTCTGACGTGAGATAGCGGTAGTGATATAGTTTCGCGAAGGGAAGGGGGGCGTGTTGGAAGGACTGCAGCGCGCGGATGGTGTCGGCGATGGCCGTCCTCCGTCGATTCTCGATGCGATAGGTGGCAGTCCTCTGGTTGAAGTAGAGGACGGGATCTTCGCTAAAGTTGAGTTCCTGAACCCATCTGGGTCCATCAAGGCGCGCATTGCTAAGTATATGATAGAGCGTGCGGAAATCGAGGGGCTGCTTGAGCCTGGTATGACCATAGTGGAGGCGAGTAGCGGCAACACGGGAAATGCTATGAGCATGGTTGCGGCTGTCAAAGGCTATCCGATGATTGTGATGATGCCTGGTGGAATGAGTTCAGCACGGCTTGCCATTTCAAGGGCCTTTGGGGCCGAGGTTCGCGAGATTGGAGACTTTCACGTCAATGATGCCTTGGTAGCGGCCAAGGAACTCGGCCAGGCAAAGGGGTATTATTCGCCTGGACAGTTCGAGTCGGAGTGGAATGTGGATGAGAACCGTACCTGGCTCGGACCGGAGATAGTTGCCCAACTGACCAGTGAGCGTTTGCCGGATGCATTGGTAATGGGAGTTGGGACGGGGGGAACTCTTATCGGAGTCGGTCAAGCGTTTCTTGAGGTGAATCCAAAGGCAATGGTGGTGGGCGTGGAGCCCGACGAGTCGTGCACAATCCTGTGTGGTGAAGTGCACCATCATCAAATAGAGGGTATCTCTGATGGCTTCATTCCAACGATTTATCATCGCCATCACCATCTGGTCGATGAAGTGCTGCCTGTGACCAGCGCTGATGCGTTGGTGGCGATGTACGAGATTGCGCGAAATCAAGGCATGTTTGTGGGACCGAGTTCGGGTGCCAACCTAGTAGCATGCCGCCGGTTGAAGACTATGTATCCTAAGCTGAAAACTATCGTGACACTGTTTTGTGATGAGGGCGAGAAATATGTAGGCGAGTACTTCCTGGCAGATGTTCCTTTGCGAGGTGGCAAAGCGGGACTCATTGGTGAGTTGGAGAGGGGCAGTTAATAGCGACGTGTGTGGTTCGTCATCAGTAGATGCCGATGATTAGTCGGTCATTATGACTTATGGCTACGGTATCGGGTAGGAAAACGCGTTGCAATGAGAGCAGCGGAGTTGGGTACTGGGCAGAGGTCAGGTTGTCGCGCTGCAGCGGGGTCGGCAGCTTGTTGTTATCGGATATTGGTTGAAGTTGTTCGAGGATGCATGGGATGTTGCAAGGATGAATTGAAGGACTCCATGAATAACGGGGGCCTTCCGTAGTTGACGTGGCCGCAGCGCGTTTGTGGCGGAACTGGGAAGACGACGTAGTAACGAGGTCATGAATTGAGGTAGTGAATTGGGTACGTCTGGGAAACTTTCGATAGAGGACCTAAGGGCTTTAGTGGGTCGTGGTGAGGTGGATACGGTGCTTCTTGCGGTGACCGATATGCAGGGGCGTCTACAGGGGAAGCGATTTGAGGCTGAGTATTTTTTAAACGAGATCGCTATTTCGGCGGCTGAGGGCTGCAGCTATTTACTGGGTGTCGATGTGGACATGAATACAGTCGACGGCTACGAGATAACCTCGTGGGACCGTGGCTATGGTGACTTTGTTCTGGAACCAGATCTTCACACGCTACGCATGGTTCCCTGGCATGCCAAGACGGCCATCTGCCATGCGGATATGCTCTGGTCGGATGGACGAACGGTTGAGGAGGCTCCTCGGCAGATTCTTAGACGACAACTGGATAGGCTGGCGGAACGAGGATGGACGGCATTCGTCGGCACTGAGCTGGAGTTTATCGTGTTTAGGGATACGTACGAGTCTGCGTGGAACGCTGGCTATCGCGATTTGACCCCTGTGAATCTGTACAATACGGACTACTCGTTGCTGGGAACCGGTCGTATTGAGTCTCTGTTAGGCCGTATCCGCAGAGAGATGCGGGGCGCTGGGATGGTCGTAGAGTCAGCAAAAGGGGAATGCAACTTGGGTCAACAAGAGATCGCCTTTCGATACTCGGAGGCGCTGGCGAAGGCAGATGAGCATGCCCTGTTCAAGATGGGCACCAAGGAGATAGCTTCCCAGGAGGGCTACAGTCTCACATTTATGGCCAAATTCAACGAGCGGGAAGGGAACTCCTGCCATGTTCATCTGTCACTGCGGAATCTGGACGGCAGTCCGGTGTTTGTGGCTGACCAGCGTGAAGGAGAGGTTCCAGGATCATCTGAAGTGTTCGAACAGTTTCTTGCTGGTCAGCTGTCCACAATGGCTGAGATGACGTTGTTTCTTGCGCCAAATATTAACAGCTATAAGCGTTTTGCGGAGGGTTCATTTGCACCGACTACGATTGCGTGGGGTTTGGATAATCGGAGTTGTGCTTGCAGGGTAGTCGGGCATGGCGAGGGGCTGCGAATCGAAAACCGCGTTCCCGGTGCCGACGTAAACCCGTATCTTGTGATTGCCGCGCTTGTGGCTGGCGGTCTTTATGGAGTAGATAACGCATTGCGTTTGGAGCCAGCAGTCCATGGGAATGCTTACCTATCGAATAAGGATAAGGTTCCTCAGAATTTGCGTGATGCGATGATTCGTTTTCAGACAAGCGGGATCGCTAGGGCCGCGTTTGGCGATGCTGTCGTTGACCACTACGCCAACATGGCGAATGTTGAATTAGCTTCTTTTGATTCCGCCGTTACCGACTGGGAGAGAGTAAGAGGTTTTGAGAGACTATGAGGGACGTTAGCAATGTGGTGAATCCCGCAACAGCGGAGACGGTTCGCACGTTAGAGCTATTCGGTTTGGAGGATACGGATCGCGCTATCGCCCGGTCTGTCGCTGTGGGCGATAGTTGGCGACTCATGGCTCCCGGGGATCGGGGAAGGTTACTGCGGCGTTTTGCGGATGTGATCGATAGTCATGTCGAGGAGTTGGCACGCTTAGAGGTGTCAAATGCAGGTCATACAATTTCAAATGCCAGATGGGAAGCTGCGAACGTCCGCGATGTAGTCGAGTATTATGCTGCTGCGCCGGAGCGGCTGTTTGGTAGGCAGATCCCAGTAGCAGGTGGGGTGGATATTACATTTCGGGAGCCGCTTGGGGTTGTCGGTGTGGTCGTACCGTGGAATTTCCCCATGCCGATAGCATCCTGGGGATTCGCCCCTGCCTTGGCCGCCGGGAATACCGTAGTGCTCAAGCCGGCAGAGTTGACTCCACTCACTGCGATGAGACTGGCGGAGCTTGCCCTCGAGGCTGGCTTGCCAGAGCATGTGTTTCAGGTGCTGCCGGGCAAGGGGTCGATAGTGGGCTGGAGATTCGTGACGCATGAGGCTGTGCGCAAGATTTGCTTTACTGGGTCTACAGAGGTTGGTAAAGCCATCATGGCCGGTTGTGCAGATCAGATTAAACGTGTAACACTTGAGCTTGGTGGGAAGAGTGCAAATATTGTTTTTGACGATTGCGATATCGAACGTGCGGCGGCAGCTGCTCCGATGTCGGTTTTTGATAACGCAGGGCAAGACTGTTGTGCGCGATCTCGTTTGTTGGTGCAACATAGCATTTACGATGACTTCCTTTCGAAGTTCGAGATCGCAGTGAAAGCGGTTAAAGTCTTAGATCCATCCGACGAGGCGAGCGAGATGGGTCCGTTGATTAGTGGAGACCAACGCGATCGTGTCGCTTCTTACGTCGAGGGTTCGAACGTTTTGTTTCGTGGCAGCGCGCCCGCCGGTCCCGGGTTTTGGTTTCCTCCTACCGTTGTTGCTCCGAGTTCAGATCAGGAGCCGGCATGTCGTGAGGAGATTTTTGGTCCTGTGGTAGCGGTGATTCCGTTCGAAGACGAGGCCGATGCGATTCGAATTGCAAACGATTCTATTTACGGTCTATCAGGGTCCATCTGGACACGAGATGTAGGCCGCGCCCTCCGAGTTGCTCAGGCAGTGCAGACTGGCACATTATCTGTGAATTCGCATTCGTCGGTGCGGTATTCTACTCCGTTTGGTGGGTATAAACAGTCTGGACTGGGTCGGGAGCTTGGGCCGGATGCGCTTGATTCGTTTACCGAATTGAAGAATGTTTACTTAGCAACGGAGGTATGAAATGGGAAGATTGGATGGCAAGGTCGCAGTCATCACTGGTGCCGCGAGTGGGATCGGTAGGGCGAGCGCTCGCAAGTTCGCCGCAGAGGGAGCCAGGGTCGTTGTTGTCGATATTTCGGCTGATGAGGGCGTGAAGCTCGCCGAGGAGATCGATGGGTTGTTCATCGCCGCTGACGTGACAGACCCTCCGAGTGTGGCGGCTATGTATGCTACCACTGTAGAGCGCTTTGGCGGGTTAGATGTGTGTTTCAACAATGCGGGGATCTCTCCACCCGAAGATGACTCTATTCTCACGACTGGCTTAGAGGCTTGGCGCAAGGTTCAGGATGTCAATTTGACCAGCGTCTATCTGTGTTGTAAGTATGCTATCCCCTATATGTTGGAGCGAGGGAGGGGATCGGTAATTAACACTGCCTCCTTCGTCGCGCTGGTGGGCGCTGCCACTTCTCAGATCTCTTACACGGCATCTAAAGGTGGTGTGCTCGCGATGTCGCGAGAGTTAGGTGTTGAATTCGCTCGACGCGGAATCAGAGTTAACTCTCTTTGCCCGGGTCCAGTAAATACTCCGTTGCTTCAGGAGCTCTTCGCCAAAGACCCGGAGCGTGCTGAGCGGCGTCTTGTGCATGTGCCCATGGGGCGTTTTGGCGAGCCAGAAGAGATTGCGGCGGCTGCAGCCTTTTTGGCCTCGGATGAGGCATCGTTTATCACGGCAACCTCCTTTATCGTTGACGGAGGGGTTCACGCGGCCTACGTGACACCGCTCTGGCCGGATGGTGGTGTGACGGCAAGGGAAACATTGTGATTAAGTCACCGGTGATCGGAGTCACAACCTATCGCGAGCGCGCAATGTATGGGCAATGGGATAACGTTGCAGTTTTGCTACCAGAGGCCTACGTGTCTTCGATCAGAGCGGTAGGCGGAGTCCCCGTGCTCTTGCCTCCCGAGCCTGGCACTGGAGTCGAGTTAGTCGAACGTCTTGACGGACTAGTTCTCGCGGGTGGGGCTGACGTGTCGCCTGATCGGTACAACGCTATCAAAGACGTGGCTACAGGCGAAGCACGAATTGATCGTGATGGTTTCGAGTTGGAGCTGATTCAACTTGCTTGGGAGCGAGCGTTACCGACCTTGGCAATCTGTAGGGGCCTCCAGATTCTCAACGTGGCCCGTGGAGGAACTTTGGTGCAGCACCTACCTGACTTGTTGGGCCATGAACAGCACGATCCTGTTAGCGGAGGTTTCGGGAGTCATGGCGTACGTACACAACCGGGAACGCTTCTAGCCAAGGCGATCGGTGACGGCGTCGAGAGCGTTCCAACGCATCATCATCAGGCCGTGGATTCCCTTGGTGTCGGTTTGGTTGCTAGCGGATGGTCTGAGGATGGCACTATCGAAGCTATAGAGGATCCGAGCCAGGACTTTTTGCTCGGTGTACAGTGGCACCCGGAAGTGATGGATGAACACGATCTGTTTCGCGCATTGGTAAGAGCTAGTCAAGGAGCCCGTTAGGTACGAGACGAGGTGTTGCTCGATGGGTAAGGGTCTGGCTATTCGATCGCTTAGCTGCTTGCTTTCTGACCAGAGCATGCTTGGAGGATAGCGATGAGTGAGGCGCGTGATGCACAAGTAACGGTTGTCGGTGGGGGAACTATTGGTTGTGCTGTCGCATATCACCTAGCAAGGGCCGGGTTCAGCGATGTACAGCTGTTGGAGCGTGCTGAGCTTTGCGGAGCAACCTCGAGTCAAGCAGCGGGCCTTGTTGGTCAGGTTCGTATGAGTGTGGATCGGACTCGACTCGCGATGAGGTCCGTTGAGGCCTTTGCTAGCTTAGAGGAGGAGACGGGTGTATCCCCAGATTGGCGACAGACTGGAAGTATCCGTCTCGCGATGGAGCCTGCGAGGGTGGCCGAGCTGGAAGAGATGGCGGCGATCGCTGGTAGAGCAGGGTTAGAGGTCGAACAACTTAGCATGAGCCGTCTTGGCGAATTGATGCCAATGATTAATACTGCGGCGGTTTCGTCAGCGCTGTGGTGCCCAAGCGACGGCTATCTCCAACCCAACAGTTTGACCTCTGCATACATCCAAGGTGCCCGATCGCGCGGCGTAACTTTTGCCACACACACCGAGGTTGTCAGCGTGACGGTAAGGGCGGGTGAGGTTGTCGGAATATCTACTGATCGAGGCGATTTCACTACGGAAATGGTTATCGATGCGGCAGGGCCATGGGCCGGGGTTGTCGCATCCATGGTTGGTGTAAGTCTCCCTATAGTGCCAGTTCGTCATCAATACTATGTGACGGAGGCGGTTCCCGGTTGGCGTCCTGACCTACCGGTACTGCGTGTTCCCGATGCTCGGATCTACGCTCGGGCGGAGATGTCGGGGGTTCTGTGTGGTGGGTGGGAGGCACGGGCATCGAGCATTGACCCCCGCGACGTTAACAGGGAGTCGGCCTTGAGCGCAGAGCCGGACTTCGAAGTATTGAGTGGCTTTGCCGGTGCTCTTGCGAACGTGGCCCCCACGACTGGTGACGCCGGGGTACGGGCGGTTTTCCGTGGCTATCCGACGTTTTCGCCGGATGGTCGTTTCATAGTTGGCCCTATTCCGGGGCTTCGTGGTTTCGTGATGGCAGCAGCATGCAACGCTCATGGCGTGTCAGGCTCGGCTGGCCTTGCGGCTCATGTGGTAGAAAGTCTGTCGGTGGACGTGTCCCCCTACGTCCGCTCGCTCAGCCCTGCACGTTTCCTGACGTCGGGTTGGGAGATGGAGCAAATGCGCAAGCGCGCGCAGGCGGTGTACGAGAACTACTACACCATCGGCGCTGCGGCGCAAGGTGCGCCGGTAACCCCCCTGGAGGAGGAATGATGACCCTATTGCCAGGGCTAGAGGGTGTCGCTCAGGCCGCTCTGTATGAGTATTCGGGTTCGATCCGAACGAAACAGGTCCCTCGCATATTCAACGACGCAACCAGTCTTCGCGAACGCGCTACGGCAGATCTGGATTACGGCGCTGTTGGTAGGCACGCGCAGGAGTTTAGCCCTTTGTGCGTCAATGATGAGCGCCTCGAGGGACTCCGTAGCGCGAACGGGTCGCTGGCCGTAGCGTGTGTCGAGGAGGGTGTAAAGCGATCCTTCCAGCCGCTCTTCGAGCAGCCCGGGGAAGAGGTGAGCGGGAAAGTACGACTGCTCGAGCGCGATGGGGAGATCATCGGCGAGGCGTACCCTGACGATGTCGTACACCGGGGCCCCCTCTTCGATATCCAGCGCAGCCGCAGTTTCGGTCGAAGCGGGTTTTTCGCTTGCACTGAGTACCTCAGCTCCTGGTTTCAGACCGTGACGGCGAAGCTGCTCCGTAAAGCCCGCTACCATCGTGAGATCACAGGCGATCTTGGGCTCTTGAATAAACGCCCCGCCGTTACGACCGATCATTCTGGTCACCAAGCCGCGGGCCTCAAGTGTGGCAAGGGCGTGACGCAACGTCATTCTGCTGACCCCAAAAGCCTCCGCGAGCTCTCTTTCTGGGGGAAGTTTGGCTCCTGGAACGAGGTGGCCGCTGCTGATGGCGTCGAGCAAGTAGTGCTCGATCTGCTGGTATGGCGGGACCTTCGACTCTCGACGCAGCCTGGGTGCTTGGGAGAGAATTGTTGATACCACGACACTACTGTACCGTCGGTATCGGTTGTGTGTGCCATGTCGTTGTAGTTTTGTTGCCGTAGCGTAGATGGAGGGCAAGACAATGAGCAAACAAGTCCACGCCAACGATTGGACGGCCGAAGGTCCTGTGTTTCCGCAAGAACTTGAGGGACTTTCGGGAAGGGTGAACGTGCTCTCGGGGCAGCCATTGGAGGTGGAAAAGCTTTCGGGAGGTTTAACTAATACCAATTTCAAGGTGAGTACACCCGGAGGATGCTATGTCGTTCGCCTGGCCTCAGACAACTCCAATCTACTGGAGATAGACAGAGAGAGTGAGTATGTGAATTCAGTGAGGGCTGCTGAAGCAGGAGTAGGGGCGCCGGTGATCGAGCGCCTTGACACCCCGAATGTGTTAGTTGTGGGATTCATTGACGGTCGTACGCTGTCTGCATCCGATTTGCAGCACGGTCACCTCTTGCAGAGAGTAGCTGGCGCATGTAGGCAACTCCACGGAGCCAGGCGGTTTCGATCGGATTTTAATATGTTCGATGTGCAGCGACGTTATCTCGAGCTGGCGATAAGTAGGGGCTTTCGAATTCCAGATGACTATCAGGATTTTGAAGAACTGTTTGTTCGGGTGCGCCGTGCAATGGAGATTGCCCCTGAGCCTACAGTGCCTTGCAATAATGATTTATTGGCGGAGAATTTCATCGATGACGGTGAGCGTGTTTGGATTATTGACTATGAATACTCGGGGAACAACGAACCTAGCTTTGAATTGGGGAACATATGGAGTGAGTCCGAACTGTCGATTGATCAACTAGAGGTTCTCGTTCGAAGTTATTATGGTCGCGCTGATCGCGCAACTATGTCTCGTTGTCGACTTTGGGGTCTTGCGTCGAAATACGGTTGGACACTGTGGGCCGCGATACAAGCTAACGTTTCGACTCTAGACTTTGATTTTTGGGAGTGGGGCATGGAGAAGTATGAGCGAGCGGTAGCGGAGTTCAAAGGCGAGGATTTCGAGCGCCTACTCCAAGATGTAACTGGAGGGCTATCGTAGGTGTACCTCGGGGAAGAGGTGGGTTGACAGAGGTGGCGTAGCGTTCTATAATGGTCTAGGCATTTTAGTTTCAATGCAACACGAGATCGAATGGCGGTGTGACAATTGGCAGGGTCGGTGACAGACAGAGAGTTGATAGTGGCTCATGCTCCGTTTTCTGCAGTCATCTTCGACTTCAACGGAACGCTTTCGGATGATGAGGTATTACTTTGCAGATTGTTTCAAGATATCTTCAGTCGTCGCCTTGGTTATCAGTTGAGTGAGGAGCGTTATTTCGCGCTGCTTTCGGGTCTTAGCGATGCTGAAATTGTGGAGACCGTATTGAGCTGGGTTGGAAGAGGTGGCGATTCTAGGGTTCGCGACGAATTACACTCTGAGAAGGTATCTCGTTATCGGCGCGAGGTGGCCCTTCGTCCAAGAATATCGGGAGAGACAGTCGCTGTAGTGCGACGGATAGCACAAAGTGTCCCGGTGGCTGTCGTAACAGGAGCGGTGCACGCCGAGGTTGACACTGCGCTAGAAGCATGTGGGATCCTGGATCTGTTCCGGGCGGTTGTTGCTGGAGATGATACTGCGATGGGAAAACCCGACCCGGAAGGGTTTCTGCGGGCTAGTGAGGTTCTCGTTCCGGCGACTCCATCTCAGATCCTGGTATTTGAGGATTCGTGGGTGGGTGTTCAAGCCGCTAAGGCTGCTGGGATGATGTGCGTAAAGGTTGGAGATGTGCAAAGCCAATCGAAGGAGGGGCTGAGTTCCGATTGTATAGTCGATGGACTGTTCGAGTCGTCTCTGTCCTGGATTTATCCGTTATTGGGTTGTAATGGGGATGTTGCGGTACACCGGTAGTTTCGGTGCGATAAGGAAGGAATGTTTTGATGTCAGCGTTGCCAACTGCGGCTCGAGTAGTCATTATTGGGGGAGGTGTTGGGGGCACGAGCATAGCGTACCACCTAGCGGAAATGGGCTGCAGCGATGTCATCTTGCTTGATCGAAACGAATTGACAAATGGTTCGACCTTTCACTCAGCGGGCTTGGTTGGGCAGCTCCGCTCTACGGTGACTTTGACCAAGATGATGATGTACTCTGTTGAGCTATATCGGTCTTTGTCCGCAGATGAGGATACGGATCCGGGCTGGGTCGAGAGTGGTGGAATTCGTTTGGCGTGTACTGCGGAGCGTCTTGAGGAATTGCGTAGGCAAGTAGGATGGGCACGGTCATTTGGTCTTCCCCTAGAGGAGATATCTCCCCGCGAAGCCCAGGAGCTGTTTCCTCTTATGAGCACAGATGGGGTGCTTGGGGCCACTTTTCTTCCCACCGATGGTTACCTTGACCCGTCGCAGTTAACGTATTCATTGGCCAAAGGTGCACGTTCCGGCGGGGTTTTGATAGCCACAAATACGAGGGTTACTGGCATCGAGGTTGACGACGGTAAAGTCCGGGCTGTTGTGACCGATGCGGGTCGGGTTGAAGCGGATATCGTTGTAAATGCGGCTGGTATGTACGCTGCTGAGATAGGACGGATGGCAGGTGTTCGCATTCCCGTGGTTCCTTTCTCTCATCAATACCTGGTGACTTCTGGTTTTAGGACGGAGGATGATTTGGTATCGCTTCCTACCTTACGTGATCCAGATTTGTTAGTCTATTTCCGTCAGGATGTACGAGGTCTTGTGATGGGTGGGTATGAGCGAGATTCCAGAGCGGTGTTTTTGAATTCTGACAATGTTGATATGATACCTGGAGACTTCAACGGAAGGCTCCTTGACGAGGATTGGGAGCGATTTGAGGAGATCGCTGCAAACTCGGGTCGTAGAGTGCCAGCGATGAGGGAGGTTCCGATTCGTAAGCTTATCAACGGACCCGAGGGGTTCACCCCTGATAATGAGTTCTGCTTGGGCGAAACTGAGGTTCGTGGTCTCTACGTGGCGGCAGGATTTTGTGCTCACGGTATCGCTGGGGCTGGAGGGATCGGCAAGGTGATGGCGGAGTGGATCCTAGAGGGGGAACCAAGAATGGATCTATGGGAGATGGATATTCGGCGGTTTGGCCGACACTATCAGTCACCTTCGTATACGCTAGCGCGTACGCGTGAGAACTACGAGACGTACTACGACATTCGTTACCCGAACCATGAACGCGAAGCTGGTAGACCGCTTCGGCGTTCGGTGATTTACGATTGGCATCGTAGCCATGGTGCATTCTTTGGGGAAAAGTCAGGTTGGGAGCGTGTAAATTACTACGAGTCAAATGTTGATCCGACTTTGGAGAAGTTCCGCCCACGGGGATGGGCAGGACAAAACTGGTCGAGTGCAATAGTCACGGAGCACATCGCGACCAGGACTTTTGCCGGCCTCTATGATGAGTCCTCGTTTTCGAAATTCGAAATTGTTGGTCCCAATGCTGCTAAGGCTTTGGAGTGTCTTTGCGACAACAGAATCGCTCGAGGTCCGGGTAAGATAACTTACACTCAGATGCTCAACCATAGAGGTGGAATTGAGGCAGACTTTACTGTCACGCAGCGAGGTGAGGATAGTTTCTTAATCGTTACCGGGACCGCTTTTGGCGCCCACGATGGTGCCTGGATTCGTCGCAACTTGTCGCAAAACGGTGATATTCAAGTTCGGGATGTGACTGGTGCTTATTCGTGTTTTGGTCTCTGGGGGCCAGCTGCACGTGACATTTTATCGGGCTTAACGTCTCAGGACTTATCCAACGCTCAATTTCCATATATGACCGCGAAGGAATTTACGGTTGGGGATGTGCCGGTATTAGGGTTACGCGTCACTTTCGTTGGGGAGCTGGGCTGGGAGCTGTATTGTTCGACGGAGTATGGGGCTCGTCTATGGGAGTCGTTGTACGAGGCTGGACGTCCACATGGAATGGTGGTAGGCGGATATCGGGCGATCGATAGTCTTCGACTAGAAAAGGGCTATAGGGTTTGGGGATCCGATGTGACTTCCGACGATACGCCATTGGAGGGAGGACTTGAGTTTTGCATCCGATGGGATAAGGAGGGTGGCTTCCTCGGCCGTAACGCCTTGATTAGCGAGCGCGAGAATGGACCATCTCGTCGACTCTGCTGTCTGGTTCTTTCGGATTCTAAGGCTGTCGTGCTCGGTAATGAGCCAGTTAGGATTGGTGAAGAGGTCGTTGGGAGAGTTACGTCTGGGGGCGTGGGTTATAGCGTCAACCAGTCCATTGCCTTTGCCTACCTTCCGGCAGATAAGGCTGCCCTTGGAATGTTGGTTGAGGTCTATTTGTTTGGGGATTGGACAGTAGCAGAAGTGGTTGATGCACCATTGTTTGATCCTAAGTCGGAGAGAATACGAGCTGATTCATCCATCAAGGGATCCTGAAGTAGGTCTGGACTCATGGTTGCGTGTGCGAACGCGCCGGTTCGCATTCGCATCTGGCGCTCGTTTAGGATGCCCAGGCGGAACCACCTGATTAGTCCGAAAGGCGATCCTGCGAACGACCGGTACCACGAGGTACGTCGCCATAGCGGCGACCAGTGTCACCAGAACGTATTGCACACTACCGCTCTGACGGTGGGGG
>JAKAQR010000124.1 GCA_021819725.1 Actinomycetes bacterium
CATGAGCTCTCTGGCGAGCTCAGCACTCTCGTGATCTTCGATCCTCCAACCCATGATTGATCGAGAGTAGATGTCTAAGATCACATAGAGCTGCCAGTAGATCCCCTTGGAGGGACCCTTGAGCTTGGAGTAGGGTCGGACCGGGACGCCCTGCCAGCCTTTCAGCTGGTGGGTTTCTCTGGTCCGCCCTCCGAACCGGACGTGCGACTCTCACCGCATCCGGCTCTCCACGTGTTATGCCGCCTGTGCAGGTGAGACTGTCGTTTCACTTGACCATGGTGTGGGGATTCGAGTACCCCGGTATCGGTAGCGAACAATCGCTACCTTTTGTGGCCGGAACATCTCGACTCGACCATCGCGTATCTCCCAGTTAGGGAGGTGGCGACGGACGAGAGTCCCCTTATTTAGCCCGGCGTGCCGTTTGCGCAACCAGCCATAGATCCTCCACCACGTAAAGTGATCGAGGTAGCCAAAGGTCTTCGCAGACACTCCGTGGTAAAAGTAGTTACACCATCCCCGCAGAACTCGGTTCACCGAGATCAACAGGTCGCCAAGCGTTCGATGCTTCGCTCTTGTGGTCAGCGATCTGACCTTGCCCATTACCGAGAGAAGTGCCTTCTTCGATGGGTAGGTATAGACCGCCTTCTTCCCGTTTTGACCTCTGCGGTTCCGACGCTGGATGTGCCAGCCGAGAAAGTCAAAACCTTCGTCTATGTGACAGACCCTCGTCTTTTCTTCCGACAGACGTAAACCCATCGGAGCGAGCACCGCTGTTACCTCATCCCAGAGTGCTTCGGCATCGTTGCGAGAGCCGTTGACCATGACCACAAAGTCATCCGCATACCGGATGATCCGCATGGCAGGTACGCCAGCTCTACGACGCCTGGCACGCATCGATGTTGAGCCGAGCGCTTCCCATTTGGCTGTGAAGTGCTCGTCCAACACCGACAGGGCAATGTTGGCAAGTAGCGGTGAGAGGATCCCACCTTGGGGAGTACCGGTGATAGTCTTGCGATTGAGGCCTTTCTCAGTAAGGACTCCAGCTCGCAAGAATGCCTTCACCAAGCGAAGGATACCTTTATCTCCGATTCGACGCCGCACTCTGTCCATGAGGGCAGTGTGGTCGATCTCATCAAAGCACGCCTTGATGTCTCCCTCGAACACCCATTCGTAGTTACGGACCGGTGTGCCAAGGAAGTGTATCTCAGCTATTGCATCCTGGGCTCTGCGTCTGGGACGGAAGCCGTAAGAACACGGCTCAAAGTCCGCCTCAAAGATCGGCTCAAGCACCAGTTTCAGGGACGCTTGCACTACCCGGTCAACAGCAGTTGGTATCCCGAGACGACGGACTTTGCCTGCCGCCTTAGGGATTACCTTCTCCCGCACTCGGGTTGGAGTAAACCGATGGGCTTTGAGATCATCTCGCAGCTCATCGAGGAACTCCCCGGCAGAGGCGATAGATCGTGGTGCGATCCCGTCAATGCCAGCGGTGCGCCCGCCCTTGTTATCCCGTACCCGACTCCACGCCACCACGAGGAAGGCCGGGTCATAGACGAGGTTGAATAAGTCATCAAAACAACGATCAGGATCACTGATCGCCCATTGGTGTAGCTTCGTCTGCATCCCGAGTACCCGGTGCTCTGCCTCGTCAAGGTCGGGCCACGGAGCGCCTATATTCACAAGCGACCTCCTCGTTGTGCTCTGTTGCTACAAACACGCTGGAGCCCTTCGCCATGTAGCCGGCTTTCCCGACCTCGGACTACTACGACCCCTCCGCCCCACTTAGACAGCATCAACGAGCGACACGTCTTCCCGCCACCCAGCTGGTTGCTGGCTGGGTAGGGAGCTATCGAAGTGGTTCTGAACGTTCATCCTTTCACCGTTTGACAGGTGAGGCACCCAACTTTGCCCCTGCAACTTCGCCATGGCTACGCCGCAGACCTTCACCATGGCCTCCCGATCGACGACATCAATCGACCAAAGAGTTCTCGGTACCGAAACACCGATGCGCATTGCGACCCAGCCCATATCCGTCAGGTTTGGGGCTGGTGGGTTAACTTGAGAGGCTTTCATACGCTGGTTCACTGTCGTTATACCTTCCTGTCTTGCTCGCCGAGCACGGGGCCATCTGACAGTACTGACCCGCCCCGGCTTTGTCAGGGCTGCTTGCCACCTTTCCCTATGTCCTCTAGGGTCAGGCTGCCCTCAGCTTCTACTCACTCGCTGCGACGAGTGGACGGCCGTGTCCTTTCACCACGGCACGGTTCAAGGCGCCTCGTGGCGCTCGATGTCCCAACTCCAAACCTGGCCTGGTCCCGTCGCTAGGAGCTCTGGCTTTACCCAGGTGGGATGGGTTGCTTGGCGTCGTCGCTCTCGTGTCTCACCAGCTTCGGCCAAGATCCTATAGATGGTGGCCACCGAGGCGAGATAGATACCCTCATCGAGGAGCGTGGCATAGATCTCGCGAACCGAGGAGTCACAGAAACGCTCCGAATGACACACCTCCAAGATGTGGGCGCGCTCGGCATCACTTAGACGCCTTGGGCTCGGCTTTCTTGGCT
>JAKAQR010000061.1 GCA_021819725.1 Actinomycetes bacterium
GCGACGAGTTGGCACGGACATCTTGCCTGTCCTATGTCGTCTGCGGGTGTATATGTTGAGACAGCGCCAACTCACCTAAGGTCACGGAGTCTCTCATGGTACATGCGTGCGTCGACTACTGTAACCCTCACCCCTGCGCTGGTTGAGATGGCCATTGACAACTGGCAAACCGGCCGACCGTCAGATCACCACTGATGAGCACTTGGTATACGGTTTCACCACTTTTCCCATCATAGGTCACGTGCTCAAAATATTGGGTACAACAACCCATTGCCGCTACGAGGAATGGGAGACAATGCAAAATCCTGCTGCCGCCTAGAGTGATCACAGAAGCGATGAACAGGGAGGACCAGCCGTGAGCCAACAACCAATAGAGATCGTTGAGGTATCCCCCAGGGATGGACTCCAAAACGAAGCCACCGCATTTTCTACCGAGGACAAGGTTGCCCTGATCGAAGGATGCCTGTCCGCTGGCCTTCGTAGGATCGAGGTCTGTAGTTTCGTCAATCCCAAGCGCGTCCCTCAGATGGCCGATGCCGAGGCTGTGCTCGCACACTTGCGGCCGGAGGCCTTTGACGGAGCCATCGGCCTGGTGCTGAATGAGCGTGGTCTCGATCGCGCGCTCGCCACGCCACTCGAGGAGATCAACTACGTCGTCGTTGTGACCGAGACGTTTTCTCAGAAGAACCAAGGAATGTCCGTGGAGGCCAACCTTTCGGTGGCTCGGGCTGTTACGAGACGAGCCAAGGAGGCGGGACTGCGCACCTCGATCACCATTTCGGCCGCCTTTGGCTGCCCCTACGAAGGGGAGGTATCTGTTGATCAACTGTATAAGGTCATACGGCAGGTCGCTGACATGGAACCCTTTGAAATCGCCATAGCAGACACCATTGGCGTAGCGGTTCCCAGAGATGTCCACGAACGCATCACTGGGGCCCAGCAGATTATCGACGGTCGACCAATCAAACTTCGGTGCCACTTTCATAACACCCGCAACACTGGCCTCGCCAATGCAATGGCCGCGGTGGAAGAGGGCATCACCACCCTCGATGCCTCGCTCGGAGGCATCGGAGGTTGTCCTTTTGCACCCAACGCTACCGGGAACATTCCCACTGAAGATCTCGCATATATGCTCGATCGATCCGGCTACGAACTCAACCTCAACCTTGCGGCCCTCTTCCCTGTGGTGGACTTGCTGAGTCACAAGCTCCCAAAACCCGTTCCCGGACTCCTGACTCGAGCTGGGCTCTTTCCACCACCGGCGTGAGGTAACCGAATTGCGGTACGGGCCTCTGAGGCCTGTCGTGCAGCACAATGCTGACTACTCCTCGACGCTTGTCTGTGTCTGCACCAAATCCGAGGGATCGGAATTGGCACCGCAGAAGATGATCCCAACTCGCGTAGTGTCCGGAAGGTCGATGTTCCCCGCCAGATAGGCAGCCAGCGCCGCCACGCCACCATATTCACCAACGAGACGAAACTCATCCCACAGGCATCGCCGAGCTTCTATCAACTCCTGTTCGCCCACTAAAACGGAGTCAACCCCCATCGTCGATAGGATCTCATAGGCAAGATCGCCGCACCTGCGTGCCCCCAGTGAGTCAGCAGCTAGGCCTGCTACCTCCACGTCAACTGGGCCACCCTCCTCGATAGCTCGACGAACTGTCGGCGCTAGCATTGGCTCGACCGCAATCACACGAACCTCGGGTGGTAGTGCGAGCCTCACGCCAGCCACGAGGCCGCCCCCGCCTGCAGCTACCAACACCGCATCGAGACTCCCTACCTGATCGAGCAGCTCCAAGGCGACGGTCCCCTGACCGGCAACCACATCGAACTGATCGTAGGCGTGAACAAACAGTGCTCCGGTCACCTCTTGCCGTGCGAGGGCGAAGTCGTAGGCATCACCATAACGACCCCCCTGCACGACCACATTAGCCCCAAGAGTACGGAGCCGTTGGACCTTGATCGGGCTTGAGGTTTCAGGGACTACGATCTCTGCCGGAATTCCCAAGCGATGGGCAACATACGCAAGGGCCAAACCGGCGTTACCGCCCGACGCGCCAATCACGCCAGCTTCATGGATCTGACCAGCCTCGCGAGCAGCCAGCACACGGTTGAAGGCTCCCCGAGCCTTGAAGGAGCCCGTCACCTGGAGAGCTTCAAGTTTGAGAATCGGCTTTCCTCGATGGTCGTCCCAGGTAATGACGGGGGTTTGGCGAACCCACGGAGCAATCCTGCGCCGCGCGGCAACAACGTCTTGTGGAGTCATCATCTCTCCAGGCTAATGACCCAAAAACCGAGACAGAGCAACCCGTCAATCCACAGAATCTCTTGGTCCGACCTCAGTCAGAAGAGCCTACCTCTTTTCACGAAAGCTCTTGGCGATTGCCATATCGACACTTGATGCGGCATCACCACGAGGTTTAGCAACACTCAACAGCGCCATGGGGCAGGTGCTCAACCATTGACACCTTCATCAAGGAACGCGCAGACCAAGCGCCAGCTGGCCAACCTCAATGAAAGACAAATCGCGCCAACACCGTCACTAGGTAACGGCAAGGAGAAAAGGCATGGGGAGGGAAGCCATGAGTGGTGTTCACAAGCAAAGCTTGGTGCGGGCGATGCAACCAGTCCTAGCAATTGGCTGTGATCGTCGATGCCATACCAGTTGGCCGCGCTAGCGTGTTGGAGGTGATGTTAGGTAACCCCAACCGGGCGGAAGGGCCAGGAGTCCCGTCCGTGAGGGCAAGGAGGCTCACGCTCGCGAACCAATGCAGGGAACGTCTCATCAAAGCGACGGGTGATCGACCGCAGAGTACGGAGCCAATGTCGTGGTAGCGAGCCCTGACAATGGAATGGTTGAGGATCGCCGAGGGTGGCGCCTGGTCCTGTTCGGAACATTGATCTCTTCGATTGGCAGTGGTCTGACGCTCCCTTTTCTCGTTGTCTACTTGCACAGTATTCGACACATGAGTCTTCCAGTAGCAGGCCTGATCGTGGCGGCGTCTGGGGTGACCGGGCTGGCTACGGGCACCATGGGGGGAAGCCTGGGAGATCGTATTGGCGTTGGCCGTCTTCTATTCGGTGGACTGCTTATCTCAGGGCTTGCAACCATTGCCTTGGCTGGGGTTCATACACCCTGGTCCGCCGTCGTGGTGGTGGCATGCATTGGGATGGGTGAATCGGTAACTTGGCCGGCACTCAACGCGCTGGTAGTCAGCCAACGAGCCAGCCAGGATCGGTCGCGTGCATACGCGGTGCGCTTCGGCGTGCTCAACGGCGGGCTCGGCGTGGGTGCCTTAATTGCTGGGTCAGTGGTGTCCCTCCATCGACCAGTAAGCTTTGAGGCAATCTACCTGGTGGATGGCCTCTCCACATTGGTTTTTGGCATGATCGTCGGCATTGGACTCCGTCATCGCCCTGGTTATCGAGCCTACCAGGCTCAATCGTTGGACTCTCCAACAAAGGAGGGTTACCGAGTCGTCTTGACGGACCGACGCTTTCTTGCCTGGCTTATTGCCTTGGCCCTTTTCGTATTCTCCGGCTATGCGATGGTCGATGGAGCTTGGGCCGCCTACGCTACGGTGATCGTCCACGCAAGCCCTCAAATTGTAGGAATTGGCTTTGCCGTTAACACTGGGGTCATCGTGATATCGCAGCTGGGGGTGGTGCATGCTACACGGCGTTGGCGTAGAACCACCATGTTGGCGGGCGTAGGGGTGCTATGGTCGATCGCGTGGTTAGCGGTGGGATTGGCCGACCTCCCTCACCTTGCCCATCTCGAAGTCGATATCGCACTCATATCGTCGCTTGGCATCTTCGGCTTGGGTGAGACGCTACTGAGTCCCGTGGCAGGTGCGCTCCCGAATGACCTGGCTCCCGAGCGGCTACGGGCTCGCTACAACGCGTTGAGTTCGACCATTTGGGCCGCCGGCACGGTTCTCGGCCCACCGATCGCTGGGGTCTTGTTGGCCAGTTCGCTACCCTTGTCGTGGGTCGTACTCGTAACGGCTGGTTCCGCACTCGCAGGTTTCGTCGGCTTCAACCTCAGACGTGTCCTACCCTCCGAGATCGATCGTCCGGGATTCAGCGAGACGACGGATTAGCTCCGCGAACGGGTTGCTCTACATCGCGCCCTCTCCGACCCAAAACACGCGGACCTCGGTAAAGAGCAGCACTACAGGCCAACGTCACCACTGGATGCTTTGCCCCAATCGGACTCCAAACCCTCCATCGCCATCGTAACACTTACTGGCGATCCAGACCGCACAGTTCGAGCCCGGTAGCTGGCTGGACGAGGTGGCCAAGTACACATCTTGCCAAGGGTAACAAGCATGGGTGACTAAGGACTCTGGGTCGAGGCTAGGAACCGACGTACGGTATGTTCATGGTAAAGCGTATCGTTATTCTCGGCGGAGGAACCGGCGGCACCCTGGTAGCCAATCGTCTCCGCCGATCGTTGGATCGGGAAACAGTGGAGATCGTGGTGGTCGACCAGGACAATAGCCACGTATATCAGCCAGGACTATTATTCATTCCGTTTGCAATGACTACTGCCGACGCGATAACGCGTCCTCGCGAGCGTCAGTTCCACCCGGGTATCCGCTTCCATCGCGCCAGTATCGAGCGTGTCGATGTAGAGCACGACCAGGTTATCCTGGGAGACGGGGTTACCCTGGACTATGATATCCTGATCGTCGCGACCGGTGCCATCCTGCTGCCGGAGGAGACCGAGGGTCTTGCTGGACCCGTATGGATGGATCGCGCCTTTACGTTCTACGACCTGGAGGGAGCCGTCGCGTTGCACCAGCGACTCGAGTCCTTCCCCGGTGGGCGCCTCGTCGTCAACGTCGTCGACACACCGATTAAGTGTCCCGTGGCCCCTCTCGAGTTCTGCTTCCTTGCCGACTGGTACTTCCAGCAGCGCGGAATCCGTGACAAGGTTGACCTCGTCTATGTCACCCCACTCGATGGTGCATTCACCAAACCGGTGGCGTCACGAACGTTGGGAAACCTCCTCGAGCAGAAAGGAATCCAGCTCGTTACAGACTACAACACCGCCACGGTTGATGGGTCCGAAGGGCGCCTCATCTCCTTTGACGATAGAGAGGTGTCATTCGACCTCGCCGTGATGATACCAGCTCATGGGGGCGCAGCCTATGTAGGGGCATCCCCAGGCCTTGGTGACGCGCTTGGGTATATCGAGACCGACAAGTACACCCTCCAGTCCAAAGTCAAGGACAACATCTTCGCGCTGGGGGATGCCGCAGGAATACCGGCATCAAAGGCAGGCTCGGTACCCCACTTCGAGGGCGATGTCCTGGTTACCAACATTATGCGTTTCTTGGCGGGACAGACACTCGATGCACGCTTCGACGGACACACGAACTGCTTCATCGAGAGCGGTTTTCACAAGGCACTACTCATCGACTTCAACTACGACACCGAGCCCTTGACTGGCCACTACCCGACGGACGTGGGCCTACCACTGCTCAAGGAGTCTCACCTCAACCATCTCGGGAAACTGATGTTTCAAACCTTCTACTGGCACAGCTTGCTTCCGGGACACGACGTGCCTGGTGTTGGCTCTGCGATGCCGCTGCGGGGCAAGCACCTTGAGGCTACGCCACATTAATTCGAGATAAGGAGAAAACCACCATGACAACGGCTACCTACGCGGGAACCCACGTGATCCTCAACGACGAAGGTTTCTTCACGAACCCAGCCGAGTGGACCGAAGCGATGGCACCCGAGATTGCACGCGCCCTTGGCATCAGCGAACTCACGGATCGCCACTGGCAAGTAATCAGGTTTATGCGGAATGAGTATCTGACCAAAGGTACGGCACCAAGCGTGAGAGCCCTAGGCAAGACCTCAGGAGTATCCATCAAGGAGCTCTACCAGCTATTCCCAAAGGGTCCAGCAAAGACCGCGGCGATGATCGCCGGCATTCCTAAGCCCATTGGCTGCATCTAGAAACTAGTGAGAAGGAGTTACAATCATGAGCACCACAATTGAGAAGGTAGCAATAGTTATTTCAAAGGGATCACTCGAAGGTATTTATCCAGCTCTAATCCTCGCTAACGGTGCACGCGCCGAGGGGATCGAGGCGGAGTTATTCTTCACCTTCTTTGGCCTCGATGCGATTCATAAACAGCGAAGCAAGCATATCAAACTAGCAACTGTTGGAAACCCAGGTCTACATCTTCCAACACTCGCTGGAGCACTGCCCGGAGTATCCGATGTAATGACCCAGTATTTCAGCCAGAAAATGGAACATTTGGACATCCCACCAATTCCTGAGTTCATAGAGATGATTGCCGACAGTGGTGCTGGGCTCCACGGATGTAAAGCTACATGCGATCTTTTCGGGCTGACGCTAGACGATCTTATTGATCAAGTCAAAGACATCATAACTGTTGGAGACTTCTACCAACTTGCGGCCGGGGGCCAGATCATCTATACCTGATACAGCAATATACACGTCGGATATCATCAGCTCACGCTCATAAATGTCCGTATGTATGGCGGAATCAATACATGACAAACAGCTCACGATAGCAAAGTAATGTACGCGCTCTGTCTCAGTTCATCTCGCTACTGGCCACAATACGAAAGTATTTGCCATACCTGAAAACACGATTCTGCTTCGTAAGACTCCTGCGAATGTCCTGACCTCAGCTTGCCACATGAAACGATAAGTCCAGATCATCGCGAGGCCGAGCCAGCAGTGCGGGTAGATCCTAGCACATGCCAACTCGCCGCCATCTTGAACCGCTCAGGTGGCCATCTTCGAGGGGCGTTCCAGCACCGTATACATATCCTCTCGACGATCCCCGATCAAAGGGAGGTCGATGACCATACCCACCCGCACCAGCTGCCATAGTCGTTGAAGCCCCTTGCGCTCCCCGGCCTTCTCGATGAACCCATACTTGGCGAGCTGTCGCAGATGGAATGAACAGGTTGTCGGGCTCTCACCCACCAGTTCACCCGCTTGTGTTGCGGTCAAGCTCCCGTGCACGATGAGCACCTCCAGAAGTGCAACGCGGATGGGATGGGATGGGCAGGGGCACGCATAGCATTCGCCTCGCGCAAACGACGCGGTTGATCTTTAGAGAGTACATTACCAGTTAACCGGTTAATCTCGATAGTCATCTCTCACGAATATCATTGCGCGAGTGTTCTTGCACTACCGATTAGGAGCTCTTCGTGATCGGGTGTGAGGTCTTCGCCCGCCTCTCGATCGAGCGTCGGTGCCCAACCATGCGCTATGGCAGCTCCCAGATGTCAGGGTGAACCACCGATGCGTTGAGTCGACGTTGACGAGCTCGCCAATCTGGCATCGCCTGGCCGAGAAGCTGCTTGAAACGTGGGCCGTGCCCGCGCTCCAGCAGATGGGTAAGCTCGTGCACAACGACATGTTCGAGACTCTCGGGATCCTTTCTAGCAAGCTCGAGATTCAACCAGATCTTTCCGGTCGCCACGTTGCACGAACCCCACTGCGTCCTCATGCGCCGAATCCCCCAGGAGGTGGCACCAGCACCTACGACCGGCTCCCAAACGCGAAGCACACCAGGAATGGCACGCTGCAGTTCGATACGGTACCACCCATCGAGGAGTCTCCGCGTGCGATCAGCAGTCGTGCCGACCGGCACGCGAAGAACCAGGTGGCCCGCATCCAGCGTCACCTCAGCCCGACCGGGACGTTCAACAATGACAAGCTGATACTGTCTGCCCCAGACGTAGAGTCGTTCACCAGTGATCATCAGCGGACTGCCGTGGCGCTGTAACTCCTGTATGCGGCGCTGGTGAGTTCGAATCCAGTCGATACGCTCACGCACCAGACGAACCACAAACTGGGGATCGGTCCCGATTGGAGCTGACACACGAACTTCGCCTCTCGGCGGGCGCACGCTGAGCCGAAGTCGTTTTATCGACTTATAGACGAGCTCGACCTCGACTCCATCCACCTCGATGTGCGCTCCTGTCACTGTCACCATCCTCAGACTCGCGACTCGATCCCAGCTGCTTCGTCTACCGTGTCGCCGAGAGCATCCAACCGCCAAAACGTCGCCGACCACACCGAACAACCAGGCATCAGTCAGTTCCACCCAAGGGCGTGGGGTCCAGCGACAAGCCTGAACCATTGCGTTGAGCCTCCGCTGAGTGCACCCGACGAAACGACCTCCACAGTGTGAGGTCATAGGAGATCTTCACGATGCCTCCAAGCAAGAACGGTGCGACGTTACCGAGCGCCGAAAGTGCAGCCCCACCAACGATCGGACCCACCGCTGCGCCCGCCTGAGTTCCTATAGATGTCCTATTGACAGCGAACGCTCGAAGGGACGGCGGAACGATCGAGGCTATGTAGCTCTGTTGTGTCGGAACGTCCATCTCTACGAGCACTGCTCTCGCGAGAAGCAGGATTGCTGCAATCGACCCACTGGGGACGAACGGCACCGCTATCAGGAGAAGGCTCGACGGGATATGTGTAAACACGGCGGTATTGAGCAGTCCGATCCGTCTTGCGATACGTTCCGCCAGCGGGAAGGAGATGGCAGTCAAGATATCCATACCAAAGTACAGCAGTGCCAATTGGGGCAGTCCAAGGCGAAAGTGCACGTGCAGCCAAAACAGGAGCAATGTGGAAGTTACGATCCCGCTTCCGGCCGCATCGGCAACGAACAGCAGTGCCAGTCGGTAGACCAAAGCCCTACGATCATCCCCCGCCACATCGGTCGGTCCAGGTTCGGCATCCGACGAGTCACCAAGCCAATGATCAACTGGCAGGAGGAAACTGACAAGTAGCAAGACCGCGCCCAGCAGAACGAGACATAGCATCAGTATCAAGATGCTCCGCTGAACTGAAAACCCCGCCCAACCGGGGAGTGCCGCAAACAAGGAACCGGTTGCCCCAGCTATCGTTACGATAAGACCGTAGTTCGCAAAGATCTTCGTGCGCTTGACAGTTGGCGTGTGGGCCAGCGATCCCTCGACTACAACCGCTACAAATTGGCCTCCGAGGGGCGGTAGAAAGCCAAAGATCGCCACGAGAGGGACCCCAATGGTTGCCGGAAAAATCAGCAAGACCGCGCCGGTGCCGACCATCAGCAGACCGGCCGAACCGAAGGCAAACCGACTCCCCCACCGCGGAACAACCCAATCCATGAGGCGCGTGGTTGCGACGCCAATCACCACCGAGATCGTTGTGAGGATTCCAATAGCGAACGCGCCGATCCCAGCCGAGTGCGCAACCACAACAAAAATTATCGTAAAGAATGCGAGTCCAAAAGTTCGCACGGCGTCGACAAGGTACAACTTTCTCCGATAGCCAGCCTTGGTGCGCTCGTCGTCCACGTGCTTCTCCCTCTACCGTTCAGGCTCCTAGGCCGCCAAAGGTGAGACACCAACCGACCTTCCCCCTCACAAGACATCTCGAACCCCGGCAGACACGCAGCGCCCGGTGTCAAGGACAGGTGCGAAAACACCATCGAAATCCCATCAGGCAGCATACCGCGCATTCGGTTGGCCATCTCCAAGACCTCATCGCTCTTCCTGCTCCGGCGGACATTGACGTTCATCTCAACCGCCATGCCCACCTCCTCCACCGCCCAGCTCTGCAGAGTCCTCCATTGGAGGCTATCGAACAACCTACCGAAGTGAATCCAATCACCCTCGTTCTGATCAGGCATGCACCGCATGAAACATCGTGAGACCAGTTGATGCGGCCAAAGTTCTCGTCCACCGTTGATCATTGGCCCACCCAGACCAAACTGCTCGATGCTATGAGACCACTCATCGGCACACTTGAGATCGCGGATCCACTAAGACAAGGGGTTGCACTCACCCTAGAATGTGGGCGTGAGGGCAAACTCTTCTGCCTTGAGCACCACGATCGGCCGCGCTGTCAGGTCAACGCTTCGCATCGATTCTAGCGCTCTGTCGCTGCGCAGTGGGGGGTTTGCCACCCTGGGTGTGATCGTCCCGCTCACGACGGGGTTCCTGTTTCACCAAGTTCTAGTCGGTGCCGTCGCCGCTATTGGAGCACTTCTGGTAGGCTTCGCAGGCTTTCAACGCGGTTATCGAGGTAGGATTGTCACGATGCTGCTCGCCGCGGTAGCGGTCGCCGTGAGCCTAGTCGTCGGCGACACTATTCATACTCAGCTCCCCACCTCGGTAATTGCCTACCTTGTGCTTGGTTTGCTAGCTGGAGGCGCACTAGCGTTTGGTGAGAGCGCATCGACCATCGGCATACAGGCAATTGTGGCCTTCGCGATCGGAAGTGGGCTCGGAGTCCCCAGTTCCCAATGGCTTTCCTTGATGCTCGCAGGATCCCTCGGTGGGATCCTGCAGATCCTCCTGACGACCATCGCGATCCTGACCTCGCGGGCGCCCATGGAGTGTCGTGCTCTAGGTCAAGTCTACGCTTCCCTCGGTCGCTATGCCGAGTCTCCGCTACTCGACCGTGCGCCGAACCCACACCTGATCTCGGTACTGCAGGACTCGTTAGTCGATCCACAACCGTTCAGGGCACGTAGAACCGCATCACTGCTCGAGCTAACCGTTTCGGCCGAAAATCTTCGCTCTCAGCTTGCGATGCTTCGAGTTACCCAGACACAGCCAGGTGCGTCTCAGCTCACCGCACCAGCTACCAACAATATGATGGGTCTCACCAATGCTGTATGCCAACAAGTAGTCGCATTTGCTCGTGGACACCATCACGTTGCGCGATGGCGATCCCTCAAACAAGAGGTGGAGCAGACCCAAGGACTGCTTGCGGAACAGCCCCACGCTCGCGTGCTCCTCCAACTTCTCTCCGACCTCACCGCCATCATGAATATTCTCCTTGGACTTGAGACCAATCAACTACGCAGGCCAGCGCGAACTCGGCAATCGTTCAACCCCTTCGATCGAGCCTTTTCAACATCGTCAAAGTCAGTCGTTAGCCGTCATGCCATACGCCTCGCTATCGCACTCGTCGCGAGTGATATTGCTGTCCATCTCCTCGGCGTCGGCCATGGCTATTGGGGTCCTATGACAGTAGCGCTGGTTCTCCGACCCCAGAACGTCAGTACGATCGAACGAGGATTGCTTCGCATTGCTGGCACCGTGCTTGGTGTAGGCATCGCAACCGTGATTATTATCGCACTCACCCCACCGGTCGCGGCAATGATTGTGTTAGTAGCGATCGTGACCTGGGCCGGCTTTGCAAGTTTTCGAGCCAACTATTTCTTCTACAGCATTAGCATCACGGCAGTCGTCGTCGCCCTCTTCGTCCTTCTTGGTGCGACCGCCACCACGATCGCGGTCGACCGTCTGATCGACACGCTGGTAGGTGGGGTAATCGCGGTGATCATCGCATTTGTCGCCCCGACATGGATTTCAGATCCGCTGCCAGCACTCGTTGGGTCGACACTGCTCGCACAGGCGTCGTTTATGGAATTTCTCGGGACACACTGGGCTAAGAATGAGGTCCACGGCTATATGCTGCTCGAGACCGCGCGTCGCAAACGCGTGCTGGCCATCGAAACCCTCAATGCAGCTGCCCATGAGGCGCCATTACGCAAAAATCCACGGGACACCACACGCGAGCGAGAGCTGCTGGTCCAGCTCGATCGCTCATCACTTGCGCTGCTGGCAATTCAGTCCCTTTCGGCTCTGGGAGTCCCCATCGGTCCAGAGCGCATCAGAGAACTCGTGCAGCTCGCCGACGAGATTCGTAACCAAGCCAGCTCTACCGCTTCCTGCCCGCCTGTTCAAAACAGCTCGACGCACCCTGTTGGCTCTCACGAAACGCAACAAATCCTATCACCCCTTGATCTTCCTTTCGAAGTACTCCGGGACGCCTGCAAGAACATCCAGGTCTTGTTGGCGTACTGACCAAAACCGCCAGACTCACACAGATGTTGACACATGCGAAACCAGCCCAACGCCCCCTTGTCACCAAGGCACACTGTATCTTGTTGGCACCCGTCGAAACGTGCATGGAGCTGATCACAAGAACCTTTGCTGGCTAGTCAGCATCAGAGGACGCCTGCCGCCATGGTTCTACTATTCCCAAGTGCAAGCGTCAAAGACATTCTCAGCAGTGCCTTCCAAAAGGCAACGGACAACGAGGTATGCTGCAAAGTTGTGTTTGGACCACTTCAAAAGCGTCTTCGGACCCAGTTTGGGTTCGGTTGCTAACCGGTTGACCAATCGGGTGTGATTCCTACACAAATGCCACCAACTACCATAGCAGCCGGAGGGACGTTGGGTACAGGTT
>JAKAQR010000062.1 GCA_021819725.1 Actinomycetes bacterium
GCACGGCAATCGAGGTCACTTGACCCCGCCCTTGCCGATGGGGGTTGCGCTCACCTTGGGTCAAGCACCGGCGCCGACCGGTTCACCCAAGAATAAGGGCCTGATTTCCTGGGTTGTCCCCCGCGGGACCGGGTGAGTCTCGGAAGTTCGGTGTGAGGCTGGCGCCAAGCCGGTTGCAGGTGCGCAGCTGGCAGTGATCTAGGCCGGTTCATGCCCCGACATGTCTGCATTCTTGCGAGCCTTGGTGACGAGATCGACCATCAGGGGGTCGAGCTCCTCGACGGTGAACCTGACCCCGGTCGCATCCACGCCTGGTCCGGCGTGCCAGCCCTCGGCAACGTCGACGTGATTGCCCGCCACGTCGAACACCCGGCCGGTGATGGAGCTTGATCGGTCAGAGCCGAGCCAGACCACCAACGGGGAGATGTTCTCCGGTGCGAGCTGCTCCTTGGCCTTGGCATCATCATCGGCGACAATGCCGAGGTTTTCGGTCATACGAGTCAAAGCGACGGGCGCGATGGCATTGACGGTGACGCCGTAGCGCCCCAGTTCCATCGCAGCGATGTTGGTGAGTGAGGCGATACCCGCCTTCGCGGCGCCATAGTTTGCCTGACCGACGTTCCCATAGATCCCCGAGGCTGAAGTCGTGTTGATGATGCGAGCGTCGCGTGGTGTGCCTGCCTTGGAGAGCTCCCTCCAGTAACTCGCGGCCCAACGGGTCATATTGAACGTGCCCTTGAGGTGTACGCGGATGACGAGATCCCACTCGTCCTCGGTCATGTTGACGATCATCCGGTCGCGGAGAATGCCCGCGTTATTGACGACGACGTCCAGTCCTCCGAAGGTGTCGATGGCGGTATTGATGATTCTTTGTGCGCCCTCCCAGGAGGAGACGTCGTCGCCATTGGCGACCGCCTCACCGCCGCCGGCGCGAATGAGGTCGACGACCTCGCCTGCCGGGCCGTTGCTAGAGCCTGAGCCGTCGACCTCGGCACCGAGATCATTAACCACCACTTTGGCGCCATGTTCGGCAAAGAGGAGCGCGTGTGCACGCCCAATCCCGCGACCCGCGCCCGTGACGATCACAATTCTCTGATCGCAAAACTTAGCCATTCGTCCTCCTTATTGCCTGATGGACAGTCTACGACGCCCGCTGCGCCATGAAAAGCCGACATAGATGTTTTCCCCAGCAGTTCTCTTATATCAGACTCGTGAACGTCCTGGATTCCTTATAGCGCTGGAGATGCCATCGGGCAGCGAGGTGGCAGGTGACCGAAGGATCGCCAACAGCGTCTCGACCACGGCCTTGGAGGCCGCGGATTGGATGCGGTTGCGGTACCTGCCGATGCCAACACGGCGAGGATTGAGGTCCACGATAGGGATGGCGAGTCGCGGTTTTGCCTGTGCGAGGCTGAGGATGGCGCTCGAAGGTAGTATGGCTGAACCATAGCCTGCCAGTGCAAGGATCGCGACCACATGAAGGCCATCGATCTCGGCTGTGTGGTGCAGTTGGAGTCCTCGGGTCGCCGCCATTGCCTCAAGCTCCTCGCGAAAACCGATATGGCTTGGTGGCACGATGAGAGGATATTGCACCGCCTCGTAAAGCGATATCGATGCCTGTTGTGCCAGCGGGTGGTCTGGGCCGATGACGAGCACATAGGTCTCCGTGTACAGTGACTCAAAGGTTAGGCCGTCGATGGTGAGTGGGGTGGTGAGCAGGGCAAGGTCGATATTGCCTGAGTGCAGACGTCGTTGGAGCGAGGCCGCGGTGCCTTCGGCGATTTCGATCTCGAGGCGGGGATGTGTTGCGCTGAGCTGTTCGAGCAAAAGGGGCAGGAGCCAACTTGCTGTGGTGGCGATGATGCCAAGGCGGACTCGACCGGTGATATCGGCTTTGAGCCCGTCGAGATCGGTGTAGATCTCCTCGAGCTCCTCCAACAGGCGACGTGACCGGCGAGCGACGATTTGCCCCTCTTCGGTGAGGGTGCCAGTGCGTCGGTCGATGAGTCGTGTGTTGAGCTCGCCCTCGAGGCGTGAGATGTGGCTCGATATGTTTGATTGCACGGTGTCAAGTGCCTCGGCGGCTGCCGAAAAGCTCCCCGCCTCTTCGACCGCGAGGAGCGAACGTAACTGGCGGAGCTCCATGCGCTCAGCCTATCGGAAAAAGTGATGTGAGCTATCATAAAAAGGCTTTGGATTCACGACCGCCGATCGGTAGTATGTAATACAGCAACGGAAATGGTTCCCCCCCCAGAACCGTTGCTCCCATAAAGGAGTCGGCACCCCCCTGCCGGCTCCTTTCACTTTTTCCTTTCACCACGAACCCAAGTGTCGATCAAGACGCGATGTGGTGTGATTTGTCGAGCGGGTAGGCTGCTCATCGATGTCTCTTGCGCGCCGGGTTCAGCTTGCACGTCGTGTCGCTCAGCTGAGCGCAGCGGGGGTGCGATGTGCTCCTCGCTTTCAGGGTCAGACACTGCCGGGCCGCCTGGCATTGGCGATTGACCCGGATTTTCTCATGCATCGGCGCGATGAAGGACTGGCGGTGAGGTCGATTCTTGTCACGGGGACCAATGGCAAGACCACTACCACCGCCTTGGTGAAGGAACTCTTGGGGCCTAACGCGCTTTCGAACCGCGGATCGAACCTCCCTTGGGGGGTCGCAACCGTACTTGCTGAGGGTACGAGCCGCTCTCGCGATGCCGTATTCGAGGTTGACGAGGCATACGTACCTTCGGTGGCGAGAAGCCTCACACCGGCGGTCCTCGTTTGGTTGAATATGTCAAGGGACCAGCTCGATCGCAGCCTTGAGGTCCGTCGCCTCGCGGCGAGGATTGCTGAGTCGGCAACGGACATTGACACACTGGTGGCGAATGCTGGCGACCCATTGATTGTAGCCCATGCAAGCGAGTTTCGCCGGTGCCTCTGGGTCAAGGGGCCAGAGGAGTGGCGCAACGACGCGCTGTCTTGTCCGCGATGCACAAGCGAGCTGCTCTATGAGACGACATGGCGCTGTGTGAACTGCGGGCTACATGAGCCAGAGGCTGACTATCAGGTCGACGCCATGGGACAGCTGAGCGCACACGGAGAGGCCATCGCACTTTTGCATCCTGGTCTACCGGGCAGCTTCAATCTGCTCAATGCCTCGTTGGCGGTGGTCGCCGTTGCCGCAGCGACGGGAGGGGCAGTCGAACAGCTCGCGCGACACGCAACCGTCACGCGTGGCGTCGAAGGGCGCTTCACGACGTGGTGGCTCACTGGTGTCGAGACGACGCCATCGCTCACCACGTATCTGGCCAAGAACCCCGCTGGCTGGCATGCGAATTTGGCGATGCTCAATGATGCTGACGCTGAACTCGTCCTTGGGCTCAATGCCAAGGTCGCCGACGGGCGCGACACCTCCTGGATCTGGGATGTGGCCTTTGAGTCACTCGGAATAGGTCCGGTGATTGCTACCGGTGAGCGGGCGACGGATCTCGCCCTGCGCCTCGAGGTGGCTGGATTCGATGTCACCGTGGAGGCGTCGCAACGAGCGGCAATCCGTCTGGCAGCGAGTCGCGGTCGCAATCGGATCGTCTATCTCGGCAACTATACCGCCTTTCGATCGCTGATCGGCGATCTGCCGGCGTTGGGTGCCATCGCGGCGCTTGGGTCCGAGGTGGCCCTATGAACATCAAGATCGTGTCGATCTTTCCGGACGTCCTTGGTACCTATGGTGATCAAGGGAACGCTCGTGTGCTGGAGTATCTCGCTCGCAGCACAGGTGCGACGACTGAGCTCGTCTCTGTGGGCATCAACGACGTCGTGCCAGTGGATGGGGATCTTTACCTCCTCGGTGGTGGAGAGGACGGACCTCAGGCGCTGGCGGCGCGACGACTTCAAGCGGGAGCACCGTTGCAGCGCGTCGTAGAGCGAGGTCGTCCAATACTGGCGATCTGCGCAGGCTACCAGATCCTGGGCAGGAGTTTTGTCGCCGAAGGCAAGACGCTTCCTGGGCTCAATATCCTGCCAGCGGATAGCGTGCCAGCTACAAGGCGCATGGTCGGGGAGGTTCTCTCGGAGCCGCTTATTGGCATCGGGCAGGCTCTGATGACTGGATTCGAGAACCACGGCTCAATGACGGTACTTGATGATGGCGTTGAACCATTGGCGCGGATTCGCCGTGGGAGCGGCAACGGTCGTGACGGCTACGACGGGGTCATCGTCGGCTCGGTCATTGGCAGCTATATGCATGGTCCCATCCTTGCGCGCAATCCAGGTCTTGCCTGTCATCTGCTCTCCTGCGCTGGTCTCGGCGAGGTCCAGCCTTCGCGGCGGCACCGACAACTCCACCATGAGCGCGCCCGAGCCCAGATCGAGAGCCTTTGGCGTACGGTTCGTGCGTGAAGCGGAACCGGGCCACCCGCGCCGTGACTGCTCCAGATATGGCGCCGGTGTCGGCACCATGTGCGCCGCTGTTTGTCACGCCTGAGCCGCGACGGCGCAGGGGCGCTCGCACGTGATCCGAGAGGGCGCGGGGCTAGCGGGCCCGCTCCCGGATGATGTTCAGGGCGCTGCCCGCGCGAAACCATTCGATATGAGTGGGCGAGAGCGTATGCGTCATCTCGAACTCGGTCTCAGCTCCATTCGCATGGTGGATGCGACCATGAACAGGCTGATCGGGTGCAAGTGACGCCAGGTCGACGATGTCGATAGTGTCGTCTCGCTCGATCAGATCATAGGTCCCCGGGTCAGCGAATGTGAGCGGCAACAGACCCTGCTTCTTCAGATTCGTCTCGGCGATACGGGCGAAGGAGCGTGCGATGATGGCTTTCGCCCCGAGAAATCGCGGCTCCATAGCAGCATGTTCGCGAGAGGAGCCCTCGCCGTAGTTCTCATCTCCGATTGCCACCCAGGCGATCGCCGCCGCCTTATAGTGACGCGCAATCTCAGGCAGGGACTCTTCGGCTTGGTGAACCCTGCACCAACCCTTGCCGGCTGTGGAGCCAAAGGCATTGTTGACGCCAAGGAAGAGATTATTGGAGATGTTGTCGAGGTGACCTCGATAGCGCAACCACGGACCTGCGGCAGAGATATGATCGGTGGTGCACTTGCCGACGGCCTTCATGAGCACGGCCAAGCCGAGCAGATCGTTGCCGTCCCACGGACTGAAGGGCTCGAGTAGCTGAAGCCGCTCAGAGGAGGGGTCGACCTGGACGGTGACATGTGAGTTGTCAGTGGGAGGAGCCCGAAAGCCCGACTGTTCGCTGGCAAAGCCTTGCGACGGAAGCTTCTCCCCAGATGGTTGGGGGATGAGTTCTCCTGCGATGGCGTCGGTAAGTGGGTTGAAGTTGAAGTTGCCCACGAGCGCATACGCGACGACGACCTCCGGTGACGCAATGAAGGCAAGCGTATTTGCGCTGCCGTCATTGCGCTTGGGGAAGTTGCGGTTGTAGGAGGTAAGGATGGAGTTCACTCCCTCGGCCGCTGGGTCGGTTCGCTTCCATTGGCCGATGCACGGACCACAGGCGTTGGCCAGCTCGGTGGCGCCAATCGCGCGTAGGTCATCGAGGAGGCCGTCGCGTTCGACCGTTGCACGGACGCGCTCGGAGCCAGGAGTGACCAGGAGAGGGCTCTTGACCTTGAGTCCGCGTTCATTGGCCCATCGAGCAATCGAGGCGGCGCGGGCGATGTCCTCGTACGACGAGTTGGTGCACGAGCCTACCAACGTGTAAGCGAGCTGAGTTGGCCACCCCTTCTCGGTCGCCTCTGCGCCGATCTCACTCACGCCTCGGCCGAGATCTGGGGTTCCCGGGCCGACGATCTGCGGTTCGAGCGTGCCGAGGTCTATCTCGATCAGTTGGTCGAAATAGGGGTGAGGATTTTGCTCTACCTCGGGGTCGTCGGTGAGGTCGTCGAGGTGCTCGGCAACGAGGTCAGCGATGGCATCTCTTCCGGTTGCGCGCAGATAGGCGACGGAGTTCTCGTCAGCGGGGAAGAGCGAGCAGGTTGCTCCAATCTCAGCCCCCATGTTACAGATCGTAGCCTTACCTGTCGTCGACAGCGCCCGAGCCCCTTCGCCGAAGTACTCCAAGATAGCGCCGGTGCCACCCTTGACGGTGAGGATCTCGGCGACACGGAGGATGACATCCTTGGCCGCGGTCCATCCTGAAGGAGCTCCCTTGAGGTGAACGCCAATCAACTTTGGAAGCCGGACATTGAAGGGCATCCCAACCATCACGTCCACCGCATCGGCTCCGCCGACACCGATAGCCACCATGCTCAGACCGCCGGCATTGGGCGTATGTGAGTCGGTCCCGATCATCATGGCCCCGGGGAAGGCGTACTGCTCGAGTACGACCTGGTGGATGATCCCCGACCCTGGCTCCCAGAACCCGAGCCCGTACTTGGCTGAGACCGACCGGAGGAAGTCATAGACCTCCTTATTGGTGACCTGTGCGGCCTCGAGGTCGGTTGAGGCACCATATTGAGCTTGGATCAGATGGTCACAGTGCACAGTAGCGGGCACGGCAACCTGTGGTAGACCGGCCGTCATGAACTGCAGGAGCGCCATCTGTGCAGTCGCATCCTGCATGGCGACACGATCGGGCATCAGCTCGACGTAACTGATCCCGCGCTCGAGCTCGGTGGTCTCGGGCTGGAGAAAGTGGGCGAAGAGTACCTTTTCTGCGAAGGTGAGAGGGCGACCGAGTCGCTTGCGACCGATGGGTGTCGTCTCTTGGAGCCGCTCGTACAGCTTTTTCACGCTGGTAGCTGGTGTTGAAGCATCAACGGTTGTCATGGCCATCCTTTCGTCGGTATCCGCAAGTATAATACAAGTTTAAGACAGGTGCAACATCTACACGAAACACGCGCTCAGGTCGGTCAACTTGGCCTTGGCGCCGAAGAATGCGTAGCCGGGCTTGGAGAGTTCCAGGCGATACGGTCCATCGGCGAAGTTGTAGTAGCATCTCAGATCCCAGCGTTGAGAACAGGGTCACGTGCGGAGAGGATCGGTGAATAGTTGCGCAGCACTGGTAGCGCTGGTAGAGTACAAGTATAAGACATGTGCGCATTCCCCGTTATGTGAGTGTCGCTGATGAGATCAGGGCAGAGATATCGGCCACTGATTTTCGTCATGGCGACCTCCTGCCATCCGAAGCCGAGTTCGGTTCTCGGTTCGGCGTGTCGCGTATCACCATCCGTAAGGCACTCGAGATCCTGCGCGGTGAGGGGCTGGTCGAATCCCAACAGGGTCGAGGCTGGGTGGTTACCCGGGCCCCGCTTCGTCAGGTGCTCGGTGAGTTCTCCACGATCGAGCGCCAGCTCGAAGAGATCGGCGTAGTTCCCCGCCGACGTATCATCGCTTCGCGAGTGATCGAGGCCACCGGGCGCCTCCAGGAGGTCCTCGGTGGTGGCGAGGTACTTGAGGTCACCCGGGTGAACCTTGCCGATGGTGTGCCATTCGCCAAGGTTACCGTCTGGGTTCCTGCATATCTTGGACGAGGCCTGTCCATCACAGACCTGGAGCATCGCTCCTTCTATGACCTCCTGAGTGCGTCACGGCTCCTCAAGCGGCCGCTCAAACGAGCGGTGCAGACGATTGCAGGGGTCAGCATCCCCGAGGTCGACGCCAGGATACTCAACGTTGCAGCGGGCGTCCCTGGACTGTTATGCGAACGCATCACCTTCGATGAGGGCGATCATCCGGTCTTGTTTTCTCGCTCGCTCTTTCCCGCGTCCATGGCGGTCTTCGAGATCGAGCTTGCACCGGCGCTCGATTCGATCGCACCGACGGGTTTACGGCTCATGGAGTCGCCATGATCCGCGAGGGAGGGAGCGACTTCGTGCGTAGGCAGGGGTGATGGTTCTGGTTGGGCCCGATCGTGGGGATCGGAATTGGGTCGATCCACCTACGCGACGAGGGTCAAGGTCGGTCAACACCCAACACGGGGTTGCAGCGGGTAACGAGCATATGTACTACAACTGGCTCGAATGACCTTACGCGAGTAGACGCTATTTTGGGATATGCATCTGCAGATAGCGTGGAGGTACTAGAGGATCTGCTTATCCATCGCACGACGGCGACCCACAGGTGTCGTTGTCATACCTCAGCGATACTGCTCGTGCAAAAAGCCTGGCGACAGCGTGTCTTCCACGACGAGTTCCTATAGCACGGCCAGCTGTCTACGAACCACTGCCTGGCTAGTGCCGTAGCGAATACGCACAACGACGACGCAGACGGTGGACTTATGTCAACTGGACGTAGCCCTGGCGTCATGCGATGGATATGCAGAATGGATCTCTGGGTCTGCACTACCTGATGATCAGGTGCTTTGAGACCCGGCGTTCCTCGCTGTCTGGAGAATGCATCCCCTCGACATCGATGGGAGTTCCCCGGAGCTACAGGAGAGAGAGTTTTTAGGGGAACGGAGGACGTTGCGTGAGGATCCTTTCCGAAGCGAAGTTTGCTTTGGCCTTTAGCACACATCGATGCCTGTGGCTGCCCATAGAGTGTGGCCGCCATTAATTTACCTTTCGGTCAGACAAGGATCAGAGAATGTTCACTGGAGTCCCGTACGATCGAAGTCAGCCCATGAGTTATGAAGTTAAAGGACGGTGCATGAAAGCATAAATTGACGATCCTATCGCGTTATTGGCCCTCCAGGCGTTCCCGGTGAGGGAAGTTGCGTCTGGTGATATAGGAGGGAGTCACTATTCAAGGGCCGAGTTGTTGTTGCTGTTCAGATCGTACGGTATGTACATTTGTCGTGACATGTTGCGCCTGTTGATCTGGTGCAACACGATTGGAATGGGAGTTAATTAACATGAGCATGGCCGAACTGAACACCAAAGATGGGATCCTAGATGACGAAAGACTGCATGGGTTCCATAGGAAGCTAACATTGTTTTCTGCAGGAGGAGCATTTCTTGATGGCTACGATCTAGCAGTTATAGGTGTTGCCCTACCATTTCTAACACAGCACTTTCATCTTTCCACCGTTATGCAGTCCTGGACAGTTGGTTCTGTCCTTATTGGAAATATGGTAGGAATGCTTATTTTTGGTTTTCTCACCGATAAATTGGGTAGACGCTCCATGTACGTAATTGATTTGGTGGCATTCGTTGTCTTTGCTGCACTCACAGCGGTCAGCACCCAATTCTGGGAGTTGCTACTATTTCGCTTTTTGCTCGGGGTTGGCATAGGTGCGGACTATACGATATCTCCCGCATTGGTCGCCGAATTTAATCCGGCTGCCAGGAGGGGTGCTAGGGTAGGAAGCCTGACGTTGTGGTTTTTTGTGGGCGGTCTGCTGAGTTACGTGCTTGGTATCGGGCTGGCGCCATTTGGAACTATAGCGTGGCGTATTATGTTGGCATTTGGTGCGCTACTTGCCTTGGTGGTGCTGATCCTGCGGAGTCGGATACCAGAGTCCCCGAGATGGCTCAGATCTAAGCATAGAGATGATGAGGCTGACAAGGTCTTGGAGCACTTGACTAGGGTCGCGACGGATGTGGCTCCGATGGTCATCGATAACTCTAATCATGTCCTTCTACCATCTGATAGGCGGTTGCGAACTCTGTTCGGAAGAATTGCCTTTGTCAGTGCATTCTGGTTTGCATGGGATGTTATGTACTACGGGGTAAGTCTATTTGCGCCGTCGATAGTGAAGGCGGCGGGACATGGTTCAGTCTTGATGGCGGACTTCGCTGGGGCTTCGCTCTCGATAGTATCAATCATCGGAACCGTCGTATGCATTTACGTCTTGGTTGACAAGGTTGGGCGCAGACCACTCCTGATATTTGGGTTCTTGGGGCTGGCAATTCCACTGTTGGTCTTGGCGAGCATCCATAATCCTTCGATATCGTTACTGGTGCTCCTGCTGGATTTGGGTGTACTGATTGGTAACTTAGGCCCGGGAGTTCTACCTTGGATTTACGCGACGGATTTGTTTCCTACGAAGGTCCGAGCCCTTGGCACCGGTGTGGGAGCCTTCGTCGGTCGGATTGGTGGTCTGCTTGGAGTCTTTCTGTTTCCGAACTTGGTGGAACATCTTGGCGTTGCGCATGCCACTTTTCTTTTTGTCGGGGTGGGAATAGTTGGGAGTATCATCGCATTCATTTGGGCACCTGAGACAAAGGGTAGATCGTTGGAGTCACTTGAGGCGGGGCTTGGAGATAATGGTTAGTGGAAACGGTGGTAGGCCTGTCGCCGCATTCGATCTCGACGGTACTCTAATTGACAGTATGCCAACTATTATCCGACTGTTGACACTGGCGCTCACTGGGTCGGACTCAGATCACGCTATGCCGCGTTCACGCCAGTTTGTGGATGCACGGTTAGGCCCGCCGGAGGAGAGGATCATCGAGTTTCTGGCCGACAGGGACAAGGTGGGGTGGTATGTGGCGGAATATGTATCGTTTCTGAATAGCCTTCCGTTAAGCGATGTGCGCAGGTTTGCCAATGCTATTTTGGATCAGGCAGAGGCGCGTGGGTTCGGCATTATTGTCGTGACCAATAAGAGCACTCGTTTGGCCACAGCAACCTTAGACGTATTGGGTATCTCCGATAGGTGTGAGGTAGTTGTGGACGGCTATTGCCCAGAAGGACCTAAGCCCTCGCCCGGAGGACTGCTGCGCGCGATTGATGATGTAGGTGGCTCACCAGGGAAAACTGTTTTAGTGGGCGACAGTGATACCGATGGTGCTACCGCGCGTTCTGCAGGTGTCCGGTTTGCTCGCGCATGTTGGTTTCCCAATGTTCGTGACGCTGGCGTCGCACCAGATTGTTCGACTAGTTCCGATGGCTATGAGTATGTTTATCGGCCTGAGGAGCTCGCAGCGGTACTTGATTACGTTCATGACTACGGTTTGAGCGATTGCTAGGGGTTTGGGCCAATGGTGACAGTGAAAGATGATCTTGCAAGGATAATTCACATTTCAGATCTACATGTTGCGGGAGGTGGTGCCGTATCGGAATTGGCAGTTATGAGTGATTTACGTGATACGGCCGAGGCATTGCGAAGCCACCAGGCTGACCTCATTGTCGTTACTGGCGATCTTACCAGTTATGGTACGGTGAGCAAGGCGGATCTTAGGCTTGCGAAATCGTGGCTTGATAGCTTAGGGTGTCCCGTCGTGGTCGTTCCTGGTAACCATGACCTTGGTGCGAACCATTCGCGCTCTGTGTTGAGTCCGGATACGGAGCGATACGAGGATGTTGTTTTTGGCAACACGCACTTTGGCTCGGTATTTGGCAAGTCGATGGTTCACGTAACACGGCTTGGGAATATTCAGATTGTTGGTATTGCTCTTCGCTCAGGAGATGCTGATGCGGTGCTGTCCGAGCTGGAGCGTGCAATTGCTAACCAGATCCCTACGGTGGTTGCAGGTCACTATCCGATAGTCCAGGTTCGTGATACAGGGCCGCTACCCAAGGTCCAGCCCATGGACGGATGGTTGGAGGAGGGAACGGTTACGCGGCTGCGAGATATGATCCTTGGCTACAACAACGTGATTGCATACCTCTGTGGGCACGTGCACGCTTCGACTGCGCGGTTGATCGATGGTAGCGTAATGCAGATTAGTGCAGGAGGGCTGGGTCCGGGCCCGAGCGTTTACAGACTCTATCGGGTTCAGGAGGGGTCGCTTGTTGTGGAGACCCACTTTGGTGCGGGCCCACTGGGTTTCTGGGAGAGTTTCGGTCAAATCGATGGGTGTCCTTTGGAATATCACTTGGGTGCCAGTGACGAGCGCTCGTTCACGGTCGAATTGGTCGGACGTGGCCGTCACCTTCCGTCGTAGAGGGAGCTTGAAGTCCTTGTATGGGACTGCTCTTTGTACGCATTACGAAAGGGATAATGGCATTTCATGCTGCGGGTTCGTGTTGTTTCCGCTCTACCCTGAAGGGTGGGTTCGACCCCGATTGTAGGTTCTGGACGGCCGCTTGTGACTAAGGAGTCAAGCGACCGGAACGACGACAGCGCAAAGCATGAAATGACGGATGAAGTCACCGCCGATAATGATGTCAGGGGTTGGTCTTGTGGTAACGGTGTCGGCGAACAAAGAGTAATCGCAAACGAAGCATCGTGAAGCACCTCTATCATCCCTATCACCTTGTCTGGCGCGAACT
>JAKAQR010000020.1 GCA_021819725.1 Actinomycetes bacterium
GTGGTACAACCGGAAGAGGCTTCACTCGAGCATCGACTATTTATCGCCGATTCAGTTCGAACAAGTCGCTAAGCTACAGGCTGCATAGGTAAGCGGAGTTCAGTGTCTCATTTGGTGAGCAATTCCAAAAGGTTGCCAGACTCCTTGTAGAGATACTTGAAGACAGCGGTGGCACCTGAGGGTGTCGCGGCATTATGGCCGACGGCGCAAGTTGCGCAGGTTTTGTCCCATACCTGTCGAGGGAGGGGGTAGATCCAAGTGAGTTGGTTGCCGGTGAACCACTCGGGGTTGTACGAATGTGTTAAGTGGATGGTGAAGCTATACGGGCCGTTGTAGGTGACACTCTTGATGTCGTCTGGCATCTCGCCAGGGACGTAAGGTGCGTAGTCCCCAAGCTTGGCTCCTGCGGCTTCAAGTTCAAAGAAGAAGCGCACATCGCTGGTGGTGACCGGCTGTCCGTCTGACCACTTCCATCCCTGCTTCAGGTCAACCGTAACTTCGGTATCACCATGGGAGTGCACAGGAGGATCGGCGATTGAGAGTTTATAGTTGACGCCCGTTTTACCTCTCGCTCCCGCAAAGTACAGGGGCCGCCAAAGCCCACTCTCCACGTTTGAGTCATAGTCTTCGTAGTTGGCCTCATTCTCCAGTGGGAGTATCCAACTGAACTCCTCTCCAATCGGTAATGCATAGCTAGCAACACCCCCATGAATAGGAGTGCCAGAGGTGCTCTTAACGGTCGTGGTGGTCGATGAACTAGTCGATGCGCTACCACAGGCCGCCAGCAAGAGTGATCCAGTAAAGGCGACGCCAAGAATCTTGAGAAGTCTCGATTGTCTCCATGGTTTACGTTGTGCTGTGCCGCTCGCATTGAGACTCTTGCTATTTCGATTGGAATTTGTATTCTATCGATTGGAGTTTGCGAAAACCATTACCGTCCCTGTCAAAATAGGCGCATCATGCCGAGGCTGTTGCGCGAATGATATACCCACCAGATTGAGTCGTCACGAAAGCATGCTCCACCGCTTTAGCGCTGTCAACAACCAGCGAGGAGTTTCTCCGAGGCAAAAGCTCAAGCTGAGACTAGCCCCTTTGTTTCGTTAGACCTCCTAGAGTCTGAATCGTTAACGGATCCGAAACAAACCGGCTTATGTTCGCGTTGACTCAAGCTCTCCTGATGGCAAGGCTTGCTCAGGAGTTATGCAATCCGAGCGTAGTGTGCGAGATATTCAGGACCATTGTGTCGCGGTGGTGTGGAATGATTGACCAAGAGATAGTAGGAGGACGCGATTGGGGTTGTCGGGATTGCTGGTGGTGGTTAGAAGATGCTATTGATCGAAGTAGCGGTGCTTGGATTCGTCTGCCATGAAGGTATCGAACCGTGAGGCCGGGGATCGGGCTTGTCGTTAAGTAATTAGGCTCGTCCAATCCCGAACAGCAGACCAAAGTGGCCACAGCGAACGCACATTCCAGGGTGAGCAGGACTAGTAGACCGTTGAGCGATGGGACCCACGCGTAGTTGGGTTACATCCAAGTGGGCTACGGACGTTCGCGATGTCATTTACGTACAGGCGCATCAGAGGAGGAAATGAACCATCACTTCAGCGACGACGCCCGGCTGATCATGGAGCACGTCGTGGGCGGCCTGGTCGATCATCTGTACTTCACAGGTGCTTAGTTGGCGAGCCCGATCGGCCATGGCTCGATAGACAGTATCGCTTGCGCCGAAGAGATACAGCAGTTGGGTGGTGGTGTCACCTAGCGAGGGGGTGAGATCGGGTTGTTGGCCGGTCCCGTAGCTACGGAGGGCACCGGCGAGCTGGCTGGGGCGGTTCATGAGACGGAGCCGGATGTCGCTTTCGGTCAAGGCGCGATCCCCAAAGAGCGGTGCCTGATTCCACTCCTTGAGGAAGGTCCTAAATGCTAGGTTTTGGCTCCCAAGCCCAGCGGTGTAGGGCAGGGATTCGAGGCGTTGTGCGAGCAGCTCGTCAGAGCTCTGTCGCGCGAGTCGTGCCTCGGTGGAGGTGATGCCGAGGTGGGCGGAGACGATGACCGCGCGTTCGATCACTCCTGGATGGGTTGCGAGCATCCAGAGTGCGAGACGGCCCCCCATGGAGTAGCCAAAGAGATCAAAGTGCGGAGCAATGGTGCCTAAGGCGTCAAAGAAGTGATTGGGTTCGTTGGGTTCGATAGACGTCGCACCGTGGCCAGGACAGTCAACGAACCAGATACGCCGATAGAGTGGTGCGAGGGTCACCACAAAGTCCTTCACCATCGCGAAGCGGTTCTGGGTAAACCCATGAAGGCAGACGAGGTCGCCGCCTGGTGCACGGGTCTGGACCATGAGAGCCGCTACCGTGGAATCAAGGAGAGTTTGTGAAATCGTCAGCGTCGGCACCCCACCCCCCAACTTCAGAGCCCTCGGGGTCCAATGTTCGTCTTTTTGCCATCCTGCTGGACCAGCTTAACAGGCTCGGACTCCACCAGGTGGTGCTCGCTCCAGGCTCTCGTTCGACGCCTATGGCCGTCGCGCTGGCAACTGCTCCTCTGTCGGTTTCGGTCTGCTTGGACGAGCGCGCGGCTGCATTCTTCGCCTGTGGTCTCGCTCGCCGAAGTGGTGAGCCGGTGATGGTGGTGACCACCTCGGGAACGGCGAGTCTCGAACTCCTACCGGCACTCGCGGAGGCCTCTCTCTCTGGTCTTCCGTTGTTGCTGGTGACGGCCGATCGTCCAACCCGACTCAAAGGGGTGAGTGCACCCCAGACACTCGATCAGCTCCAAGCCATGGCGAGCTTTGTACGCGCCACGATCTCGTTGGAGTTTGTCAGCTCGCTTACCCCTCGTGATCTCGCCTCGGTCGCACTCCAGTTGGTCACCGAGTTAGGTGGAGCCCCAAACGGACCAGGCCCGGTCCACTTGAACGTGGGTATCGAGGAGCCGCTCTTGGGACAGGTAGTCGAGGATGAACAGCGCCAGGCAACGGTACTCCAAGAAGGAGCACGACGCGGCGACATCGCCCTGCATCGCCCTCTGGCTCCTCGCTTAGCAGCGTTAGATCCAAGAGTGGCGAAAGAGATCTTTCGCTCTGGGCGCTCGGGATGGTTGCTGCTCGGTGGCGTGAGTGATAGCACCCACGCCACGATTGCGGCGGCAGAGGCCGTAACTGACCAGCTGGGTTGGACTCTTGCCGTCGATGCACGGACACCATTGGCTCGAAGAGATACAACGGTGATCCACCTTGATCTACTGACCCGCGGATCCACTCCCACACCGGAAGTGGTGGTCGTGATCGGCGATTTTCCACTGGCTCGCAGCACCATGAGTGCCTTGCGAAGGGTGGTCGAGGCCGGAGGCGACGTGGTGACGCTTGGTGATCGGTTTGTGGTTCGTGATCCGGGGCGTTTTGTGACGGCTGGGTATGTGGCCGATGTAGAGTCGACACTTCAGTCGGTGTTGACAGAGAGCCTGGCACCGATGGAGAGGTCGCTAGTCGTCTCCGAACGGGTTCAGCTACTTGCACTCGACCAGAGTATTGACCGTTCGGTGCAGAACTTTGCACAGGACCATCCTGCTACGGAGATCGCCCTCGCCCGCGCGCTCTATGGGTTGTTGGGAGGCGATGAAGCGCTATTTTCCTCCGCATCGATGCCGATTCGGTACCTTGATCAGTTCCGTGGCTATCACTCCGATCCACCGTTGGTGGCGATGAACCGGGGAGCGAATGGGATTGACGGAGTACTTTCGAGTTATCTAGGGTTCGCCCACGCACGGCCCCAACGCCTCACTGCACTCCTCGTTGGTGATCTCGCTACACTCTATGACGTCAGCGCCCTCATTCACCTGCCTCTCCCAAGCCGAGGCTTGATTGTGGTACTTGACAACCAAGGTGGGCTCATCTTCGATCAGGTGCCACCGGCTGCGAACATCGCCGCTGATGTCCAGACGGAGTTTTTTGTGACGCCACCACGCGTGCGCCCAGCATCGGTGCTCGAGGGAATGGGGTTCGAGGTGACGAGGATTGCCGATGCCGTGGCCCTGGCTGCGCTGGTGCAACGAGCTCGCAACGGTGAGTTCCTTGTCGCCGTGCTCGAAGGGACTCGGGCGGCTAGTCACGAGGCGCTCGGTAGTCTTTACGCACAGATCGATCACCAACTCGCAAAGGAGCAGCGTAACCCATGACTCTGTCCGAGGACCTTCAATATCGTGGACTCATCAACCAGATGAGCGCAGAGGGGCTCGTCGAGCGCATGGACTCAGCTCACCTTTCGCTCTACGTCGGTTTCGATCCGACAGCTGACTCCTTGCACCTAGGCAACCTGCTGGGTCTCATCATGTTGCGGAGATTCCAGCGTGCTGGTCATCGTCCGATTATGGTGGCGGGTGGCGGTACTGGGATGATTGGCGATCCCTCCGGGCGCTCCACGGAGCGGACTCTTCTCGATGACGAGACACTGACCAAAAACACTGCGGCAATTCGCCTACAGCTCGAACGTTTTGTCGACTTCTCTGGCGAGGTAGCCGGTGTATTGGTCGATAACCGTGAGTGGCTCCAAGACCTCAATCTGATCGACTATCTCCGTGAGTATGGTAAACACTTCTCTGTTGCGACCATGTTGGCCAAGGATTCGGTCAAGGCGCGTCTTGGCAGCGAAGGGATCTCCTACACCGAATTCAGCTACATGGTGCTACAGGCGATCGACTTTCTGGAGCTCAGCCGGCGCTTTGATTGTACGCTGCAGCTGGGTGGCTCTGATCAATGGGGAAACATCACAGCGGGGATCGACCTGATTCGAAGGGTGGACCAACGTGAGGCCTTCGGTTTGACGTGGCCGTTAATCACCAAGGCCGATGGTACGAAGTTCGGTAAATCGGTTGGAGGAGCGATCTGGCTCGATCCTCACCGGACCTCGCCGTACCAGCTCTATCAGTTTCTTGTTCGCTCCGATGACGCTATGGTGATGTCCTACCTCAAGCAGTTCACCTTTCTCGATCAGGAGGAGATCGCCGAGCTTGATCAGTCTCATCGTGAACACCCCGAACGGCGCGATCCTCACCATCGCCTCGCCTCGGAGCTGGTGACGCTGGTACACGGCCAGGAGGAGGCTGAGCGGGCCAAACGGGCAAGCCGTTCACTCTTTGTTGGAGAACTTGAGCTGTTGGAACCGGACCTGCTCGAGGAGGCGCTCGGTGAGGCTCCGACCATGAATATCGATGCGATTGAATTTGAGAAGGGCATCGATCTCATCGAACTCATATCGCGTAGTCCCCTGTTTGTCTCAAGGTCAGAACTGCGACGCACGTTGAGTCAGGGCGGTGTCTATCTCAATGGCGTCGCCCAACGGGAGACCATCACCGTCACCAAGGATCTGCTGATCGATGGCCGCCTCTTGGTGCTGCGACGTGGCAAGAAAGATTACTGCTTGGTTCGCTGTGGTGCACAATAGCCGTGGAGTGCATCACGCAGTCGATCGCGATAGTCGATGAGCTCCGTATCAGAGGCGTAGCGTTGGCGGGGCCAGAGGAAGCCGCGTAGACCGTCTTTGTGGCGTCGGGGAATAACATGGGTGTGAAGATGTGGTACCGACTGAGAGATGACGGTGTTCGTGACGGTGAGAACGCCGTCTGTTCCAAAAGCGGCCACCGACGCTCGCGCGACGGCTTGGGTCCGGTGTGCTACCTGTGCCACTGTTTCCGGCGAAGCGACCAAAAGATGCTCCACATGGTCGGTGGGGATCACGAGGGCATGTCCGAGAAAGACCGGCGCATGGTCGAGGAGCACCGACGTCTCTGCGGCAACCTCGACGACGAGCGGGTTGTGGGGATCGCTGATCAGGTCGCAGAACGGGCAGAACATGGCTGAGAGTGTAGTAACCAATGATGATGCCCAGCTGCGACGTGCGCTCTGGGCGATGGCATCGGGTCTGTATCTCCTCAGCTTGACAGATGGAGATCGGTCTCATCTCATGACGATCTCGCTCGTCATGCAGGTCTCCAAGGAACCAAGGATGTTGGCGATGTCGGTCGAGCGTGAGGCATTGGCGCTCGAGTTCCTGCGCCAGGGTGCCGCGGTCGGCTTGGTCTTTCTCGACGTGACACAGGCCCCCCTCGCCCGCAAGTTCGCCAAACCCCCAGCCGTTGACGTAGCGGCGATGACGGCGAGCGGTATTCCGGTTGTCCGCGATGAGGCGTCGAGGTTGCTCCTGCCAAGGGATGCCCTTGGCATGGTGCTTGGGAGGGTTGTAGCTATGGTCGAGTTAGGTAGCCATTGGCTGATTACAAGTTCAGTCGATAGCATGGTAGTACGCCAACCAGTTGAAGCGTGGTCAACGGTGCTCTCGATGTCTGATACTCGAATGCATTATGGCGGCTAAAGAAGCAGGAATGAGGTAGTTTGGAGCATTTCCGTCGCGAGAGAGATACCAATAGCACGCAGGCAACCGATGACGCTCCCGATCTCATGGCGGCACAGGTGCATCGACAGGGGATTCGGCTACGTTGGGTGGCAACCGAAGCCGACCTGGTGGAGGTCGTCAAGGAGGCGCAGACGGTGCGATCAGTGGCGGTTGACACGGAGTTCCATCGCGAACGAAGCTATTATCCGAAGTTAGCGCTGGTGCAGGCTCGGGTTGGCGATCTGATCTTTCTGATCGATCCGCTTGTCGTCGATCTGGCCCCGCTGGGGGAAATCTTTGGCGACGGGGAGATCAAGTTCGTCTTTCACGCGAGCGAACAGGACCTTGAGATCCTCGAGCGCGCAGTTGGCACCCGTCCGACCCAACTTTTCGATACACAAGTAGCGGCGGGCTTTCTGGGCTTGAGTCACGCCTCCCTCGGAGCGTTGCTCAACCAGTATCTCCACGTCACGATTGCGAAGGGGGCTCGGCTCTCGGATTGGATGGCGCGCCCCCTCACTCCCGAGCAGATTGATTATGCGGCGACAGATGTCCTCTATCTGGAGGAGCTCGAACGCAAGATTGTTGCTGAGCTCGAAGCCACAAACCGTCGGAGCTGGGCGATGGAAGAGATGCAGGCGGTCGTGCGGCGCCGTCGGTTCGAGGCTCCGGTGGAACTAGCTTGGACGCGCATTCGCGAATGCCGCAGTCTCGATGATGAGCAGAATCGACGAATCGCCGCACGAGTCGCCGCATGGCGAGAGGAGCAGGCTCGGGTGCGCGATGTTCCCGCACGTTCCATTTTGTCGGACCTTGCCATCTCCTCCATCGCCAGAGCCGCTCCTGCGTCGCGTTCGGAGTTAACTCGGCTGCGTGGGGTAGACCCACGACGGCTTGACGCTGAGGCGGTCGGCCAACTGCTTGAGTTGGTGGCGAGCGATGAACCGATTGGTACCGTCACCGCGGAGCTCGCGATCTCGGCGACCATGCGACCAGAGCTGGCCCCGATTGTGCTGTTGACCGCTGCGGTCGTGCAGGCCAAGGCTATGGAGCTTGGAATCGACCCTTCATTGATCGCTGCTCGAGACGATATTGTGGATTTTGTGATCCGCCGGCGTGGCGGACTCTCGCGGGGTTGGCGTTACGAAGTATGCGGCTGTGAGGTCGGGGCGTTATTGACTGGTGAGCGTACCATCCAAGTGGTCGAGGATCATCGTCTCCAGGTCCGTCCATCTCCAGGTTCGCGATAGCAGCAATAGGCAGAGCGCCCACGCAATAGGCAGAGCGAGCACGCAATGGATTATTGGAGGTGCGCCGTGAAATGCATGTTCGCGAACAAACGGTGTTCGTACATCCCGATTGGCTCCACAGGTAGGCCCGAGTTCTCTCCCCAAACCTAAGACCATTCACTGGAGGGTCTTTGCCTATCTCCTTGGTGTTGTGGCCCGACGAGGACTGCTCAGCGCTCGGCAAGCTGTTGCAGAGGGCTATCCTTGGCTGCTGCTCTCGGTGGTAGTATCGCACCGCTGATCAAGGGGCAACTCGGCGCGTTCTCCCTCTCACATCCCGTGGGTCGTGGAAACGGCAATCCGATTGTGCGCTGGCGCTATCGCAAGCCAGACATAGCGACATGGTGGCCACCGCTACCGGGAATCAGCATCACGTTGGCGATTGGTGGGCGGGATGACTCGAAGTCGTGATCGCTATGAAGCGCTTGGGCTATTCCTTGACGACCCAACGAGCGATCGACCGTCACGCTGCTTACCGCCATGGCTTAAAGCATTGGTTTGTCACCAATTCAAGCGACGTTGCCCGCTCAGCTCTCTGGTGGGCGTAGATCGATGGTAAGGGTGAGGATGCCGTCCTCAAGCTTGGCAACTGCGTCCCCAATAACGGCATAATCGAAGTAGTCCACAGAGGCTTGCTCGACGAACTTCGCTCGTTCACTACCCTCTACTGGCGGCATCGGACGAGATTTGACAGCCGCGGCACGCCGTTGGAATCTTTCGATCATCTCGTCTGGATTGAAGGCATCTGCCATGATCACTCCTTTGTCGTTTTCGCTTGCGCCTTAGAGACAAGATTGGCGTCGCCTTGGTGCGCCGGTGATGCTCACACCTCTTCACCGCACCGGCTAAGGCCAACCTTGACCACCATTAGCCAAGCCGTTGTTGTTGGAATCTATCCTACCCTCAAGGTGTTTTGACCTGGTAGCTGGAGATCTGCGAGAGCAAAATCGCTAAACTGGCTGTTGGACGTGCGAGGAATGAATAGGTCTCGTCAGAGTGAGTGGGAGTAGCGCGTGAAGAAGGGTCGTCATCGTCGATACGAAGAGGCGCGAAAGGCAAAGCGAGGTATTCCAATGCCACTCATTCGTTGTGAGGAGTGTGGAGGGGATTCGGTCCATGGGCATGCCGATTGGTGTATGGCCTATCTCGATGACGAAGAACTCCAGGCTGCTCCATCTTCCTATGGGCGTGATGAAGATTCGGAGGACTGAGTCGTAGCGACCGCATTGTTTACGATCTCTTTCACGCAACCCTCGTCGGCCATCTCCTCTATGGTGGGGCGCTCCCGTGATGCGGATAGTATCGGGGTGGTATTCCTTCACGGTTGGCGCCGTGACCTGCATGATTGGTCCAAGGTGATCGAACTACTGAGGGACGATCTCTCGATCCTCGCGCTCGATCTCCCCGGCTTTGGGGATTCACCAGAGCCACTTACCGCTCTGAACTCGGTGGGCTATGCTCAGGCGGTTGCAGAGGTCATCCGTGAGTGGCGCCACGACGCAGGGGTTGGCCGCGTGGTGGTGGTCGGCCATTCGTTTGGTGGTCGGGTCGCTATTGAACTGGCCAGCGTGGTGGCCCCAGAGCTCGTCGATGAAATTGTACTCATCGGTGTACCTATTATCCGACCGGAGAGTCAGGCAAGGTCGCCATGGGGCTACCGACTCATTCGATCACTTGCTGGGATGGGGGTGGTGTCCAAAGAGCGTCTCGAACGAGCGCGCCAGCGATACGGCTCGGACGATTACCGTCAGGCTCGTGGTGTGATGCGCCAGATCTTTGTCGAGGTGGTGAAGGAAGAGTATCTCGATCATCTCCTCTTGGTCCAGCGGCCCATCTGGATGCTCTGGGGTACGCTTGATCAGGCGTGTCCTGTTGCATTGGCACGCCAGGCAGCGAGCGCCAGTTCCTGGGCAACGCTCAAGGTGCTCGATGGGGTTCATCACCTGGTCCCGCTTGAGGATCCTCAGTCGATTGCGGAGCTGATTACGACTAGAGTGATCGGGTCCTAGTCCGGGAGGTTGGCCGAAACAATGGGTCACGAGCTTGCTGTTGTAGCGGCCGTCATAATGGGTGTGATCGCACAGCTTCCGGCAGTGAAGTGGGTTCGTGTCGCCCAACGGGAGCATTATCTTCCTGGGCGTATCGGTGGGTTTTTCGCACTTTGGTTCAGAGCTTCCTTCATCAACCAGGCGTTGCTCGTCGTCGGTCTGATACTCCTAGTCGGAAGTTTTGTTCACTCCTTCGGGACCGACGTGCATCTCGTTCTCGCTGCGCTGTTGGTGCTCTGTCTGTTAGCCACGCCAGTCGGTCTTGGGTTTCGAGGCCGAACCTCGAAACTCGCACTGACCTCGCGGATGAAGCGCCTGCTGGTGACAGTAGGAGTTATCGATGCCCTGGTGACGCTCATCGGCTGGCTCATTGGGGTTCCTCTCGGATTCGCCTTGTTAAGTGGCTACCTGGCATCCTTGATCGTCGAGCTTGGACTCATCGCAACCCAACCGCTCGAGGACCGTCTACTCGGGCGCTATGTGGATGATGCGACGGAGCGACTCCTGCGCATCCGCCCAAAGGTGGTTGGCATCACTGGCTCCTTTGGTAAGACGACGACGAAGAACTATCTGGCGACCCTGCTCGAGGGATCTGTGCGTGCCATCGCCTCACCAGCGTCCTTCAACAACCGGGGAGGTCTTGCCCGTTCTATCAATGAACGACTGGTGCCAGGTACTGAGGTCTTCATCGCTGAGATGGGTACTTTTGGGCCGGGAGAGATTGCCGCACTTTGTTCTTGGATCCCACCCCAGATCGCGGTACTGACCGCGCTTGGCCCTGTCCATCTCGAACGCTTTGGATCCGAGGCATCAATTTTGCGGGCAAAACTTGAGATCACAGAGCAGGCATCGGTCGTGATCATCAATGTGGACTACCCCCGCCTTGCTCTCGCTGCGAAGGCACTTGCCGGCAGTGTGACTGAGCGAAAGATCATCAAGGTCTCGGCAATCCAGCTTGATGTAGACGTGACGGTCAAGCCCAATGAAGAGGGGGAGTTGGTCATCTATCTTGGGGGTCAAAAGCTTGACAAGATCGATGCTGGAGACATCGCTCCTACGAACTTAGCCTGTGCGATCGCCGCTGCGCTTGAGTGCGGCCTCACCGGCGAGGCCATCTGTGCTCGCCTCGCGTTCATTGCCTCGCCAGCGAACCGACTGGTGACGGCGGTGGTCCCCGAGAGTGGTGTAGAGGTCATCGATGACACCTACAACTCGAATCCTGCGGGAGCTCGTCGAGCGCTCGCGGCTCTTGACCGACGCGGTGGCGAAACGGCGACCAAGTTTGTCGTTACTCCTGGCATGGTGGAGCTTGGCAAGCGTCAATACCCGGAGAACTATGCTCTTGGAAAGGCGGTAGGTCGCGTCGCTGACGAGTTGATCGTGGTTGCCAAGACGAACCGAGCTGCACTGATTGAAGGGGCCGCCGAGGCGCAGGCAGATGCCCAAGGCTGCCGCCTCACACGGGTGCTCACCGTCAAGGATCGAACGGCTGCGATTGCGCAGGTGAAGCGCACGGCGAAGCCGGGTGACGTTGTTCTTTACGAGAACGATCTGCCTGATCATTACCCGTAGGTGCACGCCTCTCCCGATACGCACCGCCTTCTGCGCGGTTGGCGTCCGATAGAGTTGAGACGTAGCCCAGATCGGTTAGCGTGTTGCAGTATCAGCATGGTTCGGCCCGGCGACACCGCCGGTGACCCTACGAGTAGGACCCTGTGTTGGGGCCCTATGTTTGGACTGTGGAAAGGAACTCCAGTATGGCCGTTGAAGTGGTGGAGCGCATATGAATGCGATGATTGCGGTTCTCTTTGGAGGACCCTCGCCCGAGCACGACATCTCGATCCTGACGGGGTTGCAGGCAGCGCATGCGTTGCTTGGAACCGAGAGCGCGGTGACGGGTATCTACTGGTCCAAGACGGGTGAGTTCTATCGTGTTGCACCGACCCTGGAGGCACCGGCCTTCGCTCAAGGGGTCCCATCAGGAGCTGAACCGTTGATGCTCATCACGGGTAGTCGTGCTGGATTTGGTAGCCTGTCGTCGGGTTTGCGACCAAAGCTAGAGATGATCTCCATCGATGTGATCGTCAATTGTTGTCATGGTGGCCCTGGAGAGGATGGATCAATTCAGGCAGCTATGGATCTTGCAGGTCTTCGGTATACCGGTCCTTCGACGGCCACCGCCGCTATCGGGATGGACAAACTGAGCTTCGGCGCCCTCGCCGTCGCAGCAGGACTTCCGGCTCTGCCGCGCGTCGCCGCTGACGGGGAGATCCCCTTTGAGGGGCCCTACATTGTAAAGCCACGTTTTGGTGGTTCATCCATCGGCATAGAGGTCATTCGTGATCGCGGGACACTCCGGGATCGGGTCCGTGACAGCGTACACCTACGCACTGGTGCGGTGGTGGAGCCGTTCCGTGAGGATCTCTACGATCTCCAGATTGCGATCAGGAGCTATCCCGAACTCCAACTCTCGGCCATTGAACGGCCAACCCGATCTGGCGGTATGGCAGCGATCCTGACCTACTCAGATAAGTATCGGCCGGGCACGGGGATGGCGGCGGCGCCGAGAGAGTTGCCGGCGCTCTTGAAGCCCGAAACTGAGGAGCAGATTCGCGAGGTGGCCACGAGGACTGCGACCCTCATCGGGTCCCGTGGAGTGGCGCGCATTGATTTTCTCGCGAGTGAGAATGGCGATCTTTTTCTCAACGAAGTGAACACGATCCCCGGCTCTCTATCGCACTATCTGTTCATCGAACCAAAGGAGACGCTGGCAGAACAGTTGGCCAAGGATATCCGTGAAGCTCGGGAGCGAGCCACCTATACCCCAGTGACGCAAGGGGCGGATGGGAGTGTTTTGCAGTCGGCGGCGACGATCGCACAAAAACTAGCCTAGAGTGACATTCATGACCGCGCACGAGCCAATGACGCCAAGTCTCGGACAGCTGTCGGGTCGCACGCAACGCATCGTCGGCGCGATGGTTGATCCGGAGGAACGGGTGGTTGCCATCGTCCACCCACACTGGTGGTTGGTGCTCGGACCTGCGGCGACCTTTGTGGCGGCGAGCATCATCGCGATTGTCTTGACTACCTTTAACTATGCTCTGCTCAGCCTCCTCGGTCTGCTCATCCTGGGGGCCGCCGTGGTGAACATGCTCTTCCGTGGCTTGCAGTGGTACTTTGAGATGTTGGTGATCACCGATCGACGTGTTCGGTTTTCGCGAGGGGTACTGCTGCGCAAGACCAGTGAGATTCCGTTGCGTCACGTGAATGATATCACCACTCAGCAGGGGATCATCGGAAGAATTCTTCATTTTGGACGCCTGCACATCGACTCAGGTGACGCCTTTGGCGATGAACTCATCACCTTTGTCCCGAATCCCACACGATTGCGTCAGCTCCTTGCCAGCCTGGAGGATGCCCAGCAGTCAGGGTCTGCTGGTGCGGTGTCGGCCGTCAACACCAACGCCGATTCGCTCAGTCGACTTGAGCGGTTAACGATCCTACGGGCAGGAGGATTCTTGAGCGACACGGAGTTCGAGCGGGCGAAGTCGTCACTGTTGCGTGACCTCGATGGGGAACAGGGAACGCGTTACTGATGCCTGATAACGCAGTTCGGGACGCACTAGCGCGGCGGTGGTCCCGACAGCTACAAGATTGGGCGATACCCCAGGAGATACTCGCCAAGACCCCGGAGTCGCCGTGGAGCTTTGACCCCAATGGGTTCCGTCCACTCAGGGACGTGCCACTCAACCAGACCCAGTTGGCCCTTGTCGAGCTGCTCGATCGGTCTCCGCACCGCAGTGTTCTCGATGTTGGGGCGGGTGCTGGCGCGGCAGTTCTCCCGATTGGCTCCTCTATTCGTTCTCTGTTGGCTCTCGATCAGAACGCGGAGATGCTTGAGGTGCTCGCCCTTGAGAGTGAAGCATCGCCTGAGCTGTTGGTCGAGACGCGAGTCGGTGACTTCTTCGACCTTGAACCAGAGCTTGGACGTTTTGACGTGGTGACCTCGCAGAACGTTATCTACAACATCTCGAATCTCTTCGGTTTTCTCGAGGGACTTCTTGCTCATGCTGAGGTAGGAGTCGTGCTTGAACTGACCCTGCACCATCCACACTATGGCCTCAATCTGCTTTGGGAGGAGTTCCATCAGCTCGAGCGTCCAACGGATCCCAGCGCAACTGATGTCATCGAAGCACTGACGGTGCTCGGAGTCTCCCCAAAGGTGGTGATCGGACCTGGATTGCGACGATCCATGGACCCTGCTCAACAGATCATCTCCACGAGGAGAAGGCTCTGTTTGGCGCCGACGGAGGATCGGGCGATACAGGCAGCGATCCAAGCGGGTCGGATGCTCGTCAACCCAACGGTGACCCTCATCTGTGAGCTCGCCGGTGCATGAGGTGCGGAAGGTGCAGTTGCACTACGAACGCACGGGTCCACCGGATCGCCCGGTGGTTGTCTTAATTCACGGCCTTGGCGGTCAGTTGACGGACTGGCCAGAGCCTGCCATCACGCGCTTTGTTGAGGCTGGTTATCAGGTCTTGACCTACGACCAGCGCGATAGTGGGCTTTCGACCCGATTGACGCACGTCGGTATTCCCGATCTATTGTCGATTTATATGGGACGCCGAGAGCTCGCTCCCTATACATTGGCAGATATGGCAGACGATCTGCTCGAGTTACTTGATCGTCTCGGCATCGATCAAGTCCATCTCGTTGGCGTTTCGATGGGAGCGATGGTGGCGCAGCAATTCCTGATCGAGGAGCCTAAGCGTGTGCTGTCGCTGATCAGCATGCTCGGTTCCACTGGACGTACCGGTGTTGGTCAGCCGAGCGAGATGGCTCTTGGAGCGCTCATGAACCCGAACCGCGAAGAACCCTTGGAGTTGGTGGTCGGTCGGCCTCGTTCAGCGCGAGAGCGCCAAGCGATCCTCGATCGCATCGATCGAGGTGCCGCTCGGTTGGCGGCGGCCGGCATTGATGACCCGGTTGCAAGTGTGCGTCAGTTGAGCGCCGTGCTCGCTTCGCCTGATCGTTCGACGGCGCTGTCGACGTTGGCGGCCTTGCCATCGCTCGTCGTCCACGGGGTGCTCGATCCGCTCGTCAACGTATCTGGTGGCATCGACACCTTTCGGGTGTTGGCGGGCTCGCGACTCCTTCTCTTTGCCGATCTCGGACATGACCTACCCGCTTGGTGCTGGGATAGGCTGGCGACAGAGATGCTGGATACAATCACTGAAGCTGGGGGGGTAGGTTGTGGGGCCACTACAGGGTATTCGGGTCGTTGAGATGGCAGGGATTGGCCCTGCCCCATTTGCCGGCATGATCCTCGCGGACCTTGGGGCGACGGTGATCCGGATCGATCCGCCCAAGCGACCGGGAATCGGTGCCGATCTGATGGGTCGGGGAAAGCGCGCCATCGCCATCGATGCCAAGAAGCCTGGCGCTGCCGAGTTGATAGCGCGGATTGTGGAGCGTTCGTCGATCCTGATTGAGGGGTTTCGCCCAGGCGTTATGGAGCGCTTAGGACTCGGACCCTCGGAGCTGATGGCTGTCAATCCACGGTTGATCTACGGGCGGATGACCGGATGGGGTCAGGATGGACCAAAAGCAGCGCGTTCGGGGCACGATATCAACTACATCTCGATGTCCGGTGTATTGGGCTCCATCGGGGACGAGGTCCACGGGCCATCCATTCCACTGAACCTGGTCGGAGATTTTGGTGGCGGTGGCATGTTGCTTGTGGCCGGCGTGCTCGCCGCGCTCATCGAATCCCACCGGACCGGAAAGGGCCAGGTGGTGGATGCGGCGATGGTCGATGGCTCCTTGTTGCTCATGACGATGATCTATTCGATGTTCCAGGAGGATGGCTGGCCATCTGGACCGGGAAACAATCTCCTTGACGGCGGTGCCCCCTTCTATTGCACGTATGCCACCAAGGATGGTCGTTGGGTAGCGGTGGGGGCACTCGAGCCCCAGTTCTTCAAGGAGCTTGTTGAGGTGCTCGACCTCGGGGAGCGCTTCACTACCGATAATCAGTATGATCAACGCCGTTGGCCGGAGATGCGTAGGGCCTTCACCGAGCGGTTTCTTCGTCGTACACGAGGAGAGTGGGAGTCGCTGTTTGCAACCTCGGATGCCTGCGTGACGCCGGTGTTGACCATGGGCGAGGCGCTTGATCACCCGTTTCATCAGGAGCGGGGGAGTTTTGTCAAGGTAGGAAACCTGTGCCAGCCGGGACCGGCTCCTCGTTTTGGGCACTATGACGAAGAGGAGCGACGGCTCCGGCGCGAGCTTGTCTACGACTCGACAGGCATCCTGACCGAGATTGGTGTGGCCCAGGACGAGATCGACGCGTTGTTGGGCCAAGAGCTCGTTATCGAGTAGGTTTCGGTGTTCTACCTGGGGAGAGAGGCCAGTGGTGCCCCGTTCTTTACCTCCGATCGGTCACATCTGCTGGTGTTAGGTCCGCCAAGGTCTGGGAAGACCTCCTCGTTGGTGATTCCCAATGCACGGCTTTTTCCTGGGGCTGTCGTCGTCACTTCGACGAAGAATGATATCCTGGAGGCTATTTTGGCCCGTCGTCTCGAGGTCGGCAAGGTTTGGGTTTTTGACCCGAGTGGAGAGGTGCCACTCATGGAGGGGGTCCAGCGCGCAAGTTGGTCTCCGGTCATGGCGGCAACCAGTTTCGAAGAGGCGGTCTTGGTGGCTGAGGGCTTTGTCGCCGTGGCGCTCGGCGCTGGGGGAACATCGGATCGACACTGGATCGATCGCGCGAAGGCCCTTCTCGCACCGCTCTTGCTGGCGGGCAATCTTCTCGGAGTGCCAGCGACGGTGATTGCCCAATGGGTCGACGGGCGTGAATTTGGAGAGGCCACCGATACTCTCCAATTCGCCGGAGAGGTGCGCGCCCTTGGCGTACTTCAAGGGATCTTAGGGACCGAGGCGAGGGAGCGATCAGCGATCATCTCCTCGACCTCGGGTGCTCTTGGGGCCTACCGTTTCCGCGACCAGGATGAGGGAGAGGAGTTTGTACCCTCACGCTTTGTCGTGAGTCATGACCTGCTCCTCATCGTCTCTCCGTCCCTGGTACAGACGGTCGTCGCTCCGGTGGTGGTAGCGTTAATTGACGAGATCCGTCGTGCTGCCTATCGCGCTACCGTCGTGGGGATGCAGCCGATGGTGGCCCTACTCCTTGATGAGATGGCCAACATTGCTCCGCTCCCCTCGCTTGGCTCGCTGCTCTCTGAAGGGGTGAGTCAAGGTGTCCACCTACTTGGTGCCCTGCAGGACCTTTCACAGGCGCGACTTCGATGGCCACAACTCATGCGAGGCCTCTTGACACTTTTTGGGACCACGGTGGTCCTCGGTGGAATCGGCGATATCGAGACCCTGCGCATGTTGGAGGAGCTCTTTGGGGATGTGGACCGAGAGGAGGTGGGCTGGCAGCGCGGAGGTCTCTTGCGACTCACGACGAGCACCCATCGACGGGCGCGACCGCTGATGAGCCGCGGCGATCTCCGCGACCTTGGACCCTTCGAGGCGGCAGTGCTGGATCTGCGGGGTCGTTCTGGAACCGTGCAGCTGACTCCTGATTTTCGCCAGTAAATGCTTCTCATGGTGGTCTTGGTGGAGTCGGGTGTTGCGCTGGTAGGCTGTGGCTGCCATGCCCACTTTGTTTGCTGTCCTGTTGACGAAGGTCAAACGTAGCCAGATTGTGACGCTGTTGATCGCTTCGATCACCTGTTTGGTGATCGGCGCCATCGCCTTTGCCCTTACCCAGCATGTCAGTGTTGGCATCGGTCTTTACTGGGCGGTCACCACAGCGACAACCGTCGGCTATGGGGATGTGACACCACACAACACCGTCGGCCGAGTGATCGCCATTCTTGTGATGGTGACGACGATTCCACTCTTTGGCGCCGCCTTTGCTTTTCTGGCGGCATCGCTCACCGCTACCCGGCTCGCTAAGCTCTTGCACATGCGAGAAGGACCCCCCAAAGGAAGTTTTGTTGCGATCTATGGGATGCACGATGCCGTGCGCAAGATTGCGAGTGAGGTCGCAGCCACGGGAGAGCGGGTGGTGGTGGTCGCCGAGAGCAATTTGGAGAGTCTCCCGGCAACGATCGAGACGATCAAGGGGGATCCAACTCTCGAGACGGTGCTCCGGCGTTCAGAGCCGGAACGGGCCTCGAGGCTTCTCATCGCTGTCGAGGATGAGAAGGACGCACTGTTGATCGCTGTGATGCTCCGACATCTTGCACCGTCTGTCCCACTCATCGCCGTCGCCAACTCCTCGAGGATTGCGACGGCACTCACGGATTTGGGGGTGGAGACCACGGTCTCGATCGAGGATCTGTTGGGACATACACTCGCCAAGAGTATCGAGACTCCCCACGCTGGTGATCTACTGCTGGAGATGGTGCGCTCCCCCGAGATGATGTTTCGCGAGTATCCCGCCGACCCGGGGGTGATCGGCCGTACGCTCAGTCAGGCCCGTTCGATCGAGCAGGGGTTGTTGCTCGGCGTCGTCAAACAGGGTCAGATCCACATGGGTGTCTCGACGGATCCGGTGATCGAAGCTGGGGACACGATCCTCGTGCTTCGCCCTCGCTCCCAGCTGTCGAAGCGCTAGATCTCAGCCAGAATCGCTACCGATGTGATCACAAAGATCGCTCCAGGTTGGTTTGCCCAGGTCTGCCAGGCTTGGGCGATGAAGTCGAGCTCCTCGTCGCTGGCGAGTCCAAGCCGAAGGGCCTCGCTCGCAAAGGTGGAGTGCCGTACCCGTCCGGCCCATAACCCGCCCCACCAATGGCACAGCTCTGGTGTGGCGTAGGTCCAGGTGATGGTGCTGACGCTGTGGTGTGCGAGCCCACAGGCTAGCGCGAGCGACGGGAGTTCGCGGCCAATGTTGGGATTGACTTGATTGGCCGAAGCGATGCCTTGATAGACCTGCATCCAGCGCTCGAGTCCCTCCGAGGTAGGCCACCACATCATTCGGTCATAGTCTGCGTCGGCGAAGGCGAGGTGGCGTCGGGCCACCCTGGCCATCTCGGTCACGGCTCGTTGTGGATCGCGAAGATGTTGGAGTACCTGGTGAGCATGGACGACGTCAAAGCTCTTGTTCTCAAAGGGTAGCGCGTAGGCGTCACCAACGATGCCAAAGCCGTACGGACTGGCCCCAACTGCCTCCTTGACGATCGGCGCGGTTTGGTCGAGGGCGATGACACGACCCCTGGAGAGGAGTTGTGCAAAGTCGCGTGTGATGGTTCCTGGTCCACAGCCAACATCGAGTAGTGTGTCGTCTTCTCGCAGGACGGGTACGAGGTAGCCAGCGGAGTTTTCGGCTCCTCGCCAACGATGTGACGCGAGGACCGATGGGTCATGACCGTGAATATAGATAGCTGCCATCGATCCTCCTAGAACGCTGGACGGGTGGAACGTCGCCGGGATGCTGATTAATAAAACTGCGACCAGTTGGCGGTAGAGGGGGTGGTCAAGCCAGTCGGGCCAGCTCCAAAGAGTCGGAGAATATTGCCGGTCATCACGCGAACAAGGTGGCTCGGGCAGGAGGTGGTTCCCGGTGGACAAGCTTGCATGGCAGCGATCCAATTATTGGTCCCGCTCTCGAAGATGCCGGCCTTGCTGGTGGGGTTGGTGACGTACGTGGTGTCGGCGTACGTCTTATGGTTATCAAAGCCGATTACAACTGGCGAGTGACTGAGGATCTCGACGTTGGGGGGGTTCGGGCGGCTGGGATCGTAGCCGTCAAAGTCATACTTCAAGAGACCTGGTATCTTCGAGCCGTTAGTGAGGCCGGTACCCGCAAAGAGCCAGGTGTGTGCGTCGGTGACCACGAGCGGAAAGCTGAGGTTGTTGTTGTAGCCGATATAGGTATCGCCCACCAAGGACGAGGCGGGTGAGTTAGCGGGGGGCTGACCCCACCAGTTCTGTGTGACGCGAGCATTGTCGACCCCATAGAGTGGATCGGCCTGCGGGTCGCGGTAATTCACGACCTCCAGGTTTGGTCCAAGGGGTGAGGACTGGAGACGGACCTTGCGCAGGATCGGGCTCGCACCGAAGAAGACCAGATTGACGCCGTGGGCGCTGGCGGCAACCGCATTCGCACGCATCCTTGTCGACCACTCCTCGTCATGTCCGAGGGAGAGCAACGCCTGGTGTTTGGTAAGGAGGTTGCCATGGACCGTGAGGGTGATGTTGGTCCAGTAGGTCACGTTGAGACCGTGCTTTTCCATGTAACGCACCAGCGGGTATTCGTTGGTCAAGAAGTTAGCTGCTCCATCGCCGTAACCATAGGGGCGGTCAAAGGAGAGGACACGCGACCGATTGGGAGGTGGATAACCTGGTTCAGGTGTGGCACCCTGATAGAGGTCATAGCCACCGAAGGGATTAAAGGCCTGCCAGGTAAAGACAGCGTTCATGACGACATAGGTCGCCGTGGAGTGGGGATCCCAGACCGTGAGGGGAATGTAGCTTTGCTGCCCACCTGCGCCTACCAGTTTTAGGAGGTAGTCACCTTGGACAAACGCCTTTGTGATGGGAAAGGAGGTCGAGCGCTGCCAGTTGCATTGCACCATATAGAGGGGGGCAGAGGCTGGACAGTTTGGTTGTACCACGCCGGTGAGCTGCTTCGATGTCCAGACCAACCGAGCGCCGAGTCCTTGGTAATAGCCCATTCGGAAGGCTTCGATGCGGTACGTGGGAGCGACGGTCGAGACGTAGACATTGACCGTTTGGCCCATGCGTGCTTGTGGCCGGTTGGTATAGCCCATGATCGCATCAGGAGTCTGTGGCCCGGTGATCTTCCAGGCGGTGGTCCCAGGTAGTTTATTCTGTTGGATCACCCAACGAGCTTCGACACCATCGGTACCATTGAAGGTAGCTGCGAGTCGTTTTGTCCCAGACGCCTTGGTTGGGGTGACCTTAGTGGGATGGGTAGTCGTCGAGGAGGAGGTTGCAACGGCGATCGAAGTGCCGGCAGCGATGACGAGGATCGCGATGACGACGACGAGGAGCCGGCGTCCTCTTTGTTTCGCGGTTATCCGTTGATGTTGTCCTGCCAACCTCTCTCCTTTGTCCAATGCCCGAGCCGACGCCGCCGACACGGAGCCAAAAGATGTGGACACCCTTTTGCACAGCAGATACCCAAAGCGACAACGCCAAGTGGCGGGTTGTATCATGCCGTCTGGGCACGCTCCGATACCTGGTTGTGGCCATCGATCTCACGACACCTTACCCTATGGGGGGAGGATTCGCTGACGCTCATTGTGTGAGTTTCATCGCTGGAATTCAGCGACAGACCTCGGATTTGCACTACCCAACTGGTCGACGGGAGCAGACATTGCGCGTTGGCGGTTGGGGCCTGCGGTGGTGGGGTGGGGCCGTCGGTTGCGGTGCAACGATTGTCACAGGAGGCATCACCCGATCACGAAGCAACTCCTTGGCAGGTGGAGGTCATTGCACCTCAGAGGGCGGTGGCCTTGGCGAACGGATGCTCTAGGGAGGGCCGATTGGTGGCCACGACACGCCAACCTACTCGGCAGTGTGCGCGGATGAGCTAAGGGGTGGGCGTATCGGGGTCTTGGACAACGGCTTTGGCGCGAGCAAGTTTTGAGAGTGCCGAGAGATAGCCGGTAGGGTCGCTGTAGTCAGCTCGAGCGGAGGAGGCAGTTGATGTGAGCGCTACCTCATCAGAGGAGCGGACTGGCTCTTGTGTTGACGGTACCCGCTGGTCGCCCGCTCGACGGCGCGACCCCGACGCTTTGCGATGGGCCATGAAGAGGAATGCGACGACGATCACGACGAGGAGGACCACCGCATAACCCGCGTCGGAGACGGTGTGGACCATATGCTGCCAGGCTGATCCAACGGAGTAGCCGAGTAAGGTAAGCCCACCATCCCACACGAGCGATCCGAGCAACGTGAGGATCCCAAAAGCGAGGGGCGGGACCTCGGCGAGTCCAGCAGCAAGGGCCACGAAGTTGCGAACCACCGGTAGGAGACGGCTGGCAAAGACACCCCAACGAGGGTGGCGTTCGTACCATGCTTGCAGACGATCGAGCTGTTCATGGTCGACACGAATGTATTTGCCGTAGCGGAGTACGAGTGCGCGACCACCGGTCATGCCAAAGGCCCAAGCGATGTAGGCGCCGATCAGTTCGCCGAGGGCACCAACGACGACGACCTCAACGATATTGAAGTGACCGGTATAGGCGAGAAAACCAGCAAAACCGAAGGTAAGCTCCGACGAGGTGGGAACGCAGGCCGACTGGGCAATTGAAAGAAGGAAGATTGCCAGGTAGCCCCATGTTGAGATGAGGTGCTCCATAGTTACCTAGACACTAGCACCTCCCTAAGCTGACCGCTGTCGGTTCGTTGTCCAATCTTTGCTGCATTGGCACGGCTCGATCGTCATCGTAGGAGTTGGTGGAGAACTCCCAACCACGCCGTTCATGCATCGCAAGGAGCCATGGCACACACAATACCGACAATACGGGATAGATAGTGAGGTGGTGCGGCTGTCAATGCATTGACAGATAGGCTGGCGGTTGAGGGTTTTGCCTTTTGGTGTGCCGGATAACGATGACGTCGACAAGAAGAACGTTGACAGCTACAGCGTTGACAGCGATAGAGTTGACAGCGATAGGGACGGGGAGGTTGTGCGATGGCACGGGTTGTAGTAACTGCGGGGCAATTATCGGGCAGGCGTACTGGGGTCCATGAAGGCTATTTGGATGCCCTCGCTCGTCTTGGATCCTACGGGATGATGGCACCGGCGCAGATCGGTGACCTCGCTGAGTCGGAGATCAAGAGGATAGCCAAGGAGCTGATCGCCTCGACTGATGCGCTCATGCTGACTGGAGGTGGTGACGTCGATCCCGCCCTCTATGGACAGACGGTGAACTCTGACAAGGTCTACGGGATTGAGGCCAATCGTGACCGGATTGAGCGAGCCCTACTAGATGAGGCGCTCCATCAGGACCGTAAGGTTCTCGCGATCTGTCGTGGCATACAGGTCGTCAATGTCTTCTTTGGTGGAACGCTTATTCAGGATCTTGAGACGAGCGGTAAAAACCGGCATTCTCTCACGGAACACGAGTACGAGTACGCCCATAGCATCAGCGTCTCTGCGGACTCGGAGCTCGCCCGGCTGCTACCAGGTATCTTGCAGGCGAACTCGCTCCATCACCAGGCAGTCGATGTGCCAGGAGGAGATCTGGTGGTCACGGCGGTGTCAGAGGATGGTGTCGTCGAGGCGATGGAACGGCCTGGACTCGTCGCGGTGCAGTGGCATCCAGAGCGATTGATCGACTTCGACCCGATGCAGTTGAACCTCTTCCGCTGGTTGGTGAGTTGAGAAGCCTTTCTTGTTGCACAATGGGTGCCTGAGGGAACGTGGGAACCTGCTAGGCTGGTGAAAGCCTGTTCGATTGTCGAACGGCGCCTGCCCATTCGGGCACGAAGAATGTGGAGTTTCTACGCACGTGGGAGTTCCGCGTGTATGTAGAGGAGACTTCTTTGTCGAATATATTCGATACCTTGGGCGTTGACGCCCAAATTCAAGCCCGCTTAACCGCGATTGGAATTACTGAACCCACCGCGGTCCAAGCCCAGGCAATTCCTGCTTCGCTTGCTGGCCATGATCTGATCGCACAAGCACCAACGGGATCTGGAAAGACCTTTGCCTTTGGTGTTCCTTTGGTCTCGCTGCTCGAGGGAGTTCGTGGTCGCGCGACCGGACCACTCGGTCTTATTCTGGTGCCGACACGTGAGTTGGCACAACAGGTGCAAAAAGCGCTTGTGAGCTTGGCTCCGAGAGACTTCTGGGTGATGGCTGTCTACGGAGGAACACCCTACGGAAAGCAGATCCAACAGCTCAAGCGCGGGGTCGACGTTCTTGTCGCCACTCCTGGACGTTTGATGGATCTGGTGGATCGACGGGCCGTCTCGCTAGATGCGGTAACCCATGTCGTCCTTGACGAGGTTGATCGTATGGCTGATATGGGTTTTGGCCCGGCAGTTGCAGAGATTCTTGGCTCCTTGACCGCTCGTCGGCAGACAGCCTTCTTCTCGGCCACCCTCGACAATCCAGTAAGATCGCTGGTGCAACGGTACCTGACGGAGCCGACGTTCATCACGATTGAGGCTGATGAACCGAAGCTGGAGCATCGTTTCGTACCTGCTGGCCGCTACGAGAAGGCAGGCCTGGTTTCGGATTACGCACTTGGTCATGGTCCGACCATCGTTTTTTGCAACACCCGTGATCAGGTTGATCGACTCGATGACGAGCTAGCTGATCTGGGCATGGACGCCTCTGCGGTGCATGGAGGTCTCTCGCAGCGCCAACGCGATGCGGCCCTGCGGCGTTTCTTGACCAAGCGAACACAGGTGTTGATCGCGACGGATGTCGCCGCTCGTGGCATCCACGTCGACGAGGTAGCACTTGTGCTTCACTATGATCTTCCGAACAACTTCACCGATTATCTTCACCGCTCTGGCCGCACTGGACGGGCGGGAAATACTGGTGTAGTCATCTCGCTGGTCTCTGATCGAGATCGTTCAAAGGCACGCTCGATTGAACAACAGTTGCAGACTGGTGTGCCGGGTAGCGATGGTGGGTCCTATGGCGGAGGTCGTGGTGGTGGCGCTAGGCGACCACGTCGGCCAGCACAGTATTCGCGGAGGTCTCGCTAACCTCCGTCACGAGAATAGAAAGGTCAACGATGACACTCGAGGCGGTTTTCTTTGATGTCGATGGAACGATAGCGGAGACGGAGCGTGGAGGTCATCGCGTGGCCTACAACTCTGCCTTTCGTGAGCTAGGTTATCCCGTTGACTGGGATCCTGAACTCTACGGTGAGCTCCTTGCCATTATGGGAGGCAAGGAGCGAATCCGTTTTTATTGGAGCCAACACCCTGAGCTAGGGGCGTTGAGTGATGCGCAGGTTGAGCAGATCCACGATGTCAAGGCACGTTACTTTCGTGAACTGGTCGACCAAGGGGGTATCGAACTTCGCGTGGGCGTACGACGTCTGCTGGATGAACTCGCTTCCCGACGCATTCCGATCTCCATCGCTTCGACGATCACCTATGAGGGGCTTGATGCCCTGTTGCGCAGGAGCCTCGGCGACGATTGGCAAGACCGTTTTCAATATCTCGGTATTGGTGATATCGTCCCGCGCAAAAAGCCTGATCCGGGGATCTATCTTTGGTTGCTTGAGCGACACCGTGTTGATGCACGCAATGTCGTGACGCTTGAGGACACACGCGCTGGACTGTTGGCCAGTGTCGGTGCGGGTATTCCTACCTTGATTACCCCGAGTGACTACACCCAAGACCAGGATTTCTCGGAGGCGGCCTGTGTGGCGTCGAGTCTCGGTGACCCCGGTGAGCCAGCCCACTGGCGGTTGGCCTCAGGGGCAGAGGGTAGTGGTCTCATTGACGTTGAATTCCTTGAGAAGCTTGTTTCGAGATAGTAGTACCGCGTATGGATTGGGCGCTTGTTCTCTCCGTCTTCTTTGCAAGCGCGGTGGAGGCCGTTGAGGCACTGACGATCGTTCTCGCGGTCGGCTTTACCCATGGCTGGCGCATTGCGCTCCGTGGCGCGGTGCTGGCGATTGCGATCCTCGTTCTCATCGTTGCGGTCCTGGGGACGGCGATGGTGCACTATGTTCCACTTGCGCTACTGCGCACCGTGGTCGGGTTTGTGCTGCTGGTCTTTGGGCTGCAGTGGCTTCACAAAGCGGTGTTGCGTTCGATCGGGGCTAAGGCGATGCATGATGAGGCCGCGATCTATGCGCGGCAGGTGGGCCGCCTCAAAGATGAGGCAGATCGCCAGGGCTTTGTGATCGCATTCAAAGGCGTTTTGCTCGAAGGGCTCGAGGTGGCGGTCATTGTGATATCGCTGGGGTCGAGTGCCCGTGCACTTGGTCAGGCTTCGCTCGCAGCTTTGGCGGCGGTGGTCGTCGTCGCGGCTCTTGGCATCGTGTTGGCCCGGGCCTTGACGGAGGTGCCAGAGAACAAGCTCAAGATGGTCGTGGGCGTGATGTTGACCAGTTTTGGGACGTTCTGGATGGCCCAGGGATTGGGTCTACATTGGCCGGGAGGGGATATCTTTTTACTGCCAATGGTGGGATGGTTTGCACTCACTGCGCTGCTATTGGTGACGTTTGGGCGGCGACGGACGGCTGCAGATGCATGAGATCGGCCGACAATGATGCGGATAGTCGTAGTTCCGTTTGTGTTCCTCTGGAACTTCATCGTTGGAGACCAGCCCTGGCTGGCACTTGGTGCCGTCGTCGTCGGGGTAGTGACCCTAGGGGTGCGCCATGACAGTGGAGGTTGGTTGGCAGTGCCGATTGTGGTCGCGGTCGTACTGACATTGGTGCTCTTGCGCGACGTCAGACGGGGCTACTCGGGCCATCGTCGTTTGGGGAGGAAGGGTCGTTAAACCTCTAACGATTCTCCGGGAACGCCTTGTCGACGATACGGCGGTTGATATCGTTGTAGATGCCGCCAAGGCCACCGGCCGCAATCGACTCACCTTAGCCGCCGCCGGGCTCGCATTTCACGGATTCCTCGCTATTTTTCCAGCGATTATTGCAGCGGTCGGGTTGGCAAGGCTCATTGGTCTGACGCCTGCTACGCTCGGTACGGTAGTGCATGACCTGTCGGTCTTGCTGCCACAGTCCGTCGCAGCGATCTTGACGGCAGCACTCAAGAGTAGCGGATCGAGGCGGGCGGATTTGATCGCCGTCGTGGCAGGCTTGGCGGTAGCTGCTTGGTCTGCGATCGAAGCCATCTCCGCACTCCAGCAGGCGCTCGATGTTGCCTTTGATGTCGCCAAGCCGCATGGCTTTATCCTTCGTCGGGTCCGTGCGCTGCCATTGCTCGCGGTTACGATCGTGCTCGCTGGTGTCGCCGTCGCGTTGCTCGTCTTTGGTGGGGCGATCGAGAAGTTGGTCGCGGATCAGTTGCCGCTAGGGCTGCATGGCGTTCTTGATGTCGGTGCATGGGTGGTACGGATCGTCGGTTCGTTGATCGCTATGACGTTATTGTTGTCCATCTACTACGGGGCCGCACAGGGCAGGTCGTGGAAGAGATGGAGGGTCCTATCCCTGGGGAGCGCGATAGCGACGGTAGGCTGGGTGCTCACATCGCTTGGCTTCAGCCTCTACCTCACCCACTCTGCGGGCGAGTCGGCGACCTATGGACCGCTGGCAGGTGTGGCGGTTCTCCTGCTATGGCTCTATCTCACCTTTGTTGTGGTACTCATGGGTGCCGAAATCGACCACGCCATCGCGATTCACCGCGGTGCATTGACGCAGTGACACGCGGTTGGGTTAGGTGGCTTTAGGGTGCTCGTTCCCTCTGAGACGAGTGACGACGAGTGCAGGGAGCCAGCCCTCTAGAAAGGCAAGGACGAGGGCAAGGAGAACGAGAAGGAGTCCGAGGGTGGCGGGTAGGCCTGCGAGTAGGGCGACAACACGCGCAGCTTGTACAAGATGCGCACTGATCACGCTCTGTACGAAGCCAGCGATCCAACCGAGGGCAACCGAACAGCCAGCAAGGCTTGGACGGATCGAGAGCGCCAATCCTGCACCGACGAGATAGCCAAGCCACCATAGACCTACGCTATTGCCGATGAAGGCGATCAAAGCACCAAAGAACACCAACAGGATCGATCGCTGCGTCGTCGTCATCTGCTTGGCTCCAATCTCCAGGTGGCGATGCTGGGCTGAGGGCCGAGCCCGAATGGCAAGTAGTGCCCATCGAACCAATCGGGTATCTGATTCTCGTACCAGCTCGATAAGGGATTCTCGGATTGACCTCCAGGGTAGATGGCCGCACCTCGATCACCGAATGCCACGATCATCCGCCAACTCGGACCGGCCTCTGAGAGCAGACCTCCGTCGGCGGCATCGACGGTCCAGGCATCCCCGGATGATCCTCGGGGTCCATAACCCAGACCGGCCACGCCGCTCAGGGAGGGAAACTCGCGAAAGTGGAGCCGATCCCAGTGCCATGTCGTCTCTTGATTGCCGAGTCTATGGGCGAGGCTCGCGACGGCTTGTGTCAGCGCCTCTCGTGCAACGGTACCAGCATTGCGATGAACGTGGCTGGCTGGTGGGGTGAAGAAAGGATTTGCTGGGTCGTTGATATCCAGGTATTGGAGGTCCTCGATCAGTGGAGCATTGAGTTGATTGACCACGAGCGAGCTACCAGGCGGTTCGGGAACGCGGTAGTAACGGAACCAAGGTTCGAAGGTATCACGGATGTCGTTGCCGAGAAAGGTCCACCAAATGCTCGCTGCCGTTGAGGTGGTGCCCATGGAGTCATTCCAGTGGCGTAGGGTCGTGACTGCCTGCTCGACCGCGGGTGTGGGATGAACCCCATTGAACTGGCGTACGAGCCAAGGGACGAGTTGGGTGGCGAGGTAGTCGGTTACTGAGTTCTGGAGGTGAGCGACGTCGGTGGGGGTTACTCGCTGGTGAGTGGTGAGGAAGGAGTGGATCTCGTCAGCTCGATAGCCATTGGAGAAGAAGTCAAAGGAGGTCCCGAGGTAGTACGGGTAGTCTGCACTGACCGGTCGTTGGTTCGCACTGAAGACAAAACCTGATTTTGGATCGTAGCTTTGTGGGATCTCGCTATAGGGAATCGATCCGACAATGCGGCTACCATCGTTACCGTTCATCACCAACCACGGATCACGCGCGCTGACAATCGGGTAGTAGCCAGCCGAGATGAGGCCGATGTTGCCGTGGCGGTCACCGAAGACGAAGTTCTGTGATGGCGCACGCCAGATCGAGAGCGCGGTAGTGAACTGTCTCCAATTCGTGGCATGGAGGATGCCCATCAGTGAGGCAAAATCCTTGGAGACAGCGGCCCCCATCCAGTCGACAGCGACCTTGGCGCCATGGATCGTGATGATGGGGCCATTAGTCGTTGTCTGTACGACGAGATGCTGACTGGTGCCCCCTTTCACCTTGACGGTGTAGTCGTAATCAGTAAAAGGCACCCACCTCCCTCGCAGCAGGTAGTCACCGGGATGGGCCTTACTAGTGGTCTCTTGGTAGAAGAAGGTCGATTGGTTCTGGACATCAGTCTCGCTCCAGGCAATCCAGTGATTTCTCCCGATCAGGATGATGGGCAGGCCGGGGACGGTAACGCCAGCAAAGCTCACCCCAGGGGCGTGCGCGTTGACCCAGTACCAAACGGCGGGAAGTGTTTGATTCAAGTGTGGATCCCCGGCCACAATGGTGTCGCCGGTGGTTGATTTATCCCCCGCAATGGCCCAGTTGTTTGAGTTTGAGAAGGAGTGAATGGCTCCTGGGGGGAGTTTGGTGCTCATTTTGGCGAGCGACTGAAGCGAGTCCAGCAGTGACGGACTGACGGTAATGGGTGGGTCGGTAGGAGTGGTGTGGTGGAAGTGATACGGTCCGGGATCATAGGGCTCCTGCGGGTTCTTCGCGATCACTGGAAACAGAGCCATGCTCCGTTGAAAGCCAAGGTGTCCAACCAAGATCGAGTAATCGACGGGATTCTGGGAGTAATCGAGGGTCTGTGTCAAGTACCCTTGGACCAACATCGAATCGATGGGCGTCCAAGGAGCAGGGGTGTAGTCGAGGAGACGAAACTCTACGGGGAGTTGATGGTGGCTGATATCGTAGGCACGTGCCGCATTTACGCCGTTCGAGAAGATCTCTAGAATCTCTTTATCAGCTGATGGTAGCGCTTGGAAGTTCGCCTCGGCGGTCCGAATAAGTCCGAGCCGAAGTTCGAAGAGGTCGGAGGTCAGGTAGCTTGGTCCGAGAACAGCTGACAGTTGGCCTCCGGCCTCACGGCGGATAAGGTCCATCTCGAAGAGCCGATTGCGCGCCTCGAGGTATCCCATTGCGTACCAAAGAGCAGCTTGACTCCTGGCGTGGAGATCCGGGATTCCCTGCGCTGAGTAGGAGATTGTGACGGTCGTAGGGATGCCGGTGAGATGTATGGTGGCCGATGTCGGCAGGGCTGCTCGCGCACCGAGATTGAATGCGCCGGTGGTTGGGTCCAACGTCGAGCCGAGCGGCGGCACGGTGGCGACGCCCCGAAGCTGAAGGATAGCGAGCGCGAGAAGCGCGACAATAATGCCCAGAGTGCCGAGGAGGGGGCGCCGAGCCATGGATTCCTTTCTTTCGTCGTTCGCCAGATCCTAGCAGACAATTGATCGCGGGAGTGGTCACTGGCCCTGGGACTTATAGGGCACGACATATTCCCCTTGATTGGTGGCCGAAGGAGCACATTGCGCTCGTAAGGCGATGACGAGGCGTGATTCAGGGAGTTGCTCCGTCTCAGCGAGCGTCCCGGCTAATGGTTGCCAATAGGAGTCCGTTGATGCTGCGAGGTTGGCAGGGGAGACGGCCTCTGCGAGCAGCAGTTCCGCTCTGGCAAGGTCTGTGCGGGCCTTTGCACCATTAGCGGTTTGTGAGGTTTCATAGAGGCGAATCGATTGGTGAACGAGCGTGCAGGCCTGGTCAGCCTCTGCGGTGGCACTTGCGCCGCAGGAGGAGAGCAGCGCACCCGTCAGTGCGATCGATCCAAGGAGCACGGCCCTTCTCTTTCTCGGACGGCAAAGCACGTGCAGAGGCCATCCGTTTCCACGATTCATCCTGTTGTGCCTTGCTCGTCCACGATTTCAGGCTAACGGTAGCGCATGGTGTTTGGTAGGCTTTGGGCATGGATACCCTCTTTGGCCCCGATTCGGCGGTTTGGCAGTTACACAGCGACTTCTCAGGACTTGTCGGTGGATTGCGTGCCCTGGCGGTGCAGTCGCTTGAACCACGAGCGCTTGCAGGAGTGCGTCAATTCTCGCGATTTGGCGACCGTCCCGATCAGCGCCTACGCGAGACGATCGACTTCATCGATACGATCACCTATGGGGACATGGACGAGGTGAGATCGGCGATTGCCGCAGTTCGTAGGCTTCATGAACCGGTAGAAGGGGTTGTCCCCGATAGTGGGGCAGCGTTTTCGGCTAACGACCCGTTCCTCTTGGCATGGGTCCATAATGCGATGGTGGAGTCTATCTGTTTCGCCTACGAGCGGTTCCACCCAGAGGTTGACCATGCGCTCTATGACCGTTATGTCGCAGAGATGACACGATTTGCCGAATTGATGGGTTGCGAGATGACGGAAGTTCCCCTGCGCTATGGAGACCTCAGCCAATGGGTTTGGCGCCAACCCAACCTTGTCGTCAATGAGGCAACGATGGAGGCGTTTACGATCTTGGAGCGGCTTCGGCCGGCCGGTTTTGTGGGGCAGGTCTATCCCTTCGTCATGCGGTGGCTGTATGCATCACTGCCGAACTGGGTGACGCTGCAACTCGATCGATCGGTTTCAACGATGGAGGAGTCGCTGATTTGGGTGGGGCTCAAAATTGGAGGGGAGCTCTCCATGGGGATCACTGCTCCATCACCTCGCCGGCTACGTGCTCAATCCCAGTACGCTCAGGAGGATGCCGACGCAACTCGATAGGCTTTCACTCCTCTTTACTGATCTTGACGGGACGCTCCTCACGACGAGCGTAACCATCCATTCGAGCGTGGTGCGCCAGATACGGGGTGCCCGCAGCCGTGGCGTGTCCGTGGTGCCGGCGACAGCGCGTGGCGTGAGGGGCATGCTTCAGGTGGCACAGCTCGTTGATCTCGGTCCCCTTGCGGTCTGCCACAACGGTGCAGTTGGTTATCATCTTGAGCGAGGGTCGTTGCTGTGGGTGAGGGAGCTGTCTCGCGAGTTTGTACGCACCACGATCGAGAGTCTCGTCAAGCTAGACGACGGCTTTTTCTTCGCGGCCTCTTCCCCGATCGAGTTTCGCCCCCAACGGGCGTTTTTGAAGGATCCGACGATGACCGAGCTCGAGTGGGAGTTGGCGGGGCTTTTTGAACTCGATTCGGTGGTCAAAGTGATCATTCGACATAGGGATCATCCTGCTGCTGCACTCATTGATATTCTTTCGCAAGAGGTCTCGGGGGTACAACTCATTAGCGGGTCGACTGACTGGGTCGAGATCGTTCCAAAGGGAGTGAGCAAGGGCTTTGGTGTTGGCCTGGCGGCAGAGGTGCTGGGGGTGGAGCTCGAAGACGCAGTGGCTATTGGAGATCACCTCAATGATCTGCCGATGCTGATGAGCGTTGGTCATCCGGTTGCCGTAGCGAATGCGCATCCCTCGGTGCTGGCGGTGGCAGCCGATGTGGTGTCATCGAATGATCTAGGAGGAGTTGGCGAGCTGGTCAGCAAGATGGGACACGGTAGTACTGCTGATAGGTATCGTGCGTAGCCTAACCACGTCACCCTGGTCGTGTCGAGATGGCACATGAAGCATCCTGAAGGGATGCGCACGTGCAAGCTGGTGTCACCGGGAAATCTATGACTTCTGTAGGCACCGTCCTTGTTACAATGGTGCTGATAGTTTCGTTTGCAATCGAAAAGGTTGAGGTTCTCGTTGCTGCAACGCGTTTTTGATACGGTCTTCACCGAAACTGTTCCGGCCGAAGAACTCTCGTCGTCTCGACGTGTGCGCGCAGTCGCCAGGTTGCTTGCCCTCCTTGGCTCAGTGCTTTTCATTGGCCTGGCCATAGAAGGGGTGACCGTTGTTTTTATCGGTCAGCTGATCGCACTCCATGTCGTACTCGGCCTGATTCTGCTCCCGATCATGGCCTACAAGATCATTGTGGCGACCTATCGGTTCGCGATGTACTATCTCGGTGCCCCTGACTTCAAACACGCCGGGCCTCCTGAATTAGTTCTGCGGGTTGTTGGCCCATTGCTGGTGGTCACCACGGTGATCCTGATGGTGAGTGGCATCATACTGGTCTACGCACGCCCGAATACGCCAACGGCCGCGCTTTGGCTCAACATTCACCGGGATGATTTTGTGGCGTGGTTTGCGCTAATGGTCTTTCATGTGCTCGCCTATGTGCGTAGGGCCGTAGGCACGTCAAGTTACGATCTTCGTTACAGCCGTTATCACTCGTTGATCGGACGCCAGGGGCGTCTTATCAGTATCGTGCTTGCAGTGATCATCGGTGGACTCCTGGCGTGGGCGATCTTTCCTGCTGTCGCTCATTGGTCGAGTTTTTTCTCAGTACACCCCACTCGCTAATTAGAGAACCGGTGGGTGTGTTGCTAGGATGGTGGTCTTGGAGTGGAAACCGGATCAGCTGCTAGACCTGGGGTTGCGGGTGACGGAAGCTTGCCTTGCAACGGTGAATAGTTCCTCGGACTGGTCGGCGACTGGGCAGGCAAGAGGGCAACATGTCGGGGATGTCGTCGCCGATGAGGCAGGCCTACAGGTTCTCATCAATGCAGGGGTCAATGTGTTCTCGGAAGAATCTGGCCTCTTGGACCAGGGTTCTTCGGTCACCGCGGTCCTGGATCCGATCGATGGCTCGACGAATGCGGCACGAGGAATTCCGTACTGGACCAGCGCTATCTGCCTCCTGCATCATGGCAGCCCAGTGGTTGGGGTAGTGAGACTGTCTGGTTCTGAAGGAGTCTTCGCGACTAAGGTTGGCCAAGGTGCTACTTTCAATGGTCAACATATTGTTCCATCCTTAGCTGAGTCGTTGAATCGTTCGGTGATATTTGTCAACGGTTACCCGCGTCAACATCTAGGTTGGGCGCAAATGCGCTCTCTTGGTTCCGCAGCGCTCGAGATCTCATTGTTGGCAAGGGGAAGTGGTGACGGGTTCATTGACTGCTCGGATGGACTTGCCGTCTGGGATTACTTGGCGGCAGCTCTGATTTTGACAGAAGCTGGCGGTGTGGTTCACGTGCAGGACGTGGAACTGATGATGCCTCCATTGGATCTGACACGCCGTAAAGTGGTAGCCGCCTGCAATTCCCTTATTTTGTCCGCTCTTCTGGGTCAGCCTGACGATCCTACTCAACGGGGGTAGACTGTAGCAACTGTGAGGGCGCTTAGCTCAGTTGGTTAGAGCGGCTGGCTTACAACCAGCAGGTCAGGGGTTCGAGTCCCTTAGCGCCCACCAGGTCAGAGCATGTTTCCTAAATCGCAATAGACCAAGTCCCAGCAAATAACCCAACAAAGAGTTCGAGGTTGGAGGATTTGATGGCAGGAAGCATGCGGCTTGTGGCCCAGCAGACACCTGGGAGCTCCATCGTACGAAGTACGCTCACGCTCAGGAGGGCAGTGCATCGCAGTGTCCGTTTCCGGGACACGATGCGGCAGGCTGAGCGTGAACTCGCACGGCTCGTGATTGAGCAAGAGGATAGACCTGTACCGCTCATCAAGGATGCACCAGCCACAATGGTGGTCAGGTCTCGAAAAGGCCTATCTCACTCTGAAGTTCCGACCCAATTCACTAGCTTGCTACCCACTATGACTTCTTCGCTATTGGGTTACCATTCCTCAGGAAGTGCATCGCTAGTGGCTTCCAGGTCTCACCGTCATTGGTTGAGATGTAGCTACTGGAGATGACCGGAGGGGCAGTCCGCTCGCTGATCGGGGGAAAGTGGACGAGCGTTACCTGCAGTTGGTCGTTGGCGTTCACAGCTATCGACTCCGTACCGCTATCGTGTATTGCAGCAATTGGAAGAGAGACCAAGCTGTGAGCGCCGCTGGTCGTGATGCGCACGAATTGCGGAGGTGACGCTGGAGTGGTGACAAATTGATTCGGCACCGTGGCCAGCCAGACCGAGTTACCTTGAACGGTCACGTACTTCGGAGTTAGTCCTGACTGGACTCCTACCTGTGTGGTGGTAAAGGAACCGAAGGCTGTCCAGGTTGCCCCTTGGTTTGTGGTCGCATAGGCGGTAACGTCTAGGTAGTTACTGGTGCAGTTACCATTTGGCACCTTCGCCGTCACGAGGACGGTAGCACCCGATGAGAGTTGGCCGGCAATGCTCGGATACACTATGTCCTGGCACCCAGGTATGGTTATATCATCCAGGGATTCGCCCGGAAAATGCACTTGTGACCATGAGGCGCCGTTGTTCGTGCTCACCCAGAGCTGATCGTAGGCGCTTCCAAGGAGCCAGAGGTCAGACCCAACGAGAGTGACGGGACCTCCTTGGGGGGTGTTGCTAGAGGCGTTGGGCAATGGATTGATCCACGTGTCACCGTCATTGTTGGTCTGGAACCACTCACCACCTGTCATGGCCCCTGGGTTACTCTGGTCAACCATCATTCCGATGACCGAACCGTGGGCGACAACGAAGTGGACATTGGTGGGAGTTCCGTATACTGCGACGTGCTCCACACTCCAGGTCACCCCGCCGTCATGGGATAGGTCAAGATCTATCGGTTGGCCGAGGGGAAGCTGTTGTGGATTGTAGTCATAAGCGATCACTGTCGATCCCGACACCACTGCGGATCTGAGTTGGGTACCTTTTGGTAGCGGCGGATTAACTTCGTGATAGGTGACCCCGTTGGTTGAGATGTAGAGAGTATCTGACCCGCTGATCACCCAGTCCGTGCCCGAGGCCGCATCAGGGACAGTTGAGGCTGAGGTGGGCGAGGAGGTACTAGTCGAGCTAAGCGAGGTAGTCGTCTTGGAACTACCGGCGGGGTGTCCTTTGACTGAGGAGCTGCTCTTTGGGGCTGGATCTGACCAAGGGTGGTGGCTGTCGTTAAAGGAGAGGGTGACAACCCCCGCGGTGATGAGAATCCCAGCGGCACCAGCGAGGAGTGCCTTCTGTTTGCCAAAGTGTGCCATTCTTGCTCCTTTCAGAGGATCGTATCAGTAGAGGGGTGCGTCTTCGTAGTCGCAGTCGAAAGTAATCCCGGCCCCCGAACAAGTGTTGCTATATTGCTTGATGCGCTGATTGTTATCCCAGTCCTGAGAGGGAATGGGAGGGAGATCGGACGGATCCGTGTTGTTGGTGCTGTAGTTCGCACCCCATATGAATGCCGGGGCTGGGGCACCGGTCAAGTTCGCGAGGTACGAGGCCCCACTTGATCCATACACTGCGGGCAATTGACGTGGTAAGGTAGCATCCCAACCCCGGACGAAGGCCTCCTCGGCTGTATCGCAAGCTAGGGAGTTAGACGTGAAGCCCTCAATATCATCAACAATCGGGACCCCACCATCTGGAACAGAGAAGCCGTCGTTAAGTAAAGCCGTGTACGCGTGATGGGCTGAGTTTTGGCCTTGTGAGTAGGCCGTTTGGTAGTTGTTGTAGGAATCGAGAGAAATCTGCTCAGGTCCGACGTTACTACAGGTTGACTGAGGTCCGACCCAAATGGGCTCAACATACCACCCCTCGGAAATTACCGTATTGATCCAGGACTCGGTTGGGAAAGCATTTGGACAACCGGCGTCACTTCCTCCGATGTAGATACCAATCCAGCCATAGCTGGGTTTGAGCTGCTGCATCGTCAACTGACTTGTGTGGCTACACCTATCAAATCCGTATGGATTAACACCCCCCGGGCCTACAACCCCGGATGGGGAGTCAGAACTTGCGTGAGAAGCGTAGGACTCTACGGAGGTGAGAGTCTCTGTCCCCTTCCCAATAATGGAGGTGTGCTGAAAACTCGATGCATCTATCAACCCTATCATCCCCAGACTTACAAGAGCTATGACCCCTCCTCGGAGCAATGTTCGTAGTTTCAGGTCTCCCCTAACCCGTCGGCACAGCTGCTGAATGTAGCGACGACGTTCGGTTGCTACGTTATCGCGTTTCGCTAAAGTTCCACCGGGTTTTGGCGCTATATTTTCGGTATGTCATCCTTTCGGCGTACAAGGACCAGTCTCCTCAGCATCCGAGCATGCCATGCGGCTCGAATGTCTCGCCTCGTACCAGGACCTCGCGCTGGTGCTGCGAAGTTCTCGCGAACACCAGTTGTCCGATCGTAAAGCATGTGATACGACAGGCGTACATTGATCTCCTTGACCGGAAGGTAATCCAAGAGTTCAAGGCTCTCCCTTGAAGCAGCCTCCAACGCAGGGGAGATCCCCAGTCATCGAGAATGAGCAGATGTGTTCCTGTCAACGCATGGACAAGCCGCGAGTCGGTTCCATCCAACCCGGTCCGGCTGGAGTAGCTTAGACCCTACGCTCTATTTTTCACCCAACTTTTCACCCAACAGTTGCGTCCGAGAACGTCCCACCAAGTGCGAGTGCGTTTCGATACTCATGGCAAAAAGTGTCAATGAGCGGCGAAAATAAGACAACCTCGGACACTATCACTACATACTCGGACAGTTTCGCGCTGGCTTACAACCAGCAGGTCAGGGGTTCGAATCCCTTAGCGCCCACCAGGTCAGAGCATGTTTCCTAAAACTAACAAGATTAATACCCACCGAAAAACCCAACAAAGGGTTTGGAGTCCGAGGGTTTATGGCAGGTGACATGCGGCTCGTGGTCAGTCAAACACCTGTGAGCTCTGAGTTTCTAGCGCACCAAGGTGGAAGGCCCCTGAAAATCCACAATGCTAGCTCCCGTAGGTGCTCCGTTACTAGTCCCATGACAGCGAGTTCGTTAAGACCTAGCTGTTCTCAACCGTAAAGGCCGGAGTCGCACAGACACCGGACGTGACCTCATATGTCACTACCCGGCTGAAGCCGGAAGGTCTACCGTAGTTCGACGATTGGGTATTGATTTGACGAGTTTTGATTACCCTCTAAGTTCCACGAGCTTTTCACCATCTGCTAGTCGAGCTATAGCTAACGGCCACAGTGGTGTGAGGATCCTTAACAGTTCTGGGGTGCGGCAATTGGCCAAACGTAGCCATACGACAGACGGGCCACGGTTGTCGGAAAGGCTTAGCGCTGCGAAGTCTCTATCTTTGCTAACAATGATTGAGCCTTCGTCGTGTCCGAGTGCCCAAATCTCTTGATCCTTGGCTCCAAGCATGCCAAGATCGATCAAGTGTCGTGCGTCGTAACCCTGAGAGGTGATCCAACGAGCCAGGGCGGGTGGAAGCTGCGCATCTACGACAAATTGCATTATGCAACGAAGAGTACCGGATGATCTAGCTGTACTGCGGCATAATGGAGAGCGGCCTTAATGTCGTCTAGTTCAAGATAGGGGTATTCCTCTAGAATCTCCTCATTGGAGGCTCCAGATACGAGCAGTTCGAGGATGTCTTGCACTCGAATCCGCATACCACGAATGCATGGACGACCATTACATTGCGAAGGGTCAATTGTGATACGATCCGACGCCACGCTGACTCCGACCTTTCTACTCGACTCCATTTTAATTGATACTTCGCCGGGACAGGACAGCTTAACTATGTTTTGGCAATGGGTGCTTTCTGTGACCCTCGGTTCCTAAGAGGTCCATCGACGCGTGAGCGGCTAGTATGCGTTATGCTAGGGTGCTCGACGCCTTGTCCGCGTTTCGGTAGTCTTCAATCGCGGGAACTCGATCTCCCGCCCGCCGTTCACCCAACTTTTCACCCAACAGTTGCGTCCGAGAACGTCCCACCAAGTGCGAGTGCGTTTCGATACTCATGGCAAAAAGTGTCAATGAGCGGCGAAAATAAGACAACCTCGGACACTATCACTACATACTCGGACAGTTTCGCGCTGGCTTACAACCAGCAGGTCAGGGGTTCTAGTCCCTTAGCGCCCACCAGGTCAGAAAATGTTTCCTAAATCGCAATAGACCAAGTCCCAGCAAATAACCCAACAAAGAGTTCGAGGTTGGAGGATTTGATGGCAGGAAGCTTGCGCCTCGTGGCTCAGCCAGACACCCGGGAGCTCCGAGTTTTCATCGGACGAGACAGTCTCGGGAAGGGTAAGCACCGTTGTGTCCGTTTCCGCGGCACAAGGCGACAGGCTGAGCGTGAATTCGCACGGCTTGTGATTGAGCAAGGACGTAAGCCAGTACCGCTCATCGAGTCGGAGCTCGCTTGGAACTCCTCAACCACCATTAACGACGCGATCGCGGCATATCTGGAAACACTTGACCGAACTGGCCCCACTGCGCTTGACCGAACTGGCCCCACCCTCAACACCACGGTTGGACATCACCAGGAGCTCAGGGATCAACTGGCGGAAACCTGCTACAGGAGGGGGGCCCGCCCGTCCACGGGGTCAAAGGATAGGCTAGGGATCATCTTGTGGTGGTCATCCAAGGGAAGGAAGATATTGATGCGAAGGTCAATGCGAGTAGTGGTTGGTGGAGCTGTGGTCGTCGTAGTTCTTGCGGGCGTTTACAGCTTCAGCGGAATCGCCTCTGTATCTTCGCCCAAAGTTGCCACATCGGGGTCCCGTCCTGGCAACCAGGTCGGATCGAAGGTATCTCCAACTGCTTCAACGTCTCCACCTCCTTGTGACCCACGGGTACTGACTGTCGCAAGTGGACCAGTCGCTCCCCTCGGGGGTTTTAAGGTTGCATTCTCGGACATCCTCACGAATTCCGGTAGCCGTTCTTGCGCCATCGGTGGTGCTGGGTCAATGGGAATCGCTGGCCCATGGCTTGGAGCATCTGCGACTGCCGCGTTCTCAACTACCGCCCAGAGGGCAGCCGACATACGTATAACTGGAACGCCTGCTACCGTTAGCTCCTCGGCGATCGTGCTGGCACCTCGGGCTAAGGCGCAAGTATGGATCATAACGACGACCCAGGACCCTTCTAGTCCACCTGCAAAGGGTTCGTCGCTGGCCCAACAAGACGCAAACAGCCGAGAAACCTGCTACTACAAACTGTCTATCCCCAGTTCTCAACGGCGCTCATTGTCGGTGGGCGCACCGCAGACATGTCCGACGGGTTCGCCGTCATCAGTGGTTACGTACAACGTTGTTGGGGTATTGCCGCCAGTAACCCCTCAAACAAACTTTCCACCGTATGGTATGATGAGTTCTTTGGCCGACTGAGTGCGAATTAGTTCTGCTCCGAGCTCGATATTTGTGGGTACAATCAACTTCACTGGGGCTTGTGTTTAGTCGAGAGAAATCGGATGCTTGGCCCACATCTACATATGTTCCTTTCTGATTCACGATGATGCCGATCACCTTGAATGTGAATTCGCCTGATTCAGGAACATCAGAGGATCTATTCACAAAGGACACGACCACTACCAGAATTAGGAGAAGGGTAGTCGCTATCAATGGCTGTACTTGAGGAAGTTGTTTTATGTCAATTGAGCCTGCTAACCTCTTCCTCTAGCATCTGTCAGTGCCCACGCAGCAATGCATGAGAGCGGGCCATCAAGTTCACCGTAGCGGACATCGCAACTGCACGCTTGCCGGAGAGGGCGCCACTCGCTCCTGGGGTCAGATATCGAACAGGAACCTTAGCACCCGGCCGATCTCGAAGAGAGGCTCCTGCCCTGTCAAGCCGAGACGTGCGATCAGGCGTTCTTCTGAGATTGATTTGACATCTTCGCATTTAGCGTAGCTAATTTCGCTAAGACCTGAACTTGCTGGGTCTAGTTCTATATGTGAAGGCAGGCCTCGGTTTCGTGTAGTAGTGGGTACAACGATGATCACGCCCGCCCGACTTTCGTTAAGTACATCGGCTGAGATCACAACAGCAGGGCGTCGCCCTGCCTGTTCTCTTCCGATAGGATCTCCGAAGTCGACCAGCCAGACTTCGCCTCTAAGCGCGCTCACTTAGATTGATCGTGTAGCGCGATACCTTCAATGGTGCGCTCCTCCTGGATACTAGACCAAGCTTCTGGGTCATTGCGAAGCTCCGAGTATCTGGTTGTCAGTTGCGAGAAGAAAACTCGTCGTTCCAGGGCGTCGGCCGCCTCGTCAAGAAGAACAGTCATGGGGCGGCCAGTAGAGGCGGCGAGACGCGCGAACCGATCCCTGGTTTCTTCGCTTACCCTAATCGTGGTACTCATGCCTACAGTATACAATTGTGTAGCCTGTCAAGGCTATCCATCGATCTAGAGTGAGAAATCCTCCATGTGCCGCTCGCCTAGGAATGACTCATGTTTGTCGACATAGAAACCCAATAGCAAGCTGCTACGACTATGGCTCGAGATAGCCGGTCGCTAGATTTTTATACATGTCTACCCTGCCATTAGCTGACGCTCGTGCTCAACTCTCGAAACTCGTCACAGAGGCGGAAACCACGCACGAACGCTTTGAGATCACTCGCAAGGGCCACCGTGTCGCAGTGCTGCTTGGAGCGGATGACTACGACGCATTGTGCGAGACGATCGCAGTCCTCTCGGATGCCGAGTTGCTGCGATCCCATTCCGAGGGCATACAAGCCGTCGAAGCTGGCGATGTCGTAGACGCTGACGAGCTTGCACAACTGATGCGTCCATCGAACAGGCTGCGTCAAACTGATTGACCGAGAGAAGGTACCGGTTAGAGGTTGCCTCTCCGGCAGCGCGAATGCTCGCGGAATCATTGCCACCCAAGATTGGGGCAGCTATCCTTGTTTTCCTTACTGAGGTCCTGGTCACTGAGCCAAGAAAGGTTGGAAAACCGCTTCGACCACCGCTTGACCCTGTATGGTCGGTGAGACGAGGCTCGTATCGGGTACTGTATCTCATTGACGAAGACCAAGGTATCGTCATCGTCACTGCCATTCGACATCGAAGTGATTCCCATAGGACCTGATCCGAACTCAGTCGATTCTTTGCGCATCAGAGATTCTCGTTCTAGGTAGGCCAGGAAAGCCCCGATCTTCGGGGCTCATGTAACTAGATCTTCGGCGCCTCTCCAAGGATTATGCGCATCGTCGGACCAGATTTACGTTGAGTTGGTATCCACCCAACTTTTCACCCAACAATTGTGTCCGAGAGCGTCCGATCCAGTCCGAGGCTATCTCAGTAGCCTTGCCAGAACACCTCGATGAACTCCATAAATGGGACGTACTCGGACACTATCGCTGCGCACTCGGACAGCTTCGCGCTGGCTCACAACCAGCAGGTCAGGGGTTCGAGTCCCTTAGCGCCCACCAGGGGCCGTTTGTGAAACTGCCCCATCCACGTTTGCGAAACTCACCAGGAACTGACTTTTCCCTGTTCAAGGCCGCTAAATGGGTCAGAATCCTGCTTTGCTTGCGCTCTGATCTCGACGGTAGACACAAAAAGGCCTCACGCCTCGATTTCGGGGCATGAGGGATCGACAGTGCTTTGAGTACTTAGTTATAAGAGGCTGTTTTAAGTCTCTGCTGGTATCTCTTCATAACCCTGGTACTTGTCAAGGCGATCTCGACGTCGTAGTTTTGGCAACTGGGTGACGACAGCACTGGCCTTGTCCTCCAAGAAGGTCTCGATCTTTCGAACGTTTGCCGCTACGACAATCAAGGTCGTGAACAGGAATTGGGTGGCAAACCCTGCTGCGCGCCTCCTGCCCCCGTCATGGAGAGCCCCATGATTGGCATCCTTGAGATAGGCATTGGTGCTCTCGATGGTGTTACGCGCAGAGGCGTAACGCTTCTTCCATTCGGGACTTTCAAAGAGCAGTGCTTGGGCAAACTTGGCACCTGCGTCTCCCTCGAACGTCGTGGTCTTCTTATTGATACAGACTTCGTCTGGGTGAGTAGGTGGGTTCGAGATGTGGGCAAGGCCAGCGGTCTTCTTGCGAACCGATTTCTTGAGTGGACACACCACCGTCGCTGAAACCCCGGCCGCTGGGCACATCATCGGCACACTACCATCGGCTTGTGGTTTGGCTGCAGGGCGAAAGCGATAGGCCCTACGCGACTCAATCCTGGCCCGATAGGTCTCCTCATCAATGGTCCCTGCTCGAAAGTTCTTGGTGGCATCGATGAGTTCTTGTGGCATCGCGGGACAGAACCAAGTGCCTTCGACCCAGATGGCGCCCTTATTACTGATGTCCATGCCTGTTCACCACCAGCCATCCATTTCTGCCGTCGCTCCCCGGACTCAAGCTCCCAGATCAAATGGTGACGGATATGATCAGCGAGGATCTCAAGCGATCTATCACCCGAGTTCATCTCACTTAAGCTCATCGACCCAATCGGGGACACAATCTAGTCCTCCCCATAGGCGAACACAGATCCTCTCGGCCTTCTCGTTCTCAATGGGCGAGGATACTGGCTTACCAAAAGCTGATACCAAGTGAGGGCGACACGGTTAGCCAATATCTCTTTGACGTAGTGGCCCCTCCTCCATCACCACACCCGCCTCAATCAGATCAGCGCTTCCAAAGAGTACCTTGGGTGCTCAGCAATGTCGGAATCGTCGATCACGAGCCCACAGTCTAGAACCATCACCTCGGGCCAATCATTTGCTCACCCGAATACCACTTCCTGTCTTTAACTGGCACTCCCACAATCACTCTGGCAAACCCCTTGTTAGATGATACTCTTTCGGGAATATCTCACAATCCCGTACAATCGTCGCCACGATCTGTTAGGTTTGCAATTGCACCAGACGATAACTCTGGTAGCGATAATTACCATAAGGGGGTAATGATGAAAGTAAGGAACATGGTTCGGGGTGGGGCTATTGTAGCTGCCAGTCTTGGACTCGCTAGTTTAGGAACCGGGATGGGGTTGACAAATTCGTCTTCCACCCTCTCAACAAGCCCTATAGTCGCCTCTTCTCCCATGACGATCGTTGGCTTTGATGCTGCCGTTGCTAAAGAGCATGGCTTTCGGATTGTCACGATGCCGGACGGACACCAAGCAGCAGTTGCAGACACTGTTGTAGGCAACGCACAAGTAAGCCCTGATGGAGAAGTCGGTGGTGATTGCGGCATTTCCTATGTCACCATTGCCTCTGGTGCCCCAGGATCTTTCAGTTTGCTCACGGGGTTTCATCTCGATACAGCAGCAACTGACTATGAGTGGCATGTACAGGTCGACGAGACTGATCTCAACTATGAGCATGACTTCTCGTGGGGAGGTCCCCTAGCCTTTAGAACGCGTTGGTATGGTCGCGACAGTGCGGTCAATGTCCCAAGCGGTGATTATTTGGCAGTAGTTTCTGATACGTCGAGTCTCGCTATCCTATGGGATGGTGGGGTGTGCTACTCGGGTGGACCGGAGTCGTCAACTCAGGTTGGTTGAACGTCATTGCAAATCAAATTTGTGTTTGTCGATGACAGCAAACCAGCACTACACGGTGGCAGAGACAACGTGTCTCGTTTTTGCAAGGAGGTAGGTCCATGAATTACGCCGGTAAGGTACCGGAATTTCACCATGAGAGGAATATTCGCCGGATAGCCGCGATGATGTTGGATACCGGTCTGCCAATATTCGGACTTGCTTTTGATGATGACTTGCCAAGAGTATTGGGTGGGCGTCCCCACAAGCGTACGGTTCGCAATGGACAGGTGGAGATTGATGCAGTCGGAGTAAAAGTTAGGTTTGGGTATCCAAATGACCAAAACAAGCCCCTTCTCGCTGTAACCACTTGGAGAGGATGGACGCTGCAGACGAATCCCCTCTCGCAGCAGTTCTCTGATATGCTCTACGGTGAGCTTGAATCACAAGAGCAGGCGAGTTCTGACGAAGAGCACCTTGAGGTTGCCCGACAAGCTGATAACCTCCTGACCCAGGCGCACAACTCTTCAGTATCGATTGTCGTCGATGGCAGGGCTAGGACCTTTCAGACCTTGGATGCTCAAGCCTACGTCATTGCTCAGTACGACTGTGACGAGTATTCAGTACTCATGAAGGGACGCAATTGGACCTCATTGGAAGGGTTGGAGCTCGTAAGAATCTCGGACTTAGAGCCCTTCATTATGGGATACTTCAACTTGTTCATGAGTACCGATTGAGCATGCGAGAAGACCCAGTCTACACAATACCATGCGTTTGGAATGCCAACCGTAGCTTAATCATTGCATGTCGGATGTTTTTTCATCTGCTCTGAATGCTGCAAGGCACGGAAGAGTAGCCTCCCCAGTGATCGGCACCTTAAGTTTGTTCTCTGGTGGCGTTGCGAACTTGATTGAGTTTGCGAATGAAAGCCGTGGGGGCGATCCATTCTATGTCGGTGTGCAGTATTTGGTAAAGCCGATCAATGGCTGCTAACCTACTCAGGAACAGTCGCGACATAGGGTCTTCCATCTGCGTAGCTTAGTTCGCTTACCAGCGGTTGATAGGCTCCAGGATAGGCTCTAGATTCTCAGGGCACTTCGAGGCTTGCTTTGTAAACGTACTGAAAACTAATGCCGTTGTCGAGATGAAACGCCGTGAAGCTGGAGGGAATGTCGTTGGGAACACCACAATACGAAAAGGCTGATTGGATTCAACTCGAGACTAGTAACGCACCTTCGCATCGGGCAAACGCGTCCATCGCCTATGACGAAGTGCGAGCGAACGTCGTCCTCTTTGGTGGATTCAATGCTCCTCAAGGTAGTTATAGTGACACTTGGATATTTGACGGATGCAACTGGGCCGAAGTTGATCCGACAAGGCGACCCTCAGCACGAGCGGCCAGTAACTTGTGCTGGTGCTCGTCACGGGAGTCAGGTTTTCGCCGGTAGGTGGCGATAATCCGATCACTGGTGAGCGAGTGTGGTCACAACAGAACCTGAGCGACACCTGGATGTTTGGCGGGGAGAACTGGCAGGAATTAAGGCAATCTCGGTATCCTAGCTATGCTCACCAGGCAAGCGCGGCGCAGCTTCGATCTGGTCAAGTGGTCACCTTTGGCGGCATCATAGCCGGTCCAAAGACCATAATAGGAGTCTTCTTCCCGCGAGAACAGAGGGATTCTCCACTTGTCGACGACACCTGGATCTTTGACGGGGAGAACTGGCAGGAACTCGACCTGAAAACTCGACCTGCTCATCGCCAATTTGGGGTGATGGCGTCTCATCCAGACGAACAAGGTGTTCTGCTCTTTGGTGGTTATGGCGGCGAAGGGAACCCCCGTCTCCTCGACGACACCTGGATCTTTGACGGGGAGAACTGGAGAGAGCTTCATCCTCTCATGTCACCTACACCGAGGCAAGAGGCCTGCATGACCTATGATGCAATGAACGGTCAGGTTGTCCTGTTTGGAGGTAGGGGCGACAACGGATACCTCGACGACACCTGGATTCTGGCTCTAGGTGAATAAATCTGCTAAGGGCCGGAAGAGCTGCGAGCTGAAAGGTCGCCGGCTGAACCTGATTCTCCAAATCCAACCCATGACGACGAAGAGTTGCGGATGTCGTAGCCACACCGAGTGAACAACGGGGTTAGCCAATGAGTGGAGTCGGACGGATCCATCGTCTGGGCATGCAGAACTTCTTCAGCCGATATGTTATCTGAAACCAATGCCCCTAGATGCTTCGCTGTGTGTTACTTGAGTCGACTGGTAATCTGCGAGCTGCCCATTAGGCATCCGGAAGACTCTCCACGGCCTCGAGTTCGCCTGCAGTTAGTCGACTTCGCTCATCGGAGGGCCACTCTGAGACAGAAAAGTACTGAGGTGTTGTGGACCGCTTAAACTACTGCGCCGTTAATCCAGCCCTGGATCTCTTCAGTAAACGGTGGTTTCGATTTCCAAACTCGACACCATGCTGGCGAGCAATAGACAAGCTCTTTGCAGTTTGAAAGTGTCGATCTCACTTGTCTTGGCAAATATTGCTGCTGCAACATCGTCTACGTTTGCCATGTGGTTCTTTTCCCAGTGCTGTTGGAGGAACCTACCCACACAAAATACCGCGGTTGTGCTTAAGAATTCCGTGAGCCTTCGGTCTGGCTATCTCTGCTGAAGTATCTCACGAGGGCTAGAGTCGCCTTTCTCTGCTATAGCGATGAGCATGCATATCTATGCACTCGACGCGTATTCAAGCTGGACACTTTCCCCTAGGTGGGAGGCGGTGGCGCATCTACCGGCATCGCTCAGGAGAGAACTGTTTACCCTGACGCAGTGCAAATTTGAGCAGAGTCTATGTTCCCCCTTTCATCTACGATGACAACCCCCAGCTCAAATCGCCTCTAGGGCCGTACTTAAAAGAGGATAGTCGCATAGTTAACAGAGGATAGCTACCTTGAAGAGAGGGACATTCGCCCAGCTCAGATGAGTTTCACAAACGGCCCACCAGGTCAGGGCATGTTTCCCGAAGCTAACAAGGCTCCTAGCCACTGAAACACCCAACAAATGTTTCGAAGTTGAAGGATTTGATGGCAGGAAGCTTGCGCCTTGTGGTCCAGCCAGACACCTGGGAGCTCCGAGTTTTCATCGGACGAGACAGCCTCGGGAGGGTCAAGCATCGCAACGTTCGTTTCCGTGGCACAAGGCGACAGGCTGAGCGTGAACTTGTACGGCTTGTGATTGAGCAAGAACGTAAGCCAGTAGCGCTCATCGAGTCGGAGCTTACTTGGAACACCTCAACCACCATTAACGACGCGATCGCGACATGTCGCTAGTACGGCTGGGGTGACTTTAGCCCAACCAAGGTTCGACACTGCCAAGAGCTCTGGGATCGACACAATCCGCTCGACATCTCTGATTGTGGGCTGGGTTTCTTCAGAAAAGGTAATGCTAGTTTTGAGGACAGCTCCCGTTGGGGTAAGTGTCGCACGGTGGAAGTGAAGCAGGTGCAGTGGTACGTAGGGAATGTCCCTAGCCAGTGAAATGGGGAATCGAAATCGATACCGGCGGACGCATCACTATAGAACCCGGGAAGCGGAGCAGAAAGCCCTGCGTCCGCGGACTACGTATTACAGTCCATGATGTTCTGGCAATGTTGGCTTCAGGTATGGCACAAGGGGAGATCCTCGAAGACTATCCGGAACTGGAGCAAGGAGACATTCTTGCGTGCCTGGCGTATGCTGCTGAACGGGAACATCGCAGCGTGAGTGTCACTGCTTGAAGCTTCTTCTAGATGAAAATCTATCGCGTCGGATGCTCGAAATCCTGGAGCCCTGTTTTCCGGAAAGTTCTCACGTTAGCCTCGTCGGACTCGAAGGTGCAAAGGACAGTGAGATTTGGTCGTTCGCTGGTGAAAGTAATTTTGTCATAGTAACTAGAGATAGTGACTTTAGCGAACTTGCCGCATTGCATGG
>JAKAQR010000063.1 GCA_021819725.1 Actinomycetes bacterium
CTACAACGACTTTGGCTCCTCATCACTGCCTTCGCCCTGTTGCTTGCTGCCTGCGGCCCCGTGGCATCGAAGTCGCAACGACACGCAAACTCTTCGATCGACAGAGCCTCGGTCCCCCAACAGAGGTTCCGCGCGATCGATCCGAACGCGGTTCCAACCAGCACGACTGAGGCCGGCTGTCGATACCAGCCGCTTGGGGAAACCATGAGCGCTCAACTCGCCAAGGAGTGCTTCCGGACTCCGGATCTACCAGCTGGCACATACTATCTTGGTGTCGAAGCCCAGCTTGCAGACCGAGGAGCGGCCGCTATCCGGGCTGGGATGCCAGCCCCTCCAACCTACCTCGGTCCATCGGTCTCACTCTCACTCTCGCCCACCTCGGTGCGCCCTGGCGCTACCGTCACCATCACCGGCCATCTCGCCTCACCGATCTCCCCGCAACCCAGTGTTACCAGCATCTGCTTTGATGGATGTATCGACGGCCTCCACTACAGCGGCACTCCCGTACACTGGATCTCCTCCAGCGAGTTCACCACCTCCTTCGTGACGCCACGTGGACCCTGGATAGAACGCTCTCCCTTGCGCCTCATCGACCCGAGTGCCGGACATTACCGAGTCTCGATCCAATGTCTTGTGGTCCACCGCGGATGTGGACTTGGCCGAGGTGAGGGCTCAGCAACACTCACGTACCTAGCATCAGCACACCCCACAACGCCTCTTCTCTCGATGCACATGACCAGGCTGATTCCTGGAGAGGTCACCCGCGTGGGTGGCTCCATAGCTCTCACCAGCATTATCGGCACCGACCAACCCTTCGTCGACCAGTTCACCACCGTACATCAACTCCCCAATGATATCGTCGCAAAGGGCGTCTACCGTCTGGCCCATACCCAGAAAGCCGACGCCACGACCGTCCTCTTGGGTGTAACGAAATTCCAAGTCACTACCCCCGTCATCTATTCCAATGTCGATCTCAAAGGGGCAACCAACCTGCGTCTTACTGCTGATCCATCCATCTTCACCGAAGCCGGGACCAGCGGCATTGCCTTCTCCTGCACTGGGCCGCAGAACCAAATGCAGATGCTCAAGGGCGGGCAGGTCACGACGATCAACACCACCGGGGTCATCCACCTTCTCGAGCAGGCCGGTGTACCTTCGAGCTATGCCATTACTGAGCCATGCAATGGGATCGCGGCACTCAAGACGTCGAACTCGGGCACGCTCATTGCGGCATCGTACCCGATCGCGATTCCCACCAAAGGGCCGGACCTTACCTATCTACCAGTCATCACCACCAATGACGGCGCTTCATGGAGGGCGGTTCCCTTCCCTTCGGGACATTCCAATGCGCACTTTGCGGGCCTCACCGCCACTGCGCACGCAATCCACATGTACTTCACGCTCCGCAAGCACAAGCCCATCACTGAGGTCACCACCGACGGAGTCCATTGGACTCAGGGGGGGCTGCTGTGTCCTGCCTCCGGCCCGTGCGTTCGGTTCTCGCCGACCGTCGGCCCCTCCAGCTGTGCGATGAACGGCGCCGCTCAAGCAATCCTGTATTCGACAAGTCAAGGCAAGACCTTTGACCAACCAGCCTGGCCATCTTCGGTCAATGCCTGTTCAACCAATGAGCTATTCGACGTGGGCGCGATCAGCTACCTCCTCGATCCACTGTCGCAGTTTCCCCTCCGCCGCTCCACGAACGGAGGTGCGTCCTGGGAGGTCGTGGCCGACATCCCTACTCCGGCACCGAGCACACTATCGCTCAGCGGGCTACCCTCCACTGCCCTTGCCCAGACTACGCTCGTGATCCCTACAACAGGCGATCTCGTGAGCATCGGCAATGGTGGTCCAAGTGTCCTTCTTGTCCCCCACGCCAAGCATTGGTGCACCATCCCAACGACTACCATACCCAGTGATGTGGGTGCCGCCGTGACTGGGCAACACAATCTCTATCTCGTCCTCGACTCGAACACCGGCTCCTCGACCCTCACCAGCATTGCGCTCACCAAGCTGCGCTGTCGACTGTGAGCTTGGCAAGGATGGTGATCGCAAACCTCGACGAGATCGGCACAAGCTTTGCGTATCGGAATCGTGTAACGATAGCATGAACGGCCGGGGTGCTAAGGTAATCACATGGCAGGTGCACAAACTGGCCGACGAGGCGTACGTCCACCAGGACCGGGCGGTAACCCGTTGGTGCTCGGCATTATCGCCGCACTATGGATCGCCGGGGGCGTCTCTATCGGCCTCTACGTCCACGGATCGTGGCGCTATATACCAGCGATCTTTGCCTGTGGCATTGGCGTGGTCTTTCTTCGGTCAGCTGCCGGGGCATATGTGCAGCGACTCAGATCGCAATCTCGCGAGTGAACCGTGCGTCATGATTTACAGACAATCCCGAAGAGCGCAGACTTCCTACTCTCCATTGCGATCGCTGATGCGACAGTTGTCCGCTGGTCCACGAGTGCTGAACTCGGGATATAGCAGACACGTTATCAACTTCTCGCCCAGCGTACCACCCCCGCATCACCCTAGGTCGGCCGCGGCCAGCTCGGTACAGTGGTGAAACAAACCCATGGACGATATCCGTTACCTTGCCATTGCCCGTAACCCGGACCCGGCCTCCGCCCTCGGTTATCTCGTAATGATTCCTATCGAGGGAGGGATCGTGGTCAAAACCTCAGACACCTGGCCTCGCACCAAGGCGCTCTATTGTCACCGCGTTGCGACCGCAGCTTGGCCCAAGGACCCAGAGCTCGTTGAAGCACTACCACTTCTCGCGTGTACCCGCCGTGGGGCAGCGATTGACATTGTGGTTGACCGCGGCAGAGAGAAGCGCTCGCAGATCGTCTTTACCACTGCACGGGGGCGAGATATGATCTTCTGGCAGTCTGCGAGAACCCTGCGTCAAGCGCGACCCAAGGGATCGGTCCCTCGAGCCAGGGCCCATAACCTCGTCGAGGTCCCGATCACCATCGACACTCGTGAGCACTATCCATATCGCTTCTCCAATCGATCCGTAATCACTGAGCGAGCCGCATTACCCTGCGGCGACTATGGCGTCTACCGAGACGGTGCACTCTACGCCGCCGTCGAGCGAAAAACGATGGATGACCTCCTGAGTAGCATCAACGACAATCGGCTTCGCTATGCCATAGGACAACTTGCCGCCCTCCCCCGTGCAGCCATTGTGGTGGAGGCACGCTACTCGGCGATCTTGCAATCCAGCTACCTGCGCCCCGCCCTCATCCTTGACGCGATCGCTGACTACGCAATACGCTGGCCAGAGGTGCCAGTGGTGTTCTGTGAGACGAGGAAGCTGGCCGAAGAGTGGACCTATCGCTACCTCAGCGCAGCGTACTACCTCTCCCTCGAAGTGCCCAACCTTGCCGAACGCGCTACCCTGACTCCGGCTTCACCCGCTGCTATTCGACACTGGGCGAGTGCCAGCGGCATAGCGGTGCCACAGAGAGGGCCGATACCAAAAAGCGTCCGTCAACGCTACCTCCAAGCCCAGGGGCACTCGCCAAGCGACAAACCCGTGAATCTCTAGTCATTAGAACACCCCGACACTCCGATTCCTACCGCCATTACCTAGCGCGTCTGCACCAAGCGATTGCCACTACGGCCGACATCTTGGGGACCTCGTGCTACAGTGGTGGGCAGTGACGCAGGGTGCTCGGCGATGTCGGGCTGAGAAAGACCTGTTGAACCTGATCTAGTTAGTACTAGCGGAGGGACGTCAACAATGACAAATGTGCCTAACCCGTCCGGGTTGCCGAACAATGCTCGCATTGACAGCGAAAATTCGCTGCCCCGTGATCGGGGTCTTCTTCGGCGACGACGACGATTTTCAGTGGTAGCTGGCATCGCGACAGCGGGGTTGCTGCTAGCCAGCTGTGCCAGCTCGACCTCAACTGCATCGCCAACGCCGCGCACCGGCGGGGTTGCCTCGTACGCACTTGGTCCTGGTGACCAATTCAGTTGGATCCTCCCGCTCGAGAACGAGGCCAACTACGAGAACTACGACTCCAACGTCTCCAACGAGCTCTTCCGACCTCTCTACTACGTTGGTGGCGCAGGGACTACCGGCATCAACTACGCCCTTTCGATCGGGACGCCACCGATCTACTCCAACGGAGATACCTCCGTGACGATCAACCTACGGCACAACTACACCTGGTCGGATGGCGTTCCCGTCACCACAAAAGACATTCGGTTCTTCTTCGAGCTCGAAGCTGCGGGCGCAAAGAATGGTGACTACGCACCTTATCTGCCTGGTCGCATGCCTAATGACATAAAACGCATCTCCTACCAGGGCCGATACCAGTTTACCCTTCACCTCAATCACGCCTATAACCCGGTATGGTTCACTGGAAACCAGCTCACTTGGATCTACCCACTACCAGTCCAGAGTTGGGATCGGACGTGTCTGAACTGTCGTAGCACCAATGCTGCTTCAACACCAGGCGGGGCCACCAAGGTACTCGACTTCTTGTATAAAGAGTCGGCACAGCTGAGTACCTATGCGACCAACCCTCTCTGGAAGGTGGTCGATGGGCCGTGGACGCTGACGAGCTTCGACCCGACTACCTATCACGCAGTCTTCCGAGCCAACCCGCGCTATACCGGTGCCGGAAAACCAAAGCTTGCTGGCTACCAAATCTACTCCTTCACCTCCGCAACTGCAGAGCTCGACGCCCTGCGATCTGGACTGATTGACTTCGGGTATCTCCCGACCTCAGATCTCGGACTCACCCGCTACTTTCAAACCCATGGGTTCAACGTGCAACCCTGGAAAGTCTTTTACGACAACATCGCTGAACTCGGTTATACCGGCCCCTATCGTCACCTGGTAGATCAACTCTACCTGCGTCAAGCACTCCAACATCTAGTCAATGAAAAGCTCTACCTCTCGACCACACTTCACGGCTTTGGGATGCTCGACTACGGAGCAGCACCGCTGTACCCTGGGTCGACCTACGTTTCGCCTGCCTTACACCATGATCCCTACCCCTATTCAATTGCTCAAGCTCGCTCACTGCTGGTCAGCCATGGTTGGAAGATCTCTTCGACAATGTCTACCTGTGTGAGTCCAGGTACTGGCCCCGGACATTGTGGACCTGGAATTCCCAAGGGTGCGCCGCTGCGCATATCGATGATGTATGCGACACCGAGCACCTCACTCGCGGCACAAGCCCAAGCTTTTGCGAGCGCGGCTCGGGCAGCAGGAATCACAATTCAGCTCAACCCTCAGCCCCAAGACACGATGTACTCAACTGCGGGCGTTTGCCCTCCCGGGCCGTGCAACTGGGGAATCGCCCTCTATGGTGCTCAGGAGGACTTTGGACAGTACGTTCTCGTCCCAACTGCGGGTGTCGAATTCGCCAAGGGTAACTACTGGGGTGGGGGGTACTACAACCCCACTGAGCAGCAGCTACTCAACGATGCCTATGACCAACCCGGACTCTCCAAGCTCTACCAGGTAGAAAACTATCAGAGCCGCCAGGTTGCGGGCCTGTGGTGGACGGTCGGCGACTACGAGGTGGCAGTAGTTCGTAAGAGCCTTACTGGGTGGAATCCCCTGAACCCCTATGCCAACTACATGCCCTCCCGTTGGAGTTTCAAGCGCTAACTAACCCCAGTCATCACTAACCAACGCTGATCAGACACATGTCTGTCGTCGCTTCACTGGTCGCGATATCCCAGCCGTGCAATTGTGTCCACGGGCGGTGAAATTGGTGAACGACGCCGCCGGAACAACTACGCACACGTATCGCTACACAACACCAAAGGCCCTCTCCCCACCTGGTGGACGAGACTCCTGACTCCGCCGCCTATCATCAACTCCGACACGCTCGTGCAAACAAACCGCTCGTCTGACATCGCCAGATCCCGAGGCATCAGACCGTAAGTGCCGCCATCTCGTACTCCTCAATCAGCCCATCAAGGGCGTGAAAACTCGATACCAGTTCAAGAATCTGTCGATACAATTCAGTCGATGTGACAAGATCCGAGGGAAGCAACGGCGGTTGATCTGCTATCATAGGATCAGTGAGTGTTCCGATTGCCGCTAACCGGTCAGCCTGGTAGTTGGCGACAGCCTCAACCGCGTCGCCGAGCTCGCACATCCCCGTAAAGAACTGATGTTCATGCAGGAGTTCAGCATTGAGCGCTAACGCCAGCAAGGCACAGAAGTTCACCTGGGACAAGATAGCCCCGGCGGTGGCAATGGCTGCACGCTGTGTTCCTGGCTCAGTCGACATGCCCTCGAGTAGGGTGGCTGCGAGTTGACGAGCTGAACGTGCGCCCACCGACAGCACCCGCAACGCCTCGACGCTCGTCTCCGCGGGCTCATCCGCATGTGAGACATCAAACGCACGAAGTACCGCGGCCGCATAGGCGCCTTGAGTTCTCAGCATCGCCGCCAAGGCACCAGGCAGAAGACGTCTCCGCCACGTCGGCCAAAGTACAAACACGACGATCGCGATCGCCCCTCCAACTGCTGTAGCAAGGGCCCTCTCCTGTGCTGTCACCGCGACCGGCGACCCGATCATGGCAAACATCGCGACAACGTCTGAGGTCAAGAAGATGCTGTAGAGGAAGTAATTGGCCCGATAGGTTGCATACGTTCCCCACGTCAGCAAGACGATCACAACTATCAGCACTCCGTGGCTTGGCACGACGAGAGCTGCCAACTCAGTCACCACGACGGCACCAATCAGAGTTCCTGCCAGACGGGCAAGCCCTCGCTGGACCGTGCCACTGAAATCACCCTGCAGTACGACGGCCGCCGTCATGGGAACCCAGTACCCGTTCTTGAGTCCAAAGACATGCGCGACGTACGTTCCGGCAACTAATACGAGGACTAAGCGGCCAGCATGGAAGAGAAGTTCGGAATCCGTGGCAAGAACCTGGCGCAGCCCGCTTAGCCGGCGTCGGACAGTCTCGTCCAAGTTCCCCCTTTCTCGATTGAGTCCTGGCAATACGACGCGTGAACTGGTCGCAGAAATCTCGCCTGTCAAGGTGAGGGCACGATCGAGTTGACGGGCGACGAGACCGAGAATTGGCCTCGACTCGTCGATAGCCGGCACAACAAGATCCAGTGAATCTGCGAGCAGCCGACGGTGTCGTCGACTCCACAATCGCGCCTTGGCCCTCAACGACGTCGAGAGACTTAGTTGATCACCAATCGCCTCCAGGATTACGGCGCTCTGCCGAAGAAAGTCGCGAGCCCATTGTTGACTCGGATCGCCATCGTTGACGGACTGCGCCCCCTCGGGACCGTTGGCATCGAACACCAGTGCACTCAACGAAAGTCGAATATCCTGTGCGAGCTGGAACAGCTCCTTCAAGGCGACGATAGCCAACGGGTCCCCAAGGGGATTAGGATCGCCAAGCCAATCTGCACCAGCAATGAGCTGATCGGCTGCAGGGGCGGTCCGTGGCGCTGTACGTGCATAGTTCGCCAGGCGACGATACACCTCACCGACCGACGCCATCTCTCCGTCGAGCCGTCGCGTCGGCCAGGTCAGCACCAGGAGCACGATCTGGAATAGCGCTCCGCCAAGGACCCAGAGAGCTTGAACCGTTGAACTCTCGACCCCCATGCCCAAGGCACTAAAAACAACCAGGACCTCGACCGCTTGCATCGCCGCCATCGCCATCCCCGGCCCAAAAGCTCCCGCAAGCCCACCTAGCAGTCCCCATATTGCCAGTACAAAGAGTAGCAGTAGTAGGTGAGACGCCGCCATCGCGCCGACAAACGCCGACACCGTTACGCCGACACTCGCAAGAACCATGTTACGCAAGGTGCTGCGATAACGCCCCTCGAACGATACAAAACCAACTACCAAGGCGCCCACGGCAGCACTGACACCATCACCAACAAAACCGCTTGCCACACCGATAATGAGCGGCGGAAGCATGCCCACGGCACAGCGCAGGCCTACCGACACCGCCATCCCCGAGCGCTCAATACTCGCTAGATCGTCAAGCAGTGCCCGCCATGGCCCGTTTGCGGCCCTCTCACTTGTCATTCCAGACTGTCCCAATCAATACGTCTCGTCACGCCGGACTGCACCCATTTAAAAGGCCACTGCTCACCCCTGGCCCGAGTCGCACCGTCAAAACCAGAATACCCGGCGCCCTGACCCCCAACATCAGCACGCCATAGCGCTCGGGTTGGACCCATGCGAGCTTTGGCGAGCTCGATCGTCGGTTATTACCGACGCACTCTTGACATCGATCACGAACTCATAAATCGCGTGGTTCCAATGCGACCCTCCAGGACATAGCGAGCGACGCTCCAATGGCACACAAGGCAGTAGCTTCAGTTACCGTCGATCGATGCCCATCGTTGTCAATGGCCGGACAAATTTTGCCGACGCCGATCGCTGCAGATCGATATGCGCCTAGGTCGTAGCGCCCCGGTGCCTGCTGTGTTTCAACAACCCTGGAGCGCTCAGCTCGCTGCACGTACGGACCACCGCACTGCGATCGGATGCCTTGTTCGTCGTGGCGCAGCAAAACAGAACCAGTCCGGCTCATCCGCTACAACAGCGACAATGCTAGAGTTCCGAGCGGAGAACATCCCCTATAGCCTTGACCTCGACGAGAAAACCATCATGGCCAATGTCTGACTCGACCACATGGAGACCCCTGCAGCTGGGCAGACCGTCCACAATGGCCTGCTGCTGAGCGAGGGGGAACAACCGGTCCGACGAGATACCGATCACCGTTACCTGTGCCTTCACTCCCGCAAGCGCCCGTCTCACACCTCCTCGGCCTCGACCGATGTCATGATAATTCATAGCCTCTGAGAGCCGCACATAGGAGTTCGCATCAAATCGCTGCACCAGCTTTCTTCCGTGGTGGGCGAGGTAGGACTCAACGGCAAACGAACCGGCGGCCCCAGTGTTGCCGTCGACGACAGCCTCGTCCGCCAGCTGACGGCTTCGGCCGAAGCGGTCGTCGAGTTCAATCGGGCTCCGATAACTCAGATGAGCCAACTCCCGAGCGAGTCGCAAACCCTCGCTCGGCACGACACCGTAGCGGTAGTAGTCACCACCGCAGTAGTTCGGATCCGCTTCGATCATGCGAATTTGCAACGAGGCCAATGCGATCTGCTCAGCCGAAGCCGCCGCACCGACCGCCAGTACCACGGCACGCTCCATCGCATCGGGATAGGTCACCAACCACTCAAGCACCCGCATACCGCCCATTGAACCACCGACGATCGCAGCAAAACGATCGATACCAAGTGTCTGAGCGAACGCGTGCTCGACTCTCACCTGATCACGAATCGTAATTCTTGGAAAGCGAGAGCCGTAGATCTCCCCATCCGGAGCGATCGAAGAAGGACCCGTTGTGCCCTGGCATCCACCCAAAACATTGGGGCAGACGACATAGTAGCGGTCGGTATCAATCGCTAGTCCTGGGCCAATGAGTCCATTCCACCAACCTGGCGTTGGGTGGCCTGGCTCCACCCCGCCAACCGCATGCGAATCGCCGGTCAACGCGTGCAGCACCAACACCGCGTTCGAACGCTCGGCGTTGAGTGTCCCCCAACTCTCGTAGGCTACCTCGATGGGTCCAATCGATGAACCCATCTCAGTAGTAAAGTCGTCGACGACCCGGACGAACCGGCGGTGACCCGCCAAGAGTCCAGTATGCCAAGCCGCCGTCGTCACCGCCTCAACCTTCTTTTGCAGCACGGAAACCAGCCTCTAAATCAGCCAAAATATCGTCGATCGTCTCCAGGCCGATCGACAGTCGAATCAGGTCTGCACTCACACCGGTCGCGAGTCGCTCCTCTTCGGTAAGTTGGGAATGTGTCGTCGACGCCGGGTGAATCGCCAAACTGCGCACGTCGCCGACGTTCGCCAGGTGACTAAAAAGTTCAAGTCCCTCAATGAAGCGCTGACCCGCCGTCTCCTTGCCCTTGATACCAAAACCGATGATGGCACCTGCACCGCGCGGAAGATAGCGTCGCTGACGCTCGTGCCACGGACTCGACGGCAAACCCGCATAAGAGACCCACGCCACCTCATCGCGAGCCTCGAGCCATTCAGCCACCGCCTGCGCGTTGGCTACGTGTCGCTCCATCCTCAGACTCAGGGTCTCGAGCCCGATGAGGAACTGGAACGCATTGAAGGGAGAGACGGATGCACCGATGTCGCGCATGTATTGCAGGCGAGCCTTGAGGATGTAGCGCGCTGGCCACAGAGCCTCTGGAAACTCGGAGTATACGAGCCCATGATAGCTTTCGTCGGGCTCAGTAAAATTGCTAAACCGTCCGGAGTGCTCGTAATCGAAGGTGCCACCATCGACGATCACGCCTCCAAGAGAGGTCCCGTGTCCACCGATGAACTTGGTGGCCGAGTGCACCACAATATCGGCTCCATAATGCAGGGGTTGGGCAAGGAACGGGGTAGCAAGCGTGTTGTCGACGACCAGCGGTATCCCATGGTCATGGGCCACGCTCGAGATGCCAGCAAAGTCGATGATGTCTCCTTTAGGATTACCGATCGTCTCTGCATAGAATGCTCTGGTATTCGGCCGGATTGCCGACTCCCACTCGGCTAGGTCATCAGGATTCGAGATGAACGTAGTCGCGATGTTCAGCTTCGCCAGCGTATAATGCAGCAGGTTGTAGCTACCGCCATAGAGCGACGAGGACGCCACGATATGCCCCCCACCCTCGGCAAGGTTCACGAGTGCTAACGTCTCGGCTGCCTGCCCACTCGCGGTCGCGAGTGCCCCTACCCCACCTTCGAGAGCCGCAATTCGATCCTCGAAGACCGCCTGCGTCGGGTTACCAAGTCGCGTATAGATGTTGCCGAGCTCCTCGAGGCCAAAGAGCGCCGCGGCATGGTCGGTATCGCGAAAAACATAGCTCGAGGTCTGGTAGATGGGCACCGCGCGAGCACCGGTTGTTGGATCCGGGACGGCCCCTGCGTGAATCTGCTGTGTTTCAAATCCCCATTGCGACATTGTGACTTTCTCCTTCAAAATATTTTGCCGCTGTGCGGTCCACTAAATATCATTGGTCGAAGCGACCAGGTATCTCGATAAACAAAGCGGTGCGCTGACCCTGCGCAACACACCGGTCAGCTAAACAGCCACTAGCGTTCGAACACATCGTGTAGCGCTCGATCGGCATTCCCCGGCGCGCATATCGCCCGGATCACTGGCCGCACCGCCCATATCGCGCGTGCAGGTACGACGCGCGTGGGGAATCTGGGGACGGCCAGCACATATGACAACCGCGGAAGCACGAACCACCAATCTAGTGATGTCCCACGCCGCCCGATAGGCCGTCAGACCGACAAAGGGAAGACCCACTTGTTGTCGACAACCTGATACACTACGATCTTGGCTGAAACCCTGACTACCTCGATACCACCGCATTGCGTGCCTCCCAAATCCAATGGGAAACCGAGCTTGGAGCAGAGGCTTCCCGCCTTGTCAGTCGACGAGACTGACCAGCTCTTCCTCCGGTAGCACCGTCTTGCGGGAGCGGTTGCCATTCTGCCATGCCGGAGGGCTTAGGACAGAATTCTTGAGCTACAAACAGATTATCGACCGCCAAGGAGAATCCTGTAGTCTTGACCAAATTTCTCTGCCAAGGTGCGGAAGTATTCAGCGTGTGTGGGCAACACCATCTGCGCCACAACCCAAGTCGACAGGATCATCACCTACTTAGCCCTGATATGGCTCCGAGACAGATCCGAATCCAGGGCATCGCTTTGATACACGTCGCGCTACGCTCGGAGACGATGACAGACCGGACTCTGCGCCTCCAGGAGATACTTCTGGAATGGGGGA
>JAKAQR010000003.1 GCA_021819725.1 Actinomycetes bacterium
TTGTAGGACTCCGTGTAGGCGCTGGTGGGGATGCCTACGATGTTTTTGTCGATGACGGTGATGAAGGGTGCGATGTAGAGCCAATCGTTGACCGCATCGGCGGTGATCTGCTTGAGCACCTTCTGGTAACCCGCAATCCACTGTGCCTTTGTGGGCGCGGCGTTTGCGGCGGTCAGCTCACTGGCAATCTCAGGCGTCTTGGCATAGTGCCAGTAGTAGCCGGTGGTCCCATAGTTGGAGACGTCTCGCCCTTCCGCCTGGTCGATGATGGTCGCCTGGAAGTCGCCCCCCTCAAAGACCTGGGAGATCCAGAGGGGAAAATCGATCGTGGAGACACTGACCTTGATGCCAATGGCACCGAGTTCAGAGACGAGCAGCGGAGCAGCTAGCTTGGCATAGAAGTACGGTGGCAGGACCAACTGAAGCGAAAACCCCTTGGAATAACCCGCCTCTGCCATCAACTTCCTAGCCTTGGTGACGTTGTAGGGGTATTCGCTGGCGAGGTTGATGTAGTACGGATCGGCGGGCACGGTATCGGTGCCGTCGATCAGTCCGTAGCCACCCGATGCGGCATTCATGATCGCCTTGCGGTCGGTTGCGAAGAGGATGGCCTGGCGTACCAATTTGTTGCTGAGCGGTCCATAGGTGTTGTTCAGCGTCATCTGAACCTTGCCGTTGGTGAGACTGGAGACAACTTTATACTTTGGATTCGATTTGAACAGCGTCGCATCCGATGGCGCAGAGAGGTTGTCGATCATGTTTACCTCACCGCTTTGCAGCGCTGCATTCAAGGAGTCAGCGTTGGAGAAGTAGCGGAAGACCACACCCGAGACATGGGGCTTGTATCCCCAGTATTGGTTGTTCCTCGCTAACGACACCGAGTAGTTCGAGACCTCACCGGTCACCTTGAAGGGACCCGTCCCGATGGGATCGGTTGCCAAGGTCGATACTGTCGATGGGTCGAGGATAACGCCGTTGGAGTAGGCGGCTAAGTCATAGAGCCAGTTCCAACTTGGCGTCGTCAGCGTCACACGCACCTGATCGGAACCCACCTGCTCTACGGAGGAGACGTCAAAGATCTTGCCGTAGGGGTAGGTCGAGCCAGGGGCGTATACCCGTTTCATGCTGAAGACGACGTCAGCTGGTGTGAGCGGATTACCGTTCGAGAAGGTTACGCCTTTGCGGATGGTGAAGGTGTAGACCTTGTTTGCGTCGCTCACCGTGTACGAGCTGGCCAACACCGGGACGATCGATCCATTGGGTGCAAGCTGGACAAGGTGTTGGAGTACGTTGTAATCGATGACCTCATCGATGGCCTGTGAGGCGTTGGCGGTGGGGTTGAGCGTCGGCGGAAAGACATTGGAGGAGCCGATGGTCAGCATCTGGAGCGGAGTGCTCTTGTTCGTCGACGATGGTGCAGTTGAACTCGTGGATCCACACGCCGCCAGCATGAGTGCGGCGCTAGCCACCAGTGCGGTCGTCTGTGCAAGATGTCGAAGCGAACGAGCCATCTCTTCCCCTCTCGTTAGGAACCCCCGTTGGATGTAACCATAGCCTAGCCAACGACCACGAGCAGCGATCAGGGTAGTTTTGGCGCCGACTTTGCCCTCTCCCATGATGGGAGGGGTGGTCAAGGGAGATCCATCCCCGCGCTGAATCGTGGAGCCTTCTGGTGATCGTGAGTTTGTCATTTCGTCCGGTCGTTGCGGTCCCAAGCACGCTCATGGCGACCATGTTGGCACTTGAGTGCTCGGCAACCAGCGACCGTGACGGTGGTGGGTCGATGCGAGGGATGCCCTGTGCTCCTCCGAGGATCGGAAGGTCGAGGCCGGACGATGCTGCTGGGCGTGTCATCGAGCGCATGGTGAGTGTTGTGACCGATCACATGAGTGGGTTCATAGGAGTTCACACGCATCTCTCGTACTGGGGATTTGGTGCAACCGCTTCCTACAGGACCTGACGATTACCTCCTGGAACCGCTGGTCTCTCGAGTGTTCCCCGCAAGCGGTCCCCTGGTTCTCGCAGGACGTCTTGTGGCGGATCCTCTCGCTATGAGCATCCACGAACACCGGTATCTCAGCGCGGGATTGCAGAGAAGGCTTGAACGGTGGCAGTGTCTCCAGTGATGGACAGGCCTGTTGTTGGTCGGTTCCAACCAAAGAGGTAGAGTTCGATGCTGGTTCCCTTGACGGTGGCGTCTGGTGAACCCACAGGATCGACAGCGCGTAGACCCTGCTGGTCGAGTTCGATCGACCACGGTCTTCCAACCTCGTCGGTAGGGATGAAGCTCAATAGGCGAGGCGGATCGACGAGTTGGGGTGCTGATCGAGCTCGGCTCGGCAAGAAGACGGTGATAAGTTCATCGAGTCCGTCTGCGGCCAAGAGAGGATCGATGCCGAGCGCTTCAGGGCGTGATGGTGTCGGGGAGGCCGCATCGAGATCTACGAGGTGGATGGCGAGTTCGTGGGCAAGCCGACGCAGGTACCAACTGACCCGCTGATTCTCCCCGGTCCAATTCCAGGCCGGATCATCCATGTCGTGTGCAAGCAGGGTCTCTTTCAGATCGCGATAGGTCCTCGCAAGCCACTCGTAGGTAGGCATGCCGATGGGCGGTTCGGAAGGCATGGTGTTTGGCTCCGGGTCAGCGTTGGTCTCAATCCGAACTTGCATACGAGAGAGCACGATCGCAAGGTGGTTGACCAGATCGTCGACGGTCCAGCCGGGGCACGTTGGGATTGGGTTGCTGCCAGGAAGTTCCCGTGCGAGTCTCTCGATGTTGGCCATCAGCCCATCAATGGTTTGTAGTCGGTCGGCGTTCATCGTGCTCCTTTGGGGTTCTGCTGAAGTTTAGATGGTATCGCACTGGTACGGAGGAGGCGCATGCGTGGGCAGCGCCGGGTCCGGGATCGGACGCGATAGATTGAGGACGGGGAAGAGGAGGCGTGATGGAAGACTTCAGGAGACTCTTTGATCTCACCGGGAAACGTGCGCTGGTCATCGGCGCTGGAAGTGGGATTGGAGCTGCCTCGGCGCAGGGGTTGGCCGCCTTTGGCGCGCAAGTTTGGTGTGCCGACATCAACGATGCCGCGGTTGAAGGAGTGGTGAAGGATCTGCCCGGAGCTGAAGGTCTTCACTTCGATATCGCCGATGCAGGGTCGAGTGCGAACGTGCTGTCAACGCTCGGGACTCCTGACATCGTCGTGTCGACGCCTGCGATCAATGTACGCAAGCGTCTCACCGAGGTCAGTGACGAGGAGTTCGACCGAGTGATCGAAATCAACCTCAAGGGAAACTTTCGGGTCATGCGTGATTTCGGGCGCGCGATGGCGGCCAACGGTGGTGGAAGTATGATCGCCTTTTCGAGCATCCGGGCCCAGGTCGTTGAGCCTGGCCAAGGGGTCTATGCGGCCACCAAGGCTGGTGTCCTCCAGATGCTCAAGGTACTTGCTGCAGAGCTTGGACCCCAAGGAGTACGGGCCAATGCGATCGCTCCGGGCGTGGTGGAGACGCCGCTCACCGCCCAGATCAAGAACGATCAACGCTGGTACGAGGCCTACCGTGACAAGACCATGCTTGGACGTTGGGCACAACCATCAGAGATGGTTGGGGCAGTGGTTTTTCTCGCCTCTGAGGCAAGCTCGTATGTGACTGGTTCCTATCTTGTTGTCGACGGAGGCTGGCTCGCCGCCGATGGGAGGTTTACACCTCCGGCGTAGGTGCACAAGAGGCGTAGGTGCACAAGAGAAGGGCCTACCTGCTGTCCAACCCGGCGAGCAATTCATGGGCCTTCGTGCAGTAGCTCTCTCGCGGCGAGCAGATAGACCTTCGCCGCGGCGATCACCTCTGTGACCTCCACAAATTCGTTGGCCTGATGCGCGATCCATTTTCCTCCCGGTCCATAGACCACCACTGGCAGATGCGCATCACGGTGGAGGATCGTCCCATCCGTCGTGCCCGGAACCCCACCATAGGTTGGTTCAGCGCCAACCACTCTCCGGTGAGCTGCCGTTAGAGAACGGACCAGGTCTGCGTCGGGCGAGATGTCGGTCGGTGGACGATCGTCGATCACCTCGACCTCTCCTCGACAGCCAGTAGCCTCGGCGATTCGTCCAACCTCGGCGATGAAGGCATCGATGAGCCGGGCATGATCAACCAGAGGAGTGGTCCGGAGGTCAAAATCGGCGATGGCGACGGATGGGGTGACGTTGAGCTGAACTCGCGATCCAGCCTGTAGAACCGTTGGAGTGATGGAGATGGCTCCAAGAAGGGGATCTTCGCCATATTCTCTCTGGAGTTCGATCTCGGTTTCATGGGCGAAGGTCAAGACCTTCATCAGTGCAGGTATCGGGTTGATACCTTTGGTGGGCATAGCACCATGGGAGATTCGTCCGTGCAGTCGCACTTCGAGCCGGATGGCACCCTTCTGGGTGATACAGATTTCACCGGCCTCAGGTTCACAGACGATTGCCCCGATGGCTTCATTGCAGTAGCCCTTGGCGACGAAGTCCTTGACCCCGAGCATCAACTCCTCCTCATCGATGAGCGCTGCAAGCGTGAGTGTTCCTACCAATTCGCCGCTCAGTTGGAGTGCACGGGCTGCAAAGAGCATCGCCGCAAGCCCGCCCTTCATGTCTGCCGAGCCTCTGCCCAGTAGACGGCCATCGACGATGTCACCGGAGTAAGGGTCGAAGTCCCAGAGATCACGAGAACCCTCCGAGACGACGTCGGTATGGCCCTCAAAGATGAGGTGGGGTCCAGGGGTGGAGCCACGGAGTTGAATGATCACGTTTGGTCGACCTTGCCGTACCTCATCGACGATCGGAGTCCAACCGAACCCCTCGGCCAACTCGATCACCGCGTGGGCTGCGCCCATCTCGGTTGATCCGGTTGCTGGATCATTCACGCTTGGGATACGAACGAGGCGTTGGGTGAAGTCGATGAGACCCTGTGTGTCGAGATAACCAAGTAGTTCGTTCGATGATGGTGCGCTCATCTGCTCCCTTTGTATTGCCTATTTGTACTGCCCCTTTGTGCGGTCCAGTCTATTGCGGGTCTGTGTTGCTCGAGAACCAGCTCAAGTGCTCAATGGTCATGGGGTGCACAAGCTTTTGTTATCGGTAATGCTCTTGCAAGCTCCGATTCACCTGGTGGCAACCTTTGGCCATCAGGCTGGATGTATGGATACCTTCAAGATTGCGAATACGAGAGATGGTCAGCGGATGATTGAAGAGCAACGATGGATACCACTTGACGGTGCGGCCAACGTTCGCGACCTTGGAGGCTATCCAGTAGGACGAGATGGTGTGATTCGATCGAGGGAGATCTTTCGTGGAGACTCACCGCATCGCCTCACCCGCAGCGACGTCGAGCGACTCCGAGCCGCGGGTATCCGTACCCGGATTGATCTACGACGTGATGAGGAGCTCATCCGTTTTGGTAGTGGGCCCATTGGTCAGGTCGTGGCGATCACGATGCATGCGCCACTGCGCCCAACGTTGGCAGATCCTGGTTCGGGATCGCAGTCGCTTGGTGAACTGTACCGACGGTATCTTCTCGAGAGTCCCTACGAGTTGGCCAGTGCGCTACGTTTCCTGGCGGATCCGCTACAGCGACCTGCGCTTTTCCACTGTTATGCCGGTAAGGATAGGACAGGGGTGTTGACGGCGCTGCTGTTATCGGTCCTTGGCGTAACTGATGAGGTCATTGTGGCTGATTACGCTAAGACCACTCTCGTCCGGGATGCCTTCTTGGCCTTAGCCGGCGAGGAGTTAGGCATCTCTCGCGAAGGTGAGCTGACGGCGGACTCCCCAGCATTGGCTGCCGATCCGGAGACGATGGCAGCGACTCTGGATTGGCTGAAGATGACGTTTGGCTCCGCACAGTCCTATCTTGAGGGCGCTGGCTTATCGTCCGAGATCATCGGCCGACTACGAGCCGACCTCGTCGTCTCGTAGCGGTCCTGCCTGTCGTATCTGTCAAAGAACCGAGCAAACAGAATCATTGATATTGCAAAAGGAGGAGTTTGCGGAGAAGGGACCTGAATCAAACCAGTTGACAACCACTATCTCCGGGCCTCAAAATGAGGCGCGAGCCATACGATCCTACCAGTAGGGGATGTTCGCGGCCAGCCAACTAGATCGGTGTCTTTCTAGTGGGCCACAGGTTGCCTCGCGTTGGTGGAAGTCAATGTTGACAGAGGCGGTTCAGGGGTTGACAGACAACAGAGTGCAGGGAGTTGCTCTTTGTGGAGATGCATGCGCACTGCATATCCAGGCTTGATCCTCGCGGTGACTCATCGCAGGGAGGCAAGCGGAGCGGAAGAGGGCAGGAGAGATGACCTTTGGACGCGGATTTGCCATCACTGCTAGTGTTGCTTTTGGTGGGAGGGACCGAAGATCGGTCCATCTCGAAAAAGATGAGAGGGGACGATCAGGTATGGATGAACTTTGGCGATATGACGCGACTGGTCTCGCGGAGCTGATCCGATCAAAGCAGGTGAGTTCACTTGAGGTGACTGACGCTGCGATCAGCCGTATCGAGATGTTCAACCCCATCCTCAATGCGGTCATCGTCGATCGCTTTGAGCAGGCGCGAGAAGAAGCCCGACGCAACCGCAGCGGCTCCTTTGCAGGCGTCCCCCTGTTGCTTAAGGACCTGGGTGCAGCCCAAGAGGGCGAACCGTTCTGGCTCGGCTCTGCGGTACTACGCAATGCTGACTATCGAGCCCCGGTGACGAGTTACTACGTTCAGGCACTGTGCGACGCAGGCTTCATCGTCATCGGTAGAACAAATGCACCGGAGTTCGGCACCAATATCACCACGGAGCCGGTCTCCACTGGTGCCACCAGAAATCCCTGGAATCTGGAGTACTCCTCCGGTGGATCCTCCGGTGGATCCGCTGCAGCGGTAGCGAGCGGCATGGCACCGGTTGGTCAAGCGAGCGATGGAGGTGGATCAATCCGCTTTCCGGCAAGTTATTGCGGATTGGTCGGCTTGAAACCCTCGAGAGGTCGTGTCTCGAAGGGCCCATTGGCCGGTGATGGCTGGGCGGGTTCGACGATCGATGGAGCCTTGACCCGTTCGATTCGAGATGCGGCCGCAGTGCTCGATGTGATGGCTGGGTATCGTAGTGGCGATCCCTATACGGCCCCGGCCTTCGCACAGCCACTCATCGAAGAGGTGAACCAACCGGTCAGACGCCTGCGCATTGGGGTACTCGACCACTCGCTTCTGCGTGCGGCACAGACTGATCCCCGTGTCACGGAGGCCGTTCGCGCCGTTGCAGATCTGCTCGGGCAACACGGCCATATGGTTGAAGAGGCGTGGCCGGAGGCCTTAGGGGAGGAGGAGTTCCAGCCCCGATTTGTCGATGTTGTGAAGGGCTCGATTGCACAACAGTTTCGTTCTCTCGAACGGATGCTGGGTCGCTCTGTCGATCTTGACGAGATCGAATCCGATAACCGAGTCTTCGTGGAACTTGGACGTCAGCTGCCAGCATATCGGTACGTCGAGTCGGTGGATTGGCTGCAGTCCTATGGCCGACGAGTCGCCAAGTTCTTTGAGATCGATGGCTATGACCTTCTCCTCACCCCTGTCGCTCCTCGTTTGCCACCCAAGCTGGGTTACCTCAGCGATCCGAAGCTTGGTCTTGACCGCCAGCTTGAGTTTCTCGGCTTCACCGGTCAGTTCAACGTCTCGGGTCAACCGACGATCTCGTTGCCGCTTGCGATGAGCCCTGGTGAAGACCCCCTCCCGATCGGCATCCAGTTGGTGGCGGCCTATGGGCATGAGGATCTGCTCATACGGATTGGATCTTGGTTGGAACAGGCCATGCCGTGGGCAGGACGCTGGCCGACGATCGCGCTTGAGGGCCCACCGGCATGACACGGATTGTGCATGTCTCGGATCTGCACTTCGAACTCGCGCCCGAGCGTTTCAAACCAGGCATTCGTCAGATTCTTGACCGGTCGATCCCCCTGCTACAGGCGACTGATCCGGATCTCCTCGTCGTTACCGGTGACCTCACCAGCTACGGATGTTTTGATCGAAGTCAACTCATGGGAGTCCGTCGATGGCTCGATGGGCTTGGTCTTGCGTACCTCGCGATCCCTGGAAATCATGATCTATCGGCGAACACGGTGCGTGGCAGCGCCTATCCCATCATGGAGACTTATGAAGCGGTTCCTTGGAAGCGAACGAACTTTGCATCCACCTTCGATCAAGAGCCACTTGTCATCGTCCAAGAGGGTCCCCTCACACTGTTGGCCATCGCGTTACGAGAGGGTGATCCCGACGGTGCTCTTGAACAACTCTCCGCGGCACTCGACGATCTTGATGGTCCGGCACTCGTGTTGGGTCACTATCCTCTCGTTGCGACCAAAGACCTCGGAGTGCTAGCGACTTTTGGTTATGAGGGCTACATCGACGGCGTGCGTGACCGACTGCTCAACCTATTGTTGGCACAACCACTGGTGCGGGCCTACCTCTGCGGTCACGTCCATGCCCAAACCGTGACCACCCTTGGCGGTGAGCTGGTGCAGCTCTCCGCGGGCGGGCTTGGCCCTGGGGCGAGCGCTGGTTGGATCCTCGATGTCAAGGGACCCAACCTTGAGGTGCGCTCCCTCCCTGGAGGAGGGCCTCGGGCCTTCTGGCCCCAAGAGATGCTTGGCGATTGCGACCCGCTTGACTATCACCTCTGGTGTGGCAACGAGCCTCTGATCATCCCGCTCTCCCCGTCTGTCAGCTAGATGGATGACGTGAGCGTCAGACTTGCGGACAACAGCACTTTGTTGGCGATATGGTGTGTTGATGGTACTGCTGATTGAATTCCTTATTTGGTTGCCCGTTACCGCATTGGTGCTGGGGCGGTTCGCGATCGAGCTACTGTGGCGCCGGACGGTGGGATATCGAGTGTGGGTCTCGTATCGCGAGACAGAACGAGCGCCTTGGAGGACGCGGTTGTGCGAGAGTGATCGCCTCCATGGCACCAGCCTTGACAGCGGAGAGGGCCTCCCCACCGCCTACCTGATGGCGCAGCAAACGCACCTCCGCGTGATCAGGCTGTGCAATGCCATAGTCACGACAGTTGTCGTCAGTAGCCTGTTGTTCCTTGCGGGTGCCTTTGTGGTGATCAACGTCATGGGGATTGCCATTCTCGTCGCGGAGATCGTCGCCTCTGTCCGGTATCGTCGGATCTTCGCGTCGATTGAACGGATTCTTGTGCTGCGTCGTGGTGGTGATGCGCAAGGAGCGCCGCAGTCGTTGTCGATTGGATGGAATTGAATCGGAGAGGCTGTCTCGCCACGACGACCGGGCGGGTGGGACAACTTTCGCGATCGATGCAACCTGGACGGAGATGGCCGTTGATGCAAGGCCCTAGGGATCTCGGACTGAGGTCGCTAGCAACGATAGCCGACAGTGACGGCAATATAGAAGTCTTTCCCAACCCAGCACCACTACGTACGACGCGTACCGAGCGTCGTAGGGTTGGGCGCGCTCTTTCACGACGGATACCCGGTTCAAACGGATACAGGCGAGCGAAAGCCAAGCTCGCCAAGCTAGACCGCAAGTCCGTATACATCCGTCGTGAAAGTGTCCACCAGCTAACTCGTTATTTGGTGGATAACTACGGCGAGGTACATATTGAAGATCTGAATCTCGCCGCCATGAGGCAGAGCATGGGAAGACGAGCCTTTCGACGTTCGGTATCTGATGCCGGACTCGGAGGCTTTCGACCAACACTCACCTACAAGGCCAAACGAGCCGGAGTAACGGTAGTCGTCGTTGATCGCTTCTTCCCTTCATCGCAAATCCACCATGACTGCTCAGGCAGACTCATGGGTGCAAAGCTCACCAAGAGGCTCACTTGTGAGGTGTGTCACGTTGAGGTGGATCGCGATGACAATGCTGGGCTCAATATCCGTGACTGGTCGGTTACCAGTCCTGGTCTAGTTGAGGCCAGTGCCCTGTTCGTTCCCAGGCCCTTATCGGGTACAGGCGACAGTTCAGATGATGGGATGACTCATCACCTGGAGAGAGCGCGTAAGACCAGTAACAATGCTGGCCGTACTCGGAGAGGCAAGAACAACTCTTGGACAAGTGAGCATGAGAACCTTGTAAAAGGTGCATCATCATGAGTGAACTCACTATTAATCACTCAGGTGCAACGGTACGAAACGGGGTATGGCCAGGGTGCGATCGTAGCCCTCAGCCCTGGACTCCCTCGTCTACGGCTGGCTGCGGTGAGGTCCTCTGCCGATACTGTGGTGCAGCCGATCGCAACCGTCGGAGCGTGTGGCCATTGCTTGGGGACAGCTTGAAATCGGATGGCATTGATGGATTGCAACGATCTATGCAGGCTTGCCATGTCAATGGCATGGTTGAACTGCTTGCGTTCCGTAGTGGTGCGTTGATGGTTCTCGCTGCGTTGGATGGGTCCGAACATGGGGATCTCGCGGGGCCAACCGTTGGTGCGACGGCCTCAGCGTTCGAGCTGCTGCCGCGTGACTTCGTATGGCCGAGCCGTTCGGTGACGGCCGCACGTTTTGGGTTAGGTGTCGCTACTGAATCGCCCCAAGAGGAGATGTGAAGAGATGAAGCCCTATCAAGTGTTGTGGTTGGATATCGGTATCGACGTGCTGGTCTTGATCACGTTTGTTGTTTCTTTAGCTGCGCGGATTCCATGGCTGGATGAACATACAGGCTGGAAGAGATATCTCCGCCCACGCGGGGCTCTGGATACTGATCGATGCATGTCGCGCAAGCAGTTTGTGTTGATGTCTGTTGTGTGCGTACTCGTGGGTGCCGAGCTGATCTGGGCGGTGGCCCACGTCTAGGTTTTCGCTGTCCGCAATGAGCAGCACGAGCCACTCGTGTTGGAGAGAACGCGATGAGTTGTCAACCGGTGCGTTCCCTGGTCGTCTGCGGGCAGAGAGTAGCGGACTTCGTGTTCCGCTGGCGCATACCATCGGTTATCGAGGAGCACGGCCGCTGGCTGGCGAATCACGTATTCGATTGCTCCGTCCGTGGCAATGTCATCGTCTGGGACGTCGACACAGCTCTGGTCTTCTGTGATTTCTCAGTTTCTACAGAAGGCAAAGTGAACAAATATGCCGTCCTAGTGCAGCGATGTTTCCCCGAGAGCCCTTGCTGGTCCGACAACGGTCTGGGGGCCTGCTCGCACCCGACACTGCAGACAACCGTGGTACCTGTCTCGGTGTTTGGTGATGGGTACCGCTAGGGTTGATCCGCTCTCTTGGTCTGAGGGAGGACTTGGTTGAGGCCGAAGGCAAGTGAGTTGGCCAAGCGAGCGGTGGTGGTATGCGCGTGTCGTGCCATCGATCGGACCTTTGCATCTGGGTCGGTTAAGAGTGCCGCTCGCAGGTGATCCGGGGTACGTGGGTTCGCGGCGACAAAGAAGCGCACCCACGGCTCAGGATCAACAGCGAGAATGGTAAGCGCCGCGACCGGAGCATCCTGGCGCTTGGCGATAGATCGGCGAATCTCCCATCGATCATCCTCGGTGAGGCTGATCTGCGCATCCACTGGACAACGGGGATGCTCGGCAGCAGCATCACGTACCCCGAAGTCGGGATCTGTGGCCATCACCCCGATGAAGCCCGGTTCGGCTTGGAGGTTTTCAGCCAGTGCCCGCCTGACCCATGGGTTCTCATCGGTGACGAGTGTCTGTTGAACCCCGGTGGGGCAGCACGGATTTGCGGCGATACCGGCGCGTACCTCCCACCACCAATCCTGGGCTAACGCTGCAGCGATGCCGGGAGAGCAGTCTGGGTTTTGAGCTGGGATGAGCCGACTATTCGGATCGGGTGAGTTCGCGAGTTGTTCGAAGATGCTCGCCCTGATCGGTTGGGGCACATCGGTGGCCTGGAGCAAATGGTCGAGCTCGTTGTCCCATGCACGGCGGAGACGAGACCGTCGCTGGAGAAGACAGGCAGTGTCGCCGCTTCGATGTACCTCGCAGTCGATCAGGATCGGTTGGGTTGCGAAGATCGTGATCGCTAGGAGACGGCACTTCGCGATGGTCAGGACCGTACCTTTGCCAAGAGTGGAGAGCCCCGCGCCCGAGCGTAGCATCAAGTCTCTCGCCAAAGGCCAAGACTATCGACGGTGTCGAGGGGGTGTTCCTCATGAGCCAGACCGAGTTGATGGCCGGCCTGCCGGGTGAGACCACGATCACCGCCCATTTTGATGTAAGTCCAGACGATCGCTCCGATCAGGATCACGAGCCAGAAGATAGCTGCCCATGCGAGTGGGAAGACCAACGGGACAACGGTCTCATAGAGCACCATCCAAAACAGGCCCATTGCGATGATAGGGAGCACGAAGTGAAAAGCCAACTGGGTGACGCGTCGTTCTCGGTAGGAGATGCGCATCAATGAGAGGTTCATGAGCGTGTGGGCGGTCACAAGGCCAAATAAGACCGCGGTGGTGAGGACGTCAAAGGCCTGAGCTGGCCCAAGCCAGAGGCCAAAGACCAATCCCACCAGAATTGCTGTGGCGCCCACGAAGGTGACACTGGCCGCTGGCGCACGTTTGCCGTTGACGGTGGCAAAGCTCGTCTGGAGAAGCTTGTCGCGGCTCACGGCGTAGAGGACCCTAGCGGTGCTGGTCATGAGGGCGAGATCGTCCATGAGCGCGCTGTTGATCGCGAGGACGACAAGTGCCACGGCACCAATGGGTCCGAGATAGTGGAGGAATACCTGTACACCTGGGGCGGCAGCCTTTGAGAAGAGTGCCATTCGTGCCTCTCCCCAGCCGACGGTGAGCGCGTAGGCCGAGATGGTCAGTGCTACTCCTACCAGAGTGAGGGAGAGGATTGCGGCCTTGCCGATCAGCCTTCCTTGTTGGGTGCGAACTCCCTTGGCCTCCTCGCCAAGTGGGGCGTGGCTACCGACACCGATGAAGCTGGTGATGGCAAAGATCATGCCGAGAGCGACCCCCTTGACGCCAACCGAGGCGAAGGTGAAGGGATGCAAGGGAGCTGCGACATGAGAGCGGGCGATGATGATGATCGACGCGACGATGAGAAAGACGATCTCCAGCGAGCTCGTGAAGAGCATCGCCTTGACGGTTGGACGAATGCCGAGTACGGAGAGTAGCCAGGGTACTCCGATGAAGACCAGCATCATCGGGATCCAGAACCAGCCCGGAAGGGTGACGCCAAAATACGATCGAGCGATCCCTGGCAAGAAGACACCGGCGACGTAGATCGGTACACCAGCGACACTGATCAGCTGGTAGAAGACGACCATGATGGCGGTCACCAATGCTGGCTTTGCTCCGAGCCCTGCCGAGACGTAGCTATAGTAACCTCCAGCTGAACCGCGATGCTTGGAGAGGTGATAGAGGGTGTTGACCTCGATGAACATAAGGATGAAGGCAAAGAGGTATGAGAGCGGCAGGGCCACGAGCGCAAAGGCGGCTCCAGCGGTCATAAAGGCGACGACGTCACAGGTCGGGGCCATGCCGGCGATGCTTTGACTGACCAGACCCCAAACCGAGACGATCCCAGGCTGGAGATGGTGAGGCTGGCCGGCTGGTGAGGTCAGCGCAGCTGGGTCGGCCTTGTTCAACTCGTCTGGTTCCATCGGATGCTTGCCCTTTCCAGAACTAGGTAGAATTTTTTTCTACTACTATAGTAGTGCTGCGAGGTGCCGAGATATTCCGAATAGAGGAGAAAAATCTTCTGATGGCGTTCGTGCCCTGGGGGGCTGGGTTCTCGATAGGAGGGTCGATCGTCTGCTTGGTCATCGACGGTAGGGGGTGGGGTGCAACATATCTCGGTGAGACTGCGAAGATCGAGCATGGCACTACTTGATCGAGCACAACACGATGAGTCTTGGTCAAAGATCCGCGGATTGACCCGGGCGTTCGCGATGTCCGAGTCAAGCGGTATTCTCCACGATAGGGCGATCAACGGGATGGGAGTATAGATAATGGGCCGTCAGCGCATGGTTCCGTTGGTGTTGTGTCTTGGGGTTGGCGTGGTGTCGCTTGGGGGCTGCAAAGCGACGACGGACGCGGCTCCCCGTCAGTCCGTCAAGCATCATCATGCAGGCCTGTCGTTGTCTGCCAAGAAAACGCAGGCACCTTCCTCGCAACCGAACTTTAACAGGACTCCAACTGGCACCGTTGATCGGGGACCGACCAGTCCCAGTGGGCACAACGCGCCAGTCGCGGTGGGTCAAGTTCCCGAAGGCACGCTGACCTTTATCACTGAACCCCAGGCAGGCATTGGACCTTGGTTGAACGCGATGAATCATGCGCGCTCCGTCATCGATGTGAACGAGTACCTCCTCACCGATCCCCAGTTCCTCTCGTCCCTTCGGAGCGCAGCTGTTCGAGGAGTTCAGGTCGACGTCATTGTTGACGGGCATCCCTATGATGACCCCTCAGCTCCCTCTATCGCGGTCGCTGGACTTGCAGGAAGTGGAGTGCACCTCAAGATGGCTCCAGCACGTTTCGAAGGACAGTATGCCTTCGATCACGCAAAGTACCTGATCGTCGATCCTGGTCAGCCAGATCAGGTTGCTCTGTTCGGTTCGCCGAATGCGACCCAGAGTGCCTTCGATGGCGAGAACGTCGAAGATGCCTTCGTGACCTCGAAGCCAAGCGCCATCGCTGCGCTCGCCACCGTTTTTCACGCAGACTGGACTGGAACAGCTGCTGGAGCATCACCAAGATCGACGCTCGTACTCTCCCCCGGGTCGGCCTCCACGATCGCCGGGTTGCTTGGGCAGGCTGGACCGGTTGCCGTCATGGCTGAAGAGCTCGGTGACGCCCCTTCGTGTTACCAGGCGCTGCTTACCCATGGATCAGCTGCTCGCGTGCTGATACCGGCGGATCCGTCCTGGGAAGCGGCGAGCTATGCGAACGAACTCGTCCGATCTGGTGTACAGGTGCGAACGTTGAGCAGTCCCTATGTGCATGCCAAGCTCATCGTTACTCCTCACACCACCTTCGTGGGCTCTGAAAACTTCTCAGTTGTCTCCTTCAACGACAACCGCGAAGTCGGAATGATCACCTCAAGTCCCAGCGTGCGAACGCAGGCTCTGACATGGTTCGATGCACTGTGGAACGATGCCGTGGTTTGGTCTGTGTCTGGAGGGGCGTCACCGACTCCAGTACCAGCGACCCCGACCCCGTCCTCTTTAGCCCCACCGGACTCCGGGAGTGCCTCCCAACAGTCCTATCCCTATCTCAACGATGGTGATACCGAGGCCGAGGTGACCCAGCTTTGGGGGCCGCCAGCCTCGACGACGAGTGCTAGCTATGACGGCTACCCTGAGGTGGTCTGGGTCTACCCGGCGGGTCGTGTGTACTTCGAGGGTGGCACCGTAAGCTATGTGCAGCGAACACAGTGAAAGCTGAGAGGAACCCTCGGTGCGCCGGTGCGCCTGGCGTTTTCTGAGAAGAAAATGTGACTTATGACCCTAAGTTAGGTATGCCTCAGCTCTCTTAGGCTGTCTTATAGAAATTGAATGGAGTTACTTATGGAGCCTTTGCTGGGTACGGTTACCCTTACATTGTCGCGATGGCAATTCGCTACGACGATTATCTTTCACTTCTTTTTTGTGCCTGTAACCATTGGTCTGGCGGTTATTGTCGCCATTTTTCAGACGGCGGTCTACAAGACCCATGATGACCGATATGAGCATCTCGTACGCTTCTTTGGGAAGCTCTTTCTGATTAACTTTGCCATCGGGATCGTGACCGGCATCGTGCAGGAGTTTCAGTTCGGCATGAACTGGGCCCAGTACTCGGCCTTTGTGGGTAATATCTTTGGACCACCTCTCGCAATCGAGGGCCTCCTCGCCTTTTTCATGGAGTCAACGTTCCTCGGAATCTGGATCTTTGGCAAAGGCAAGGTGTCGCCGAGGATCCATATGCTCTCCATCTGGATGGTCGTGTTGGGTAGCTCGCTCTCGGCCTCGTTCATTCTCGTTGCCAATACCTGGATGCAGGACCCTGTTGGTTACAAGATCGATCACGCGACCCATCAGGCCGTGATGACGAACTTCTTTGCGATCCTGACCAACGAGCTGTTTATCACCACCCTCTTCCATGTGCTTCTTGCCTCGCTCATCACAGGTTCGGCGGTCGCCCTCGGTGTTGCCTTCTACCAGATGAAGCGGGAAGGATCGCGGGCGATCTTTTCCCTTGGTATCCGCGTCGCGCTGATCGTCTTCTTTGTCGCATCGCTTGGGATGGCTCTTGATGGATCAGCCCAGGGAACGGTGATGGTCAAGGACCAGCCGATGAAGATGGCCGCAGGAGAGGCACTCTATAACACCCAGCGAGGGGCGCCTGAGTCCCTCATCACCATCGGCAATCTCCACGACAAGGTGATCTTTCAGGTCGATCTTCCCCATGTGCTCTCGTTGCTGGCCACGAACTCCTGGAACGGCAAGGTTCAAGGCATTAACCAGCTCCAAAAGGAATACGTCAAGAAGTATGGACCGGGCAACTATGTACCCCCCGTCTGGCTTGAGTATTGGAACTTCCGCATCATGGCGGGTCTCGGTGCGGTTATCATCGCGATCGCCCTCTGGGGTATGTGGCTTCTGCGGCGCAAGAAGCTCGACAACTCCAAGTGGTTTCGCAGAGTGGCGATCTACGCCATACCCTTGCCATTCATCGCCAACACGACGGGATGGATCTTCACCGAGACCGGTCGCCAGCCCTGGATCGTCTATGGAGTGCTCCGGACTGCCCAGGGAGTCTCCCGTGACATCTCCGCTTGGGACGTTGGATTCACCTTCTTTGGCTTCATCGCGCTCTATGCGGTACTGGGAGTGATCGATTTCGCCATGATGTACCACTACTCACGCAAGGAGCTCGCGATGATGAACGGCGAGGTGCTTCCCCCTGAGGACGATGCGGATGCCGAACACGATGCACTGGTTTACTAGGAGGGATTGACGATTATGCATGTAACAGGACTGCAATTGATTTGGTTTGTCTTGATCGGTTTCCTCTGGGCAGGCTACTTCTTTCTCGAGGGTTTCGATTTTGGTATCGGGATGCTGCTTCCCTTCATCACCAATGGGGACCTGGAACGAAGGGGCATGCTCAACGCGATCGGCCCGATTTGGGACGGGAACGAAGTCTGGCTGATCGTGGCTGGTGGCGCGACCTTTGCCGCCTTTCCCCTGTGGTACTCGACGATGTTCTCGGCGTTCTATCTAGCACTCTTTGTCGTGCTGGTCATGCTGATCGTCCGAGGGATGTCCTTTGAGTTTCGTGGTTTGCGCACTAGCACGCGGTGGCGAGCCAACTGGGACCGGGTCAACTTTCTCGGCTCGCTGATCCCCTCGTTGATCTGGGGTGTGGCCTTTGCGGACCTTTTGAAGGGGATTCCACTCAATGCCCAGCATCAGTACACCGGTACGTTCTTGGGGTTGCTTCAGCCGTATGCGTTGTTGGGTGGCCTTACGATGGTGGCACTCTTCGTGCTCCACGGGGCGACTTTCCTGAGCCTGAAGACAACCGGTGAGTTGCACGATAAGGCGACGATGGCGGCTCGTCGGGTCGCCCCAGCTGCAACCGTCATTCTCTTGGCGTTCCTTGCTTGGACCTACTTTGTTGCGCGTGCGCATGGCAACAGCGGTGCCGTGCCAGGCTTCATCCCAGTGACGGCGTTCCTACTGGTCGCCGCCGTCTCCTGGCTCGTGAGAGAACATCTGAACGGATGGGCATTTGTCTTCACGGGGGTCGCAATTCTGGCACTCACCATCACCATTTTCATGACGCTCTACCCCAATGTGATCACGTCATCGACGGCGTTCTCTGATTCGCTGAGCATCGCCACGGCCGCTTCGCAGCGCTATACCTTGAACATCATGACGATCGTGGCGGTGATCTTTACTCCTTTCGTCCTGCTCTATCAGGGTTGGACCTACTGGATCTTCCGCAAGCGTCTTACATTGCCAAAGACTCCCTCCACCGTCGAGTCTTGAGTGAGGATGAGGGTCAAAGAGGGAACGTGTTTGTTAGTGAGCCAAGTGTTCGTCGTGCCCCGTCCTTATTGCGGGGCGCACTAGCGAGTCGACGGAGTCGGACGCTCGCGATCCTCATCGTGGCGGTCCAAGTCGTCGCGCTGGTATCGTTGGTGGTGTCCGCACTCCTCATTGGTCGGATGCTCGAGGATGCGGTCATGCTGCACCGATATGGGGTTATCCCACGTTTGGCGCTCCTCTTCGGTGTTGCCTTTGGCATTCGACTTGCGATGTTGCGACTCATCGACTACCTGGCGGTCCTCCTTGGAGTCGACTATGCCCAGCGAACGATCTCTCAGCTCATCACAAAGGGCAGCGCCGCACCGGTGGCCGGGACGGAGTTGGGTTACCTCCTGACCGACGGGGTCGCCACCCTTGTGCCGTATGCGTCACGCTTTCTTCCCGAGGCGATTGGTGCGGCGATTATCACCCCAGCACTGATCCTCTTTACCTTGATCGAGTCGCCGATGGCTTTTATCGAGGTCGTCGGTGGACTCGTTGTGCTGCCGGTGATCATGATCGTGGTCGGCAAGAGCACGAAGGATCGCGCTGATCGTCAACTCGGTGCAACCGTACGGTTGAACGCGCTCTACCTCGACATGCTGAGCGGCATGGTCACCCTCAAGTCCTTTAACAAAGCGCACCTGCAGGAGGCTGCTATCGCGAGAGCTGCCCAAGATCTGCGCAAGCGCACCCTTGGGGTGCTGAGTGTCGCCTTCATCTCTGGGGTGAGCCTTGACACGCTCGTCGCCATCATTGTGGCCCTTGTGGCGGTCTCCATCGGTATCCGTCTCAACGACGCATCGATGTCACTCGCCACCGGAGCAGCGGTACTCTTTATCGTCCCGGAGATCTTCCGACCGGTACGCGCGGCAGCGCTGCAGTTCCATGCGACCCAGGACGCCGCTGCGCTGGTGCGACGCGTGGATGCGCTAGCGCTGATGCCTGATACGCGAGAGCCGATCACCGAGGTGGTCCCCGTTCGCGTGAAGCGTGGTAGGGAGGATGAACACACGCGCAGTCTCGCATCGAAGTCGCTATCTCTTGCGCTCACAGACTTTGGGGTGATCATGCCCAACGGCAAGCAGTCAGCGAGTATCGACCTTGTCGCTGCAAGCGGGGAACTCATCGTGTTGCGGGGCCCAAGTGGCGTTGGTAAGACCTCCTGGCTTGAGGGACTGGCAGGATTCTTGCCTACGGTAGGTGCGGTGCGTGTGGGATCGGGTGATTCGGCCGGGGCGCTCCCTCCCGGCGATGTAGGTTTTCTCCCCGCACTTCCCGGCTTTGTTGATGGAAGTGTCTATGACAACGTCACACTCCTGAATCCCGATGCCAGCGAGGCTGAGGTGGGGAAGGTCTTGACACTCGTTGGTGCTGACGGTTTTGTCGAGAGACTGTCTCAGCATGTCGTGGCAGATGGCTCGAACCTCAGTGCGGGTGAGCGTCAACGCCTCGGTGTCGCCCGCGTCGTACTTATGGAGCGTCCGTTCCTGCTACTCGATGAACCCACAGCCCATCTCAACGCGGCGATGGAGCGACAGTTGTTGGACGCGCTAGCCCAGATCGGCAGGGCCAAGGTGCTCTTTGTCGCTTCGCACTCGGATCGAGTAGAGGATCGAGCCAATCAGGTGATTGAGATTGGCCCCCAGCTATGACCCTTGGTACACTGGCGCGCGAACGTCTGCGAGAACGTCGATGGGAGGTGTGGGGTTATCTTGGGACGGGATTCATGGCCTACCTCTCACCCGCGGTGCTCTTTGGCCTCTCGGCGTATCTGATCTCGAAGGCTGCACTCAAGCCTGGTATCTTGACGCTCGGAGTGGTGATCGGATCGGTTCGTTTCTTCGCGCTGGCCCGTGGGGCAAGCCAGTATGGTGAGCGCATGTGGGGTCACTCACTCACCCTCGATCTGGCAGCAAGGATTCGCACCCTGCTCTTCGATCGTCTGGCGGCGGTGGTTCCCTATCGGGTGCGACCGGGGGTCTTTGGCGAGGTGCTCGCCTCGTTAAACGGTGATATGACACAGCTTGAGAATCTTGCCGCGCGGCTGGTTGGTCCCGCCACCGGTGTCGGCCTCGCTTCACTGGTGGTTGTGGTCATTGCCGGCGCGGTGTCGCCCGTCTTTGTGGTGGTTCTCCTACCGAGCTTGCTCCTGATCGGACTCGTGGTCCCCTTTGGGGCCTATCGCCTCGCTCGCTCGGGAGCGCAGAGTACGAGCGTCTTGCGCGCGCAGGCCTACGACACCTCCCTGGCGACCGCAGCAACCTTTCAGTCCCGCTACTTTCTTCGCCGTGGGGACCCGCTTCTTGACCAACTCAAACACAAAACGTTCCGGCTACTCCGTCCACAGCGGCGCCAGGCGGGCATCCAGACCTGGCTCGGCGTCTTCAACGGTGTGATCGAGGCGACGGCTCTCACGGCCACGCTATGGATTGGTGCTGATCTGATGGCAGCGCACAGGCTCGATGCGGTCGAACTCGCCGTCATTCCCTTTCTGATCCTCGCCATCGTGGAGGGGCTGACCGCGGTCGGCCTCGAGGCAGCGACGGCTGGTTCTGGTACGCCTGCAGTCGCACGACTTGAGCGAACGCTGGCGCTCCAGGGTCGCGACTGTTCGCGGTGCTCGCAGACCACCCTCCCCTTGAGCGCCTTAACGATCGAGTGTGAAGACGTCTCGTTTCACTACCCAGACGCTGATCGCGAGATCTTGCACTCCTTTGAGCTTCATCTTGAGGGGGGTCAGCGGCTGTTGGTGGTTGGACCGACGGGATCGGGTAAGTCTACCTTGGCTGCCATGGTGCTGGGAGCATGGACGCCAACGGCCGGGGTGATGCGTATCGGTGGGATACCGACGACGGAGCTCAGCGAGGAGACGATCGCCGCTTCGATCGCCTACCTCTCCTCGGAGCCGTACCTCTTTGGAGCCTCACTCGCCGCCAATCTGCGGCTGGCGCGCGCGGCTGCGAGTGATGCTGAGTTGATCGATGCGCTTGGTCGGGTCGGCCTTGGCCCATGGTTCGCGGAGTTATCCGATGGGCTCGCGACGATGATGGGGCAGGACAATCGGATGGTATCCCAAGGGGAAAAGCAACGACTTGCCTTGGCGCGCCTACTGGTCCTGAACCCAAAGAACCTCGTGCTTGACGAGCCCACTGCGGGGTTGGATGCAGAAAATGAGCAGATCGTCGCTGAAATACTCAATGCGCAGTTCGAGGGTGCCACCATTATGGTGATCACGCATTCAGAGGCATTCATGGAGGCTTTTCATGCCGATCATGTCCGTGATTTTGGCGAGTTTGTGAGGACAAGCGTGATCTGATAGCGGCGGTGTGCTAGCTCGCGTGGAAGGAATCACTCGAGAGCGATCTGCACTAGCACGAGGTGTCGGCTGGTGTGTAGGTGTCATGTTCCTCGACCAACGGCGCCGATCGCTGACGATGAAGAGGTCCAGCGGGGGCGGTGAATCGCTGGTTCACCCGCAAAAAGTAGTCAAACATTTTCTATCGATGACATCCAACGCCGTCAGGGGTGACGAACCAAACACATCAGCAGCATTCGCTGCTTAGTGAATGGAGGCCATATGACCGAAGTTAGTCGTCGTTCCTTTCTGATCCGATCCTCTGCCACCTTGGCGGCGGCCGGAGCAGTTGCCGTTGTTCCAAGTGGTGCAGCCCGGCTCGTCGATTCCAGGAAGCAAGCATATTCCCAACTCACTCCCGAGGAGTCGAGTGCTCTGCAGTCGTTGGTGGTTCACGTTGCCAACCCCGCCACTGGAGAGTTGTCGGTGATGTTTGGGACCCAAGAGGTTCGTATCAAGGATCACCGCCTCATTGCGCAACTCGCCTCAACGATCCGCGCTACCAAGTAATACCACACCAACGAAAATACCAAGATATCGTTCCCTGAAAGGAAATTGCCGTGTCGTCACACCGAGAAGCACCCGCTATATCAAAAGATCCCGTCGCAGATTCAACGGATCTCTATGCATTTCGTTCTCCTGATAATCCAGATACCGTTACGATCATTGCGAACTACCTACCACTGCAGCTACCCGCCGGAGGACCGAACTTTTATGAGTTCGGTGATGATGTGCTCTATGAGATCCACATCGCGAACAACGGTGAGCCGTTGTCAAATATCACCTATCAGTTCCAGTTCCACACCGTGTTGAACGACCCGAATACCTTCTTGTATAACACCGGTCAGATCACCTCGTTGGATTCACCGAACTGGAATCGTCGTCAGTTCTATACGGTGACACGCATCGATAAAAACGGCTCTCACGTGCTCGCGAGCAACGCGCCATGCCCGCCCTCTAACGTTGGACCTCGTTCGATTCCCCACTATACGCCGCTCGCTGATGCAGCAGTGGTAACCACCAGCGATGGAGAGAAGATCTTTGCTGGTCAGCGTGCTGAAGGCTTCTATGTTGATTTGGGCTCTATCTTTGATCTTGGCGACCTTCGTCCCTTCTCCCCTGATCAGCTCATTCCGGGACCAGCCTCCGCAGGAGTCAATGCGACAGCTGGACTCAATGTCGCCTCTATTGCGATCCAGGTGCCGATCACACTCCTGACGAGCAATGGATCGATGCCGACCTCGGTCACCGATCCAGCGGCGGTGCTTGGCATTTGGACCTCGGCAAACCGGCAGAAGGTGCGTGTCTTTGACCAGGCCTTCTCGGGACAGAACTCAGATGTGGGTCCCTTCGTGCAGGTGTCAAGGTTGGGCAACCCACTGTTTAATGAGGTTATCGTTCCAATCGGCAAGAAGGATCTTTGGAATACACTGCCACCCTTTGCCGATCGAGAGTTCCTCTCCTACGTACAGCACCCTGAACTCGGGTCGTTGTTGCCGGTCCTCTATCCAGGGGTCTTCCCAGACCTGGCCAAGTACACGGCGGCCAGAGCCGACCTCGTCGCCATCCTCTTGACTGGTATCCCAACCGGTATTGTGGACGGCCTGAACACCTACACCGGCCCATGGTACGCTGACATGTTGCGGCTGAATGTGGCGATACCTCCATCGAGTTCCCCATCGATTCTCGGGGTCCTTGGCGGCGATCTTGCCGGATATCCCAATGGACGCAGGGTCTTCGATGATGTCGTCTCCATTGAGCTTCGCGCGATTGCTGGTTTGACGATTCCTCTGGTGGATAAGAGTTACAAGCCAGATGCGGCAGCGGGTGAGATCTATGACGTCATCAACCCCAATAAGACTTCGCCAAGCCAGCTAGGTCCCATTGGAGAGACATACCTACCGAGCTTCCCCTACTTGGGGATCCCATGGGATGGGTTCTCGAATCCTTCGACAACACCCACGCCGAGTCTGGTCAACTCGTGACCGAACAGTCACTTCCTCCCCTGAAGCTCCTTGGGCAGCGTATGCTGCCCAAGGAGCACCTTCCGTCCATGACGGGTTCAGTGGCGGTCGATATCGATGAGACGGTGGGTGCCCTCATCGTTATGGGTGAGGACGTCCACGTTGGCAAGGAGTGTTTTGTCCGCGGTGTCGGAGGTTTCCATAAGCACGTATGGTTCCTCGATCGTGTCCTTCCTGGAAGGATTCAAGTAGCTGCGGTCTTTGCAAGCCTGGAGCCGGGGACCTATACACTTGACATCGAGGGCCAGGAACAGCTGGGGAGGGTCACGATCGTCGCCGGTCAGGTGAAGACCCTCACGGTGAGCCAACTCGAGGTTTCCGTCTAAGACATTGCGCTATTAAGCGCAAATAGGGAGCGCAGGGAACTCCCTTGGGTCACTGTTGCTCCTCATTGAAGATACCCTCCAACGCCGCGGTGTTGGAGGGTATCGCCTTGTGGGTAGGCGGCATTACCCCTTTGGCGAAGATTCGTCACCGAGAAGGTACCTCGCACCGGTTCCGAACTTGGCAGCTCGATCACCAGCGTTGTAGAGCGAGCACGTTCCCAGTGAAAGGCATCCGCAACCGATGCAGGAGTCAAGGTCATCGCGCAGTCCTTGCAAGGTCTTGATCTGTTCGTCGATGCGGGATCGCCAACTAACCGATAGTTGACGCCAATCTTTTGCTGTTGGAGTCCGGTTGTGAGGGAGCAATGCGAGCGCTTCGGTGATCTCGTCGAGTGAGAGCCCTACTCGCTGGGCGACTTTGATGAAAGCTACTCGACGGATCATCGATCGAGGGTACATGCGTTTGTGTCCATCTTGCCGGATTGAGGCGATGAGCCCGCGCTCCTCGTAAAATCGCAGCGTCGCCACCGAGACGCCACAGCGCTGAGCGACTATTCCAATCGGCAGTAGTTCCTGATTAGGGGACATGTTGGTAAATTTTTCCTCTCTTGACTTGACCTCAAGTTAACTTGAGATTGTAGCGTAGTCCCCATGAGTGATGATGTGTCGAAGGCGATTCCTAACTACGGACTGGATGCTAAGCCACAGCAGTTCTCCTAATCAAGCAAGGAGGGCTGGAGGAGAAATCCAAGAATTAGGCCGTTCACTCCGAGTAGGAATTATGAGCTTGGGGCCAAAATGTGCATGAACATCTAAAAGATAAAGTACTATTGGTTCAATGTCTGCACCATTGAGAGTTTATGATGGCTTGTTTGCCTGACGGCCTGGTTCGGCAACTGGATGCTGCCGTCGAGACCCACATCGAAGCTGAGCTCGGTTTCCTCAGGGCGCTTGTGAGCGAGCCAAGCACCGTTGGCAACGAGGCCGGTGCCATCGAGGTTCTTGGGGATCGCCTGAGTCGTCTTGGCCTCGATCCCACGCTGGTATCAATCGACGATCGTATCGCAGCTGATCCACTCGCTGGAGTACCGTCGCAGGGCTATAGAGATCGCCATAATTTACTGGCCACGACAAACGGAACAAGCGATTCACTCTCATTGCTGATCAACGGACACATTGATGTGGTGCCCGCCGAAGGCCCCGGTTGGAGCAGTCCACCCTTTGTACCAGTGTTGGCTGGTGACCGTATGTATGGACGCGGTGCAGGTGACATGAAGGGAGGACTTGTGGCCGCCACACTTGCGCTACAGGCGATCTCTGTAGTTGCGGGAGACTTCCTTGATCACCCAATGGCACTTTTGGCAGTGATCGAGGAGGAATGTACTGGCAACGGAACACTGTCAGCCCTTCGTTCTGGAATCGACGCAGAAGTGGTGCTACTACCAGAGCCGACCAACCAGTCGATTCTCCTTGGAGGGATTGGGATCGTCTGGCTACAGCTGACCATCAATACCAGGGGCGGACACGCTGAAGCAGCTGACAGGCTCCGTTCTCCGTCACAGCTCCTCTCTGGTTTGATCGCTGAGTTAGGGAATCTCGAACGCGAACTCAACGAATCGATCGAGGAGCCGTTTACTGACTTGTCCCAGCCATATAACGTCAATATTGGGAAGATCCAAGCTGGTGACTGGGCGTCGAGTGTTCCTGCGTGGGTCACACTTGAAGTGAGGATCGGGTTCCCCAACGGATACAGTCACGACGAGATTGCCCAGCTAGTGGAGAAGCGCCTAGGGGTAGTCATCGCGGGCCCGGAAGACTTCTCACTCACTGTGACCGCGACCGGCTTTCGCGCAGAAGGTTACTATCTCGATCCCGCTAGCTCACTTGTGAGCACCTTTAGCGATGTGCTTGTCAGGCACTATGGACAACGACCTGCCCGCGAAGTAATGGGTAGCACGACCGATGCGCGATACTACGTCAACCATGGACGTGGCGAGGCGCTCTGTTATGGCCCAATCGTTGGCAACATGCACGGGACCGACGAATATGTGGTCATCTCAAGCATCGTCGAGACGGCCAAGCACTACGCGAGTTTTATCGTTTCCTATCTCTCCGGTGAATTGGACATTCTTAACCCCTCAAGGATGAAGCATGGATGAAGAACACTTTGCCAACCAATGGATCACTCAGTCACTTGCTCCGCTTCCCATGCAAAACGCTGGTGAAAGGATCGCCGAGCGCATCGTTACCGCAATTGCTCTTGGAGAGTTCGTTCCCGGACAACGCCTCCCCTCAGAGCGTGAGTTAGCGACACTTCTCCAAACAAGTCGAGGTGTCATCCGAGAGGCGATACAACGACTTGCTGCGAGTGGCTACCTCATCGTCAAACGCGGTCGCGATGGCGGTTCGTTTGTTACTGACTATGTCGGTCCTGAAGTGGACCAAATGGTCAAACGTGTGCTCTTGCCCGAATGGAATCGGGTAGAGCATCTCCTTGATCTCCGGTCACTCATCGAGTCGGAGATCGCCAGGACAGCAGCACATCGTCGTACCCCAGAAGATCAAAGAAAGATTGCCGACGCGGTTGAGGGTTACCACCAGGCTCACAACGACAGGCTCTCGTCGGGCGAAGCTGACAGGCTGCTACACGTTGCCATCGCAAGGGCGACGCACAACCCATTGTTGGTGGACATCTCCTTGCAACTGCGCAAGGAAGTATCGCTTGGCTTTGGTGCAGAACCTTACTCCAAGGACATTCGTGAGCGTGCCCTCCATCAACACCCGGAACTGGCTCAAGCTATCTTGGACGGCGACTCAGAAACTGCGGCCAAGCTCGCGATGAAACACTTCTTGCTCACCGAGGACCTACTTCGCGGCCTCTTCGCACGTGTTGCGAGAGAGGAGGATCAAGACACTACAGATTGAGACCACGAACATGTCCCACATTGGGCAAAATCTTTTCAGAGCAGCAATACACCTTACCAAAGGGGGGAAATGTCAAAAATCCAAGTTGGAGAAATCGAGTTCCACTATGAACTCGAAGGAGAATCAGAGCGGACAATCGTGTTGGTGAATGGCCTGGCCGACACGCTCGAGACCTGGGAGCTTCAGGTGCCAGATCTTCTGGCGGCGGGTTACCGGGTCCTGCGTTTTGACAACCGAGGAGTCGGTGCGACCTCAAAACCGGCTGGTCCCTACACGACGCAGATGATGGCAAGGGATGCTCACGATCTGGTCACCGCACTGGGAATCGAATCATTTCACCTCATGGGTGTCTCGATGGGTGGAATGATCGCCCAAGAGTATGCCCTTGCGTTCCAAGAGCAACTCCTCTCCGTAACGTTCGCGTGCACCTATGCGGCCCCTGGTCCCTTCTGCTCTCGAATGTTTGCAATGTGGGCAGATCTTGCTCCAGTGTTTGGAGTTCCCTTCGTCATGCGAGACGTCACCCTATGGGCCTTTACCAACACCTTCTTCGAAGAGCGAGAGAATGAACTCCGAGAGTTCGAGGAAGCCATGGTCTTTGGCGACCAACCAACGCATGCCTATCTCGCCCAGCTCAACGCTATTCAAACACACGATACAAGAAATCGACTCCAGGATTTGGGAATTCCAGTAATGGTCTTAGCTGGCGAACAGGACATCCTCATTCCTACCTATCTCTCCAAAGAGTTAGCCAAGCTAACCCCGGGAAGTATTTACCGCGAAACCAAGGGTGGGCACGGATGTGTGTGGGAGTATCCGGATGAGTTCAATCAATCGTTTTTATCATTCATCAACTCAGTAGGGGGATAACCAGTGGAAAATAATCATACAGAAGAGCAACTTGAACGCAACCAGATCGGTTTGATCGGGGTCATCATGCCTGGGCTTGCCCAGGTCGCTCCGGCATTCAACCTCTTCTTTACGACTGCAGTGATGGCAGGTCTAGCAGGGGCTTCCGTGCCGCTGATCTTTTTGATCTCAATGGTAGGGGTTGCTGCGACCGCCAACTCCCTTGCACAGTTCGTTGGTCTTTATCCAAGCTCTGGCTCCTTTCTGACCTATATCGCAAAGAGCATTGGTCCAAAGACTTCGACTGCCGTTGGAATCATCACCATTTTGGGTTATATCATTGCCTTTGGTGGGATCTACATCTACGTGGGAAGCTATATCACCCAGAATCTCTTTGGAGGCCTTCACTTTTGGGGTGCTACGCCAATCGTGACGATTCTCTACGGAGTCTTGGTCGCGGTGCCGGTGATACTGGGTTTGAAGGTAGGGGTGCGTGTCACCATCGTCCTCTACGTGTTTGAAGTCGTGCTCCTCCTGGCTTTGAGCATTGCCTTTCTCATTCACGGAGGACCTCAAGGGTTGAGCGCGACACCTTTTGCCTGGCCGGGTCACTCAAAGGAAGTACTGCTAGCATTTTCTCTTGCCATTCTCGCCTTTGGCGGCTTTGAGGCGTCTGCCCCCCTCGCCGAAGAGACGAAGAACCCTCGCAAAAACGTAGCCATCGCAGTCCTTGGTACCGTCTTGGTCAGTGGGATCATCTATGTATTGGGATCCTATGCCCTGGTCATCGCCTTTGGAACCAATCACATCGGAGCCCTCGCCGCAAATCCAAATCCCTTCCATGCTGCGGCCGAGCGCTACATAGGCGCATTGGCACCCTTTGTGACCTGGATCTTTCTCACATCCGTGACGTCGAGCTATGTGGCAGCGAACACCCAGACCTCCCGGGTGATCTTTGGTGGTGCGCGCAGCGGACTCTGGGCAAAGCAGTTCGGTCTCATCTCTAGAAAGTTCAAAACACCGTGGACAGCCGTCATTGTATTCGTCGCCCCCAGTATTGCAATTGGGGTCGTATCCTATGCGTTCACGCAACCCGGGACAGCCTCTGGATTCTTGGGTACCTACGGGATTCTCGGCGTCATCATCATGTACTTGATGGCGAATGTCGCATTGGTAGTCCACTGGTTCAAGTCACGAACTGCTGGGGTGCGATCAAAGGTGGTACTGCAGCTCATCGTTCCGATTATCGGCATTCTCATTCTGGCCATCCCCATCTATGGTGATCTCCAGCCTGGGCAGGCGGCCCCTTATAACTCCTTGCCATACTTAACTGTTGCGTTGATAGCGGTTGGTGTTGCTTACGCCCTCTATCTTGGCAAGCGCAAGCCAGATGTCATGCGCAAGGCACCGGCTCTGCTCGAAGGTGCTGAGGACGATGAGCAAGCACCGATAGCTGACTAGGACAGCCCCTCACCCGACCCCTGGTGGTAGTTGCTACGTTCCCAGGGGTCGAGGAGTGTTGGGCTAGCTATTCTCGTACCCTGGACCACGATTTCGCGCAACCTTGGACCACTCGTTACTCACCTTAGACCGAGATCCATGGGTCGGCTTTCCTTCTCTTTCCGACTCCTCTGGTCACACGTGCATTTTCCTTTGAGCTCGACGCCTATCGCGTTGTGGACGAGCGATCCGTGTTGGCATGCGCCACAGTTCGGTCACCAAGGTTCTCGTACCGGGCCAAGAGGGTAAACCCGCAGGGATGTTGAGCATGCTGTTCCGGTGTAAGGTTTGAGTTTGGAGGCGAAGAAGAATAGTAGATCTCGCTAATGTGTATGAGCAGTTCGAGCAGTAATCGCATCTGCGGGTGCCAGTGTCGCATCTTCGGGATTCGCGCCACCACAGTGCCGGTCCGGTAGTGGGACGCCTTCTAGGCTTGAGAGCGAAGGTGTGCTACAAAAGTTGAATCCGTGTCGCATTGTGTGTCACGAAGTTCTGCCTGACCCTGCTCATCCATGACAACGTATGATGAAGACACCCCCCTTGAACTGCACTGATGCTAATCAATGACTAGGTGTGAGGTGTTGCGATTCGAACTTCGGACCGGGAGCCGCGATCTCCTGGTAGCCGCATGGATGGCCCAAAGGGTGCTCTACTCGCGGTGGCCCCCGGTAGACCCGATACTACGTCGCTGGCGCTTCACCTAGCTGCCCATCGCACCGGCTGAGTGCTCGGAAAGTGATGGGTGGCGCATTTGCGTGGTCGCGATCAAAGCCGAAAATGATTCGTACGGCTTTTTGGGGCGATTTCAGGCAGCAGCCTGGGCGATAAGCAGTGATCAACCTGACAATAGCGTAGCACAAGCGATGGTTGGTCTCTTGATTGTGGAGAAACGTACCACTAGCAAAATTCAAGTGGAGACCGTCGACATACTGGAGTGAAATCGAAGCTTTTCCCTGGCGAGGGACCTCATAGAACCTCTAATTACTGGCGGTGGCGACCTATCGGTAGAACAACCTGGCCATCTCTGCGAAGCGGAGGCAACCAATCGTTAGGTGGGCCGTGCGTGCGGTGCCGCACGTGACGAATTGGAAGAGAGGGCCAGCTTTCAGGCTAACCAGCTCGTGGACCCTTTGATAAGTTGCGAAAAGACCTATTGTAATTAGCAGTCGGAACAGCTACTTCCGATTTGCTGGCCTACGTGACGAAGTACTGCCGGTGAAGTGACAGATATTCTATTGAGGCAAACCTGGGCACGAGGAAGAATTTGGTTATGCAGTCGTCGAGGTCAAGTAGTACCCGCCAAAGGTCACGATGGAAGTGTCACTCGCGGCAGGTCCTCTTGCCTTCAGTGTCGCCGCTTCAACTCTTCGCTCGCGCGCTCTTTTGGAAAAGCTGGACTCCTGTGCCCGAGATAACCTACCATGTCTTGGTTGACCACCAAGCAATTGGCAACCGCCTCTTCGACTGCTTGCACAACTGCCTCATAGAAAGGGTCGAGATTGCCCCAGGGAATGAACGACATCGTATCAAGCACCCCGGATGCTCCATTGGCAAAGGTAACCTGAGCAGGGGTGAATGCGTGAGCATTCCCGGTTGAACAGGCGAGAAACAAATCGCCAGAGAAGTGTGAGCCAGTCGTGCCAGTTCTTGCCAATCCGAGCGTGACGCGCCGAGCAAGCGCCTGACACTGCCCGGGCAAGAGTGGTGCATCAGTGATGACAATCGCGATGCACGATCCAGCCCCCGGTGGAGCTGGGGCACTATCGCGCATCGGATTGTCGTCTGCAAACAATTTTCCAAAGTGAACTCCTCGAAGCGTCAATTCTTCGCGACTTCCAAAGTTCGCCTGCAACAGCACCCCGACCGTATATGTCGTGTCACCGTAAGCGACAATTCGGCTTGCAGACCCATTGCCACCCTTGAACTCATAGCAGTTCATTCCTGTCCCACCGCCTACCGAGCCTTCTGCAACAGGGCCAGATATAGCGCTTTCAAGTGCCTCAATCACATCCTCCTCGGTCACAGGATGCGAATTGATGTCATTGAGATATCCATCCCAGGTCTCGCCGACGACCGGAAGCAACCAAACTTCTGCGGCATCACGGTGGTGCTTTACGGTCCAAGCGACCACTCCGGCATGGCCAACGCCAACTGCATGGGTATTGGTGATGACAACTGGACCAGCAAAGGTGCCGGATTCCGATATCCATGACACGCCAGTCATTTCACCATTCCCGTTCTGGGAGTGGAATCCCGCTGCTATCGGATCAGTCACCTGTCCTTTGCCCCGTGGGTGGATTGCTGTTACACCAGTACGCACTGAGTCTCCGGTGATGATGGTCTTCACGCCGACTTCTACTCCGGGTACATCGGTCAGACTATTGGTTGCTCCAGGAACTCCATCGAATTCGAAACCAAGCGCCCGAGCCCTCGGACGTCCATCCGCCGTACGTTCAAGATTGGCCATTATTGAGAATCTCCTTCCTGAGCAATTTCACGAAGGTCCCAGGCTTTTCCTTTTTGAGGAAGAATCACAATGAGCCAGTAGAGAAGACCGATTGCTATGGTGATCAGCGTGACCTCTAACAGGTAGCCGGTCTGCTGAGTAAAGACATAGACAAGACCAGCGATGGCAAGGATCGGGGGTAGGGGCCAGAGCGGCATGCGGTAGTGAGAGTGTCGCGTGGCGCCGGTGGTCCTAGCGACAATCGCAGCGATGGCGATGATCGCATAGTCTGCTACGAGACTCGCACCAGTCAGGTTCGCGAGCGTGCCGAGCGAAACTGTCAGGCAAAGAATTGCACCTGCGACGCCAACTATTGCGGTTGGAAGCCATGGCGACTGTGTCTTAGGATGCACCCAAGCCATCCAATCGCTCAACTTCCCAGGCCACGCCTTGTCACGTGATGCACTGAACAAAATGCGCGCATAACTCAAAATGATGGCAAGTGTCGCGTTGAAGACAGCAAGAGCAATGCCAATCGCGACTATGTCATACACGGTGTTTGAGGATGTCGCCTTGATAAAGTACTCGAGAGGGATCGCCGACGTAGTCAGCTTGCTCAACGAAGGTGCACCTACGATGACCGCCGTGATAGGCAAGAGCTCTGCGACAACGGTGATCAACAGCGAAATGAGGATTGCCTTCGCAATCGTTCGATGTGAACCCTTGGTCTCTTCGGCGAAGTTGACAGCATTTGCGTAGCCATTGTAAGAAAATATGGCGACCGCGGTTAATGCGAGCACTCCTGAGAATGCGACCGGCACGAGAACACTGTGGCTGTTGCCGAGTTGGGGATGTATGAGTGCACCAAAGTGGTGAGCATGGATGATCCCTAGAACTGTGAGGGTCAGTAGAGCAAGCATTTCGATTCCGAGGAAGATCCCCGTGAGAATAGCATTGAAACGAATCTTTAGCATCGCCACCAGTGCTGCGAGGATCATGATCGCGGCCCCGAGAATTTTGGCATCAACGCTGAAGACGACACCCAAGTACTCACCAGCACCGAGTGCGATAGTGGCAGGGATGAACGCGATGAAGTCAACATACAGGGCAAAGGTGATAAAACTCATGGGACCAGCCAGTGGCTTGGCTCGCCCTTTGAAAGAGTGCCAGACCAAAGCGTAGTCACCGCCCGAAATCGGATAGCTCGAAGACAACTCCGCCCAACAAAGTGCCATCACCACACCAAGGATTGCCGCAAAAATAAACGATAGAAACGTACCGCTACCGGCCTCGACGAGCGCAACAGGAGCGATCGCGAAAACTGACACCGCTGGTGTTACTCCCGACAAAGTAATCATGATGTTTCCCCAAGTGGAGAGCGAGCGCGAAAGTTTCTGTTCGTAGTGCCCAGTGGTAGCACCCGCTTTATCGCCTAGCCCCCCAGGATCAGCATTCTGTACCATACAATCCCCCCTTTTTGGATGTAGTAAGACAGCTATCCGAATGTTACAATCAGCCCACAAGTCTGTCAAGCGAAACGCAAAAAGTTTTCTTTCCGTGGAACGATTTCCCAACCAACTCAGTCGGCCGTGACGCTGACACTCGAGCGCATCCAACCGTTGAACGAGGTTCGGTTCTACCTTGTTCAGGGCTGAAAGGTTTCGGCCTTACCTCTCGGGTATGCAATCTATTACCATCTTGGGTTCTGAAGCGCGTTTCCGGTGGGACACAGAGGCGTACTGCTCAGCTGTTACATAATGTGATACTATAAGCTTCTCGGAGCTTCCGTGAACAGGTCATCTCGATCTCCTTATCGTCGATTGACTGCATAGTGGGGCAACAAGTAGCCGATATTACGCCCAGCCGTCGATTCAGATGTATATCACGAGTCTCATGAGCCGTCCGCCCCATCTCCGAATACCATGAGCTCTCCGTCAATAATCGTCGTGCTGTCATGTGCTTGGGTCCTACGATGTGACACACCTCTGTGGCGGTCCCCTCAGGTTGATGGAGAAGTGTCCGTAATGGTGGCGTCACCCTTTTTCCATGGGTAGCGATTCCATACAGTCCATCCGTGTTGTGTCAGGGAGTTTTGACTAACCCGTCGAGCGGTCCCCACCACAAGTATCTGCAATGCTGCTAAATCCCTAAAACCTGCTACTTCATGCCAGCGAACTCCTCGTCTGTTAGAACTCCCTGCTAGTGAAGGGACGCGAACTTAGCCAGTTCTTCAGCCCTAGAGGTGGCCGACTCAATCGAAGCCTCAGCCGAGAGGGAGGACTTCATGTTTGTCCTCACCTTTCTAAACCCCCGAGCAATTGCATCTCCCTGTCCGTGCATCATTCGGCTGATGGATGTTGTGCTACCAGCCACGGTCACAATGAGTTCCTCACCGATGGGCCTCCGCTTCGCAACGACCGAGTTGATCGCGGTGAGGGAGAACTCTTCACTGGTAGCACCGACGAAGCCTTTTGTCAAGAAGAACAAGCGCTCATCACTGAGCACTACCATCGACTGATTCCCCTGCCATGGGCCTTGGCCGATTGCCCGAAGTGTCTCTGTGGAGGAAAGATAGTGATCGACGGAGCGAAACTCACGCCAACCAGCGAGTTTGCTTACCTTGCTGAGCCACTCAACTGCATTCTTCAGCCCGCAACCGTCAAACACTTCCTCCGGCAAGTAGCGTGCGATCTCGTCGGCGACGGCAAAGTGCTTCGTGCCCGCCGGCATCTCGATTCGAAGCTCAGTCAAGGATCCATTGGGATGCGGTCTCTCTATAGCAGTATCGTCCACAGCCCAACGGTTCCTTGTCAACTTCGCCTTCGCATGGCCAATGACTGCCCCAGAAGCTACTTCAGGACTGAGATCAGCGATCTTGAAAGCGCTAAACAGGAGTTCCTTCGCTTCCTCGGGGCCAACGATTAGGCGTTAATCAACTGTACGAATAATCGACATGCCTTGCCCCGCCCCTATCATACGCCACCAACATCGGTGCACGACTTGGATCATGGGTAGCACGGATCCGATGCCGGTTTCGGTGCTGTGCAATTGACCAGTGGTGTTGAGGGTGAGACAAGTTCAGTCAATCGCACTGGGGCTAGTTCAGTCAAGTGCTGCAAATACGCGATAACCAGTTGATCTCGCACCCTCCGTGTGGTGGCAACTTTCAGCAAGAATGGGTTTCATACTGAGCGAGAGTACCCACAGAACCCTGCCTATTTGGCGTCTTTGGCACTCGGGTCCGAAGGGGTGCCAAAGGCGACCGTGATCTCCTGTTCTTGGCGGTAACGTTGCTGCTCTACGAGCGCGGTGAGTGCTGCCTTGTCTGCTGCAGTGAGTGGCGGTTGAACGAGGCTGCGGGGCCAGAGTTTTCTGACGTGAACGACATTCACCTCGGCTGCGTAGAGTGTGAGAGTGGCGGTGAGGCCAAGCCATGTGATGAGGCCAAGGACGAGCCCAAAGACACCATACGTTGCCGAAGCGTGTGCGAGTTCATGTCCGACGAGGAAGCCACCGAGTTGTTGGAGGGCACTCCAGGCGACGCCTGCGATCAACGCCCCGGGCAAGAGGTCCTTCGTGGGGATCATCTTGGGTGCCAAGAGGCGAAAGCCAACGACATAGAGTCCGAGGTTGATCGCGACAGTTCCGATGATCAACAGTACTTTACCGATCTCATGTCCTGCGAGCGTGGCAGTAAAGGTGGCGATCGAGGAGGTGACCAGGACGTTGACGCCCAAGATGGCGAGGATGCCAAAGTTCCGCCCTGTGCGTGGGAGAAATCCAGGCCGATCGGTCATGGGAACGTTCCAGACGGTTGCCATCGCTTCCTGTGCCGAGGACGCGATGCCTTGGGAACCCCAAAGGGTTCCGACGACTCCGACGACAAGCGCGATCGGACTGTGGGCATCGAGTGCGTGGACGCCTGCCTTGGAGCGTAGTTCGGGTCCGATGACGGGTATCTGCGCAAAGACGGTGTTCGAGATCCGGTGCGAGAGCGCAGGATCGTGGGCGAAGATGATCCCAGTCAAAGTAACAGCAACCAGCAGGAGTGGGAAAAGGGAGGCAAATCCGTAGTATGCGATGAGAAGTGCCCAGTTGGAGGCGGAGTCCTGCCCGTATTTGCGAAGAACGGCAAAGGCGAAGGCAAGTGGTCGCGTCCGTTGTTGGAGGCCATCGATTTTGCGCATGAGCTGGGCGATGTCGGGCATGTCGTTACATCCTAAAGGCCAACATGGCCATTGCCCTGCTCCCGATCAAGCGACTGGCATGGCAACCCTTGTGCATCTCGCATGCGTCGTCCGGATGTTTGGCATGCAGGGGGCCTGCGATCGCAGTGCCGTTGCCTCGCAGGAGTCCGGGCGTGTCTGCGGATATCATGACTATGCCTTTCGGCCCAGGAGCGATTGGCGACGATCGCTCATCGCAGGCACTATGTCGCCATCAGTAGGGGTTTCACGCCTCGCACGTGCGTGATTGGGCCCAGACACTAGGGGATCCCACGTTTGGGACCCAGATTGCGCCAGGACGCAGATCTCCCAACAGGGATAGCATGAAGGTATGAAGTATCGTAACCTTGGCCATACCGGTATGTACGTCAGTGAACTCTGCCTCGGCGCGATGATGTTTGGAGCTTGGGGAGAACCCGATCACGACGCCGCGACCCAGATTATTCACCGCGCCCTTGATGCGGGTGTGAACTTCATTGACACTGCTGATGTCTACTCTCAGGGAGAGTCTGAGGTGATCGTTGGCAAGGCCCTGAAAGGACGCCGCGATGAGGTGATTCTGGCGACGAAATTTCATGGACCGATGGACGTGGCGATGGGAACGCCCGGCGGTGACCCTAACAAGCGAGGCAACTCACGCCGTTGGATGATCCAAGAGGTTGAACAGAGTCTTCGGAGGTTACAGACCGACTGGATCGATCTCTACCAGGTTCATCGTCCAGATGCTGACACCGATGACGACGAGACGCTTGCTGCCTTAACCGACCTTCAGCGCCAAGGTAAGATTCGAGCCTTTGGTTCCTCGACCTTCCCCGCCGCAAGGATGGTCGAGGATCAGTGGATCTCCGAACGACGTGGCCTCGGCCGCTTCGTGACCGAGCAGCCGCCATATTCGCTACTCGATCGTGGCATCGAGCGTGAAGTACTGCCGATCGCCGAGAAGTACCATCTCGGTGTCCTCTCGTGGAGTCCATTGGCTGGAGGTTGGCTATCGGGCCGAATCCGTCGAGATCAGGGTGCTCCCCAGACGAGGAGAGCACAGATGATGCCGGCGCGTTTTGACCTCTCTTTGCCTGCTAATCAAGCGAAACTCGATGCGGTCGAAGACTTTGCCCAGCTTGCTGAGGACAGCGGCATCACACTGGTGCACCTCGCTCTGGCCTTTGTGCTGCAACACCCAGCGGTGACGAGCCCAATTATTGGGCCGAGGACGATGGATCAGTTGGAGAGTCAGTTGGGTGCGGTGGATGTGGAACTCAGCACAGAGGTACTCGATCGCATCGATGAGATTGTCGCCCCTGGGACTACGGTTGCTGACGACGGCAATGCCTACGTCACCGAGGCACTCGTCAACCCTTGGATGCGGCGGAGTCGGACGCGATGAGCATACGCACCGACCGTGTCCTCTGTGTTTGGCGCTGGTTCGCTGGGACGGGTCAATCGACCTTGCGCTCACGACAGGTCCTATGCGGCGAGCCCACGTTTTCGCCGATGGTGTAGTGGAGCGCGGGTGTTGATGAGCACCAAGAGCGGTGATCTCGTCGATGGGTCGTGTGAGCGATCAATGGGGATAGGGCGGCGCAGGACCGTACTTCGATTCCCTATCTTCTTTGATGACGTTCCAACAGCTCGGATCAGATGGGGCTGGGTGAGAGTGAGAGGCTACTGCTAGCGAGGCGTCCTTCCCGCGAGGTGATGAGGGCGGTAGATGAGCCGATCCAGGGTAGGAGGGCCATCGCTCGCGCCGGCGCGAGACGTATCGCCCTAGCGTGCTGACCTCCGCAGCAGTAGAGTCCCGTATCGAGGACGAAGAGGTGCTGAACGAGGGGACCAAGCCCGGGCCGAGCTTGCGGTGGTATCTCCTCCAGTTGTGGGTGCGGTATTCGGGTGGGTCTGAGAAGGGGGCCACCACTCCTTGATACGTGTCGTTGGTGGCGCGTCTTCTCGATACAGCTTGGTTGCTCATTCATCCAGGTTTCTTTACGCTTCGCTTTGTGCTCCACTAAGCCCGCGCACCTACCTTGATGAATGAAGCGTTGGAGTAACGAGTGATGATTGAGATTCTCACAACTGGTAGTGACAAGGTTCAAGGCAATGACGCGGATGGCGGGTTCGCCGATGGTCTTGCTGTGGTCGTTCGGGGCGAGTTCGGAAGGGGCAACGAACGAGCCGGTCGTTGGATGCCGACGATGCGCAGAGACACCGTTGCCCTGAATGCTTGGTTGTTTGGTGACCAGTTGCGTGAAAATCAGACAGAGGAAATGGAGGCGTAAAGATCATGGTACGACGTTCATCAGCTGGGAAACTCGCTATTGTCGGAGCCACCGCAGCGTTGGCGGTCGGTTTTTGGGGTGCCCAGACCGCACCGGTGACCCATTCCAAGGTCAATAACCCTAGTACTTTTGCGACCTCGCGGAGGAGCCTTGAGTCGAAGAACTCCTCGAACTCGCTCGCGACCCTCATTCAACAGTACAATCACAAGGTAGCGGCGACGCCGGCTTCCTCCTCAACAGGGAATGCCTCATCCCTCAAGATTCAGGCCCCATCGGGCATCGGTGCGATCGAGGGGACCCAAGTCCAACAGCAATTGTCCGCAACTGGCGGTAATGGTGGGCTACAGTGGTCGATTAACAGCAATCTCGGCTGGCTGCAGATAACGCCGAGTGGTTTGCTCTATGGCGTTCCGACGGCGCCAGGCAATGGCCATGCAACGATCACCGTCACCGACGCGGCAGGGCAGTCGAGTCAAGTCACCGTACCGGTTGTCGTTGATGTTCCTTCGGGCAACTGGTCGGGATACGTTGACTACTCGCCAAACGGGGTACCGTTTACCAGGGCGAGTGCTCAGTTTGTGGTTCCGACCATCTCCTCCTCGTTGCCGGCCTCGTGCCAGAGTGATGTCTCCGGTGGTATGAGCCTCTCTTGCTCATTGGCAGAGTGGGTCGGCATCGGTGGCACCTCCGGGAATCAGACCCTCATCCAAGCAGGCGTCTATGAGATCCCCGACCTGACGACGGGTTCCGTGAAGATCGTTCCGTGGGTTGAGAACTTACCGTCACCCTCGCAGACGGTTCCCAATATGAATGTTGCGCCAGGCAATGACATGCAAGTCACAGTTGCGCAGGTGACGGGCACCGAGTGGAAGGTGACGGTCGCTGACCTGACCACTGGACAGTCGGTGAGTGGGACCGGAAATTATTATGGTTTCGGTGACAGCGCTGACTTCATTGTGGAAGCGCCAACGACCGCTGCAGGTCAGACGGCCCCGACGCCCTTCTCGAGTCCGATCAAGTTCTTCGACGTGAAGGTATCGAGTTCAGCTCAGGCTAGTCAAGTGATGGTACCTACCGCGATGGTCCAGTCAGGGAATGTGGCCACGTATCCGGGACAATTCCATAGCTCCTATAGCGGTTTCAAGGTCTACTACGACGACCAGCAGAGCTAAGTTTCCTCCTTGCCAACAAGGGAGGTGGCCACAGAATATTGTTGGCCGCCTCCCGTATTGGTGGTGGTGAAACGACGCTAGGTGAGGAGCGTGATGGGGAGGTCAGGCCATGGTCTGGGGTCGGGATCGGGTGCGAACTCGCCGGTCGTTGGGTCGATCGCGTAGGTCCAGCGCGCTCCATGGTTGGCGATTTGAGTGAGTGATGCGGCGAGGTAATCGACATCCTCGTGGGTCGTGCCGATTCCCACGCTCATGCGTACCGCTCCAGGGAGGCGAGGCCGTCGGCCAGCCTTGAGTTCGGCCCGCAACGACGTGGCTTGATCATCGGAGACGTTGAGTAACTCAAGAATCAATGGGTGGGCACAGAAGCATCCGTGGCGTACGCCGATTCCGTATTCAGCGCTCAAGATTGCAGCGAGATGACTGTGATCGTAGGGGGCAAGGTTGAAGGTTACCACCCCGATTCGCGGTGCCTCAGGTTCCCAGAGGCGATACAGTTCGATCCCTGGTACCTCGCCTAGGCGCTGGCGAGCGTACTGGGCGAGGCTGATCTCTTCGGCTGCGAGTTTGTCCATCCCGTAGTTGGCTAGCGTGTCACAGGCGATGGCCATCGCGACTGCGCCAAGAACATTGGGCGACCCTGCCTCGTGCCGGGGTGCACCGCTCGACCAGAGAACCTCGGTCGGAGTGACGAAGTCGACCGCACCCCCGCCGCGGAGATAGGCAGCTGCGCTGTCAAGCCAGTCAGCTCTCCCGATCAGCACGCCTGCCCCATAGGGGGCGTAGAGCTTGTGACCCGAGGCTGCAAGATAATCGACGTCGAGGGAGGTCATATCGATGGGGAGGTGCGGGGCCATCTGCGCAGCATCGACGACGATGCGTGCCCCATGGTCGTGGGCCAACCGCGTCAGCTCGGCGATCGGCCAGACCTCTCCGGTGACATTTGAGGCACCGGTGACCGCCACCAGAGTGGTATCCGGGTGTTGGGTGAGGTAGTCGGAGAGTGCCTGGATTGCGACGCTGGCACTCGTTGGCATAGTGAGGTAGTGGATGCTGCCCGGCGTCTGTGCCCAAGGCAGAAGAGTCGCATGGTGCTCGGAGGTAAAGGCCACAACCCTCGCTCCAGCTGGAAGACAGCTTGCCAGAAGGTTCATCGAGTCAGTGGTGTTACGTGTGATGATAACGGTATCAGTTGGACGTCCGTGGAAGAATCGACGGAGCGTTTCGCGTGCACCCTCATAGGCAGCGGTGGAGATCTGTGATTTCCTACCCGCACCACGATGAACGCTGCTGTAATAGGGGAGGAACGCCTCGAGTTTGGCAGCGACGTCAACCAGAGCCGGGGTGCTGGCCGCATAGTCAAGGTTGACATAGCGACGCCACTCGCCGGAGACGAGGGGAACCTCGACCGAAGAACCTACTAGGTCGAGCTGGTGATGCGGTGATGCGGTTGTTGCGGCCTCGGAGACTGGGTTGGTGGTCATGCGTCTGTTCCTCCATCTAAGTTGACCGTCAGCAAAGCGTTGTCGAAGGCTCCATCGAGAAAGGCCTGGGTGACCATCTCGAGAGCGTCGTCAAGCTGGGTATGGATCTCTCCTACAGCGAGGGTTGTCTCGCCGGCCTCAAGTGCGGAGATCAGCGAGCGGTGTTCGTGGATGATCGCAGCCCCGCGGTCGCTGTGTTGGAGGCCAAGGTACAGGAGCCGTTCCATCTCATCGAGGAGCGGGCTGAGCAGGTCGACGAGTCGGGGATTACCCGAGGCTCTGGCTACGGCTTGATGGAACTCTCTGTTGGCCCGTAGGAATCGTTGAATGCTCTCCGGATCGGCTGGATCATAGGTGTCGGCACAGAGCTGATCGAGTGCGCGTAACTGCTCGCCGTCAACCCTCCCCGCCGCTAATCGGGTTGTCTCGGACTCAATGAGTCGGCGTACGTCAAAGAGATTGCGGACATCGCCCATGGCGATGGGGGCGACGGCGTAGCGACGAGCGGCGAGTAACACGATGAGGCGATCGTGGCGTAGTCGCGCCAACGCCTCACGGACTGGTGTCCGACTCGAACCGACCAGCTCAGCGGCCCCCAATTCAGTGAACTCAGCGCCAGGAGCTAACGTCCCGCGAAGAATCATACCTTTGAGGACACGGTAGGCATCGTTGCTCCGTGAAGCTCTTACATTCGGTATACCAACTACCATTCCTACCACCATACCCTATCGCTGTTGAGAGGTCGGCACGTGGTGGTCGTTGTGTCGATGGGCAAGTCGAGGGTATGAGCAGTGCCGCGGTCGTCCTTGGGGAGCCATTGAGCACGCTGCTCTGCAGGGGGTGGGGCCCGCGACAAGAGCAGCCGCACGCTAGTCAATCGAGTGGCTGATCATGGCTGTCGATGGGTGCATCGAGGGGATCGGTTCGCTCCTGGTGGCATCACTGGGTAGATTGGTCTCGGTGACACAAAGTGAGGAGACCGGCGGTGCCTTCATCACTCGGACGCAGCTTAGGCTTGGCAGTTCTGATCATTGATGGTTCCCAAAATGTTGAGAAATAGCTGGTGGACGCTGGCGGGTCACTCCATGGTGAGTTGGTGGCTTGAGAGTGGCAACTGCGCTGTCATGGGTTGAGAGGCAAATAAGGGGTCGATGATGGACGGATTGAATTTCACCCGGCAAGATGCGGCGAGCTACTTTGGAGAGCGCGAGATCCAAAAGGGTGAAGGCTATCTCCATCGGGTGGATCTGCAGTCGGTCACTGTCGATGCCATTGTGGCCAACGTGCAGGGGACGGCCGTACGGCCATATCGTGTGGTCGTGCACTTCGCCAGCAATCGCATGCTCTCGATCTGCACCTGCCCGGTGTCGACGCGCTGCAAACATGGTGCTGCAGCGGCCCTTGTGGCCTTGCGGACCCCGAAGCCGGACAGGGGACCGGAGATCCGGTCCCAGGCCAAGGAGTGGCTTGAGGACGTACGGCGTGCGGTCGTTGCGACACCTCCAGCGATGGAAGATGGCGAGCAGGCGGTGGCCATTATCTGGAGAATTTTGCCCGGCGAAGACCGATTGCCCCCTCGTTTGGCATGTTTCAAGACCCGCCGGGAGGAGAATGGAGGGCTCGGCCCCAAACTCGAACCGTGGACGAGCTTTCGCCATATCTTGAAGATCCAACCTACCTTTGTGACGCCGATCGATTTCGACGCCATCAGGATGCTGCTTTTTGACGCGGTGAAACCCAATGAGTACCAATTCGATTACTTCGGGCTTGGGGGAGTGTACGCATCAAGGGCCCTCGAGTTACTAGCGGGGACGGGTCGTCTCTTTGGACGGCCAAATGCCGGGTCCCCACTGAAGTTTGGTGACCCACGGACAGGCGTGCTTCGGTGGCGGGTGGTGAGCAGCGGGGAGCAAGTCCCCGTTCTTGATGTTGGTGAGCGTGATGCTTGGTGTCTGCCGACAAAAGATGAGATCCTCTACATCGATGAGCAGGCCGGAGAGATCGGTTCTGTCATCACGGAAGCGCCGAAGCACCTTGTTAGCGCTATCCTACGAGCTCCGGCACTGAATCCTCTTGAAGCCAAGCGTGCGAAGGAGGTGCTGCAAAACGTTGGTCAACCGATTGCCCTGCCGAGTGAAAGGCCGGACAAGACACTCCCAACAGTAAAGGCGCCATTGGTGCCAGCACTTGTCGTCTCGAGTGCGCCGGTGCCCCAGCATGGCGGAACCTGGATGCTACGGATGAGCGATGGGATGATCGATTTTGCACGTGCAGAGTTTCGCTATGGTGAGGTCGTGGTCGAAGTCGGCGAAGAAGGCGAGCTCATCGAGACGAGCGAGCAGCGAACTGTACACCTTACCCGTAACAAGAGGGCAGAGAAGAAGGCACGAAAAGAGCTAGCGTCGATACAACTCGAAGAGCTCAGCCCCTCCGTCGTCAAAGCATTGGGTGGCCCAGCGACGCGGCTCGCCTTTGGAACTGTTAGCCCAAGCAAATGGGAGAAGTTCATGGGCGAGACCGTGCAAGAGCTCAGGAGCAAGGGTTGGCAGGTAGAGATCGATCCAATGTTCCGTTATTACCACGCGACGGTCTCTGCCTGGCATCTCGATGTAGAGTCGAGCCAGGAGGGCTGGCTTGACCTCGATCTCGGTATCACCGTTGACGGTGAACGCTTCGATCTCGGCAAGCTGCTGATCGGGTTGTTCAATCGGGATCCACGGTGGCTCAGCCCAGGAGGTCTCTCGCGGATCGACGACGATGAGGTGATCTACCTGAAGCAACCTGATTCTCCCCGGGTGGCCGTGGAGGCGAGAAGACTCAAACACATCGTGGGAACCTTGATCGATCTGTTCTCTCGAAGCGCCGATGACCTACGCCTGTCGGTCTTTGACGCTGGCCGCGTGAAGGCTCTCGTCGGGGATCACCAGTGGGATACGACGGGACTCGATCGAGTGCTTGGACTCGCTGGTGCCCGGCTCACGGGAGAGGGTCCAGCGCTGGTTGAACCACCGCGAGGACTCATGGCTGACCTGCGACACTATCAACGTGAAGGTCTGTCGTGGTTGCAGTTTCTGCGCGCACATGATCTTGGTGGGATCCTCGCTGACGATATGGGGCTCGGCAAGACGCTGCAGACGCTTGCCCATATTCTGACCGAGAAGGAGGCGGGCCGGCTGGTTTCGCCAGCCCTGGTCGTCGTGCCGACGAGCCTGATCAACACCTGGCAGGACGAGGCGTCTCGTTTTGCTCCAGAACTCAGTGTCCTCACGCTGCATGGACCCGATCGTAAAGCGTCCTTTGCAACGATTGGGGAACACGACATCGTCCTCACGACGTATGCGCTCATCTGGCGTGATATCGCAGCCCTCCAGGAGCAGTCCTTTCACCTCTTGGTCCTTGATGAGGCACAGAACGTGAAGAACCCTACCGCGAAGGCGTCGAGTGCTATACGCCAGCTCAACGCGATTCACCGCCTGTGCCTGAGTGGAACGCCGATCGAGAATCATTTGCTTGAGCTCTGGTCGCAGTTTGATATCCTGCTCCCAGGGTTTCTCGGCGATCGCAACTTCTTCCGCGAGGTTTGGAGTACACCGGTCGAGGTGCACCATGATCTCGATCGCCTCCACGTGTTGGCTCAACGCGTCCGGCCCTTTATTCTCCGACGAACGAAGTCTGAGGTAGCGGCTGAACTCCCGGCTAAGAGTGTGGTGATCCAGGCGGTGGAGATGGAACGTGCACAACACGATCTCTACGAGTCGGTACGAGCAACGATGGATAAACGGATTCGCGATGAGATTGTGAGCCGTGGCATCGAACGGAGCCATATTATCATTCTGGATGCCTTGCTCAAGTTGCGACAGGTCTGTTGTGACCCACGACTTCTCAAGAGCAACACGGCCAAACGGGTCACCAGCTCTGCCAAGCTCACCGCGCTCATGGAGATGATTCCGGAGCTGATCGAGGATGGCCGAAGGATTTTGTTGTTTTCCCAGTTTACGGAGATGCTTGATATTATTGCAGCTGAGTTAGCGAAGGCAAAGCTCGATTTTGTTACCCTACGAGGCGATACCAGGGATCGCAAGACGCCCGTTGATCGATTCCAGAATCGGGAAGTACCTCTCTTTCTGATCAGCCTGAAGGCCGGCGGTGTCGGACTCAACCTGACGGCGGCCGACACGGTGATTCACTACGATCCGTGGTGGAATCCCGCCGCGGAGGATCAAGCAACCGATCGTGCCCACAGAATTGGGCAAACTAAGCCGGTTTTTGTCTATAAGCTCATCGTCGCAGGCAGCATCGAGGAGAAGATCCTCGCACTGCAGGAGCGAAAGGCCCAGTTGGCCGCTGGGGTGCTTGATGAAGCGCAGGCGAGTTCGGTCAAGTTCGGCCAGGATGACATCTCCTCGCTGTTGAGTCCGTTGCCGATCAAAAGCCGGTAACGACGCGTACTGGCCCGACAGCGATGGCATCACTGCGTTAGCAAGTCGCATGGCTTGTGGAACGATCACAGGTCAAGTCCTGTGATCAGCAGTCGCCATCACTGGAGGACGTTGGTAGTGGCGGTCGCTCCTGTATGACAGATTGGTAATCCCATTTCAATATAATCTAGAATTGTAAGATATAGTACAAGAAACTGGTAAACGACGATCGTGCTCGACGAGGTGGACGGAGCCAGTTTGAGGTTCACCAATGGGGGGTCAACGGATGGGAGATCGCGAGGATCGGTGCGGTGTCTGCGGTATCGCGACGGGGAGGCATGGCCGTGCTCGTCTTTGATCCCGACGATGCCGGCTATCTCAGCGAATTGGCGGACTATGTAGCCATACCCAGCGTCAGTCGAGATGCGACACCAACGGTGATGAGGGCGGCGGCTCAGTGGCTTGTCGATCAGCTCTCCTTCGCCAATGGTCATCTCGTGGAGACAGCGGGTCATCCTGTGGTAATGGGCGAGTGGCTGGGTGCTGAGGGGGCACCGACCGTTCTCATCTATGGCCACTACGATGTGCAGCCCACGGGCCAACTTGAGGAGTGGATGAGCGACCCGTTCTCCTTGACGGTGGATGGGGAGGTGATGCGAGGACGCGGTTCGACCGATGACAAGGGTCCGGTCTATATCGTCCTCAAGGTCGCCCAGGCCTTTATCGACCAAGAGGGTCGTCTGCCCCTCAATGTCAAGTTCCTCTTCGAGGGCGAGGAGGAGATCGGGAGTCCCCATCTCCCCGCATTCGTCGCAGAACACGTTGCGCTGTTGGGCGCCGACCTTGTGATCTCGGCTGATGGCGCCATGTGGCGTCCCGACGAACCATCACTCTCCATTGGTTCTAAGGGTCTTCTCTCCATGGATCTTGTCGTGACCGGTGCGGAAGGGGACCTGCATTCCGGGCGCTATGGTGGGGTGGTCGCCAACCCTGTCCATGCCCTCTGCGAGATCATCGCCGGTCTGCATCACACCGATGGTAGCGTGGCGGTGGCGGGCTTCTACGACGGCATAGCGGCGCTGAGCGATGAACGACGAGGAGCGATAGCAGCGGTCTCCTTTGATGAACAGGAGTTTCTGGAGGGCTTGGGGCTCCGACAGGGATTTGGTGAAGCGGGTTACTCTCTATTGGAACGGTTGTGGGAGCGCCCTACGTTGGAGGTCAACGGTGTGAAAGCCGGTGGCAAGTACACGGTGATCCCTCACAGGGCCGTCGCGAATATCTCTTGCCGCCTGGTTCCGGACCAGGAACCGGATGCGGTGGTCGCTGCCTTGCAAGCCCATTGCGCGGCTATCACGTTACCCGGAGTCGATGTCGAGCTCAACGTTGATCCAGCACGCAGTCGGGCCTACACGATCGACGCCGATCATCCAGCGATCAGCGCAGCGAAAGTTGCACTAGCCAGTGTCTATCCGACCCAAGAGGTGTTGCTCGCCAAGATCGCCGGCACGCTGCCACCGGTGACGCTGTTTGAGGAGTTCCTCGGGGCCAAGACACTCTTTTTCTCCTTCTCAACGGCCGATGAGAGGTTGCATGCCCCCAACGAATATCTGCGCATTCGTCGGTTGCGAGAGGGCATGCTCGCCTGGGAACAACTCTGGCGCCTATTGGCCTCCGGACCGTACCGACTTCAGCCTTTGGCGCAGAGGGAATCGAGGATCAGCGATGGCGAATGAGGATCGACCGGACTTCACCGAACCAGAGAATTCCCACCCCTACCTGGCGTATACCTATCTTGGCCCCGACGCCGGTCTCTCCACGATTGAGTTGGCGCCTGAATTCGATCGGGTCCCCGCATATAAGGAGGGGTTAACGGAGGGAGAACGAGATCGGGCGCAGCGGCTTCTTGCCGAGAGTTTGGTGATCAGCTTCCATGACCATCCGGTTCGCTTCCCGCTTCGCATGGAAGAAACTCCCGAACACTACCGAGCGGGACGTCAGTACACGGCTTATGCCGGCCTCGAGGCCTCGGGCATGACGGTGGTGTTCGACAACATGATGGACGGTACGGCATGTGTCACTGGTAAAGCTCCATGGCGCTGGGACGATGTGATCGCTGATCTCGGTCACCGGCTCGCCGATCTCGCTCACCAGGATCGGGTCGTTCCGATTCGCTCCTTGGCCGATATCGATCGGGTCTATGGATCTGGCCAGATCGGGATTGTCTTCGGTCTGGAGGGGGCAATGCCGATCGAGAACGAGCTGGACCGGCTCGACATCCTCTTTGGTTTGGGTATTCGCCAGATTGGCATCGCCTATTCGGATGCCAATGCGCTCGGGAGTGGCCTCAATGAGCCCACTGACGGGGGCCTCACCTTGTTTGGAAGGCGGGCGGTGCGTCGAATGAATCAACTCGGTCTTGCGATTGACGTGTCACACTCCTCGGATCGGACGGCTCTTGACGCTTGCGAACACAGCGAGCAGCCAGTGTTTATCACCCATGCGGGAGCACGGTCGATATGGAACACACCACGGATGAAGCCTGATGCGGTCCTGCGTGCGGTTGCTGAGAGCGGTGGGGTGATCGGTATGTCAGCGGCTCCACACACCACCATCTCTCCAGCGCATTCTCGCCACTCTATCGAGTCGGTGATGGACCATCTACTCTACTGTATCGATCTCGTTGGCATCGAACATGTGGCCTTCGGACCGGACACCCTCTATGGCGATCATGTGCAGATGCACAAGGTTTTTGGTTCACTACTCGGCATCGGTGAGCGGCCCCAGACACCCCCGTACGAACCGGTCCCCTATGTCGATGGGCTTGAGAATCCGACGGAGAACTTCACCAACATCTCGAACTGGTTGGTCAAGCATGGGTTTACCGATGAGGACATCCAAGCCGTCATCGGCGGCAATATCTATCGCGCGCTCGGATCAGTGTGGCCGAAGTGATCGATGGCGAGCATCGGTAGCCCGGTCTCCACGTACCGGATGGGTCCATAGACGTTGAACAAGGAGAAGGAATGCGTGTCGTTATCAACGAGAATGAGCTAAACGTTGAGGTTTTTGGTGCAGAGGGTCTTCCTGTGCTGATTGCCCATCACGGTGGAGGTGGGATCGGGTCGCTCAGCGAACCAAAAGCGACCTTTGCTCCCTTATCAGACATGGTGAGGGTAGTGGTCTTTGACGCCCGGGGTTGTGGACTGAGTGAAGGTAAGCCTCCGTTTTCTCATGCCCAGTGGGCCGCCGATATCGATGGACTGCGTGAGTGGATGGGTGTTGAACAGGTCTTAGTCGCGGGGGGATCCTATGGGGGCTTCATTGCCATGGAGTATGCGATTGCCTATCCTGACAGAGTGCAAGCAATGCTATTGCGAGATACCTCCGCTGACAACTCAAACCTTGCCCGTGCCTACGAGAATGCTCGCAACCAGACGCGTATCGAAATTAATTGGGAGAACTTCGATCGCTACTGGAAAGGAGAGATCTACGACGATGAGGATCTGAAGGCGAGGTGGGCTGAGATCATCCCACTCTATGATTTTGCGTATGACCCCGTAGAGGCACAGCGTCGGGTGGATGCGGGCATCTATCGGCATGAGGCGCATAACTGGTGTTTTCAGCACAATATGCCAGCCTATGATTTGCGCGCACAGCTGCCCAAGGTTCGATGCCCAACGTTGGTGACGGTCGGCCGAACCGACTGGGTGACTCCCGTCTCGTATGCTGAAACCATTGCTGCACTGATCCCAAACGCGGAACTCGTTGTCTTTGAGAGGTCGGGACATTCACCCCAGATCGAGGAGTTTGCCGCGTTCCAGGCGGTGATGCGGGAGTTTCTTACCAAAGCCCTTGACGAACAAAACCCACAAGCGTAGAGATCACCTTTCCCTCTCTTGCGGTCCCACCGGGTGCGATACGAGCATCACTCGTGCCCTTGTCCATTGGTCAACCATGTCGGGGAGAACCTGGTTGCTCGCTTATCCCTGCTTGGTAGCTCACGTGTAGGCAGCTGCATCGAGGTGGTCGATGGACCCTCACCGGATCGCCAGCACCCATCGCGTTGGCTACACCGGCGTGGAGGTAACGCACTAGGTTACTGCCTGCTGACAAACGCTGCGGGTCAACTGGTTGGCGACACCATCGGCGCGATGTCATAGGGTGCCTGGAGCGTCGGGTATCGACGGGAATTGCACTATCGTCCCTCGCTTGCAGGTCCTGCTGGAAGCCTCCCTTGTGGCGCTCGATGGGAACGCATTCCACAATCTCTGTCTACGGTTGGCAGGTAGCTACCACTTCCACCTGGGATGGAGTCCTTCTGGAGGAGGAGCGTAGGCCTCGCCCTCAGCGCGGTTGCGGGGAGATCGACAGCTGCCCTATCCGGGCCGGAGCTACCTCGCCATCCTCTCCACGTCTTCTAGGTTGGGATTGGAAGTAAGCGTTCAACATTTGCATGGGCGATCTTGTGCCGATCGCTGAGAGAGAACGGTATGGTATCGAGAAAGGCTCGAGCCTCTTCGTTGCGTGCAAAAGGATAATCGACGGAAAAAATCAGTCGGTCGACACCGACAACCATTGCGGCACACAGCAACGGAGGGAGAGTGAAGTAGCCCGAAGTGGTGACGTAGAAATTCTCACAAAAGGTTTGGCTGATCGAGCGGGTCAGTTCGGGGGTGACACGCCCGAGGGTCGCCTCGGCTCTCGCGAGCGAAAATGGGACGTTTTCACCCATGTGGCCGATGATGATCTGGAGCCCTGGGAACCTCTCGAAGACTCCAGTGACGATGAGACGTAACGCGTGCAGGCCCGTTTCCGCGTGCCATCCCCAACCACTTGTAGAGAGGACCTGTGCGATATCGGGCTTGAGATCACCATAGTATGCATCAAATACGGCCGGGACAGGGGGTGTCGGGTGCAGATAGATCGGAACTCCGAGCTCCTCTGCCTTCGCAAACGTAGGATACAAGCTGGGTGAGTCGCAGAAGACACCGTTCGCATGGCCATGGATCATCGTACCGCAGAATCCGAGGTCGTTGATCGCTCGCTCAAGTTCGGCTGGACAGGACTCCGGCTCAGGGGTGGACAGTGAGGCGAATCCTCCGAATCGATCAGGATGGGTAGCGATGATGGCCGCGAGCCTGTCGTTCCACCTCGTCGCCTCTGCGGCACTGGCGGCATTCGGTGGCGTCGAGGCGAGTACTTGAAAGGAGATCCCATGGCGATCCATGTCAGCGATGCGCTGTTCACCCACCTCGTCGAGGAGCGTGCCGAGCTCGTTGGGGTAGTTCGTCGCGCCACCTCGCGCTGCCTCAAGGTCCCGCGGGGCATAGTGTTCTTCGATAGCGACGATCCGCATCCCTGGCTCCCTCCAGTCGGCACTGGCGACAATCCTACCAAAGGGATAGCCCATTTGTCGCTGAGGAGGTGCGGTGACTCCGGTGTCGGCGGAGTGACCTACTGGACGAGCGAGTCAGAGCGTAGTCCCTTGTCGTGGATCGATCACCGATGCGAAGCGTACCATGGCGTGATACATGCGTCGAGCTGGGACGGACTGGGTGACCAAGCGCTGTCAAGCTAGCGCCAGGCAACCAAGGGTACCCTCCTTTGCGCCTTCCCGATGCGGCTTTGTACCCTTTTGTACCCTGGGTAGGGCCTCGCCGCGGCAATGGAGTGTGGCGGGCATGGGCTGCGGAGCGGACCTATCATCTCATGTCCGGTCACGTCGATCACCGAGGGGTTGAGTTGCTGGCATGGAGGCGCGCCGATGCCACTCGATCCGCCCTCGGCAATCCCTCGATCGGGTCAGGCAGCAGTACCTTCACTCCGAGCGATGGCTCGGCCGTATTCGCGTGCCGTTGTCTCTGCCGCTGCACGCATAGTGGCAGCGAGCTCCTTGAACTCATCCAATGCGGGGTTCACACCGACCAGGGTGAATTCTGCTTCAACGATGCGAAGGTCGAGTTGGAAGACATCAGCGAAGATACGCCGCATCCATGGTGTCGCATGATCCCATCCCTCTCGTGGTGTTCCTGCCCCATAGGCTCCTCCTCTAGCGGTCACCAGCACGGCCGGTTTCCCCGCAAGCGGGCTTGTCTCGGCGCTCATGCGCGAATCGGTGATGATCAGATCGACCCAGGCCTTCAGGTGTTGGGAGACGCCATAGTTATAGAGGGGAGCCGCCACAATGATCGCATCTGCATCGAGCAACTCGTCGGTGAGTTCGGCGACGAGCGCTAGTGCGTCACGCTGTTGGGGCGTCCGCTCGTTGGAAGGGGTGTAGGCGGCCATCACGGCTAATGGCCAGATGGTTGAAGCAATCGGATCCTTGCCCAAATGGCGGGTGATGACACGACCGTCAGGGTGAGCGTCGCGCCACTCCTGCTCGACGATGTCGGCCATCTGGCTGCTGTGCGATCCCTCGGTGCGAATACTGGCGTCAAGGCGGAAAAGTTGCAAGGTCGTATCCTCCTACTAGCTACTATTAACCAATATACTAGGAAAACACTAGTAATAAGCCTCACGCTGTGATCGACGGGGTGGAGATAATTCGGTTAGCATTGCCCCATGGAGTCCTCGCGAGATGCATGCGCCGTCCGGCACTGTGATGCAGGGCTGGTGCGCGCCTTCGAAGTGCTAGGAAAGCGTTGGAGCGGGCTCGTGCTGGGAACACTCAGTAAGGGGCCAGCGAGCTTTTCGGAGATGCGAAGGTCCCTCGCTCCGATCACCGATTCGGTGTTGTCTGAACGATTGAACGAGCTGGTCGCGGCTGGACTCTTGACAAGATCCGTCAAGGCTACACGGCCACCGGGGGTGAGCTATGAGCTCACTACGGCGGGAACGGCGATCATTCCCGTGCTGGACGAACTGGCCAGATGGGCGACTGAACATCTCGTGAGTCGGGAGGCTGAACTCGCAGAGCACGACCCCGCGATCATGTCGCGCGCTGATCGCTAGCGCCACTCTCGGTTGATGACCCAGTCGCAGTGGTAGCGACTGACCGATTGGTGTGTGTCAGCGTGGTTGGTCCACAGGTTGGCGAGGTGTCGGAATCTCAGACCTGGGACTGACTGCTGATCGTTGCGGGATGACCAGTGAGGTGTGTAGTTAGCAGTGCCAAGCCGCATCGTTCACCTCGACGCCCAGGCTGGTGATCAAGGACAGAGCGCAAACCCGGATCGTCGGTCGCGGTCCCGAGCTCGATCATCACCCCCGTCGTGACGTCGCGCACACGATCGAAGCAGGCGGATGTGGCACAAGATGCCAACCATGTTGGCTTGAACCCTGGAGTTGGGTCATCGACCTTGCCGATACCCATGCCTCGAGCGTGGCCGAACAAGGAATGTCGTTGAACGGTTTCCATGAACGGGTCCCGATGGTGGCGCGGAAGAACCCCACCTCGTCGTCGATCTCGCCTTGTGGTGTTGGTGGCGACCAAAACCGCTGTGATGAGGTCAGATTGACTGACGCAATCCTAGATTCGCCCTAACCTTCTATAACCATCGGACCGATAGGTGATAATATCCGGATAACGGCATGGGAACAAGCAATCGTCGCTTCAGGGAAGCTACGACACGAGTAAAGCCATGACAAAAGTAGAGGAGCTGCCATGGGAGTAGGGCAGATAGGTTGGAGGGCCGGTGGGCCAGAGTCGATATTCCAACGGCTGATGGATGAGACGATGGAACTGGTCCCTGCGGCCGATGGTGTGGCTGTCGAGATCGCCCAAGGGGATGTCCTCTACCAGATCGCTGGGTCCGGCCGGTTGTGTCGCCCTGCTGACAAGCAAATCAGGGTCCAAACGAGCACCTCTGGTCAGACGATGAGGATGGGCACAGTGCAAAACTGTCCTGAGATCGCTAGTGCAGCTAGCTCAACGAGAGCGATCTGGAGGGAGTTGGGGATCAACTCCATGCTGTACGTTCCCCTCCTTCGCGGGAAGGAAAGCATCGGAGTTTTGCTGCTAGCTTCTCCTCTGCCTCATGCCTTTTCACCGGAAGATGTACTCCAGCTCTCGAGTGTGGCTGATTTTGTGGCCAGCGTGACCGGTGCGGTCCTTGACTTCATCGACGTGACTGAGAAGGCCGAGATCGCCACCACCCGTGGCCAGCTCACCCACCTCGTCCCCGAACTCGCCACCGATGAGTGCCCCTTCGCCCTTGCCCGCTCAAGTTTTATCACCAAGGTACTCCAACCCGAGACCCAACGGCGCGCCAGTAAACGTCGTCGGATCGAGAAGATGATGCGAACCGACGCGCTCACGATGGTCGCACAACCCATCATGCGTCTTGATGAATCGCGTCGGATCACCGAGGTCGAGGCGCTCGCTCGATTCCATACCACCCCACCTCGGGCGCCTGACTACTGGTTTCACCAGGCAGCTTCAGTCGGCCTCGGGGTTGCCCTCGAACTCTTCGCGATCCGGCGTGGGCTTGAACTTCTCGCGCGATTGCCGAACCCCATCTCCCTCGCCATCAACGCGGGCCCTACGACTTTTATGTCGGACGAGCTCTGTAAGATGCTCGGTACCGTTGACGCGACGAGGGTGATCGTCGAACTTACCGAGCACACGGACATCGTCGACTCTCCGCAGCTCCAAGAGGCCTGCCAGAACCTTCGTGATCTCGGTTGTAAAATCGCCATCGATGATACCGGTACTGGCTTTGCTAGCCTGGCCGTCGTCCTCCAGGTGGCCCCGGATATCATCAAACTCGATCGGGAGTTGACCAGGGGGATCGACACCCATCCCGTGAGAAGAGCCTTGGCGAGCGCGCTTGTGATCTTTGGTAACGAGATCGGGGCTGAGGTGGTCGCGGAGGGGATCGAGACCGTCGAGCAGCTCAACACCCTCGTCGATGTTGGCGTTCGCTATGGCCAGGGCTTTTATCTCGCCCGACCCGCTCCACTTGCCGAGTTGGACCCACTCTTGGCTAGGCACCATCCACGGCATCGGGGACACGCTCGTTTTGAACGCGAGAGCTCCCCCGATGCACCGGTGATCGATGCTCGGAGGCAATCGCCTCATGCCAAGAATCCTTCGGTGGGATAACTGCAGGCTGACTCGTCGTCGGCATCGCCATCGGCGAAGCGTGTCCATCGGGCTCAGGCTCTGTCACTCAAGGGAGGCAGGATGAGAAGCTGGGGGTGGCGGGCGAGGAATGTAAAGCGTTGGTGATCGGAGCGGATGTTGTGGCCCGTGATGGACGGTGCTGTCCAGGCGCCGCTGCGGTGGTAGCCTTGGGCCGCCCCTGGTGATGAGACACGGGGAAGCTGTTGCTCTTTGAACGTAGCTAGTGGTGCGGGGGTTCGGTCCATGTCGTGGCACTCCTCCTGTCGTTCGGCAGAGATGGTATCGGTGTGGACGGGACGACTGAGCAACTTTGCTACTTCGATTTGAGTTGCGCACTCAGGTGCCGAAGTTGACTATAGGGAGTAGACGAGGGGTCGATCTTGGGTTGTGAAAGTTGTCAGGGGTTTGTACCGTCTAGGCCGCCAGATATGAGCGACCCACACGTCCTTGTGATTCATCAGGAGGAGTTGCGACGAAGGGTTGCCGGTGGTTTGCGCAAGGCGGGGATCGGATATCGGCAGGAAGGGGCTGTCCTCATGCCCCAAGACGTCGACCTCGCGTACGTGGTCTCGGTCATTGGTGCCGATACGCGTCTCACCGCCTACCAACGTGAACAGATCCGCGTCATCGAACACGATGCGTCGGTGGCTATCGACAGCAATACGTTGCGCAGCGTGACGACCGTCGAACACCTCCTCGGCACTCAGGATGCTCCAGAGGTTGAGGATTGTCTCGAACGCAAGGCGTTAGAGACGCATTTCCAACCGATTGTCTCCGTTGAATCCTCGCAGGTGATTGCCTACGAGGCGCTCAGTCGAGGGCGAAGTCGTTCTGGGGCGTTGATCTCTCCGCTGCGGTTATTCTCGTATGCGCAAAAGATGGACGCCATCTTTTTTCTCGATCGTCTCTCGCGGGAGACGGCGATTGCAACGGCGGCGAAAATCGAACTTGACGGCCGGATCTTCATCAACTTCCTTCCCAATGCTATCTATGATCCACGCCAGTGTCTGAGGACGACACTGGCGATTGCTGAGCAGCATCAGTTCGACCCCAGTCGCATTGTCTTTGAAGTCACCGAGAGTCAGCAGATCCTTGACTTTGCCCATCTCAAGAGGATTTTTCGCTACTATCGCAGTCATGGTTTCCAGGTGGCGCTCGATGATGTTGGTAGTGGCTACGCAGGCCTGAATACGATTGCAGGTCTGTTGCCGGATGTCATCAAGATTGATCGAGAGTTAATCGCTGATATCGACAGTGAACCCCTGAAGCGTGCACTTGTGGGTGGGCTGATTCAAGCCGTGAGAAGCGAGGGAATCGAGGTCGTCGCGGAAGGAGTCGAGACCGTGGCAGAGCTTAGCTGTGTCATCGACCTCGGTGCGACGCTGATCCAAGGTTTTATCTTTGCCAAGCCAGCGGCCCAACCCGATCGCGAAGTCCATTGGCCCCTGCTTTGATCTAGCGCCGGTGGGTGCATGAGGACGAGTTACTACCTCCTTCATGATCGATCATGGGACCATGATCGATGAGCGTCGAAGGTGCTGAGTTGGCTCGATGTCTCGTCTCCCGCCGGGTGAGGACCCAGATGACCACAAAGGCGGTCCAACCCACTGCGATGATGATCCAATAGGAGATCAGCCGATACACCAGCACCGCGGTGATTGCATCATGGGTGCTGACCGCGAAGGCCACCAGCACCCCACTCAGGCTCCCCTCGATCGTTCCGAGACCTCCCGGTGTGATCGGCAGGATTCCGACGATTTGACTCGCGCTATAGGCCAATACCACGGAACTCCACGGGATAGCCAGGTGAAGTGCCGGAAAGACGAGGATCAGACAACCGAGATCGAATCCCCATTCCCCAAGCCCGAGCAGCCCAAGCAGCCCCGCATCCCGTGGACCGATGCGGAAGTGAGCCAGCATGTCGTGTGCCCGTTGGAGCACCCGTTCACTCGGCAATCGAACGCGGCGAGGCGCATACTTGATGCCACGGGCAACGAGGTTCAGAGTCCAAAGCCAGAGCGATACACGCGTCAAGACGATCACCATCACGACGAGGAGCATGATCGCAACGAGGATCAAGACCAGATCAGGTGTCCCGTGCTGTCCCAGGATCGCAGCGAATGAGGCTCCGATGAGGAGCAGGATGGAGAGCCCGAGCGCGAGGGCAACCAACACCGCCACCATCACCCAGGCAGCGTTGGATCGGTCGACACCATGCCTGCGATACTGCGTGAAGCGAAAAGCGCTGGAGAAGAGCGGTTCGCCGGGCAGGGAGTCGGCGATTGCATCGGTGGCGAGAGTGAGTCCAAAGAGTGAGGCAAAACGGATATGGTGACCGGTGAGGGTGAGGAGTTGACGTTGTAGAAGTGCATAGCACGTGATGGAGGCTATCTCTGATCCAATGGCGGCGAATGCCCAGGCGAAGTTGAGATGGGTGAGCCGATGCAGGGCAAAGATGAGTTCCGAGCGTGAGCCAAAGAGGAGTACAAAAACGACGACGATTACGATAACGCTGAGCAGGGTACGAAGAAGCAGCCGTCTTGACCGTTGCTGAGGACCCATAGGCCCATCGTACTGGCTGTGTGGCATGGGTTGAAGCCAAAGAGGAGCGAGGATAGGCATGGAAGAGTTCCAAGGCAAGATCGGTAAAGATTGGCGAACCTCGGTACCGTGGTGGCCGCCCCAACCAAAACCAAAAGTCGGCACACCCAACGTGGTGCTCATCGTACTCGATGATGTAGGCTTTGCCCAGCTGGGTTGCTATGGGTCAAATATCGCAACACCGCGCATCGATGCGCTAGCTGACAAGGGTGTCCGCCTTGCCAACTTCCATACGACCTCACTCTGTTCGCCTACCCGAGCCTGTCTGCTTACCGGTCGCAATCATCATCGCAGTGGGATGGGCAGAGTAGCCGATCTGGCCATCGGTTTTCCTGGATATTATGGAAAACCGCCAAAAGAGAACGGCTTTCTCTCGGAGGTCCTGCGCAACGTTGGGTTCGCCACCTATGCGGTCGGCAAGTGGCACCTGACACCCGACGATGAGACGCACATGGCGGCCTCGAGGTCGTCTTGGCCTCTCGGACGTGGTTTTGATCGCTGGTATGGGTTTCATGGAGGCGAGACGAGCCAGTTCTCCCCTGCTCTCTACCATGACAATCACTCCATCCGCCCCCCACGTCCGTATGTTGAGGGGTATCATCTCACCGAGGACCTCACCGACCACGCGATTGAGTTCATCGCTGACCTACGGGCGGTCGAAGTCGATCGTCCCTTCTTCCTGTACTTCTGCCCAGGCGCCTGTCACTCACCGCATCAGCCACCGGAACGATGGGCGCATCGGTATCGTGGGGCCTTCGATGCCGGTTGGGATCGGTGGCGTGAGCAAACGTTCCATCGGCAGGTTGCCATGGGGTTGTTGCCTGAGGCGACTGTCCTCTCACCGCGACCCGACTGGGTTCGTCCCTTTGACGATCTCAACCAGGAGGAGTCTGCGTTGGCAGCGCGATTCATGGAAAAGTTTGCGAGCTTTCTCTCTGACACTGACGAGCAGATCGGACGGCTGGTGGACTTTCTTGACGATCTAGGAGAACTCGCCAATACGATCATCGTTCTTGTCTCTGATAATGGTGCGAGCGCTGAAGGAGGTCCGGAGGGATCCATCAACGATGTGCGCCTAGCTAATCTTGACCCTGCGACGACGAGCGAGATGTACGCGAGGATCGATGAGATTGGGGGACCAACCAGTCACAATAACTACCCCTGGGGTTGGACAATGGCTGGCAACACCCCGTTTCGACGATGGAAACGCGAGGTACACGAGGGCGGAGTCGCTGACCCCTGTATTGTTGCTTGGTCGGCGGGTTCGTTAGCGACCGGAGAGATCCGTCACCAGTATGCCCACGCCATCGACGTGCGGGGGACGATTCTGCAGTTGCTAGGGGTTGATGAACCCAGTCATCTCGACTATGTACCGCAGACCTCTGTCGATTCGGCCAGTTTTGCTTCGATCCTCGCTCCGCACACGGCCAGCGCCTCAGCGATCCGAACGACACAGTATTACGAGATGTTTGGTTCTCGCGCCCTCTACCACGAGGGATGGAAGGCTGTCACCTTCCATCCGATCGCCCCGCTCTATGATGACAAGAACCCCAACGACGATTTTGATGAAGACCAGTGGGAACTCTACGATGTAGCCCACGACCTCACCGAGACACGAGACCTGGCAAACGAATACCCTGAACTGCTCGAATCGATGAAGGAACGATGGTGGCGGGAGGCCGAGCAGAACCAGGTGCTCCCACTCGACAATCGCGTGCTCTGGGCTCTGGTGCACCCTAAACCCGACCAGCGTGGACCGGTGGATATGATGCGCTATTTTCAGGGAGCTTCGCAGGTCCCGGAGGCAGTGGCGATCGATCTCAAGTATCGGTCGCATCGTCTGCTTGTCGACTTCACCTTGGAACCAGGAGACCCCCCTGCGGGTGTTTTGTTGGCGCAGGGTTCGGCACTAGGAGGTTGGTCGCTCTATCTTCTCGACGGCTTTGTCCACTACAGCCTCAATCTGTATGGGAAGTCCATCACCACGGTGAAGAGCACCTCTCGGGTCACCGCTGGATCGCACTCCGTTCTCTTTGCCTTCACCAAAGACGAACGAGACGGTGGAGACGCACTGTTGCAACTCGACGATGCTGCCGGCGCGTCCTTGCATGTTGAACGAGTGCCGCCAGCGGGATGGAACGGGGTGGGTGCAGGACTCACCTGTGGCTATGAGTGGGGACCATCGGTAGGGCAGGGCTACGCGGCTCCCTTCCCATTCCCAGGCATCATCCATCGGGCTCGTATCGAGGCACTTGGGCCCAAGGTGCGCGATCCACTCGCGGAGATCGAGGCGATCTTATCCCAGCAGTGACGGTTTGGTTGAGTCCAACACCAAATTGGTGATGTCGGTACAATATCGTGCATGTGTCTGGGGCTTGTTGTGAAAGGAGTGTGCGTGAGATGCTGCAGCGACGATCGCTTGAAACCAAGATAAGCTTCCTCGATCCCCGTACGAACCCGTAGAGATGTCGGCCGGGATCTATCGTTGATCGATGAGGCCACTGAGGGGTAGCCCGTTCGTGAGGCAGCTGAGAATCCATGTCTGGTCGGGTTTATGATCTCCAACAGGTGTGTCCTGTAAACACAGCTTAGCTCCAGGGGCATCGGTGTTGCTACTGAGCTTGGCAACGACTGTGTGCCGAAGGCTTGGCGAGGACACACGCAGGCCGCCATTGGATAGGAGAGCTCGCTGGCCAGTTGCACGTCGCTGTCGATTGCAGACCGCTATCGATGCAATGTGGTTGGTCCCCACGGTCGTCTGCGCGTTCTGGCTGGCCGACGCCTCCTATACACGACAACTTGTGCCCGTAGGTCTTCACGGCCTGTGCCGTGCGATCACGCCTGCGCTACGCTCAAAGATATGACACAGCGATGGTGGACCTCGGACTTGCATCTCGGACATGAGAATATTCTCCACCATACCCATCGTCCCTACGGAAACATCGATGATATGAACATCGATCTGATTGAGCGTTGGAATGATCGGGTAGACCCCGAAGATGAGGTCTATGTGCTTGGCGATGTCGCGATGGGTGCCATCTCTGAGATGCTTAAACTTATTGGGCTCTTCCATGGGACGAAGTTGCTGGTGCCCGGGAATCATGATCGGTGCTGGGAGGGGTTACGCACCAAGAAAAAAAGTCAAGTCGACCAATGGCGTGCTGAGTATAGTGCGGCAGGTTTCGTACTCCTGGGAAGTGAAGAGGAAATCCAACTCGGTGACCGTACGGTGACGGTATCGCACTTCCCCTACTATGGGGACAGTCGGGAGACGGAGCGTTTTGTCGAATTTCGGCCTATCGATCGGGGCCAATGGCTCATCCACGGACATGTGCATGAAAAGTGGCGTCAGCGTGAACGGATGATCAACGTTGGGGTCGATGCCTGGGGTGGAGTTCCGGTCGCTGAGGCTGAACTAATCGAGTTGATCGACGCTGGTCCCGAAGAGTTGCCACGAATCGTATGGAGGCGATAAAGCTCAACAGCTTTGCCTCAAGGGAGATCCCGGTTCAGCGTCGTCAGCTCTCCGGAACAAGCAGTTCTGGAACGGCGGTACCAGCCTATAGCGTCCGTTTCGCACTGTCCAGTGCGACTGTTTGTCGATATAGCGTGACGCATTCCAAGGCAAAGATAGAGAAACGAGAAAGGAGAACAGAGTGTAGCGTCCGTCGCTTGAACCGGCATCGACTAAACGGATGCGTCTATTGTGGGACGGGCCCAATCGGGATCGGGTAGACCAGGCTTGGCCTGAGTGACGGTAGAACGTGCGCACTACTTACCTTCTAAGACGCTTGCAGTAAGAACGTGTTGACCAAGGATTTCGGTGGTACCAAAGAGTTTCCTCACCGAGCTAGCGAGCTATCTCCTCGGACAAGCGGTCTGGGCCGCAGTCGATAACGGTGTAATGGCTCGGTACCCCAAGGTCTTGGGTAGCGCTATTGCGAGGGGCGATCGTCCTTGGAGTGGCGTTGGGCGGATGGTCGAAAGCCCGCAGACAAACCTTGATGACTATCGGAACCGCCAAGCCAGGAGAGCACAGCGTGTTGGGAGAAGCGCCACTTGTCGCCAAAGCACCGACCGGGCAGTTCCCCGGCGTTGACCCGTGCCATAATAGCCTCTGGGTCGAGTTTTAAGAAGTGGGCCAACTCATCAAGCGTTAAAACCTCCTCAATGGGGATCTCCAAAGAGCGCTCGACATATCCTTGGCCTAGTGGCTCGCCCTCTAGAGATTCAGCCAGCAGACCAGAGACAAGATCCTGTTTTGTACGTCCAAGGGCATGCGCTCTCGCGTCGAGTTGGCGCGCCTGGGTGACAGGAATACGAACAAACAATGCGGCGAGTGCTTCGGCCATGGCTTCTCAGTCTAGCTGCTTGCTATCATGATAGCAAGCAGCTACGTTCAGCTGCGAAACCATTCTTCTTTGCCTACCGGCTTCGCACTACGTAACCCGAACGAGTATGTCAGGCGGCCGAGGTGGCAGGCTCTGACGTGATCTGCACCCACGTTCACATGGAACAGCATCTGTCCTCACTCGAACCATTTGCTTTCGTAGCAGCTTGGATCGAACGCATCCGGATCTTTCCGTTGGTACTCGACAACGACTTCCATCGTCCTAGTGTCCCTCCTCAGAAGTTTGCGGAGAAACAATAGGCTCCAGGTATTTCTGCATAGAAGCGAAGATCTCGTCGGCGCTCTTGGTCGAGATGAAGGGCTTGGGGTTCTCGTTCCAGGCTTTGGTCCACTTGGTAATTCCTCTGTTAAGTTCGGTGACGCTGCGCTGGAGGTACTTGGTGGTTAACGCTGAGAACCATCTCTCTACCTGGTTCATCCAGGACGAGTACGTTGGTGTGAAGTGGAACTCGAAACGGGGATGGGCTAGGAGCCAGGTTCTCACCGACTCGGTCTTATGGGCTGCGTAGTTGTCTAAGACAACGTGAACTCCCAGCTCCTTGGATACTTGTCGGTCGATAAGCTCTAAGAACTGAAATGAATTCAACTGCCCTGTGGGCGTTCCTCATCTTGGTGATAACCTTGCCCGAGGCGACATCAAGGGCAGCGTAGAGATTACTAATACCATTGCGCTTGTACTCGGTCGTACGACGCAGAGGAACCCCTGGCACCATGGGGAGCATGGGCCCGAGTACGGTTCAGTGCCTGGATCTTTGTCTTTTCATCGACACAGAGAACAATCGCCGCCTCAGGAGGGTTGAGATAGATCCCAGCAACATCTCTGACGTTCTCGCATGAACTCTGGATCGTTCGATACAGTGAAGGTCTCGACCATGTGAGGCTTGAGGCCAAAGGTTCGCCAGATCCTCCCCACTGTAGAGGGGGATACACCAGCTAGGGCTGCCATGGTGTTGGTTGACCAATGGGTTGATGAATCCGGTGGATCAGTCGTGGTAGTGAGTTTGATGATCTTTAGCGATCTTGTCATCCCCGTGGGTTCTTGGAACTCCAGGTCTTGGTGCATCACCTAACGATTTCACACCATAGAGCAATACCGTTAACTTAGGGACCAGCCGCAATGACATAGATGAGATCTTTGATCTCCCTAGAGGGTTGAGGCCAATTGGAGTGGTTGGGATACTTGGTGGGATAGGGACTCATCCGCTTTCGCACGACACGGGGATTGGAGCGCAAGCGTCGCTTTGGTAGTACCTGGTCAAGTATTTGACAGGTGGCACGGCTGAAGGCTTCAGCGAGGACCTCTGGGGGAAAAACCCGGACTCATGAGCGCGCTGGTGCGAGCGCATCCGGAGAGATCCAAGAAACGAGAGCGATAGCGGGTCCCCTCTAGAGGATGCAGAGACATCATCCATGAGCTCTCTGATACCAACGTGCAGGGCTAACATCCCCCAGATCTCCTGGTAGACAAGCTCTGGGGATTGTGACCGGAGCACCCTTCGTGCCTCGAACTGGTGGGTCTTTAGTTCATCAAAGGCCGATTCGATCTCCCAACGCTTTGCATAGAGTGCGGCCAGCTCGTGAGCTGGTGCGATCTCAGGATCAGTGATCGAGCAAAAGAGCCGGTAGAACAGATCAGGGTCCTCACCTTCGGTGATGTGATACTGGAATGACTCGTACCATCATTGAATGTCTCTTTCCCCTGTCCTTGTGGTGATAGACATTGCCAAGGTAGGAACCATCCTCGAGTTCGGCGACTGTTTCAATACGATAGTTAACCTTTGCTCGCCATAAGAGTTGGGCACCCGTGCTAGCTACTTGCTGTGAGAGATCATAGGAGAAGAACCCACGATCACCAAGACAGAGCATCCCTGGTTTGAGTTGATCGATCACACCTTGGGCCAATACCTGCTCAGCAGTGCTATAGGGACCGACGTTGGCCGCAAAGATCGTATGGGTGCCACACTCTAGGAGACCGACGATTCTTGCTTTGGCATAGGCGGCTTCCCCGAGAGGGGTGGTTGGCTTTGCAAAGTGAGCAAGGTTCTCGGCAGAATCAGCGACGCTCAGGCTCGTTCCGTCGATCGCAACAAGACGTAACCCCCGATAGAAGGCACCCGCATCACCAGGTACTGCCAGAGGCTTTGCAACTGCCTCGTAGAGCCGCTTCATGGGTTCGGCTCCCAAGCGTAGGCGAGCCTTAAAGATCGCCACCTTCGAGGGAACACTCCAAGTGGACCTGAACTGATCTGCCCAACGAAGTCCCTCGCTTAAGTGACGCATGACCTCCTCATAGGAGTCCTGGGGATAGAGCGAGAGAGCCAGGATGTAATAGATCATCACCCGTGATGGGAGGAGTCGGATGCGCTGTTGGACTTTACCCGTTGTTGGACTTTACCCGTTGAGCTGAGTATCGAATCGATGAGCTCTCTCGAGAAGGTACAGGTGAGAACTCCGATCGAGAGATGATCGGTCAGTCGTGAATCCTCTGGTTGTTTTCTCCACCCGGGTCTTGGCATCAGCATCTCCCGAAACCCAGTAGAGCATAGATGTGGTACTAAGTTAACGGTATTGATCTCTAACCATAATATCACTCGCGCCAACGATACGCTAGTCTCGTGCGCTTTGAATGCGGGAGTGAAGTACGCATTACACGCAGATTCATCAACACATTTGCACCTTTTTGTTGTCAGGAATAGAATGATGCGATTGGTGGTGGCAAATAAGTCCGGCGATGCAACAAGTAAGCCGGGTGTGTTATCTGTTGTGGCACTGCTTGGCTAGGGGGCTATATGGACACTGCAGCGTCTGATCGATCATTCTTGGTCTGCCCTACTATTGTGCGCAGGGTTTCGTTGATTGCTTTGATTGCAACCTACTTGCTGGTTGTCCTAGGAAGTACCGTTCGTGTGACACACTCGGGGATGGGCTGCCGGAGCTGGCCACTATGTAATGGACATCTAGCACCAATAGATAACTTTCACTCCGCGATGGAGCAGTTCCACCGCTACATCGCGGCAATAGTGAGCGTTCTGGTGTTTTACACTGGTTATCTCGCCTGGCGTCATGCGCGACATTTGCGGAGCGTCTTCGTGCCGGCTCTCATTTCCTGCGGGATCATTCTCGTGCAGGTCGTGCTTGGAGCCATTACCGTCCTGACTCACAACGCCCCGATAACGGTCGGCATGCATCTCGTCACCGGCCTCATCGAACTTGGCATCGTTACCGTGGTCGCTACCGCTGCCTTCATCGCGCCTACACGTGCAACCGGTGGACCAACTCATACGACTGACAGCTATATGCTCCGTTTGGCGATCACGGGTGTTCTCGCTACCTTGGCCATAATCATAACTGGAGCTTTCGTGGTCGACTCAGGGGCGGCAAAAGCCTGTCCCGGTTGGCCGGTGTGTTCCTTCAATGCCGCACCTGCCCGCTTGATTGTTGCCCAGTTTCTACATCGAGGGATGGTAGCTATCGGTGGCTTGGCCATCGCCGTCGTTCTGCTTCGAGCCTGGAGGAACTGGCGTTCACTTGGTGCCGGTCCGTTGATCGTATTCGACGCAACCATGTTTTTGGTCCAGGTAGTTGCCGGTGCGTTTTCGGCGGTTCTCAAGGCACCTCCAGGTGTACAAGATCTTCATTTAGCCATTGGTGCGATTTTCTGGATGGGCATGGTAGCACTTGCTACCTTCGGATGGGTGCATAAACCGGACCATAATGGAATAAATGGCTCTCCTGACATCCATGTGGATGTCCCAGCCCCTAGGTCCAGCCCCTAGGTCCAGTTCAACGGGTTTATCTGAGTCAGATACGGCAGAACTACCTATGAACTGGATGCCTTTGGCGCGCTCGGAGAGATTCGAACTCCCAACCTTCTGATCCGTAGTCAGATGCTCTATCCGTTGAGCTACGAGCGCTAGCAGGAAACATACTAGTTTACCGGTCACCAGGGCGGGCCGGTGTTTCACTGGCAACCGAATCGATCTGGAGTATGATCCCGCATAGTTGGGCAAGTTGGCCCATATCGCGGCGAAAGCCAGTCAATGGATGAACCCCTGTTCTTTCGTGTGGTGCGAGGTGACCGGGCGGTCAGCACGTACCATGGATACGTGTCAGAAGAGATCTCCCTGCCAGTCTTCGAAGTTCAGACGACGACGGACGAGGCCACGGTGAGCCTTGCTCTCCGTGATCAGCTTGTCGCCTCGAATTTGACTCCATGTGTCAAGATTCAGGCCGGGTGCCAATCCAAGTACTACTGGAACGGGAGCTGGCAGAACGCCGATGAGTACGTGATCACCGCTCTTACACTTGAGACTCATCTAGGACATCTTGTATCGATTATTAAGTCAGCACATAACTATGTCAACCCCGAGGTCATTGCCCGCCCTATTGTGGTGTTATCGAAGGAGTATGCAGACTGGGTCCAGGATGTTCTTCTTGAGCTGCAGGCGGGTCGGTCGTGAGCCTCCGCGACGAAGAGAGGATGCGTCGGTGTTTAGCGCTCGCCAGGAGCGCTGATCAACGTGATGAGGTCCCGGTAGGTGCGATCGTTGTCATTGGAGGCGAGGTCGTCGCAGAGGCCCATAACGAGACGGTCGCTCAACAGAGTTCCTTGGCGCACGCCGAGCTTCTTGCCCTCCAAAGAGCCCAGCTAGAGGTGGGAGATCGTTATCTGTCAGACGCTGAGGTGTACGTAACGTTAGAGCCGTGCGCCATGTGTGCGGGGGCTCTTGTGCTCGCGCGAGTTCGCCGCCTCATTTTCGCCGCCCGCGATCCCAAGGCGGGTGCGTGTGGGTCACTCTACAACCTCTGTGTAGATCCGCGTCTCAACCATGAGATCGAGGTAGTGTCAGACATTCTCGCTGAAGATGCTGGCGCCGTGCTGCAAAGCTTCTTTCAACGGCGTAGATCGAGCTGATTTCCCGTAAACTGGTTTCGGCTCGGAGGGATGCGAGAGTGGCCGAATCGGGCGGTCTCGAAAACCGCTGTACCCGCAAGGGTACCGTGGGTTCAAATCCCACTCCCTCCGCCACCCTCTTGCCGAGTTGGATGTTCATGAGGCGTGTGCTGGCCCTGCCCACTACGCTTGGTGAGCCAACGGTTGATCCCCATCGCGTTGGCGTGGACGCCACTTAAGGTCAAGAGGCGGTCGCGGGCCAGAGGATCAAGATCTTTCAGATCTGGAACGAACGCCTCCTCAAGCGCTGTTTCGATCTCGCGTCCGTCATGCATCGCTTGTTCTGCCACCCGACACCAGTCACGAAGAAGGTCCTTGCCTTCGTCGAGGATGTCGACCGCATTGGCAAATCGACCGTAGTGGGCAAAGGCGAGGTGCGATGGAGTGCGAGACTTCATTGCGTCCAAACTCCGAGTTGCTAGCTCAAGATCAAAGTCAGGAGGTGGGGTCGCGGGCCAGAGGATTCCCACCTCTGGTAACTTCACTCCAACCGCATCCCCACAGAACATTGTCCCCGTGGGTTCATGCCAAAGGGATAGATGGTGTTTGGCATGGCCAGGTGTCAAGAGCGCCTCAAGATGCAATCCCTTGGTGATCTGAATGGTGTCACCCTCCTCCACGGCGATGATTCGGTCGGCGGGAGTCGGATCCAGGCGCCCGTAGAGCGAATCGAGGAGAGGCCCATAGACCCTCGATGCTGAGTCGATCAAGCGTGTCGGGTCGGCGAGGTGCCGGGCTCCGTTTGGGTGAACGTAGACCTTCGCATTTGGGAATGCTCGGGCGATGTCGCCGACACCTCCTGCGTGGTCGAGATGGATGTGGGTGAGCACGACAGCAGCAAGGTCCGAGGGGCTAATGCCAAGGTTGTTGAGTTCCGCGATGAGTAGGGGAGCACTGCTCTGTGAGCCCGTCTCGATCAAGACAGGACTTTCACCGGTAACGAGATAGCCAGCAGTGATGTGTTCCCAGCCGCCGAGTTGGGTATCGATCTCAACGATATTGTCCGCGATAAGTTCAGCCATACCAGAGCAGCCTAGCTCCATCGAGAAAGCCTGTTTACGGCACACACCCCTCTGTGGAGACCCGATGTTGCGGCTCGGTGAGGGCCTCATGGACCTCCTTGGCTACTGCTGGTGCGGCGAGCGCGAAACCAACATAGTTATTGGTAGTGGACCGGGAAAACACCACGCCGAGCACTTGGCCGGCAGAATTGACTAACGGTCCACCGGAGTTACCGGGTCGGACGATCGCGTCGATCTCATAGACCAGGCGTGTCGTCAGGCCCTTGTTGTAGATGTCGCGCCCAGTGGCGTCAAAGCCTGCCATGATTCCGGCAGACCCATACGTCAGTGGACCACCCTCGGGATAGCCCAGCACAACCGCCTGGGTGCCACGTGGCTGAACTTGGGTATCAAAGTGCAAGACCGGAGCCTGTAGCCCGGGGACCTTCAACACCGCTAAATCGAGATGCGGGTTGTACCAGATAACCGTTGCTGCGAGTTGTGAACCATTCTGGATCACATAGGTACTTGGTTCGCCCGCCACGACGTGTGCGTTGGTCGCTACATAGCCAGGTGCAACCACAAAGGCTGAACCCTCCTGGATCTCCGAACAGGCGAGGCCCTCGACCTTGAGCACCGAGGCCGAGACCTTTGCCTCGATCGCTTTGACCTCAGTAGATGTTGGTAGCGGCACTGGACCAGCCAACGCCGGTGGGATCGAAGCAAAGACGGGAGGAAAACCAGCCGTGGAAAAGAGTGCGTCAACCTGAGCGAAGACGCTTGGAGCGGGAGGGAGAATTTCATCGAGAGCCTGAACAATTCTTGAGCCCGAGACCTCGGAGGAGAGTGCTTGGAAGGGCGCATTGAGGGCCAGTGCGGCGACGATCCATACGATCAACAAGGTCGCCGCGATGGAGACGATGACGCCTGCACCGCCGTCGATCTTTCCAAGATGGAAACGGTCGAGTTTCCTGCTGATCCTGCTGCCGAGACTCCTGCCCAGCGCCGAGGTGATCGATGCGAGCCCAAAGAGAATCACGAGCGAGATGAACGTGCGTACGATGCCGACTGGAAGTGGTGCGGCCGCGTAGGGCGCGATCACCGCACCGGCGAGAAGTCCAACCCAAAACCCGATGTAGGAGCCGAGTTGGATGGTTGCGCCTACCTTCAGCCCTCGAGCAGCGGAGAACGCGACGAGAGCGAGGATGACCAGATCCACGAGGTTGAAGCCGAAGATGGCACCTAAGAACGGGGTTGACACTTACCGCTTTACCTCGACACAGAACTGCACAAGGTATCAGTGTAGGTTCTCAACTCCCCAAAACAACTGAAAAGATCTTCGACGTTCGGCCTCGGTACCGGGTCTGTTGCATGCGAACCCGTCTCTGGGTGGCGAGGATGCGCCCATGATCGAGGGGGTTCAGCGATCTTTCAACGGAGAAAGATCTTGAGGGTGGCTCGACGGCTATCGTGCCCTATGATGAATTGCCTACGGGTCAATGGGGTCCCTTCTGCCGTACAACACGAGAGAGGTCCGCCAGGTGTTACCGACCCCAATGCCACCGCTGTACCCCCGAGGTCTAGAGCACGACGCCTGTGGGATTGCATTTCTTGCCGATCTCCATGGGAAGGGTTCGCACAAGCTCATCCAGATGGGACTTGACGCGCTCGTCAATCTCGAACATCGTGGCGCGAAGGGTTCTGACCCTGATACCGGGGATGGCGCAGGTATCCTCATTCAGAACCCTGACGTGTTTTGGAGACGTGATCGGGAGCTGCCGACAGCGGGTGCCTATGTTACTGGTCTTCTGTTCCTTGATGGCGACAGAGCGGAACTACTTGCGCAGCTGCAACAACTCCTCGATCAATCAAGTTGGCGGATTATCGATCGTCGTGAAGTACCCCGCAACCCTCAGATCCTCGGTGCTGGCTCGCAAGCCTGCGAACCCGACATGGTGCAGTTGTTTTTGGAGGATCGTCAAGGAACGACGGGAATACAACTCGAACGCAAGGCTTGGCTCTTGCGTCGCAAGATTGAGCAATCGATACCAGAGCTGTACTTTCCGTCGCTGTCGGGTCGTACCTTTATCTACAAGGGAATGCTTTCTGCCCCTCAGGTACAGCAGTATTTTCTTGATCTTCAGAATGATCAGCTTTCAACGGGTATTGTGTTGGTTCACTCTCGCTTCTCGACCAACACGTTCCCGTCGTGGAGACTTGCACAACCCTTCCGCATGATCGCGCACAACGGCGAGATCAACACCATCGACGGCAATCGCAACTGGATGCGAGCTCGAGAATCGCAGTTATCCTCAGAGTTAGTTGAAGGCGATATCGCTGATGCCTTCCCACTTGTCGATGTGTCCGAGTCCGATTCGGCTTCGTTGGATGGCGTCTTCGAGATGCTTGCCCTCCACGGTCGCTCCCTCCCGCACGCCATCATGATGATGATCCCTGAGGCATGGGAGGCCAATACCTCGATGGATGCCAGGGTTCGCGACTTCTACCGATTCCATGCCTCACTGATGGAGCCTTGGGATGGGCCAGCAGCAGTGGTCTTCACCGACGGAGAGATGGTGGGTGGGGTGCTCGATCGCAACGGCCTTCGTCCTGCGCGCTACTGGATCACTGACGAAGGAATTGTCGTGCTCGCCTCCGAGGTCGGCGTGATCGACATCCCATCCTCGTCGGTGGTCGCGCGTGGAAGGTTGGAACCAGGCAGAATCTTCCTAGTGGACACCAGCAAAGGGACCATACTTGACGACGCTGAGGTCAAGGAGTCACTCGCCACGATGCGACCATGGGGTGACTGGCTGCGCGAGCATCAAGTCTCGTTGAGTTCGCTGCCGCCGCGGTATATGTTGGTTCCCCAGCACGGATCGGTTGTGCAACGCCAGCAGTTGTTTGGCTATACCGAGGAGGAGCTGCGCCTCATCGTCTTGCCGATGGCTACTCAGGGTCAGGAGCCCATCGGTTCGATGGGCTCAGACACACCCCTGGCAGCTCGCTCGCGGCTCCCCCGGCCCTTCTTTGACTTCTTCTATCAACGTTTTGCCCAGGTAACCAACCCCCCACTTGATGCGATTCGGGAGGAGTTGGTTACCTCGTATGAAGGGGTGATCGGGCCCGAGAAGAATCTGCTTGAGCCTGGGCCGGCGTCAGTGCGCCAGATACATCTTCCGCACCCAGTGATCGATAACGATGAACTCGCCAAACTCATCTATATCAATGACGATGGTGAGTACCCGGATTTGAATGCAAAAGTTATCGATATCCTCTATCCCGTCGGGGAGGGTGCAAAGGGACTCCAAAAAGCACTTGCCACTATCCGGGTAGCCGCTGAGGAGGCGATTCGGGATGGGTTCGCGGTGGTGATTCTTTCGGATCGCCATGCCGACTGGGAACACGCTCCGATCCCGTCGCTCTTGGCGGTATCCGCGATTCATCACCATCTTGTGCGCGCCAAACTACGCACTCAGGCTGGGTTGGTGATCGAGTGTGGCGATGCGCGAGAAGTTCACCACTTTGCAGCCCTTATTAGTTTTGGTGCTGCGGCGGTCAATCCCTATCTCGCGTTCGACTCCATCGTTGACCTCATCCGTGAGGGTGTGTTGCCCGATATCGCTCCGCGGGTGGCGGTCCGTAACTACGTGAAGGCGGCCACCAAGGGGATTATCAAGATTATGTCGAAGATGGGAATCTCGACGATCGGTTCGTACACCGGTGCGCAGATCTTTGAGATCTACGGCCTCAGTCAAGAGGTCGTCGACGAATACTTTCCTGGGGCTCGCTCACCCATGGGGGGAGCTACTCTCGTGGAGATCGCCGATGTGGTGGCGGCCCATCACCATCGGGCCTACACCCAACACCCTGAGGAGTTCGCCCATCAGAATCTGGCAACGGGGGGCCAATATCAGTGGCGTCGTGATGGTGAGTACCACCTCTTCAACCCGGAAACAGTCTTTCTGCTCCAACACTCGACGCGCAAAAGGCGACAAGATGTGTTCCGGCGGTATACCTCACTGGTAGATGACCTTGGTCGACGTGCGAATACTCTTCGAGGGCTTTTGGAGCTTCGGTCAGATGGTGTTCAACCGATTCCAATTGAGGAGGTTGAGTCGGTCAAGTCCATTATCAGTCGATTCTCTACGGGGGCTATGTCCTATGGGTCGATCTCACAGGAGGCTCATGAGACGCTGGCGATCGCCATGAATCACCTTGGGGGACGCTCCAACACCGGCGAGGGTGGAGAGGATCCCGAGCGATCAAAACCAGCGCCGGACGGCACCGATCGGCGTTCCAGGATTCGTCAAATCGCTTCGGGTCGCTTCGGGGTCTCGATTGAGTACCTGAGTGCGGCCGATGATATCCAGATCAAGATGGCCCAAGGGGCAAAGCCAGGAGAGGGTGGGCAACTCCCGGGCGAGAAGGTCTATCCTTGGATCGCCAAGACGAGAAACTCCACCCCGGGAGTTGGCCTGATCTCTCCACCTCCTCACCATGACATCTACTCGATCGAAGATCTCGCGCAACTCATCTATGACCTGAAGTCAGCCAATCCTAGGGCGCGAGTGCATGTCAAGCTCGTCTCAGAGGTCGGAGTGGGAACGGTTGCTGCTGGGGTGGTCAAAGCCCACGCCGACGTTGTCCTCATCTCAGGCGGAGATGGTGGCACCGGTGCCGCACCGCTGAACTCCCTCAAACATGCGGGAGGGCCGTGGGAGCTGGGGCTAGCTGAGACGGTGCAGACGCTTGTCGTTAATGGACTTCGCGATCGAGTAGTCGTACAAGTTGATGGGCAACTCAAGACCGGTCGCGATGTCATCGTCGCCGCTCTCCTTGGTGCTGAGGAGTATGGGTTTGCAACGGCTCCGCTCGTGGTGTCCGGTTGCATTATGATGCGCGCCTGCCATCTCGACACCTGTCCCGTGGGCATCGCTACGCAGAACCCCGAGTTGCGGAGCAAGTTCACCGGAAAGCCCGAGTTTGTCGAGACATTTTTTGAGTATATTGCCGAGGAGGTGCGTGCCTATCTCGCTCAACTTGGGCTTCGCACGCTCGATGAGGCGATTGGCCGTGCGGACCTCCTGCAACCACGTGACGCCTCGGCGGCTCAACTGTTAGGACTCGACCGGCTGACCTATCGCAAGGAAGGAGCGCCGCGCCGATTTCGTCCTGGATCTCAGGAAAACATCCTGAAAAACAGCATGAATGCACAAATTGTTGAGGCGGTCGAGCCACGGCTCGACAGGTCAGGATCAATTCGATTACAGTATGAGATCCACAACACTGACCGTGCCGTCGGCGCGACCCTGGGCGATCTCATCACGCGACGGTATGGTACCGACTATCTGCCACCTGATACCGTCTCGTTGGTCTTTGATGGCTCAGCCGGACAGAGCTTTGGGGCCTTTGTCCCCCCTGGCATCACCATGGAGCTTCGTGGTGACGCGAATGATTATGTGGGTAAGGGTCTCTCAGGGGGGCGTCTCGTCATTGCTCCTCCGATGTCCGTTGGCGTGGTGGCAGAGAAGGCGGTCGTCATCGGCAATGTTGCCCTGTATGGGGCGACCAAAGGAGAACTCTTTGTCCACGGTCGGGCGGGAGAACGTTTTGCAGTCCGTAACTCAGGTGCGAGTGCGGTTGTTGAGGGTGTCGGCGACCATGGATGTGAGTACATGACAGGGGGTGTTGTGGTGATTCTCGGCAGTATTGGACGCAATTTCGCGGCTGGGATGTCGGGTGGTCTGGCCTTCATCTGGGATCCTACGGGAAAGGCTGCCACCAGAGTGAATCAGGAGATGGTTGACCTCGATCCAATTGACGAGGAACAACAGTCGCTGTTGAAAGATCTACTCGAACGACATGCTCGCTTGACGGGGTCTGCGAAGGCGTCCTCAATCTTGGCGGCACAAGGTGGTTGGTTGCGCAGTTTCGTCTGTGTCTACCCAAAGGATCTTAAACGCGTCGTTCTCCAGGATCGAGCTCACCGTCGCCAAGGCGCCCGCTACGCGATCACGACACTCGATCGGGGGTACTGATGGCGGCTGACCCAAGAGGCTTTCTCAAATTCACCCGTCGCAATCCAGTACGCCGTCCGGTAGCGCTTCGCCTGAGGGATTGGAATGAGGTCTACGCCGAGGATGATGTCGCTGAACAGATCGTGCAAGCACAGCGGTGTATGGACTGTGGTATCCCATTCTGCCACCGAGGATGCCCCTTAGGGAACTTGATTCCTGAATGGAATGAACTGGTTGGCAAAGACCGATGGGCGAGTGCTGCTGAACGTTTACATGCGACAAATAACTTCCCAGAGTTCACTGGACGTCTCTGTCCGGCTCCCTGCGAGACGGCCTGCGTTCTTGCCTTGAATCGAGACGCGGTCACCATTGAATATATCGAGAAATCGATTAGCGAGATGGCCTTTGCTCACGGTTGGGTCGAACCGATTCGGGTGGCACACCCTACGGGTTACAAGGTAGCGATCGTTGGATCAGGACCCGCTGGATTGGCCGCAGCGCAGCAGCTCGTTCGTGCAGGACACGCGGTGACGGTCTTTGAACGTGCTGATCGGATCGGCGGACTTTTGCGTTATGGGATACCGGAGTTCAAAATGGAGAAGGCGATCCTTGATCGCCGGCTAGCGCAGTTGACGGCAGAAGGTATCGTATTCTTCCCGAACACTACGGTCGGTCGCGATCTCTCGTTTGCACAGTTACGAGCCGATTTTGATGCCGTCGTTCTCGCGCTGGGTGCTACTCGTCCACGTCTCATTGCGGTACCAGGTAGTGAAGGGGCCGGTATTCTCCCTGCCATGGAGTACCTACCCCATGCGAATCGTGCTGTGCATGATCGTTCCTATGAACCTCCAATCGTGGCGACAGACAAGCGGGTGGTAATTCTCGGTGGAGGTGATACTGGGGCCGACTGCTTGGGCACTGCACTGCGACAGGGAGCGAAAGAAGTTATCCAGCTGGAGATCATGCCGCGACCGTCAGATAGCCGTCCAGAGACCGCGCCTTGGCCAATGTATCCGCCGCTCTTCCGGATCTCCTCGGCCCACGAAGAGGGGGGAGACCGCGTCTTTGCTCGAGAGACAGTTCAATTCGAGCTCAATGCATCGGGTCAGGTGACTGCTCTCATCACTGCCGAAGTGGCAATGAGCGAAGACGGCAAACTTCAGCGAGTACCTAGTACCGAGCGTCGTATTGAGGCGGACCTCGTACTGTTGGCGATGGGCTTTCTTGGACCAGATCTATCGATGTTTGATCTCGCACAACGGCCAGCTCTTTCGGAACGGGGAACCATCCAAGTCGATGACTGCTTTGTTACCTCGCTGGAAGGAGTCTTCGCTGCTGGAGATGCTCGTCGTGGACAATCACTGATTGTCTGGGCCATTGCTGAGGGGCGATCGGTGGCGTACCACGTCGATGCCTACCTGATGGGTAACAGTGACCTCGGTTGTCCGATCGCGCCGGATACCGCGGCATTGACTATCATGTAGGAGATGCGCTCGTAGCTCAACGGATAGAGCACCTGACTTCGGATCAGGCGGTTGGGAGTTCGAATCTCTCCGAGCGCGCAAGTTCTCCCAGTTCAGAGGTGGTAACTTCTCTGAACCCAAGCTAAGATCCCTCTCAACCCAACACAAAACCCAACATTTGTCACGGGAGGTGTCCATGGCAGGGTCGATTCGTTTGAGAAGACCACCCAACGTGTGGGAGCTAAGGATCTTTGTTGGCAGGGATCCCTCAGGTAAGATCAGGCACCGCTACTTCACCTTCGTTGGCCCAAAGCGAGATGCCGAACGTGAACTCGCTCGCCAGTTGCTCCTCTTAGATGAGATTCCAGAACCCGTCTCTGAGGGATCGAAGTGGGGAAAGCGAACAACCTTTAACGATGCGATCGCAGCCTGGAAGGCAAACGGTTGGGAAGATCTCTCACCCAAAACACAACTGAGCTATCAACAACTCTGGGATAGCCATATCCGCGATCGCATCGGCGAAAGACCCATTGCCCAAACGGGGATCTACGAAGTCGAGCAGTACTTTCGTGAACTCTCAGATCATGGGCTCGGTGAGTCTGGGATCAGACAGGTCAGGGCCATCCTGCATCGAGCCTGCAAGCTCGCTGGCAAGTGGTCCAATGGCATGATCCCCAACCCCGTCTCTGGAGCTGAACGTCCCAAGGGCCATCGTCGTGAACCAGTTCGTGCCCCGAGTGTCGAAGAGGTGCGAGCAATTCTTGCAACCCTTGCCAAAGGGGATGACCTTCGGCTCTATGTCTTTGTCCGCCTAGCGATTGCGACCGGGATGCGACGGGGTGAGATTGGGGCACTCAGACTCAATGACATCAACTTTGTGACTGGGGAGCTCCGAGTCGATGAGGGAGTCGTCATTGGGGCCGGTGGGATCTCGGTGAAGGCTCCAAAGACCAAAGTATCGGTGAGAAAACTCTCGGTCGATGCCAAGACCCTTGGACTCTTGGCACAACTGAGAGACGAACAGCTCGACCTTGCCACACGAGCAGAATGTGAACTAGGCGAGGATGCGTTCTTGTTCTCGTTTGTTCCAGGAGGTACGACCCCACCGTATCCCGATGTGTTCACGAAGAACTTCGCAAGCTTTAGAGCTCGTCACGGAATCGCTCCGGACATCCATCTGCACTCATTCCGTCACTTTGCCGCCACGGTCTTAGATTCCGTCGTGAGTGAGCGCCAGAAACAGGCTCGGATGGGGTGGTCTACCACCCATATGGCTCGCCATTACACCGATGCAGTCGGCGAAGAGGACCAGCGTGCTGCCGAGAGGATCGGGGAGATTCTGCGGTGAGAAGACCGATCTAGGCGAGGTCGCCGTTGATGAGCGTGTTGAAATTCTCTATACAACTATCAAGGGCCCAGGTCCCCTTCGCGCGAGCTTGACGCTCGCGCTTTGGGGCCCCGGCCCTCGGTTTATCTCCACGTGTAGCCGTGCTAGGCGACCGCATTTCCTCGACCCTGGAGGGCCTTGCGTCCGGGGAGCATCGAGAGTCGATCGTCCGTGAATCGATGCTCTCGCTTCTCGCATCTGGACGGCCTTAAAGAACGCATCCGATTGCTAGCTCCTTGACTCCTTCGCTTGGCCCAGGTGCTTTGCACCCTACCGTCGATCCGTGCTGGCTCCAAGCCCTGAAATGTACTCGTTGCACTCCGGGCTATTACGCCAGCTCGTCTCTCCGGTTGCATCGGGTGCATCACCTGAACCAAACGAAAGAGAAACAAGATGGCTACCGATCACTGATCCCTACTTGCCCAACTCGCCCACGGTGTCGCAGAGCTTGGAACATCATGGGCCTGGCAGAACTATCTTTCATCTCAAGCTCGCTTTCATACCTATAGTCCGAAGAACGTCATGCTCATCGCCTTACAACGCCCCGACGCTACCCGAGTCGCAGGGTTTAACAACTGGGGCCAACTCGGCCGCGGTGTCAAGCGCGGCGAGAAAGCGATCTATATCGTGGCCCTGTTGATCTACCGAGATAAGAATGAAGACGCAGATCCCGAGATCCGAGGGTTTCGCTGGGTACCAGTCTTTGACCTTTCTCAGACCGAAGGTGATGATCTCCCAGTGGCGGCCCACAAGCTAATCGGTACAGATTCCGCTCAGCTCTCTGAACGACTCGAAGCAGTCGCGAGTGCCCAAGGCTTTCTGGTCAGTCGGCAAGAGCTCCCGGCAGAGATCAACGGTCTGTGCCGTCATGACACGCGAGAGATTCTCATCTCACCGGCGAACTCTCCACTACATCAGGTCAAGACCCTTGGAAGGCCCATGAACTCGCCCATGCGATCTTGCACGAGGGGGAGAGCAATCGACCCCTCGCAGAACTTGAAGCTGAGTCGGTCGCCTTTGTCGTCTGTGGAGCCCTCGGCGTTGACACTGGTGAGTACTCCTTTGGTTATGTCAGCTCCTGGGCTGGTGGATCTGAGGAGGCAATCCGTGCCATCCACTCAACAGCAGGGTGCATGCAGCGTGGTGCCAAAGTCATCGTTGATGGAGTTTGTCAAATGATGAACAGCCGGGTGGATGATCGGGTGGCGGGGTGAATGACCCTGCCACCAATGTTCACGACTACTTGACACTCAAATAGCGAATGATGATAGAACCAACGTCTGACCAACTCCCTAGGCTCTTGATCGGGAGGTGCAGATGGCAAGCGAAATTGAGAACAGGCTGCCGTCATTGGTCCGAAACGACGTGTTCATCCTGGGTGCTGGATTCTCTAAGGCGATCAATGACGTGATGCCTGTCGCCAGTGAGCTTCTTGAACCGATTCTCAACGAGTTGCAGAACGAGTACTTCGAGGGGCCAAGAGGGAACGAGGGATTCGAGCAGTGGCTTTCCCGTTTGGCTGAACCCCAGCCGTACTTAAGCGCCGATGTGAACCTTGAGCGGTCAGCTGCCTTCATGAAGGTTAGTCGTGCAATCGCAGAAGTACTGACCCGTCGCGAGCAAGGCGTACTCAAGGATCAACTCCCAGAGTGGTTCGCCAAACTCCTCTTTGCTTGGCACATTCGTCAAGCTACGGTGATCAGCTTCAATTACGACAACCTGGTGGAGTGTGGAGTCAACACACAGTATTTGCCGATGTTCGACCGTTACCCCATCAGTGTCGGTGATGTCCTGCGTCGCATTCCTCACCTACCACCATCTAGGCAATCGGACGATTCAAGAATTTCGACGACGGTTCATGGTGGGGTCAGATCAATGGCAGGGGACTATTTGGACCAACCAGAACCGTGGGAGAACACTTTTCGCCTGATCAAACTCCATGGCTCAATCTCTTGGTATTGGGTCCCTAACGATGCGACTGGAACCACCTTGCAGCGTTGGCCGGATGTCGGTAGCTTTGGAGCACCACCAGGGAATCAACTCCCGAGGATCAGAAGAGACCTTCCTGGGCGAGAGGTCTTTATTGCCCCTCCGTCTTCCACGAAGTCGCGCTACCTCTCCAACCCAGTGATTCGTCAACTCTGGTCCGACGCGCTCGAAAAATTACAACAGGCCGATCGCGTGTTCATCCTGGGTTACTCGATGCCCACCGAAGATCAGGCCGCGATGGGACTATTGCTTGAAGGCTTGCGCCAGTCTGGGGTCGAGATCCACATTGTTGATTGTTGCGCTGATCCCGTCAAAGAGCGACTGGTCAACCTAATCCAGAATCGCCACGATCGCAGGATCGCTACTGGGGATGAACCACCAACGAACAGCGAGATTATGACCACTGCAGGAGGCAGCCCGGTCAAGCGCTTTACCCAGAGCTACTTTCACCAGCTTGCTAAAGAGGGCACCAGCAATCTACTGCAGTTTGCCAAGGATCTACCATCCATCACCTCCGAATTCCTGGAACGAGAATGGGTTGGGCCAGACGATGCAGTCAACTACTCTATCACCGGTAATGTAGAATGTATAGGCTTACCAATCGAAGTGGTGAAACCTTCCCTTAAATGCGACGAAATCACTGTTGAGGATGAAGTCTTGATGATCAAAGTTGGGAGCGGCAACGGAACGGATGCTCGCCAACTCACCAAATTAATGAAGGCTTTGCAAGAATTGTCGGTTTCCCAAGGCGTCAAAACCCTATCCGTGTTCTATGGCGGAGGGAAAACTTTTCCGGTCATCCCATTGGCCGTACAACGACGAAAGAACGAAAGCTTAAACGGTGCCAATTGGTATGATCTCACGCTGGTTCCTTTTATTCTTCAACTTCCCTCCGGGCCCAGCGATTACAGTGACGCAATCAAGGGGCCCTAGGGGTGGGCGAGATTTAATGTTCTTCCAAAACATCTCCTGAGTATCGATTACAGTAGTTCCATGACCTAGCCGATCTACTTGCCAAGCTTGAGCGCCTTGCCACCAGTACTTCGCAACAAGGAACGGCCTATGAGCACATGATGCGCGCCTATCTTATGACGGACTCACTCTTTGCCGATCGGTTCGAGAAGATGTTCACCTGGATGGACTGGCCCGAGCGCCTGGCTGGAGAGCGAGACACCGGGATCGATCTGGTGGGAATCGAACGCGATGGTGGGGTGTGTGTGACCCAATGTAAGTTCGTTGCTGCAGGCACGACCATCGCCAAGCCAGCGATCGATTCGTTCTTGGCGGCATCATCGCGACAACCCCTCACTGCTCGCTTCGTTAACGAAGTGGATCGGGGAGAAGGGGGCTCTCCAGTGGCAACAGGTGGTCGATCGGTAATGATCAATCCTCCTGATACTAAACTCTTGGCGCTATCGGCTATCCTGGGTTCGAACCAGGATCCGAAGAGGTGTTTGTGTAAGGGTGGTTGGGAGATCTCGGTGAGCAAAAAACTCGACGATTCGCTGTTAGCACTCTAGCGCAGACGTTCTTGCGGTTCCGTATAAGAGGTAGTGATATGCAATATAGATCAAAGGTGGTTTTAGCGCTCGGTGCATGCGCACTACTTCTTGCGTCGTGCGGATCGTCAAACAATGTTACGAACGCTGGGAGCAATACAATGTTGGCGAGTTCCTGGGTTACCAAGAACGCATCTAACGGAGCCGCCATTCTCACCTGGACGATCACCGGCAGCAATGCGGTTGGATCACTTACTCTCACTTACCTGTCGTCTTCAGGCGATTTTGCCCATCACAACTCTGTCTCCTTTAGCGGCACGGTTTCTGGCAAGTCTGTCAACCTTAGCTTCGGAGGTACTAATATCGCAGGCACAGTCACCTCGACGCAACTATCCATTGCATTTCCACAGTCCGATGGGCAGATAAGCAACCTTAGACTAATCCCTGGAACTATGTCGACCTACAATAGTGAAGTAGCATCGATCAACAATGAGGCCAATACCAACGAGCGGAGCGCCCAGGCCGCTGCAGAGGCACAGCAACAGGAGCAAGCAGCCGCCGCAGAGGCACAGCAACAGGAGCAAGCAGCCGCTGCTCAGAACAGCAAAGAGAAGAAGGCTATTCAGAACGGCGCGAGTACGGTAAACAGTGATCTGTCGGGTTTACAGGGCGACGAATCGCAGTTATCTACTGACGTGGCTGATACTCAACAGGGACTCGGTTCTGAAAACACCGCGCTCTCTCAGACGAAAGCTTATTTAGCGACAACCCAATCAATGGTCAATCAATACGGCACCGGAAGCGGCAATGGGGTCTGCTACGAGGCAGAAGAAGACGTTGGATACGAGGCTAATGAGGACGTGGCTTACGATGCGACACAAGATGTCGGATACGATGCCACGCAAGACGTCCTTCCTGGCATCGCATCTGTACAGTCTGAGATCCAGCAGTTACAGAGCGATTTCAGTTTCCTTCAATCGGCAGAATCGGCACTACCAGACTATGTACCAAGTGGCACGCCGACGAGCAGCCAAGTTCAATCTGCTATTTCCGCAGCCAACACCGGTATCAACAGCGCAGTGTCTACGACAAACGGCTACATAGCTAAAGCAAATGCTTATGTCTCGATTGCCTACGGGTACGTCGATACCGCCTACCAGGTCGGAAACTGTGGTTCTCCGCCGTCACTGCCTGCGCCTGTACCAACAATCTCGGCGTCAGAGGCATCGAGTTCGTAACGAGCCTAGACCGAGGCGCCCTGTCCAAAAGTGCATTACCCCAGGTGACCAGCTTTTTTACGTGCCTGCTACAGCTGGGCACTCTCTTCACAGGTCCAGTAGACTGCATCAGAAGAGGGCTTCAGGGGGAACTCCGACCTTGACAGAAAGATTGTGTGCTGAGTGTTTTTAAGGTCAAAGACCGTGCAATATGGAGGTCCTTCCGGTATCATCTGGGTCCCTGATGGGACACTTTAAGCTCTTGAGGTCCTCTAACTAAGGTGGCACGGACAAAATTAGGTTTCGCTGACGATGGCCCGCCTTTCACTGGCGTATTGCTTCAACTTGACAGACAAAACGTTGTGCCAATTTGGCAATGACTGTGCCCTCCATCAGAGAACCAACAGATGTGGTGATTATAGATCACCTCAAAGAGCGCCGGGTAAATATGCGTGGCCTCAGAGGACGACAGCTTTGGGAATGGGCTAGCGTAACCCTGAGCGCTGCATTGGATCGAGATCTAATGAATAGTCTGCACTTGTCTTCAGCTCTGTTCTCAACCCAACTGCAACCCAACTTTCCCAATCATTTTTGGGCATGCCGGATCGCGCTCGGGCCTGGCTTTCTAAATTTACCAGATCTGAGCTGCCATAATGAATGCAACAGAGACAGATTGGCGACAGGTGAAAAAGCATGCACATAACTTCGGATCAGGCGGTTGGGAGTTCGAATCTCTCCGAGCGCGCCACAAACATCGAGCTCAGAAGTGAGTTTACCTCAGGATCTCAAGGGACGATTTGCACTTTTGTCGCGATGGGCCATGACCAGAGGCTCCATTACCTGGATCAAACCTGAAGGTCGGTGTCTTCGTTTCAAAGTAGGCCCCGATGCAGTGACCGGGAGAATCCGACAAGTGTGTGGTGCCATCCACGGTTGCCAGTGATACGGTGATCGCACTGCGTCAACCCGTTGATGAGGTTCAGTCGAGCTCCGAACGTATGTAACCACGTCTCAGCCGATAATGAGTGCATCCGGCGACCAATCTTCCAGGCAGATTAGCCACTTCTCAGGATGTTCCCTGGCTTCGGCATCACTCACCGAGGCTGACTGCGATATCACTGAGCCGCCGCCATAGCCGACGGTCATCTAAGGGGTGGAAGTCAAAGTGTCGGTAGAAATCTATGGCTTTCTCGTTGATGGCATCGACCACCACGGCCCTTGCGCCGAACTCTTTTCCACCCCTCACGCAGCGCCGGAGGGCATCGACGAGTAGATACCCCCCAAGGTGGTGACCCTGCTCGCCCCGATCAATCGCGAGACGAGCCAAGAGAACAACGGGTACTGGGTCGGGCATTCCTCGGTGAAGGCGAGAAGGGGCTGTAGAGTGAAGCACCGAACTCATCGCCAAGGCGTAATAGCCAACGACGACATTACCCCTACACAACACGTAGGTTGCTGCCGTACCTGCGGCGAATGCCACCTCGGCCGACCTGCGAAGCCAGCGGTCGAGGTCGGGCATTCCAGAGTCAAAACCATCCACGTTGTGGGAGGTCGAGAGTAGCTCAATTGGCTGCAGGGAGTCAGCCGTCACTGCGAGGGGATCGGACCTGGTTCTGAGGCATACCGTACGAGGGTGCGCATCGGCTCGGGCTCGGCATCAAGAGCGCCAAGAAACTTCTCGAAGGCATCTGCGTCGATAGCAATACGCCGTTTTCTCTCAAGCACCACGTCCGCACGCTCTGCTCCAGCAGCGAGAAGAAAGCCAGTCAGACTCTCCCCGTTCGCCTCAGCAGCGGCCCGCAGGCGAGCCTCTTGATCGGAATCGACTCTGAGATTGATCCTGCCTTTGTGCCTGTCCTCCACTGCGCTCATGCCTACAGTGTACTGATGGAGTACATACTCCTTGCCACCTCAGATACCTCGAAGTGAGATTTACCACAGCCACCCAAAGGCGGGGGACGATGAGTCAGGAGAAGGCATACCGGGGGCGATCTTCGGCGTGCGAATCTTGACCGCAGCACCTCCGAAACCAGGTTCACCATCACTCAGTGCTCTAGAAGCTCTGAATGGTCCAGAGCCCCATGACGAGGAAGTGAGAACCTAGGTGGCCAATGATGAGATATCGAGGTGCAGCCTCCCTGATTCTTAGGACTCATGGGGATCGCCGGGAAGCTCGGCCCCTGGCACACTGTGTGTCACGAGATTTTGCCTGAGCCTACTCATTCATGACAACGTATGATGAACATACCCTGTGGGGGCGCAATGATGCTCACAGATGACCATGGATGAATAGTGAATAGTCGAGGGTCGGCATAGATTTCCGAAATGAGCGCAGCTAGCACTTTGGGTGGGATCGTGACCTCGTGGCTAGCATTATTGCTACCGTTTCATCGCAGGCAGCCGTGCTATCGTCTTAGCCTTCTGGCCCTCAGCGATTGATTCTTCAAGCCGCGCGCACGCTGATACCGGGGCCTAGAGAGCACTCCGCTTGGAGCAAGAACCTATTATAAGCCTGGAGACTCTCTGTTGGTAGCTACAATAAGCCTTTGTAAGTAGCTACTGGGAGGTAGAACATGGAAGTTGGCGTTCGGGAACTGAAGAACAATCTCAGCCGCTATCTTGCGAAGGTTGGCAGCGGTGATGAGCTCATTGTCACCGATCGCGGTCGGGCAATAGCCAAGATTACCCCAATCGGAAGAGAGAGGACACTGGATTACCTGATCAGAGAAGGGATCGTGACACCGGCCACGGCCGTAAAGCAGAATGCCCCTACCAAACGGGTACGTCCGAGGCATGCGGTGAGCCCACTTATCACGGATCAGCGCAATTGATTGCCTATTTCGATACTTCTTCCCTTGTGCCACTCTTCGTTGAAGAATCAGGCTCTGAACGGGCCAGTCTCTTATGGGACCAAGCTGATCATGTCGCCGGGGTTCGGCTTCTTTACGCCGAATGCCGTGCAGCGCTGGCCATGGCTACCCGGCTTGGACGGTTGAGCACGAGGGCCTTACGCACGGCGGTGATTGATCTTGAAGTGCTCTATCAGCAGATTGACATCGTGGAAGTCTCCGACGATTTAGTCCGGCGTGCCGGAACCTTGTCCGAGATCCATTCCTTACGGGGTTACGATGCTGTCCACTTAGCTGCTGGGGAGACGTTCATAGGACAAGACGTTGTGTTCGTGGCTGGTGATGGGCCACTGTACGAGGCAGCCAAGAGCATGGGATTAGCCGTAGCCCGCACGTAGAGTGTTTCCTGACGCAAGCAACCCTGTCTGAGGGATTATGGTTTGCGGTCGAACATGCATCTGGTGGCAGCATGAGGACGTCTAGTGATCTGATCGAAACTATGGTGACGAGCGGTTTTAGCGCGTGGGCGTGCGAAAGCGCGGCGCCAGTGACGCTGTCGCGCTGGAATCGAGCTGTGAAAGCCTGAGCTTGCCTAGGCCAAGATCAGGCGTGCGGCGACACAATGGATATCCCGATGTATGTCTTTTATAAGCAAAAGTCTTGTATCTGTTGACGAAGAGTTACTCGCGAGAATCGACAATGCCGCAAGGTCTGCTGGTCTAACTAGAAGCGCCCATCTGTCTCGCTTGGCCGAACGTGATCTGGGTGATGTGTTCGGTCCTGAGGTCAACCGGCATGTCTAACGTGCAATCGCTGAGCTTCAGGAGCTGTTCAACACTCAGTCTTGTAGGGAGAGCACCATCGCGACGATTCGAAGTGACCGCGACACGCATTGAGAGATCTCGTCCTTGATACTTCAGTTGTGATCAGGTGGTTCGCCTACGAGCAGCCCGGATTGGAAGGCTCGTGAACAGCATAACGACTTTCATGCGGGCCAATTTTCGGTGGTTGTTGCTTCGCTATTTTTCTTGGGGGTGCTGAACGTCGCCGGAAGACGCTGGCAATGAGGCGGTGTTCCAGCTCGCCGAGGCTCTCGGTGACCTTGCCTTCGAGGTGGCCGAGCCAACGGTACAATCGGTGGCTCGCTGGGTGTCCTTGGGATTGACCGCTTACGACGCGGCCTACGTGGCGCTGGCTGAGGACCGGGGTCTCTGACTCGTGACCGACGATGAACAGATTATCGAAGTGGGTCCGGTAGTAAGTCGTGCACTGGTCCAAAGATACGATGCAGCGAGGTGTGGGGTGGTTGATCGCAAGGAATAGGAAGCCGGCTACCAAGGAGGTGGCTGCGCCGATGCGTACTATCTGCTTGACAGTCGTCATTTTGCCCTCGAAGAGCAGGCCGACCAGATTGCCTACCTCACGCCCAATTTCCTTGTTGCCAACCTTGGAGGTTTCTCAGCGGCGTAGCGAGCAGCGGGACTTCGTGGCGTCCACCTACGCCTAGGCAGTTGAGCACAAGAATTGTCATGGCAGTACATAGAGCGATACCAAACGGATTTACTACAGGAATCGCGGTCGTGCAAAAGCATGGACAGTCTTCCTCTCGGGAACGCGTAGAGATCATCGATGCCAGAGCAGGCCCGTGCTCGACGATCTTTCTTGCAATTCCCGATGGCCAAGCTCTAGGTGTTCATGGAGGACGCGGCCTTGAGTCGATGCCATCATGGACCGGATCGGTCATGGTCCTCGAGTGATTGAGCTCACTGGTGCATCGATGCGAAAGCTTGAAGTGAACCAAGGGGAGGAAAAATGACCGCGGAGAAGCACCGATCCCTAAAGAGTCTCAGGAGCGAGAAGGGCTGGGTTTCAAGAGATGGCCCAAACCAGTTTCAGGAGTTAGCATTGGCGGCCTTTCCGAGTTAGGAACGAGTGATTTGGGGGTGAAAGTGAACGCTCCTCGGGAGGCGACGACCGTGCCCCTAGCGTGGAAGAGTTTGCTTCGCTGTAGAGAGGGGCGACTTATTTTGAAGTTCTGGTCGGTGTTGGTCCAGTGATGCCCTGTCTCTGTACTGCGATGGTCGTTCGCGTTGGAGGTTATGATGTTTTGTCGGAGGGTGGTAGTATTGTTTCCGTTCCTTCCTGTTGGTGGTGAAATCTTCGAACAACTGACAGGAAGCGGCTACGCCATAGGCAGAAGGGGGAGCTGTTGTCGAGATGAAGAGGCGATCGGAATTATCTATGCCGCATTCGGTGGTGTTTGCGTTCATTGCAGTGGCGTGCGGTTTGCTAGTTGTTTCACTGGCACAAATGGGCACAGCGGCAAGCGATGTAGCGGTGGCAGTGCTCATCCTTGCTGCACTAGTGTCGCTCGGTTTTGCGGGGTCTCGGCTTCGGTCCACACCCGATCACCCTCGGCGATGAGTGAACCGGGCTACTTGTAGCACCGCTCGTGGCGATACCGAGGTAGTCGTTGCTGCTGTCAATTGTGGGTGCCAACCAGGTACCCTAAATGGGTAATCGACGTTGGGAGGGGCGATGGATGCAAGCGGCCGTATTGGGTGATCCGTTCTCGTCATGTGGTAGATCACTGCTAATGTTTGGCGACGAGTGAAGAGCATTGGGTAGTACGGTCTTTCGGATCCGGTTCGGAGGGGTACCTCTCGATGAACTGGCATGTCGGAAGGTCGCTATCAGCTGGTGGCTAGACAGTGTGTCTAAAGATCGGCCAGCTATCGGGTGCCCGCTAAATCGAGGTTAGGTCTTCAGCTAGAGGCTCGGTAAGCACCACGACTTGTGGCTTACACCAGCGAGATCCATGTCGCAGTTGGTGCGGCGGCAGTATGACGAACCTTGATGATTCCGGACAGCGCGTGAGAAGCGGATACCTGGTAGTGCGACAGTCGCGTTTCCTACCCATGGCGATCTTTGATTCGATCTAGAGCTAGTAGTGGGTAGGTTGCCCTGGGTACTTGGAGAGGAGTCATGGCTAAGGCAGTCGGTGAGGTTGCGGCGTTGGGTTGGATTACTCCTCGATCTCAAGGATCCAGGTATCATTGAGGGGAGTCGATGACCAGCGGTGTTCGCTGCCACCAAAAAGTACAACCTGGCCATTCATCTCGTCAAAGGTCATCGCTGCTGCACATCTTGGCGAGGGGGCGGACGCAGTCTGTACCCTCACCCAAGCTTTTCCATCAAAGACCCAGGTGTCGTTCAAACTCACCAAACTGCCATTGTCGTGACGGCCAGTTCCACCGAAGAGTACGCAGTGCCCAACGATTGAATCATAGGCCAAGGTCGGCTGCGTCCGTGGTGAAGGGGCTGTCGGAGTCCGCACCTCCTCCCATTCCTTCCCATCAAAGACCCAGGTGTCGTTGAGGCGGCGATCATCTACGCCTAGCTGCTGATCACCTTGTCCACCAAAGAGCACGACCCCGCTACTCCTGGGATGTGGTGCCATCGTTGCAAAGTTGCGAGCAGGTGGTCGCAACTGTGGAACCCGCTTTTCCCACACGCTGCCATCAAAAACCCAGGTCTCATCGACGAGGGGTTTTAACCCCGGTTCCTTGGGCCAAATTACTCCGATCAGCGTCTTTGGCCCAGCCCTCAATCCGCCAAAGGCCACCACCAAATCAGACCCAGGGTCGGTCGTTAACGCTTGCTGAGCGTAACTGGGATACTGTGAGGGTCGCACCTCCTCCCATTCCTTCCCATCAAAGACCCAGGTGTCGTGGAGATTGCTCATGCTGATGCCCTTATGGGGAGCATCACCACCTGTAGGTTGTGATCGAATACCGTTCAACAACACCAAGTGAGATCCCCGAGGCGAACAGGCCATGGGAGACGAGTGACGAGGAGAGGGTCGCCTCCTCGGATTGAGTTCTCTCCAGTTCGTTCCGTCAAAGCTCCAGGTGTCATTGAGCCCATGCCCACCAGCGAGACCGCCGAAGAGGATGACGCTCTGACTGTTGTGGTCATAGGCGAACGAAGCCCCAGAACGTGGCGGTGGAGCCGTGGCAGTATTGATGTTGATCCAGCTTGCTCTCATGATAGTATCTCCTTGATCGCTCCCTTTGTTGAGCAGTCATCCTATGCGACTTGAACCAAAGTAATTGTCGCGATAAAGCGATCCGACGTTGTGTTGTAGATCTATGCTCCCAAAGCATAGGGAGAGCAAGAGACTCTTTATCTGTACTTTGTTTGATCTCAATAATTGCCTTGATGGTAATTGATTCCCGAGATCGATGTCCGTTTGGGTGGACCGAGTGATGTGAGCTTGAGCCCATACCTGCCACGTTGTCTGTTCTACGATAGTGTGTTGCTATTGCTGTGGTGGTCTACGAGTGGGATGCTCCGTCTTGGTTTGACTGGGCGCAGCAGACATCTCTTTCGTAATCGGGAGAAACTTTCGATAGAAAATATAGCCAGGTGGTAAGCCGATGAGGAGGTTCATAATCCGATAGACCGTGGTCACCGCTACCGCGAGCGCAAAGGGGACCCCTAAGGCAATCAAGGTGCCTGCCATACCTAGCTCGAAAACGCCAGTGCTGATGATGACACCGCCAAAGATGCTGACAATATTAGCGAAAAGATAGGCCATGACTGCGGTGCCAGGGTTCACGGTTTTCCCAAAGGCGAGGAATGCCATGTAAAAGGTCAATATTTCAACGACAATATAGAGAATTGACCATCCGAATGGCTGTAGCATCCGACGCTTGTTGTTGGTCATCGCACGATAACCGACGTAGAACTGATCGACGAAGTTGGTTACCTTATCTTCTTTGAGGGATTTGAAGAATCGCTGTAAGAAATGCATGGTGGCATGTAGAGCTCTTCGCAACAGGACTTCATGCTGGACCAGGACGACCAGCACCACCGCCAGCGCGGTGATCCCAAGGGCGGAGATCACGGTGACGTCGAGTAGCGATCGTCCACTCCTGTTGCTCTCGGCGTAGATGAGCAGGAAGCCAACGGGCATCATGAGGAGCACCGCAAGAGCACTGAAGGCATAACGCATCAGCTGCACGAGTACGCTGACGCCTCTTGGCACTTCGGGTGCGAGTACCTGGGAGAGGTAACCGGCACCCGCGAGACCGGCGGAAGGCAGGAGATAGTTGACAAAGTTGGTAGCCAAGGCCCCTTCGAAGAGACGCGATGTCTTCAGGTCGTACGCAAAAATCCGTAATATAGAGCGATAGTAGAGACCGTTCAGCCAGTAGCTCCCCAGTTGGATGATGACGACGGAAACAAGCACATACCAGCGAAGCGTTGTGAGTAAAGGTATAAAGTTGCTGAGCGAGCTACGATTCTCCCAGAGGACGAGGGCAAGGCCAACGAGGCCGAGAACCCCAAATATTCGACGGATACGTTTTGGAGAGGTATGTTTCATGGCTCGATGGGCAACACGTGTGTTTTGACCGCGGTGAAGCAGTGGCGCCGCTGGTGAGTGTTGTGGGGTTGCAGTATTGGTCGGAGGGTGGGTCGATGCAGCAATCGCGCATGGCCCGTTACCGAGCGTAGCTGATGGTTCTGGCCCGATCCTTTGGTGGACAAGGTGGAGATGACATCAGCGATTGCACCGGTACGCGCGAACCCGGTTGGCGGGACGGAGGGTCGATGGTTGAGGAGCAACGCCCCTGCTGGGTCAATCTTGTCGAACACGGTTGTTCCGTGGAGGTCCATGTCAGCCAAAGGCAACCGAGATTGACTGAAAAGCCGTTCGCCTGACGTTGCCGCCAGGTGCGTTTGTCTCACTCCTATGGGTATCGGGAGAGGTAGCTTTCTGCGCTGGAGGGGGTCGCAAGCGGACATTTGCGCAGGAAAACAGCCTTTGTCACAAGAGCCGGATTGTCTACGTTGTCTACGCACGGCCAGGGACGATAGGGCATTGCCATATTGGGGTGGAGCGCGACGGATGTGCGGTCCGATGGAAGTCTGCTTGGGGTAGACGTGAGAGATAAGAAGCTTACTGTAGAGGTTCATAGCGTCGGTGAACGCGATCGTTGTCGGCGGTAAGCCACTATCTCCGCTCGGAGTGCACACGGTCATCGATCCTGTTGGCCCACCTTGTCCAATCCGCACTGGGGGCCGGTCTGCTCTGGCCCAGAACCGTCTGGAGCGCGAGAGACTCGCTCGATCGACAATACCCACTCCTCTAGTACTAGTCTGTCGATCTGTAGGAAGCCTGTGTCGGGTGGCGGTTGCCAGCGCCGAAAAAGATCGTGGGAGATTCTCTTGCCCGGCTAGCACGGAAGATGGTCAGACATCGCATCAGCAAATTCGCGATGTTGGGTCAGATCGATACGCCGAGAGGTAGGGTTCAAAAGACTTCCCTCGCAGTGGTTAACCACGCCAAAGGGCTTGTTGGTCGTTGAATGGATGGACCGACTCGTGAGGTATCCCCTGCCATGACAGGCTGTGATGGCGTTCGATGTTGCTGTTTGCGCAGCGCACCCAGGTGCCGTTGAACCACCGTTGCACATCGCGGAATTGGCTGTTGGCTCAACGAGCAATAGAGGGCCCTATCCATCTTTTGGGACAGAGGAGCCGAGGTTGGGTTGGGAGTTGCTTGGGAAGGGTGACCCCTGTCAGCCACAGGCTGTACTCGCCGGTCAATTGATGTGACGAAGAGGTGATCAGCCATGATAGAAGGTCGATGTGCACCCGCCGTCGACGGCTACGATTGACCCTGTCATAAAGGATGCGTCATCGGAGGCTAAGAATGCGACAACCCTTGCCACCTCGGTGGTGGTGGCCTGTCGCCCTAACGGCTGTAGCGCGGCGCTCGCCTCGCGTCTCCGCAACATCTCGTCCGCTTGGTCACTGGGCAAACTGGCGCGTCGTCCACCGAGATCGGTGTCGATATAGCCCGGCAGTACGGCGTTGACCCGAATGCCAAGCGGTCCGTAGTCGACGGCAAGCTGTCTCGTTAGGTTGACGATGGCACCCTTTGTAGCGCAATAGGCGGGTGCAAGTGGTGCGCCAATGATGCCATAGGTGGAGGCAATGTTGATAATCGAGGAGTGCGTCTGTCCCAACAGGTGCGGTATTGCGTACTTGCTCGCAAGGAAGGTGCCGCGCAGGTTCACGCCGATGGTCGTATCCCAATCCTCAACACTAATCTCATGCAGCAGACCGTGTGCGCCACCGATACCCGCGTTGTTGACGAGAATGTCCAGCCGTCCGTAGTCGTTCATGACCATGCTGACCAACTTGGCGGTCTGTTCAGGGCGAGAGATGTCGTAATGATACGGGGTCGCCCGATGGCCCTGTGCACCGATCGCAGCGGCAACCCGTTCGGCACCGTCATGGATATCACAGATCGCTACTCCAACTCCGAGGGCCGCGAGTGAATGAGCGATCGCCTCGCCAATTCCCCGGCCGCCACCAGTCACTAGTGCCACTCGTCCATTCATAGTTTGTTGTGTCTCCATTGCACCTCTCCTATCGAATCAGATTTTTCGGTCTTATCATGACCGTAGTTGACCGGTGAGGCCCGGCATGACGCTCCAAATCGTCCATCAGGTCGGCACAGCACGACGCTATCGCCTCTGGCAATGATGGCCCGATCACGCCTCTTCATTGACGACAACGAACCACTTGCTGTTCAGAGGTTTTGCCCGGGGCGCAAAGTCGTTAGGAGCAAAGCTTGAATTACCAGAGCCAGTTCACCAAGGCTCTTGCCGTGCGTGATGCGATAGCACACTGTTTGCCAATTGGGGGGTGTGCGCTATTCGGATGGGCAAGGGGTTTCGAGGTGCACGAACAGATCAGAAGTTGTGATACAAGCGCGCCAGTGGTTCCTGCCACTTAGATCACTGCCCTCTGGAGTTTGCATGAAGGTGAACAGATCTCAATTAGGGATTGGCGTAGACCAACAACTCCTGCTGCTTGCTCTGTCATCTCGAGGGCATGGTCATCCCTAGGGCGCAGTGCTTATTGGAAGGAGTCCCAGCCGGAGACACAGATCTTGCACGCCAGGGCCGTTCATGATGGAGAGGCGAATGGTGCGCACATCTCTGTCCGACCGAAGCCACCCGAAGGTGGCGAAAGCTATGCTACTGGCGGTCAATAACTCCGGTGGCACCTCTGCGCCGCTTCGCGGGAACGATGGTTGATGCTGCAATTGCCGTGGTGGTAGATCGTCGCTGGAACACGGCGCTTCTTTGTGTTGAGGGAGCGAGTAACGGCGTAGGTAGCGTTGTCGATCGGATGCAGTGTTCGGCGGGCACGCTTGATTGCTCGCGGGGTGAGCGCATTCTTGCTGGTGCGCACTGGGTGCGCTGCACGCCGCACGCTCCTTGGGACCAAAGCTCGTGATAAAAATCCCATCTGAATCCTCCTTTGATGATAGGACAACACTACATCATCGCGCGATTCGAAGGCGGCATGAGTCAGGACCTGTCTCGCGTTGGTGGTGGCTCGGTGCTTTCTCCAAGCCAGTACGAGGTGCAAACAGGGGTTTTACCGTTCAGGGGCCTCCTTGCGTGGAGTGATGGGGCCGCAGCTCTCGGTTGGGTCCAGGTGACCGATGCTTTGCCTCGCGGGTCTTGTTGGGTCACTCCACACACAAGAGGCCCTGGCGTGATTTGCATGATCCCAAAGTCCTCTGGGTAGGAAAGCATTCTTGAGGGCCGGGGAGGCAGCACGCGTTCGATCGTGGCAGACATTGTGGTATTCCTCCACGGCCAATCCCTCGGGGTGGTTGCTGGCTAAGGACAACGTCCGCCCTCGTACCGCGTGGCTGGTTCAGATCGCTCGTGCAAATGATCAGCGTTGCGTGACGGCGACGGTCGTCAGCTGGCGATAGTGAAGACAGCTATACTAGCTTCATGACAGTCTCGACGGATTCAACACCAGGCAGTCATGATGTGGCAGTGGACGATCGCAGTCGTGAGGAGCTCCTGTTTCGTGAAGCCCGACGGCGCTAACGGCGCAGGCGCCTGATCTGCTGGGCGGGCTTCTTCGTCCTCGTGTTGGCGATGGTCGGCTATGGGGTCTATGGACAAGAACAAGCCCTTCATCGCAACCCGACAGCAAAGCACCTGGTAGCGACTCCAGTCGCAGATCGGTCCGTTGCAGTTTTGAACTGCAAGGATGTCGCGGTGGTGGAACCGAAGAACTTCGTGATCTCCTGTGCCGACGGCAATACCATGCTCACCAAAACCCGATGGATTCGGTGGAATCGAGGTGATGCCATGGGGACGACGGACTTTGCAATCAATCTCTGCAACCCGAGCTGCTTCGCCTCGAAGATGTCGTTGTTCCCGCAAGGCACGGTAGTGCTGTCGCGTCCGATGAAGACGCAACACGGGGTTTTGTTTTCGGAGTTGGTGGTCCGCTATCGTGCTGATGGGAAGCTATCGAAGTTCTCGATGAGTTGGAACGGTGACCCAGCTTTCCGGAGGTAAAACGCAGGCCGGAGGAGCCTTGGCTGTCGGCCCTTTGGGTGTCGCCCGCGTGTAAACCTGCGTGGCGTTCCATGATGGAGTACCGATTGGCACCACAGTGACTAGGCAAGTGAGCTCAGCATCGCGATCAGCTCGTCACGCTCGTAACCCTGTTTGCGGGCAAACGCCAGGAGTTCGGCTGTGCGGGTAAGCACGAGGGAGCGTTCTTGGGTGCCTGCGACTTTAATGGAACGTCCGCGACCCATCTCAATGAGTCCTTCATCGCGTAGCATTCTCAGCGCTCGCAGAACGGTATTCGGATTGACGCCAAGTTCGGCCGCTAAGTCTCGTGCCTGTGGAATGCGCTGGCCAGGTTTGGCCTCGCCCTCTGCGATGGCGCGTCGTATCTCTGCGGCAACCTGTTCGTGGAGTGCAGTTGGCTTTGCCCGTGAGACGGGAGGAAGGCTGAGGGCCGCTCCAGGGACTGCATGTGTCTGGTCAACGTCAGGAGTGGAAGTCATAACGCTAACTATGTTAGCTTCATTGTAGCAGTCTGGGTGCGGGCTACTCATCGAGCCCGAGCCGAGCGAAGGCCCATAGACGACGCTCTGACGGGTCACGGATTGATCGAGGGTTCTCGCGCATGGACGTGGTTGCGGGTCTGAACCTTGAGTATCGGCGATGGCGCGCTGGCATCCACGGTGCTATCGCGATAGCGCTTGGTAGCATGGAGACAAGGCCAACTGGCTAGCTGCCGCACCAACGAGGAGGTGTCTCGACTGTTATCGCATACCGCAACCTGTCTGGCCAAGGCCATGGCACTCCAGTGGGGTTTGACGACGAAAAAACTGAGCTACGAGGTGCTGGACTCGATGGTCCGCGCTGGCATCGTGGATGGCCCGATCACCAAGACCAAATCGGATGCCGCATGGATAGAGCTCGATGTGGCTGGCTATCTGCTATCGGATCGCGTGGCGGGCTATGCAAAAATTGCGGGCGAACTCGGCAATGATCTGTACTTTGAGCTGATCGAGACGGTTCATCACTCGGAGCTCGTTGGGGTGCTGCGGAGTGCCGGTTATCGTGCCTATGCCATGGATCGGTATCTCGACATCGGTCGACTCCGTCTGAACGCAATGCGACGGCCCGGATCAGCCAATGAGCACGCGCGATACGCAATGCATGGCCTAGAGGCCGACGAGCTGCGAGAGGCATTCTTTGATCGTTTCGATCCTCGCCTCTTTGAGAACCTGGCACCAGAGTGGAGCGAACTCGTCGCCGCTCAGGCGTTGGCAAGCCACCTCTGGGACTTCGATGCCTCCGTGATGGATATGGTTCAAGTCCTATTAGATCAAGAGTTTGTCGACCCTCAGCTCCATTTGGCGCTGGCCCAAGTTCTCTTCCTTCGAGGACAGATTGATCAGGTGCAATCCTACATCGGCGATGAACTGGGATTGTATGCGCCATTCTTTGATGCCTTGGAGCTGATCCGGTCTGGGGAGTACGCGTTGGGGGCCCAGACCTACGCCAGCGCCATGGCTGGCTACACCAAGGTGACCCGCACCCGCTCTGCGCCCCTATATCCCGTGACGGAATTCTGGTATCCAATGGCGTTGCTAGCCTCCGGCACTGCTGCCGATCTGGAACGAGCGCTGAAGTACTGTATCGCCAGTTCCCACTCGAAGAACCCTCCTCGGTTCTCTCTCTTTGGTAAGTGGGCACATGCGATCCGAGTGCGGCTCGGACGAGAGGGACTTGACCCCGACGTCTTTGTCCAGCCGTACGCCCGTGGTCTCGATGCACTGTCCGATCTCTTGTTGATCAACTGGTTAGCACCTGAACTGGAGTCGGTACGATCCAAAACGGGTGAACATCTCCAGCGTGCGCACGATCGAGCGCAGGCGGTCTTCGCGCCCTGTGGCTTTGTTCGATTAGTCGAATTGACTACAACGGCCTTTGTGCATGCCACCGGGGGAGAGGATGCTGCTCCCTTCTTTGTCGGTGCGCCCCAACCCCACTGGCAACTGGTGCTCGACTCCCTCCGTGCTCTTGGAGAGGAGGCACCCGAGCGTATAAGTCGCTATGTGTGGATGATCAACCAAACAGGCAATGGACATCTCCGTTCCGTCGAACCGTGTCTTCAGACCAAGGGAGTCCGTGGATGGGGTAAGCCCAAGACTGTGAGCTTGGCACGTTTGGTATCTGACAGTGAGCTTCCTGGCGAAGATGCCCGGGTGCTGCGCTCAATCCGCAAACTCTCCGGCGGTGGCGGTGGTCGTTATGAACTGGATCTCGGTGCGGCCATGATGAGCCTGATTGGACACCCTCGGGTTGTCTTGAATACCGACCCGGATCGGTTTATCGAGGTCGTGGAGGGTCGTCCTGAAATAGTGGTGGCACGTACCGATGATGGACTCGAGGTGAGGGTCGAACCGCCGTCGCTTGCCGATCTCGTCGATCAAGCCAACGCGACAAGTTGGGGTCGGGCTCCAGATGCAGAGATCTTACGCGTGATGGTGGAGCCCCCCTCTCGGCTCGTGGTGATCCGGCTCTCGAAGGCCCAACGGCAGGCGATTCAGCTGATGGGCAAGCGCTTCCAAGTCCCTCGTGAGGCTGTTCGAGATATGGACTCAACGTTAGCGGCTCTGAGCGCTCACTTCGAGATCCAGTCTGACGAAGTCGTCACGGGGCGATTGGTCGACGCAGTCTCGAAACTCCGCTGTGAACTCAAACCGCAGGGAGAGGGGATCACCATGCGCATTGTGGCAGCCCCACTCGGACCGCAGGGTCCACGATTGGTTCCTGGTGTCGGGCGTGCCAAAGTGGTGGCAAGGATCGACGCAGAGACGGTGGCGACGACTCGTGATCTCGATTGGGAGGCAGAGCTCGCCAACAGAGTCATTGAGGCACTGGGGGTCGCTCACGGCGATATCGCGAATGAGATCGACTTCCCCACGGCAGACGAGGCACTAGATGCACTCGAGACGCTCAACGCCTTTCTTGATGAACTAGATCTTGACTGGCCCAAGGGCAAGGCGATTCAGGTGCTCTCGCCCGGTTTAGGTGCACTACGGGTCTCGGTGTCGAGTCAGAAGGACTGGTTGGCGGTCAGAGGCGGGATAGCGCTCGACGACGAGAAGGTGTTCGCGCTCAAAGAGCTGATGACTGCTGCCACCAGTGGTGCGAAGTTTGTGACGCTCAAGGAGGGTCAGTACCTCGCTTTAACCGGATCGTTGAAGGAGAGGGTCCTTGAACTCGCGGCAATTACCGATAACTCTGGTAAGGAGATCAAAGCCTCCAAGTTGGCGGTCGGGGCCCTTGAGGAGCTTACCGATGGGGCCACTGCGACGTTTGATACGAGCGCGGCGCAGCTCATCGAGCGGTTGCACCAGGCCCAGAAGTTGGTTCCTCTTGTCCCTTCAACCCTCGAAGCGGAGCTACGACCCTACCAACGTGAGGGTTTTGCCTGGGCGATTCGTCTGGCTGAGGCAGGGTTTGGTGCGTGTCTCGCCGATGACATGGGATTGGGCAAGACACTCCAGGCGCTGGCGGTGGCGCTTGCACGGGTGCGAAGCGACGGTGACCCGACGCTGGTAGTCTGTCCGACCTCGGTGGTGGACAACTGGATCAACGAGACGTTGCGTTTTGCCCCCACACTCAACCCGATCAACTTCGCTCGGGCAGATCGATCGAGGGTGGTTGCCGATGCAAGCGGCCACGATGTCCTTGTCGTCTCCTACAGCGTTGTGATCCAAGACGAGGATCTACTCTCCTCGCGTCACTGGAGGACGCTCATCGTCGATGAGGCCCAGGCGATCAAAAACATCGCTGCAAAGCGTACGCAAGCGCTGAGTGGTCTCGATGCGGACTTCAAGATGGCGCTATCGGGTACACCGATCGAAAATCACTTGACCGAACTCTATTCGATCGTGAATTTCCTCAATCCAGGGCTGTTAGGGACCCCCACACAGTTCGGGAGACGATTCGTGACGCCAGTGGAGCGTGATAAGGATCAAAGTGCGCGGCGGCGTCTTCGAAAAATAGTCGGCCCCTTTGTGCTGCGACGCTTGAAGACCGATGTGCTCACCGACTTGCCACCAAGAACCGAACTCACACTGACGGTGGAGCCACGAGAAGATGAGGCACACTTCTATGAGGCGATGCGCCTGCGCGCGATCGAGGCCGCCGAGGTGGCTCTTGAACACAATGAGGCCCAAGCTAGCTTCCATATCCTCGCAGAGCTCACGCGACTCCGTCGGGCCGCCTGCGATATCCGGTTGGCTGAACCCACCTTTGGTGTCGTAGGTTCCAAGGTGGAGGCGCTCTTGGAGCTCGCGAGTGAAATCCAAGACAACGGACATCAGGCACTTGTGTTTTCACAGTTTGTTGACTTTCTCTCGCTCCTGCGTCAGGCCTTTGATGCGGCGGGACTTCGTTACCAATACCTCGATGGGTCGACACCGGCAAGTCAACGAGCGCGTGAGGTGGAAAGCTTCCAGTCAGGAGACGCGAACTTCTTCCTCATCAGCATCAAGGCGGGCGGGGTCGGTCTGAATCTCACAGCGGCTGATTACGTGATTATCGCTGATCCGTGGTGGAACCCTGCGGTCGAGGAGCAGGCGATGGGTAGGGCGCATCGTATTGGCCAGAGCCGACCAGTGACCTCGTATCGGCTGATTGCGCGGGGGACGATCGAGGAGACCATCACCGAACTGCATGCATCCAAGCTCGCCTTGGCCGAGGGAGTCCTTGGTGAGGACGAATCGATGGGGTCGCTTCCGTCAGCCCGCGATCTCATCGAGTTGATGTACGAACGGTAAGTCCAGTACTCCTCGCGTTGGCTTCGGTTGGCCGCGCAGGAGGGATGCTCCATGAGAGGTGTGGTTCGCGTCGTCGACGCGTATCTTGGCTCTCTGGTCCTGCCCATAGTTTGCCTCTCAGAAACCCCTCTGGATGACGCACGAGACGAGTGAGATGCGGCGATCTATTGCGTCTCGGTATAGGGAGTAGGAACTCGACGAAAGATACTGTAAATGACGATATCGTAGGCTGCTTTGAGTCCGCCCGCTATGACGAAGGGATACGCAAAGAGCGAGGTACTCGAGAGAAAGACTCCTGCGATGAGTGGTGACGCTCCCGTTCCGAGACTCCGTGCGCCATTGGTTGTCGCGGCGAGGTACCCGCGATCCTCGGCATCGACGATCGCCATCGTGTAGGCCTGGCGGGTGGGGACGTCCATCTGCGACAGCATGTGACGTGCAAGTAGGACCACTGCAGCGAGGAGGCCTGTGGGGGCAAAGGGTACAAGTGCGAGGAGAATGTTGGAGGGTAAGTGAGTGAAAACCATGGTGTTCAAGAGCCCAAAGCGTTTGGAGATTGAGGCGGCTACCAAGGATGACAGTGCGGAGAAAAGGTTGGTACCAAAAAAGAGCAGCCCGATCTGGGTGAGGTCAAAGCCAAACTTGACACGAAACCAGTAGACGAGGAGCCCTTGCACAATCAAACCTCCTCCAAAGGCATCCACGGTGAACAGAGCGGTGAGCGTGCGGACCACCTTGCGGACCTGGGGTGTCGGGCGATGGCGGGGTTGCGACTGCACGGCCTCAGGGTCGTTGATGATCTGTTCCACCGAGTTCGGAACCACCGCATAGAGAATGAGTTGGATCAGGGCGATTGCGCTATAGGCGAGGACAACGACGCGAAACAGGCCAGTTGAGATCTCTGAGGCATGCCCTAGCCCGAAGCCGAGCAGGGCGGCGATCAATGCACCAACCGCGGTGGCCGTGTAGCCGACCAAGGTGAACCAGGCATAGGTCTTCGTGCGTGCGTGTCCCTTGACAAGTTTCGAGAGCATCGCCTGTTCGATACCGAGGAAGAGTCCGACCTCCTTGCCGGTTGGAGAGATGCTGCCCAGGATGATGATGACGCCGAGGAGGAGTGGCTCCTTGGTCACCAGGAGGAAGGGAGCGGCGACGAACCAGAGAAACGAACTGAGCATGAGCAGCCGACGCCGGCCGAAGTGGTCGACGTAACGACCAATGAAGAGGGAGATCAGTGACGACCCGAGTAGCGCGACGGTGAACAAAGCTCCAATCTCAAGAGCCGAGATATGTTGTTCGTGCCAGTAGAGCGGCAGGATGATGGCAATCACACCAAAGCCCACTTCGCGCAGGGCCCGAGCGATCAGCAGAAACCAGGCTGCTCGGTCCCTTGGCGTCGGCTCCTCGTTGTTCTTGGTCATGTTGTGTACTTTCTTGTCCGGGAGTGCCCTCTTTCTTTCCAGTACAACCTAGCCAACGACACCGGAGGTTGTGTAGGCACCTAGGAGGTGTCTTGATCGTACGATCGTTGTCAGTTGTGTCTGCTGGCGTGGCGGTCGAGGTTGATCAATGCCTTCGTCCGGTCGCTAAAAGCGCATTGCCTGTTCGGTGGGAAGGAGAAAGTGAGTGGGAAAATGATTGCAGTTACCAAGGAAATAGCAACCGCTACCTACGCATTTCCTAAGGATTCGCGTTCTAAGGACGGAATGAGCGTGCCGAGAGAAGTATGCTTAGCAGGGTGCTATTTGCCCTCATTTTCGCCTTCTTTATCACCCAGCTCTCGATTCTTTTGACAACGGTCTATTTGCACCGCACACTATCGCACAAGGCGCTAAAGCTAGCTCCTGCGGCTGAGTTCGTAGTCCGACTGCTGCTGTGGCTCACGACCGGGATTCAGCGTCGCGAGTGGGTTGGAGTCCATCGGATCCATCACGCGCACACCGACGTCGCGGGAGACCCACACTCACCGATCGTTGAGAGCTACTGGAAGATCCAGCTCCTTAACCTCTTCTACTATCGACGGGCCGCCAAAAACAGGGAAGCCATCGAGCGGGTTACCAAGGATCTCCAACCTGATCGCTGGGATCGGTATGTATTTTCGCACTCGTACCTCGGTCTCGGTCTTGGGGTTGGGATCTTGGTCGCGCTTTTTGGGGTTGAGTTAGCCGTCATTATTTCTGTTGTCCATCTGGTGCTCTACCTCACCTTGAGTGCTGCGGTGAATGCAATAGGCCATCGATTTGGCAAGAGGCCTTTCCAGAATTTGGCCACAAATAATCAGTGGCTTGCGTTCCTGACCTTCGGCGAAGGGCTGCATAATAATCATCATGAGCTTCCCACTGCGGCCAAACTGTCCTTTCACGCACCCCAGGTAGACCTTGGCTGGTATGTGATCAGATCGCTTGAGCGGCTTCATCTGGCAAAAGTTAGGACGCTCAAACGCGGTCTTGTCTGACCCTGACGGCGTCGCGCTACTGGGAGCGTGAGGCGGCGTTGGTGCTGTCTCGACCAGGTCGGTGACAGCGTGTGGATGGACGGATGCGTGACTAGGCCCCTCATGACATTCCATGTGCCCCAGGCGACACGGGCCCTGCAGGTGCTCGCTAATTCAGCGCTGGCGAAGCGTAGCCCTCAATTCAGCGCTGGCGAAGCGTACTCCTAGAGTAACGTACTCCTCAGGAAGGGGCATCGTCAGTAGCTCGTTCGGGCACTGGGGAAGTCGTCGTCTCTACCCATGCTGGCCTATGCATGTAGGACGCGCCACCAACGGCTCGGTGGGGGTATCGCACCAGTGGTGACGATGGCAATGCGTTCGGTATGCATCGGCCAGCTGAGCACCAGGTAGCCCGCGACCGCCCCTGCAGGACGGCCGATCAAGTGAGGTGCACTGGTGAGCCGGACCTGATAGGTGATCGCTTGCCCAGGCCACAGGGCTACCTTGAGTGGCCGGGTGAGCATCAGTTCGACCGGCGATCTCATGCGCCCGAGCCAAGGAATCCGAAGGGAACCAATCCGTTGGTGCGCCCTGACACCGTCAATGCGAACAACGCCAGACCCAACCTCATCTGCGAGTTGCTCGGCAATGCTCGCTGCATGATGGAGTGAGGCGGGCCCCTGTTGGTCGAGGACGACGGCAACCGCCGGGAAGGAGCCGGATGGGCTCCGCTCCTCGGTGGCGATAGCGGCACACCCGCCAGACCAAATGGTGTAGCCCGATTTGATGCCAATCACGTTAGCCGTTCCAATTCGGGCGACAATATTGGGCAGGGTGCCAATCAGTGGCAGCGTGACCGTATGCTCATCGACGATCTGATCAAAGACGGCGTTGCGCATGTCCATCGCTGCGATGGAAGCGACGGCTTGCGCGGTGGCTTTGGTTGCCGGGTTGAAGCCACTAGCGTCAGCAAAATGGGTGTTGGTGAGGCCCAAGCGAGTCGCGGTTTGGTTCATCTGCGCTACAAAGGAGTCCTGAGAGCCAGCGACCCAGGAGGCGAGCAGTTGGGCGACGTTGTTAGCTGAACGTGTCAGGAGCGCCTGAAGCAGCTGATATTCGGTCAGCTGCTCCCCGGCGGTGACCTCAACCGAAGATTGATCCTGGGCGACGTCGTCGTAGTACTGTTGCTCATCGGTGGAGGTCATGGTCAGAGTCGGTCCTTGCGATCCGACGGCCAGTGGATGACGCTCCAGGACGAGATAGGCGGTCATCAGCTTCGCCAGGCTTGCAATGGGCACCGGACGTTGGTCGGGGGTTGATGCGAGGGCATTCACGGCTAGCGAAGGGATGGCCACGGCGGCCTGTCCTTGGGTGGGCCAGTGGAGCTTGGGCGGAGCACCCGTTGCAACCAGCGTGGTTGGTGGGTTGAGTGAGATCTTTATCGGCGGGAGTGTTGCCTGTGAGCGAAACTCGAAGACGATGCCGATCGTGAGGGCAAGAGCGCCCAAGGCGAGCGTTGTGAGCAGAACCGTCCGGTGTCGTTGCAGGAAAGACGAGTGCATTTGGGTGCCAAGGCTAGCATGCCCAACGACATGATTGGTATCGGCGATGGCCGGGTCAATGGGCCAGTGTTAAGGCGATTGTCGTCTGATGGGCAGAGAGCTTAAAGCTTGTCCTCGTTCTTATGACTGGAGTTGGCCCTATCGGGGTATGGTGGATCCATGGGAGAAGCCGACCCACAGAGGTCTCATCGGTCAAGCTTCGATGGTCCGTCACTGGATCTGCGCCTCCTGCGCGCACGTGTCCTGAGCGATCTGCGACGAGGGAGCCTTGGCCTTGTTGATGTGTGTGATGCGGATAGGCAACTCCTTGACGCTGCCGCTAGCTTTGGTGTTGTCTTACGCGATGCGTGTCCGGTCTGTGATCAGGAGACACTGCGTCACGTTGCGTACGGCTTTGGTAAAGGGCTGCCGGCCAGTGGCCAGGTGGTTGGCGGCCTGCTCAGTGATTCGTCGATGCTCGGGGTGAGCGATCTCAATGTATGCATCGTAGAGGTCTGTATGGCCTGCCGGTGGAACTTCCTGATCGAACGAAGGTTCAAGCGAACCAAATAGGGAAGCGGCGCGCCAAGGGTGCAGTGCAGCCGAACCTGAACCACTAGTCTGTCTTCGATCGATTCCTGTTGTAGGGGTCGTTGTATTGCTTTCCTGCTCCTTGCACCATCCTTTGGTGGTGTGGTCACTTGGCAGTGTTGTCATCTGACAGAGGAGTCCTGGTGAAGAGCCTGGTCCATAGGAGGTACCTTTGAGAACATATGAGCTAGCCCTGATTACTGACTCCTCGCTTGAGGAGGCGGTTCGTGATGGTGTGACTGAACGAGTCGAGTCGATTATCACGACCGCTGGTGGGTCGATTGGCGAGAAGGCGACGTGGGGACGTCGGACCCTCATCTATCCCATCGCTCACCATCTTGAGGGATTCTATTCATTCCACCGGTTTCAAGCTGAACCGGCGACGGTTACGGAACTCGATCGAGTTCTGTCGATCGCTGATGAGGTCCTCCGCTTCAAGATCGTCCGCCTTCCCGAGCGTGCGATAGAGTCAGGAAAGGCGCCGCTCCTCAAGGGAGCAGCGCGCTAAGACACGAGGACAGGAGAAAATATGTCCGCCGGAAATACCGTTACCTTGATTGGCAATCTCACCAAGGAGCCAGAACTCCGTTTCACCTCGCAAGGTTTGGCCCAGACCACATTTTCTATCGCCGTCAACCGGCGTCGGATGAATCAGCAGACACAGGATTGGGAGGAGTCCACCTCCTTTTTTGAGGTAGTTTGCTGGCGTGAACTCGCTGAGAATGTGGCCGAGAGCCTCGAAAAGGGATCTCGTGCTGTGGTCACTGGTCGCCTTGAACAGCGGACATGGGAGACACCCGATGGTGATAAACGATCCAAGATACAGGTTATAGCCGATGAGGTTGGTCCTTCGCTGCGGTGGGCGACCGCCCAGGTGACCAAGGCAGATCGGCGCACCGGAGGCGCTGGCGATGGCGGTGGCCGTAACGCGGCCCAAGCGAGTGTGCCTGAGCCGTCGATTGGAAGTTTTAACTACGATGAGGAGCCGTTTTAAAAATGGGTAAGAACGCGACGAAGAAGCGGCCGGTCCGCAAGGAGTCCGCTGATGCGCTCAAGAAATTTAAGAAAAAGCCATGTAGTTTTTGCCTGAGCAAGACTGAGTGGATCGACTATAAAGACGTCGAGTTGCTCCGTCGTTACATCAGCGATCGTGCCAAGATCCGCGCACGCCGAGTCACTGGCAACTGCACACAACACCAGGCCGAGGTGGCAAACGCCATCAAGGTGGCGCGCGAACTGGCCTTACTGCCATATCTTGCCCGGCCGACCAACGACCGGGAGCGCGGTCCTGGTGGCGGTGGCCGCGGCCGCAATACTGACCGTCGTGTCCGTAACGAGGATGTCGAAGACGTCGTCGATGTTGATGATGACACCCAAGAGGACGAGTCACAAGAGGAAGAGGAGTAGGCATGGAGCTCATTCTCCGTCAACCAATCACCGGTCTTGGCCGACGAGGTGATCATGTCAAGGTTGCTGATGGGTACGCCCGCAACTATCTGCTCCCTAAGGGGTTGGCCTTGGTGGCTACGCCAAAGGTAGCCCAGCAGGCAGAGTCGATGCGCAAAGCCTCCGCCGAGAAGCATCAGCGCGAACTTGAAGCTGCATCAGAGCTGGCTTCACAGTTGGTGGCCCTCGAGATCAGTGTTGCGAAACGATCCTCACGAGATGGTAAGCTTTTTGGGTCCGTCACGACCGGCGAGATCGCTGAAAAGGTGACAGAACTTTCGGGTGTCACCATCGATCGGCATCAGGTCAATATGTCGGAGCCAATCAAGACGACTGGGACCTTCTCCGTTCCGATCCGGCTGCATCCGGAGGTCGAAGTGGCGATCAACGTCGAAGTCATCGCCGAATCATAGACGAAGCATTCCATGGCGGCGCGTGAGTCGAGAGCGATCAGTGAGACTCGGGTACCGCCACATAGCGTAGAGGCTGAGGACTCGCTCGTTGGCGCGATGCTGCTCTCGCGTGATGCGATTAGTGAAGCGGTTGAACTGGTCAAAGATGATGATTTCTTTCAGCCATCGTTGCGGCATATTTTTGGCGCTCTCTGGCAGTTGTACACCGCTGGGGATCCAACCGATGTCGTCTCTGTCTCCGATCAGCTTAAGCGTTCTGGGGTGCTCGACCAGGTGGGTGGGACCGAGAAGCTGTTACTCCTGCAGGCGTCGACGCCGGCTATCGCGAGCGCGGCGCGCTACGCCCAGATTGTGCGTGACTACTCACTTCTCCGCCGGCTAATCGCTGCGGCCACCGAGATCGCCGAACAGGCCTACGCATCGCCTAACGATGTCCAGGAGATCGTGGACTACGCTGAGGCACGTATTTTTGATGTTGCTAAAGGGAATAATACCGACAATGCGGTTGTCATCCGTGATGTCCTGTGGGAGGCACTCGAAGAGCTCGAGGAGCTCTACGCCCAAGGTGGGAACCAGACCAAGACGGCATCAACAGGGTTTCGGGATCTCGATGAGAAGCTCTCCGGGCTCCACCGGTCCAACCTGATCATCGTAGGTGCTCGTCCTGGCATGGGGAAGACCTCCTTTGCGCTGTCGATGGCGTCGAAGGTGGCGGAGAACTCGGAGGATCCGGTGTTGATCTTCTCGCTCGAGATGAGTCGCATCGAGATCGGCCAACGTCTGCTGGCGGGCGAGGCGAGAGTCGACTCGATGAAGATTCGTAGCGGGCGTCTCGTCGAGCGGGAGTGGGACCGTATCTCGCACGCCGCTGGGCGGTTGGCGGAGCGCAAGATCTTTATCGATGATGACCCCAATATCACCGTGTTGGATATCCGAGCGCGATCGCGGCGGCTGAAGGCTAATGAGGGGCTCTCATTGGTGATGATCGACTACCTCCAGCTCATGTCGTCCAGAAAGAACGTGGAGTCGCGTCAGGTTGAGGTCTCAGAGATCTCACGAGGGCTTAAGCTCCTCGCTCGTGAGCTTGATGTGCCGGTGATTGCGCTCTCTCAGCTCTCTCGCAACTTGGAGAGTCGCTCGGATAAGCGGCCGTTGTTGGCCGATCTGCGGGAGTCAGGTTGTCTGGCGTGGGATACGCAAGTCCAGTTAGACGATGGCACCACCGAGACGATTGGGATGTTGTGGGCTAAAGGCACCCAACAGTTTGGATTGTTGTCAGCGACGCCAGGGGCTGCACCGTTGCGCTCGGTTGCCAAGCGAGTGGTTGCCACTGGGGTTAAACCGCTGATCCGGATTGAGTTCGATGACGGCACCCACCTCGATGCCACCGCAAATCATCCGCTCGCGACCCCGCAAGGATTTGTACGGGTCATGGCGCTGAAAGTCGGTGATCGAGTGATCGCTCTCGACGAGAGAACGGCCACGGTGACGAAGGTGATCATCGCTCTTGCACCGTTACCGCCAGAGTTGGTCTTCGACATCGAGGTGCTCGAGAGTCACTGTTTCTACGCGAACGGCGCCCTTGTGCATAACTCGCTGGAACAGGACGCAGATATCGTCATGTTCATCTATCGGGACGAGGCGTATCGACCGGACAGCCCTGACCGTGGTGTCGCTGAGATCATCATCGCAAAACACCGCAGCGGCCCTGTGGGGACGGTACATCTCGCCTTTATGGAGAACTGGGCGCTCTTCGCCGACATCGCCCAAGGGTAGACGACCTAGTATCGCCATGGACTACGATACCGTAGTGTGCGACGTGCGTCGGTTGATCAGTTGCAGGCCTGATGCTGGCCGATACGGTGCTGGTGATCATGTGTGGCACGCTCCATGGCGGGGTGCGGCGTGGTGCTCGGGGCCTCGTCTCTGTAGGGAATAGTGCTCAAGAGCTCGGAGAGTGAGTAGATGAGCAGAATGGCGAAGCCAAACTGAAAGAGCACCTCTCCAGGCATCAAGACGTTGATGCCGTTGTCGGGCAGAGAGAACATCGCCAAGAGGCCACCGACAAACTGGATGATGATCATGGCCCAGTTCAGCCCACTGTGGACGAAACGCAGCGTGATCCAGATCGAAAGGCCGAGCTGGACCAAGAAGAGGACAGCCCCAAGAGTCATGTGGGCCCAATTGAAAAAGGTATTCCAGGTGTAGGGGGTGAGCATGACGCCGGCCATCAGGATCCCGATCGCAAAAAAAGCTGCTCGTACGGTAGTCAACGGCTGTACCCCGCGAGGCAAGAGGTTGCCCAGGTGTACGATCAACCAAATGCAGATCAAGAAGCCGACCGCCAACGGGAAGAAGGTTGCAAGATGAACAAGGTAGTAACTGATGCCGTAGACGTTGACTTCGTAGGTTGGCAAGATGATGCCGTCGACCAGAAGGGCACCAAAGAGAGCGAGGTAGGCGGCCATCAGAACTTTGATCGCGTGTTCTCGCATCGTACCTCCTGTCCTTGGGTCTACAGCCCCATGTCCTCGGCCCTCGCATCTAATTGTAATATACAACCATTATACCATAAGCAAGCGGCTGGCGTCATCTATGCGTAGTGAACGGGGTCGACTGGGGCACCTTGGAGACCCTGAGAACCGTCATGAGGCTATAACTTGGCCCCATGACGTCGCCCGCTAGACTGACCCTCCGGAGGATGCTACTTGAGAGTCATTTGGGAGAGGTTGAGAACTGAGGATCGAGTCCTCTCGGTCTGCGTGGTAGCTATCGCGATCACCCTTTTTCTTCCGTGGCATACGTACGCGATTTTGAGCATGACTGGCACGACCGATGGCTTTCATAGTTGGGGATTGCTGACGGCGCTCGGTGTGCTGTTGCTCGCATTTGTGCTCACATCAGATGGCGAGTTCGTTGCTCGGCACACTCCTCGGATATCGCTTGCTTCATGGAGGGTGATCGGGGCGGCGCTGATGTTCGGTGGGGCTGCGCTGTACTTGACGATCGGGCCTGGCTCCTATCACTCCACCGAGGTTCCGGTGGCATATGGACCATCCTACGGTGTCTACTTGGCGTTCTTAATAGGGTTGGCGGCGTTGTTGTTGACGTTTCGCCAGGGAAGGAAATCGATATCTTGAAGAAGTTGCTTCTAGTGATCCCCTTAGGGGGACTTTTGCTCGCTGCCTGCGGCTCGACCAGTACGAGCAATCCGGTGAGTGCTGGTGCGGCGACGTTGACGAGTCAGGAGGTGCACTTCTGTTTCGTCACCCAGGCCACGAGTGGCGCTGATAGTACGCAGCTTCAGGGTTGTGGCGACCAGAACTACGACGCCCACCTCGCCTCGGCAAACTTGACGAGTTCGGTCAGTCTCTCTGGACAGAGCCAGAGCGAGAAGGTTGGGGTGGAGCGCATCGGCAAGACCGAGTGGGTCTATTTCAAGAAGAAGTGGTACGCCCAGAAGGAGCCATTCCCAGCATCATCACCGGGCTCGATCTCCTCGCTGCTGCGCGCTACGCCGAGTGTGAAGAAGGTTGCAGGCATCAAAGTCCTGGGGCAGTCGACCACCGGTTACCAGGGAGTCTTTACCGCCGCTGACTTCAAGGCGCATAAGAAGGCGCTTACTTCGTCGATGGCGACCTCATTGACTGGTCTCAAGAGTGACACCTTCACCGCGTATGTGAACACCAAGGGCCAGGTTGTTCAGGTGAACCAGACGGAGTTGGTGACCTCGTCGAGCACGAAGGTAACAGTTACCTCCACCGTTCAGTTCTCCCACTTTGGAGAGAAGGTAGCGATCAAAAAGCCGCCTGCGAACGAGATCTCAAAGGGTTCACCGAGCTAAACGATTGAGTCGTAGCGCAAGTCCTGAGACCAGTGTCGAGCCGAGGACGACGGCCATGAGAATGGCGTAGTCGGTGTTGGACAAGACAGCCGACTGCAAGAAGACGAGGGCCATAGCGATGGTGACCTCTCCTCTGGCGAGCATGCCTGCCCCTACGGCGATGCGCACGTGGAGGTCTCCTGGGGTGGCAACGCTAATGGCAAGACGAGAGATGAGCAGCGCGATCAGGATCAGACCTGCGGATAGGAGAACGTTGGCATGAACGAGCAGCGGTAATCGGATGTCGTAGCCCGCGACCATGAAGAACATGGTTGGCAGTAGTCGCTCAAGGAGGGGTAACCAACGTCTGGCGGGTGCCCCCAGGCGAGCTGCGGTTTCGTGACCATCGAAGACGCCAAGCAGGGCAGCGGAGACGCCACAGATGACCCCACCGATCGTGAGCACCATCACTTTCGTGAAGAGTAAGGCAGTCGTCTTTGGCCGTATCAGGAGCATGGCACCCACAATCGCAAGCGAGGCCGCCAAGGCGATGGTTGGGCTACTGGTCAGACCAAAGGTAGCCCCGGCTGCAAACAGTGGCGCAAGTACCAGGAGAGCGATGCCAAAGAAGTCGTCGGCGACGGCGGCGGAGATGATGATCGGATAACCACTGCCCTCACCGGTTCCATGGGGTCGCAGAAGCCGCGCCGCAATACCTGCCGACGTGGGAATCGCGCTCAGGATGAGGGCAAGTTCGGTTAATCCAGCTGATCGTTGCCAAGCCAATAAGCCGAAGCCAAGAATGCCCAGCACGGTTGCGCCAATCGAGGCCAAGCCCAGCCCACGAGGGGTGAGTGGGCGGTGGCCAAGGTCGGAGAGCTCCACTCCAACACCAAAGAGGAGTGCGAAGAGACCGACGTAGGCGACAATGCTGAGGCTCGTCGTATTCGCGTTGGCGCCAAGCGTGACGCGCAGGAGTGCTCCGACTGCGAGGAGCACCATGGGCTCAGGGATGCGAAGCCAGCGTTGTGGGATCGTGCCAATGGCGAGACCCACCAACACGATCATTACCGTCTCGCTCACCCGCCCCGGACCGCCTTCCCTTGGTGTCTACTGAGTGGTGAACTCCGCCGTCGTGACTGCGGAGGGCTTATTCCCCACTACTCCGGTTTAGCCTAATAGGCATGCTGGTTGTGGGAAAGTTGTTGCGCGGTGTCGCAGTGGTGGGTGTGTTCGGGGTCGTTCTTTCGGCGTGTCACTTTTCGAATGGACAGTACGGGCCGGCCTCTGCCGGGGCGGCACTGGCGCCGACGAATGGACCGGCTGGTGCCTCAGGCTCGGGAAATAGCGCGACGGCCAAGCTTCTCGGTGGTGGCCTTAGCGTACCGAAGACGGCGTCGACCTATGACGGAGCGGGATTCCCGATCCCGGACTATGGGCCGGTGAGCTATCACGGCTACGTCAATGGCGATCCAAGGTATCCCGCGACGATCGGGGTGAGGAACTCAGCCTACGGTCAGATCCTCACGACGCAGAGTGGATATACCCTCTACATCAGGTTGGGTGATGAGTTTCGGGCGAGCAAATGTTTTAAGATCTGCCTCGACGCTTTCCCTCCGGAGCTCACCAACGGCGCTCCACAGGCGGCCCCAGGTATCTTGGCCGCTGACCTCGGCGTCTTGACCGCGAACAACTCGTGGGAACAGGTCTCCTATGGAGGACGACCTCTTTATCGATATCGTCTCGATACCAAACCAGGCGAGATCAATGCTGAGGGAAAGGGAGGCATCTGGTACGTCGTGGGTGTTAACGGACTCCCGATCACGAAACCTCTTTCCCGAACCAGTGCGACCAAGAGCTAGAGTGACTTCGTAAGAATCTGCGCGACATCTAAAACCTGCTTGCCCGGGTCAGCGGTGCCCTCGGCTTGGCGTGCCTTCATGGCATCGTCGAGCATGATCATACAAAATGGGCAGGCGGTTGAGACCACATCTGCACCGGTCTCAAGGGCCTGATCGGTGCGCTCGAGGTTGATTCGCTTCCCGATATTCTCCTCGAGCCACATACGAGCGCCTCCTGCACCGCAGCAGAAGCCCTTCTCGCGACAACGATGCATCTCCTTGGATTGAACGCCAGGGATCGCCTCAAGCACCGAGCGAGGCTCATCGTAGACGTGGTTGTGACGACCAAGGTAGCAGGGATCATGGTAGGTAACGCTCTTGTCGACTGACTTTGTAGGCGTGATTCGCTGGTCGGCGATGAGGCGGCTCAACAGTTGGGAATGGTGAACGACCTCGTAGTTCCCACCAAGTGCCGGGTATTCATTGGCGATCGAGTTGAAGCAATGCGGACAGGAGACGATGACCTTGCGAACGCCGACACTGTTGAGCGTCTCGATGTTGGTCTGTGCTTGGGTCTGATAGAGATACTCGTTGCCGATCCGTCTGGCGGGATCCCCGGTGCAGCTTTCGCGCGGGCCAAGGACGGCGAAGTTCACGCCTGCGTTGTGGAGCAGGGTGGCAATGGAGCGGGTGACACGCTGTGCCCGCTCGTCCAGCGCGCCCGCACAACCAACCCAGAAGAGATACTCGGTGTCGGCACCGATGGTGTCAGTGACGACAGGGACCTCGAAATCGAGACCCTGCATCCAATCGGATCGATGGCTGGCTCCCAATCCCCACGGATCGCCCTGGTTCTCGATGTTTCTGAGCATCGAGTTCGCTTCTGAGGGGAAGCTTGACTCCATCAGGACCTGGTATCGGCGGATGTCGACGATCGTGTCAACGTGTTCGATATCGACTGGACATGCCTGCACGCAGGCGCCACAGGTCGTGCAGGACCAAAGCACATCAGGATCGATCACGTCTGGAACGAGGTTGTCGTCTAAGGAGGAACCTGAGAGCATCTTTTCTCGCAGGCTCATGATGAGTAGTTTCGGAGAGAGGGGTTTGCCGGTTCCCCAGGCAGGACACTGTTCTTGGCATCGGCCACACTCGGTGCAGGCCAGCAGGTCGAGTCGTTGCTTCCATGTGGTCTGCTCGATCGTGCCAACTCCGAAGACATCCTCCTCCGAGAGCGTCTCTGGATCCATGTTAGGGGTGGTCGCCAGCGCACCGAGGGCGATGGGCCGTCGTGCAAAAGCGACGTTTAACGGTGCAGTGAAGATGTGGAGATGCTTCGAGTGAACGACGAAGATTAAGAAGCTGAAGATCACGGCGATGTTGAGCACGAGGAAGATGGACTCAAGGATGTAGTTGGTGTGTGCGCCCATGTGGCGGAAGGGAATCGAGAGTACGTGCGACATGAAGGCAAAGTCCGAGTAGGGAAAGTCGCCGGTGTTGACCTGGAAAGCCCGATAGGCCAGCAGCGTGATGATGACCGCGGCGATCCAGCCCAGGGTGATCCAGGCGGTCTTGGTGTGAGAACCGTAGAATCGTGAGTCGCGGTGCCGCTGTTCTGGGGCCTCACGAATGCGAATGACGCTAAAGACACACACCGCCACTAAGACAGCGAGCGCAAAGAAGTCCTCAAGGAATCCCAACCAGCTATCGTGTCCAATGAGGGGGATCGCAAAACGGCGGTTAAAGAGAAGCCCAATCGCTTCGATGATGGTGGCGAGCAGAATGGTAAAACCCCAAAAGGTGAAGAAGTGAGCGATACCGGGCACGGTCTTGGTCAATAGCTTGCGCTGGCCGAGCACCTCAACGGCCTCGGCCTTGACGCCTTGCTCGGCGGTTGTACGCCCGCGTTCGACCTTTTTGCCGGCACGGACTACTCCAAAGAGGTACAGTCCACGCCGTGCGACCAGCGCAAGTGAGACCACGATGATCACTAGGCCGACGATAAGACGGTCGTCCATTCTTCCTCCTCTGGTTGCCGTAACGGCACCTTTACCAAGCTGATCACTATATTACCTATCGGTAACATCTATCACAAACCTGCACTATAGGTCGAGCTGATATCGGCTTGGCGTGGGGCCATCCTGACCTTGGTATTTACTCGCCAAAGCATCCGATCCATAAGGATTGTCGGCCGGGGTCGTCATCTCGAGGAACGAGATCTGTCCGATCTTCATGCCTGGGTAGATTTTGATAGGAAGGTTGGCTACATTCGAGAGCTCTAGCGTGATGGTGCCCGAGAAGCCGGGGTCGATAAAACCAGCGGTCGAGTGGATGAGGAGCCCAAGTCGTCCGAGTGATGACTTGCCCTCCAGACGACCGACGAGGTCGGGCCCAATGGAGACTCGCTCAACCGTCGCGCCCAAGACGAATTCATTTGGATGGAGCATCAAGGCTCCATCCTGTTCGACCTCGAGCAGCTCTGTCAGATCGTCGAGGGGTTCACGGACATCGATGAGGCCTTTCGAATAGTTTCGAAAGACCCGGAATTTGTTTCCAATTCGTAGATCGACGGAGGAAGGTTGGATGGCGTTCTCTGCCAGAGGGTCAATAAGAACCCGCTTGGTCTCAAGAGCTGCGATGATGGATCGATCGGACAAAATCATACTCCAATTACACTAACCCTTAGCGATTGACCCTACCGACGTCCATTTGGGGGTAGTTGGGGAATTCGCAAAATTGCGGGCGTAGTTCAGCGGCAGAACATCAGCTTCCCAAGCTGAGAACGCGGGTTCGATTCCCGTCGCCCGCTCCAGACACCAGAGCTGTTCAGTGGTTGTTTTAGACGCCAAGCTGTGTATTCTCGCTAACTTTGCCACCCATTCTCGCTGAAACTTGCCACCTGTTATCGCTGAAACTTGCCACCCCCTAGGAGGGTGCGAGAGGGACTGGTTGTAGTGTATCGCTAATCGGTCAAGTGTCGCCTCCTTCTCGGTAGTTTTGATGGTGTCATGGAGTCTCGTCCGCGGACTTAGCCACCTTGGACTTCTTGGCTCTCATGGATGTTAACGGTCATCGAGAGGATGTGCGCGTTGCACAAGAGACGATCGAGTACCGCATCAGAGATTGTCGGGTCTCGGAGTGCCTCGTGCCACGAATCGATGGGCAGCTGTGAGGTGACGATGGTTGACTTGCGCTCAGATCGATCCTCGAGCACTTCGAGTAGATCCGAGGCTTCGTTCCCCTTGAGTGCCGAGAGACCGAAGTCGTCAATGACGAGTATCTTAAGCACGTGAAAGAGTCCCGAGTACCCTGAGGTATCTCCCGTCACCTCTGGCAAGAGCGAGATCGCTAAGGAGTGCCGGTGCCCTCCGGTACGCTGCGCTATGACCCGATCGAATCCCAGCAAAGGCCAGTGCACACGCGAGGTAACTCTTACCAACTCCGGTTGGACCGGTGACCGAGATGTTCTGGTGTGCATCGATCCAGTGTGATGAGCTAAAGCTCATGATGGTAGAACGGTCAAGTCCTCTCGGGGTGCGAAAGTCGAGGTCCTCAAGACTGGCTTGATGCCTGAGCTTGGCAGCTCTCAGGCGGGTGGTGAGCCTCCTAGCCTCCCGGTCCATCGCCTCTCGGTCTACTAGCATCCCAAAGCGTTCTTCGAAGCTGAGCTCGAGGTAGCCGACGCTATCAAGCTGTTCACCAAATGCGTCTGCCATCCCTCGTAACCCAAGGTCTGTCAGGGTTGTCATGGTCTGGTTGTTTAACATCCGCTAATGTGCCCAGAAGGTTTAGGGGTAGAGTGATACAGTATTGAAAACGTATCGCAGGGGATGGTGGCAGAAAGAAATTGGTGTCAGAGTGTTCTCGAAAAAGCTTTCGGTCAGTTTTGATATCATAGACCTTTCTGTATGATGACCTTAAAAACCCGTCTACGTTCCTATCTCCGCAAGATCGTGCTGATCGTACTGCTGATTCAGGTGGTTGTGGTTGTCGTTCCTGAGGCAGCTGGGGCGACCTCTCTTCCTTTACGCGGTACGTACCTTGCGCTTGGTGACTCTATTGCTTTCGGATACGTGCCGGTGCAGGCGCTGCCGACCTATCCGAGTACGTCGTGGTATAACGACCCCGCTCATTTTCGGAGCTACGCGAACGATGTCGCTAGCGCATTGCATCTCCAACTCGTGAACGCCTCTTGCCCCGGTGAGACGAGTGCATCAATGATTGATCCACATGCTCCGAGTAATCGGTGCGAGAATTACATGGGTCATGGAGGGGGGTATCGGCGCTTCTGGCCGCTTCATATCCGCTACTCAGGCTCTCAGCTGGGCTTTGCCGTGAACTATCTTAGGTCGCATCCCCAAACTAAACTCGTGTCGATCGATATCGGTGCTAACGATCTTCGGCTCTGTCAGCTCACTACGAAGGCGCAGTGTCGTAGTGCCAGTGAGGAAGAGCGTCTCGATGCATCATTGCGGAAGAATCTCGGGGTAATCTTTCATGCCATTCGGATCGAAGCCGGGTATCGGGGGCCTATCGTTGCACTGGAATATTATCCGCTTTTGATCAATGGCCGCATTGCCATGCACAGTACGGAAGGGATCAACGCTGTTGTTCGTCGAGCTACGCTAGCTGCGGGGGGTTTGACCGCTGGCGGATTTGGGGCTTTTGTCTCGGCTGCGGCGCCCTACGGCGGCAATCAATGTGCTGCAGGACTTCAGATTCGCTATCGCGTCAACAGCTCCGATGCTCGCTTCGTATGCAATATTCACCCCTCTCCTCTTGGAGATCGAGTGATCGCCAAGACCATTCTTGCGGCCCTTCTTCAATACCACGCGGTCACTGAGCGAAGAGTTGCGTCCTCGGAGATTGTCATGTACGCCCTCAACGGAAAGATTCCAGTCCCCAGGTACGTACGACGCAAGGCATGCGATGATGGCGACGTCTGTTAATGATCAGGCAGCGAGGTGGGGGACTGAGGGTGGGGCTAAATACCTCAACTGCACCGGGGCCATATTGGTCGATTGTTTTCACCCACCAATGCCATGCAGTTTCGGTGTTTGGCACCGTGCAATTATTTGACCACCATTGTGTAGTTTTGGTTCTCCGCCAACAAGAATCGAAGATCACGGGAGTAGCAAGCTCGCCAAAGAGCTCATGAATCAAGCGATTCCCAACGATGGGGTCGATTCCAGTCAGTTGACCATACATGCCGAATCAGAGAGCGCTTCGAGGTCATCACCGAGGGCTTCTTGGATGCGAAGAGCTAGCTCCTGGCCCTCGTCCTTGAATTCACAGGCGGATTTGTCCGAGTCGAGATCGCCCGTCCTGTTGTCGTTCCGACGATGGAGTTGTTCGCGGAGTTCGGCTGGGGGTGGTAGTGGGTCTGACATAGGTATCTGGTCGCGGCGCGGAGGGCGTGCGAGTCATCGGCGACTTAGCGATTGCCTGCCGTATCTATTATGGCCGGTCCTCTCGCATTCGAGGTGGTTCATCCGCGGCGGATCATTCCACGATCAAGTCCGTCAGGGGCCTTGCCCTCGCTGGCCCGGATTTTTCCCTTGCGTAGGGCTGGCCCCGGATCAGCTTCGGTCGCTGGGCAGGTGCCGTGTTGGCTGCTGAGATCGGAGTGGGGCGACTCAGTATGGGGCTTGTGGCAGAGCGTGTTGGAGTGACGACCCTGGCGCTCGACAAGCCTGTCGATAGTCTCGCTGATCTGACCCACCGGATCGCCGTTCTTGCAATGGACCTTCCACTAGCTTCGCGACTGCGTGCGCGATGCAGCCCAAAGGAGAGTTGAATCAGATGCACTGATGGCTGTTGCACGCGCTATGCGTGCCTACGTCAACGAACATCCGGGCCGCTTTCAGACCAGGAACACCGTTACGCCGGGTGACTTTTCTTATATCCCTGAACCAACGATTCGCGTCACTCTGGACCGGAGATTCATGCACTCCGGATGTTGCATGGGTTTGTAATCATCGAGCTTGCAGACAGATTCCGACTCGAAGGCGACGCAAGCGAGAGTTTTGACTGGATGATCAACACGATTGATCACGCATTACAGTTCACTCCTGATCGCGATGGCGCACCAGCTCGGTTGAAGTAAATGAAACGCATACCACCGATAGCCACCCGTAACAATCGCTGAAAGGCCATAAGGTACTGGGAAACCCAGCTATGAAGCAGCTCTCGTGATGGGATCAACAACAAGGAGGGCTGCGGATTTGATGGCGAGCGTGACGGAGTGTCCCTGGTGGTCAATAGTGAGCGATCGTGCATCTTGACGATGAACGCACAGTTCACTTCCCGGGAAGATCTCGTTGTCGACGAGGGTTGCCATGAGGACCTCGTCCTCCTCTAGCTCCTCGGTGATGCGCTGGAGCTTAAGTGGCACCCCGATACCAGCTTCGTTGAGGCGAATGCCTGGCGAGCCGATGGCGAGGCTAGCATCCGTTCCGTAGGGGATCGGGTTGCCATGAGGACAACGAAGAGGGTTGCCGAGCAGCGTCGTGATCAGGTTTTCAACCTCATCGGAGATGGCGTGCTCCCAACGGCCAGCTTCAATGTGCAGCTTCACGTAGGAAAGGCCGATCACTTGGTAGAGCAGGCATTCGGCGAGTCGATGCTTTCGCACGACTCCTTCGGCAAGTTTTTGTCCTTGTTGGGTGAATTCGAGCTGCTTGCCGGAGGGACGAGCGAGGTAACCTTCGGCGACCAAACGATCGAGCCGTTGGGTGACCGTGGGAAGAGAGCGCCCAAGACGTTCGGCGAGGCGCGTCGGAATCACTTCGATCGAGTCTTCTCTCAAGTACCAGATGGTCTCAAGATACTCTTCTAGAGGAGGGTGGGACTCGATGGTCATCACTGTACTTTATTAGCGCCAACCACGACGTGCTGCTTTAACCGTGCGAGCCACCGATAGTGGCTCGCACTCGCCGCTTGAGCAGAAGAAGATCTCGATCGTTGCTGGGGATATGTTTGGGTTGACCGCTACATACGGTTGTCACTTTGGCTGGTTACGGGGTTGCAAAACTTGCGTGGAGTCAGGTAAGGGTTAACGGACGACCTCAACGTGAGTAGTTTCAGCCTGTTGGGTGGGCTGCAAGCCGTGTTCCCTTCCCACCCTGGAAAAGCGACAGTACGCAGTGCAGAGCTTTCGCTATCTCCTCGAGTCAAGCCATTGTGTGGTAGGCGTGCGTCAGATACCCAGTTAAATCTACCTTGCTGGCAAAATGTGAAGCCTTGTCGTCCGCATCGCGATTGCTGGCTGCCGACGCTAGGCCAGTGATGTCATCGACGAGTCCATACTTGGCCGCTCGTCGGCAGCCAGCTAGTTGTTGAAAGGCTCCAACAGAGCTCCTTGCACTTGGGGAGCTGCTCGCACCCTACGTCTCGACAGACGTCATGTGACGGGAGGTGAGGGATCGCCAAAAGTGCCAAGAGCTGTGAGGTGGAGACGAGCATGTGGCCGGTGGTGAACTTAGGATAGGCTAACCTAAGTCTATGAAATTCGCTGAGGGCGCCTCTCCGTATGTATCTCGAAGGAGCAACTTTCGGCATCGGGATCTGTGGATTGGATTTCTTGTCGTGTGGGGTCCCGGCCTTCTTGTCATGCTTGCTGACACTGATGTCGGCAGTCTTGTGACAGCTGCGCAGTCCGGTACCCAATTTGGCTACAGGATGGTACTACCGAATCTGATTCTTATGCCGATTCTCTATTTTGTACAGGAGATCACCGTTCGGCTGGGAATCGTCACTGGCAAGGGGCATGGTGCGCTGATTCGTGAGCGTTTTGGCAAGAGATGGGCGTTACTTTCAGCTGGTACGCTCTTTCTGACTGCAGTAGGTGCGCTACTGACAGAGTTTGTTGGTGTTGCTGGGGTAGGGGACCTTTTTGGGGTTTCACGCGTCATCTCTGTCCCGGTCGCTGCAGCCTTTCTCATTGGAATTGCAATGACAGGCAAGTACCCAAGGGCGGAGCGCGTTGGTATCGCCCTGGGTCTTGCTGAGCTCGTTTTTATTCCAGTGATGGTCATGGCACACCCTAGCTTTTCGGCCATTGCCGATGGTTTTGGGCATATGCCGCTTCACAATGGCGGATTTATCTTGCTCTTGGCCGCAAACGTCGGTGCGGTCATCATGCCATGGATGATCTTCTATCAGCAAGGTGCGATGGTCGACAAAGGCTTGACGCGAGCCCACATTGCGGCCGCTCGGAGAGACACGGCCTTCGGTTCAGTGCTCACCCAGCTCATCATGGTGGTGATGATAGTGACGTTCGCGGCGACCATCGGGATCGCACGTCCCGGGACGGCATTGAACACAATCGGTGAGATGTCGTTGGCGCTTCGTCCGTATGTGGGGGTGGTGGGAGGCAAGGTGCTCCTTGGCATCGCTATGCTCGGTGCTGGGCTCGTTGCTGCTCTCGTGGCGTCGCTGGCCGGTGCTTGGGGCTTGAGCGAAGCATTTGGTTGGAAGCACACGCTCAATACCAAACCCGATCGTGATTCAGCGAAATTCTACACTACGTACACTCTGGCCCATGTGTTTGGAGCCATCATTGTGCTGCTGAGCCTCGATTTGATCAGGTTAGTAATCTACGTGGAGGTGATGAACGCGCTGCTCTTGCCGATCGTGTTAGGATTTCTGCTGGCACTGGAGGCAAAAGCGTTACCGGACGCATTCAGGATGCGCGGCCTGTACCGTTTGGTGGTCACGGCTCTCTGTGTTGTCGTGATGGGATTTGGACTCTACGTCATTCGAACACTTCTATAGGCTACCCATCGTAGTATAAGCACTTGGTAGGTAATTGATCGCTCCGAACTGAACGGGGGTGCCGGACCAGGTGATTGGATCGAGCGATACGGGGCGGCCCGGATTGGTGGCCTCCACAACCTGTCCGTTGCCAACGTAGATCGCTACGTGATCGATGCTCGTGGCGCCTTCAGTATCGTAGAATACCAAATCTCCCGGCTAGAGCTGAGAATAGCTTACTGGCGTTGTGTCGTTTGCTTGATCCGCTGCCGAATGAGGAAAGTCGACTCCCAGCTTGGCGTAGGTAAACATGACGAGCCCCGAACAATCGAAGATCTGTAACCCATTTTCCCATTGACCAGAACCTCCCCACACATAGGTCGTGTCGTAAGCGTTCACTATCTGAAGAGCCATTTGTGCCGCTTGTGCCGACACGGGATTGGCGATATCGGGGCTAGGAGCCGGTGTGGGGCTAGGAGTGCTGGCCTGATTCGGTTGAGTCGCGTTGTGTGGTGAGCCGCCGACCGCCGCCTGTGCCTGTGCCTGTGCCGCCGCCTGTGCCTGTTCGGCGGCAAGAGCGGCAGTCGCCTGCGCTTCGCGTTGTTGGATGACTGCTTGTTGTTGCTGATAAACCAATTGTTGAATCTGCTGATTGACTTGACTGAGCGTGTTGACAGCCTGCGCCTGCGCCGACTGCGCACGGTTGCGATCTGTGCCGAGCAGTATGACGGTTGTGGCTTCTTGTCGGTTTTGTGTACTCAACTCCTTCTCTTGTTGCTGGAGCACTTGTTGAGCAGCCTGATACTGTTGGACATCTTGTTCCTGGACATCGGTTGCGGTATTGATTTCTTCTTGCGTGAGCGCGGTGGCATCAGGATTGGTCTGCACAAGCGTGACGAAGTTGCTGTTTGTCCCGTCTTGCATGAATAGCGTGTCCGCTTCGGTGATCACCTCCGCGTGCAGGACCTTGAGATGTTCTTGTTCAGCTGAGATTGCACGTTTCGTAGTGACCACTGAGCTCTGCAGTTGCCCAAGCTTGGTCGTACTCTTCTGCATAGACCTGTACTGCATTATCGAGGACACTGATCTGGTTGGTAATTGTCTTGGCTTGCGCTTGGGCGGTCTGCAATGAATCTGCAAAGGCCACAGAGGGGAGGGCAATGCCGGCACCGGTCACGACGAGTACTATCGCGACCACGCCGATGATCGCAGCGTGAGTCCGTTGCCTGGTTATCGGAGGCTTCGATATGAATTTTGCATCGGTATCTTCACTTGCTTAGTTTAGACTTTCCTAAGAAACTAATCGGGGAGGATGTGGCTGAGGTCGTTTGTGGTGGTGTTTTGTCAGAAGTTACCTGAGTTGGCTGCTGAATGGCAAACTCCTATCTCCTCGTGGGTGGGAGTCCTCTGTGGTGCAGTTGTTCCCATGGAGACCGCTAGGCGCCGTTGCGTTGTCAGCCACGGACGAACTGTGATAAAACGCACGTTAGCAACCAAGCTTTGCGAACGTTACCGCTTATTTCCGAAGATCCTCTTTGCTTCGCAGGCAAAAGTACTTCTGGCTTTGTGATGCCGGGCACGGTCTATGGGTGCAACGAAAGAGCGAGTGCAGGTTTGCTAATGCGTACCCGATGAGAAGGTTGGTAACGATCGAGCCGATGGATTGTCACTCCATTGATATGCTGAGCGGGTGGCCGCCGAACCCGACCAACATCGGCAGACGTAGGTGATAGCTGCGTGAGCATCGCTCGCGTCTGTCTTCGCTGAAGCCACCGGCAAAGCCCTAGGCTAGGGGGTAGTGCGCAGTAGGTTCCAAAGAGAGAGCAGCGGCGTCAAGCAGCATGGCTCGCCGCGGTGGCGGGGCTTGCCCGGGTTCATGGTACGCCACGCGTTGCGCGGTTCCCTCGCTGTGTCAGGCCTGCTCTTCGCTTGGTGGGAAGGCTCTCATCCCTGGCCGAGTGAAGCAGCCCATTTGAGTATCATTGCCGCCATAGGCGTCATATTCGCATTGGCGATCATGGAGGGTCGTCACCGCCAACGTCTATCCAACCGGGCCTGGCTGTCACGAATATGGGCTGGAATCAGACGACCAACACAACGCTCATGGTGCTTTCTCTTTGGTGCGGTGGTGTGGGTGATCCTTGTGTTGGCGGTCGCCGGCTGGGATTTCCGTAGCTTTCTCTTGGAGGTACCTTCGTTGCCGACGTTGAGCTATCTGATCGGACGGGTGAGCCGCTTTGCAACGGGCCGGTCACTGCTCGTTGCTGCTTGGCTGGCTCTCGGTGTCTTCTTTGTCCTGGCAAATCGTGTGCATATCACCCGAAACGATAAGAGGACATCCGCGAATCTAGGTGATCAACCACTTCCCCCAAACCGAGGACAGCAGCCATGAATATCGGACAAATAGTATGGCTCAGCTTGGCGGTGACGATCCTTGTTTGGGTCAGCGTAACTCAGTTGTGGTCGGATCGGCTGCCGACCCTGAAATCGATCGCCTTTGGCTTCCTTGACTCCTGGTTGGGACGGGTTCTTTTGTTGTGCGGTTGGGCGGAGATGGGTTGGCATCTGTTTTGCCAACATCCTTGAGGAAGCGTCGCCAACCCGCTGAGGTCCGACGACGGCTTCGAACAGTTGATGACAACGGCGGTAGCGATAGCAGTGGTCAGTCATTTGGTGGCGAATCGAGAACGTCAGGTCATCGAGATGGAGTTGTTACGTTAGGTGGCCGCGCGCGTCGATCCTGATTGGATCAGAGTCCAGTACGATAAATTGGTCATAGAGATTGACAACGGTGCAGATATGGTTGGGTAGCACGTGGAGCAGCGTACCCTCGGGTGGTGGTTTGCTTTGGTAGGAGACGACGCCGTGATGTTCTGATACTCTGGTCACGATCGCCCCGTCGAGTTCTCGCACGGAGCCAAAACCGTCGACGAGAGAACTCGACTCCGCGGTGAGCGCTTTACTGCCAGCATCGACGACAAATTGACCGGGTACGGCGGTACTCATTACCCGGGTCGCCACGACGGCAGCCACCTGGTCGGGGGTGGCGACTCCCAAGGCAATTTGTTGGCGATCGTTCAGAAGGTAGGTGCCAGGACGGGCTTCGGTAACGACACCACCGAGCTTGCGTGCCGTTGGGGAGGATCCGGCACTGAGGACTGTTGCTGTGATTCCGTGATCGCAGAGGCTCAAGCGTGCGACCTCAAGAGCCTCACTCTCTTGTGTTGCCGCCCGGCTGGTCACTCCGACGCCAGCATAACTATGCCCACCATGGGTAAAGACGCCAGCGATGCGTAGCCCGAGGGATTGGCAGCGGGCGGCGAGGGGGCCGGCCTGATCTGGTTGAACACCGGTGCGATGTTGCCCGCTGTCGATCTCTATCATCACCTCGACCCCGTCCGGGGTGTGCAACTGCTCGGCCAGGTTCTGTGCACCACGCGCTGAATCGATACCAATGCGAAGCTTGGCAGAGAGGGAGAGTCGGTCTAGTCGTGCGGCGGAGTGGGGCGTGATCCAGAGAGGAAGCGCGATGAATACATCATCGAACCCAGCGGCACTAAACACTTCTGCCTCTCCGACCGTAGCGACGGTGACACCATCAGCACCCAGTGATTGCTGTAGTCGTGCAAGGCTGGTGGATTTATGGGTTTTGACGTGCGGGCGTAGCGAGATACCGCGATCGCGCAGTGCGTCCGCCATCGCTTTCGCGTTTGTTGTGGCCACATCGAGGTCAATAAGGAGATATGGCGTCGCGATATGCTGTGGTTCCTGAATGGTTCGCATGTACTTGACCTTTCGGTGCCAAAGTCCGATCATAGTCTCAGTGAGGAGCTACTCGATGCTGGGACGACACACCTTGCTTTGTCGCGGCGTGATCACCTGCTCATGAGGCAGACGTCCATCTCGATGACGGGGAGAAGGGTGATGAACGGGCACTCGCGCCCTCAAGGGCGACGCCAACGGTGAAGCCTGATCGGTGATATGGCCTTGTCGTGGTGGAGTAGGCAAAGGCCTAGCTTCTCGGTAGGGATAGTGACGCGAGCTGGCGGCGGATCAGCTAGTGGATGATGCGAGAGATTGGACGGACTCGCCGATACGAGGAGAGTTACTGATGTGTATTGTCCTCGGTGGTGAACCAGTAGCGAGGGCTCAGCGCGAACAGTGTCAAGCAGGTGGTTGTGTGGCGTGTGGCACGAACGAGGGTGAGTCAGAGGCCGTGGCATCCGGCGCTGCTCATTCGCTCATGAGGCGTAGCGATGCCGCCGTTTGACCCTCCTCTTCGCTGTGGGTAATGCATACGAGTCGGATCGTCGCGCGATATATTCAGTCCATTTTCGGGCCGATGGTATAACGAAGCTCTCTGCTGGCGCAATCGAGCTGGCTCGCGTGGCAGGAGGATAGCTCCGCTAATCGGCAATTACCGCTTGGTCGGGGCTGCCTCGCCCATCGGAGCGGTCCTGTTGCAACTCCAATACATACTTTCTGAGCCGTGTAATCTCGGTGAGAAGATCTGCAACTTGACCGGTAGTCGTCGTAATCCATTGCTCGGATGGATCGCTTACACCATGGCGTTTGTGAACGACCCATGCGTAGTGAGCCTGCGCATTTTCGCACTCCCTCAAGGCCTCGCGCCACCATTGTGTCAGCGAGAGGGTACGACAGTTCTTCGCCTCGAAGACGTGATCGGGGGCAAGCTCAACCTTGACATCTCCCTTGTCATGCGATCCCTGCAGTCCTAGGCGGTGGGCGGAGAGGCCATGTTGGCGAAAGACCTCGACGAGGTCGTTCTCTAACGACCTGCCAGCCGCCTTTGCTGCGGCTTTTGATCGCTTTCTAGCCTCCATTCGGTGAACTCCCTTCCTGTGTGTTGTGCAAGCTACCTGAACGGAGTGCCGTTTTGGTAGAACTGGTGGTAGAACTGGTGGTAGAACTTGATAATATTGGGCCGTACCTGTCGGTATCGTTTCTCTTGACTCGCCGACGTGGCGCATCGAAAACGAAGAAGAGATGGTGACCCGGTCGTCATGTATCGACAACACGTTGGTTGTGTCCGCTACGAGCACTGTTCGCTCTTCGGTAAATGGAACCCATTATTAGATCGTATATCGGTAGGGACTAAAGTCCTTTGTCTGACGGGAAGCGACGCCCCCTCAATCGGCCGTCAGATACGCTGGGGGGTATGGAAAAACGCTCGCAGCAACCCGGTTTAACTACTCCCTCACCACGAAAAGTCATCGTCATCGGTGGCGTGGCCGGCGGTATGTCAGCGGCGACCAGGCTCCGGCGTCTTGATGGGCACGCTTCGATTACCGTGCTCGAACGTTCCGGTCATGTCTCCTATGCCAACTGCGGACTGCCGTATTTTGTTGGTGCCGTGATCGAAGAGGAAGAGGAACTACTACTGCAGACGCCTGAGCGGCTGCATGATCGATTTCGGCTTGATGTACGCGTTGATAGTGAAGTGGTAGGCATCGACCGCGAACGTCACCAGGTCCGGGTGCGGTCGACGGGTGGAGGTGATCCTGAGGTTCTTGAGTACGATAAATTGATCCTTAGCCCAGGAGCGTCGCCGATACGGTTGAACATCCCAGGAGCCGAACGGATGCGCGTGCTGCGCACGGTCGAGGATGCTCAGCGGATCGTCGGCGATGTCGCCAAGACGCCGAGGACAGCGGTTGTCGTGGGGGCGGGTTTCGTGGGGTTGGAGACTGCGGAGAACCTCTCGCATCATGGTATTGCCGTTACCGTCGTCGAGGCAGCTCCACAGGTGTTGCCAGCACTCGATCCTGAGCTGGCGGTGATGGTCGAGGAGGAGTTGATCCGACATCACATCACCGTCATCACCGGTGCTTCGGTGGTAGAGGTGCATGCTTGGGGGGTGACGCTCAGCGACGGTCGCGAAGTCGAGGGTGAGTTGGTGGTGGCGTCGGTTGGCGTACGACCCGATGTGAGACTTGCGAAGTTGGCTGGGCTTGCCATTGGGCCCCATGGTGGCATCGTGGTTGACGAGTCGAACGTGACAAGTGATCCAGATATCTATTCCGTTGGCGATGCGGTCGAGAAGTTCGATAGTGTCAGTGAGGGGCCATCGTTGATTGCGCTGGCCAACGTGGCCAATCGCCATGGGCGTAGGGTTGCCGATCATATCTGTGGGCTCAGTGCTCGTCACGTGCCGTCGATCGGGACCGCCGTTGTGCGGGTGTTCGAGACCGTAGCTGCGACCACCGGTTGGAATGAGCGTCGTCTCCGAGAGGCAGGGAGGCCATATCAAGTGGTGCGTGCGCATCCAATGAACCACGCTAGTTATTACCCAGGCGCAGAACCGATGTCGCTGAAGTTGCTCTTTGATCCGGAGGATGGCATGATTCTTGGTGCACAGGCCGTTGGTGGAGGAGGGGTCGACAAACGTATCGATGTGTTAGCGACGGCGATGTCTGCGGGCCTGCCAGTTGAGGAGCTCGCGAATCTCGAACTCGCCTACGCTCCACCCTTCTCGTCTGCGAAGGATCCGGTCAACATGCTCGGTTATATCGCCGAAAACGTCCGATTTGGCGACTGTGACGTTGTCGAACCAGATGAGGTGCAATCCTTGGTGGAAGCTGGCTGGACCCTGCTCGATGTACGAACGCCAGCAGAGCATCTATCCGGTTCTGTTCCGGGCAGTGTCTCTGCGCCAGTTGATGAGCTGAGAGGTGCCATCGACCATCTTGGCGATGGTCCATTCCTCGTCTATTGTGCGGTGGGGCTTCGTGGTCATGTTGCCACTATGTTGCTTGGCGAGCTCGGTTATCAGGCTCGCAACCTCAATGGCGGTTACCGCACCTACACCGCCTTTCATGCCGCTCGTCGAGTCGAGTCGGCACTGGCCTGACGCTGAGGGAGGGCCCCCACTGTGAGGCCTTGCGGCGGGGCTTTGCTCTTGTGCCAGCCCAACCGCGTTCGACACCGAGCTGGGCTCCCGTTCTGGAGCTCTCTAGTCTTCCTGTCTCGATGGTTGTACAACATCTGCGGTCGTTGGATGTCGTTGAGGCTGATCCTTTGTGTCGATGTACGGATCCGTGCGTGCCCGCATGGTAGCTGATGGCAATGCTTATGCTGCGATGGAGAGTGGCGTGGTGACTCCATCTCTCCAGGCTTTGCACTGGCATGAGTCTTTTCGAGGACGGTCTCTGTATGGTGCGACCGTCACCGAAGAGATCCCGCATCGGATCGATCGACCCGGTCCATAGGGACGGGGCTTGTTCTCTCGGGTTTGCTTGGGGGTCAAAGGTGAAGGTCTAGAGTTGGTGTCGAAGATTGGACGCTGTGACGGTCCGCTGTACCGGCATTGAGGTCGGGCGGACACGCACAACAACGCCGAAGACACTGGCGCTTGGGCGCGTGTCTTCGGCGTTGTCATCTGCCGATGTCAGTGGCTTGGTCTCGATGATCACCATGGCACCTGACCGACAGCTTGGCTAATCGTGACCCTTCCCTACCATTTTGAGCATTCGTAGGTTAAAGAGTGCGAATCGGATCAACTGATAGGCCATGTTTTGGCGTGTCCGTAGTGTTCTCCGCGTGGGAAGCGGAGCATCAGCGATGTCCTGGTTAGCGGTATCCATCAAGTTCTCCTTCAAGAGTATTGGTTATCGGTGATTGTAGCATGGTGGCTACTCAGGAATGAGGTGCCAGCCAGGAAGACCACGAGCTTTATAGATGAACAAGTAGTGCAAGAGGAGCTTTGTCCAGTGACCGCTCCGTCCGATTTCTCCGGTGGTTGCTTTGTCATCTCGGCCTGTCAATGGGTATTTCTGGTAGTCGGGCACGATGGGGAACATTGTCATGGCGGCGGCTGACCCTGTTCGCAGGTTGGCTCCGGCGGAGGCGATACACGCCGCTCCCATCGTCGCCATCGAGGCAGTCTTGGGTCCTTGGGTCGCGCCCGTTGTGAGCCGGTGGGTGATGTTCTCGGCGACAACTCTTCCCATGACGCCAGAGGGCATCCCAGTTCGAGGAGGTGCTGGCGAGATTGGTGTTCCATTCACACTGGTACGTGGACGTGAGACGGGATGGGGAGGCGCAAAGGCGATACCGATGCCAAAGAGATTGTCATAGGTTGGGCTCTGATAGGTGTTTGGCCAATCCTGTGCCGTCCATTGTTCGTAGGGCTTCGCCGTATAATCGGCGTCAACTTTTAGAAACCCATTAGGGGCGAAGAGATCGCTGGTGATGTCGGTGCCGGTTCGGTCAAAGGCTTGGAGGTCGACACCGCGAAATGGCGGTAACAGCATGGCAAAGTCGTACTCGAGTGAGCCTTTAGTGCCGTCGAGCTGCTCGTAGTGAACGACCCCTGGGTCAACACGTTCAACATGCGCCTGTAGGATGGCACGAACGTTGCGCTCGCGAAAGAGCGACTCCGTCCAGATCTTCGATGTCGTAAGGTAACCACTCTGCGAGAATCGCATCCCATCGACACCGAAATCGCCGAGCTCATACTCGTTGGAGAGGTACACGATCTCCGCATTGTCGCGGACGCCTGCCTCTCGGAGTTCGTGCTCAACATTGAAGGCGTACTCAAAGGCAGCTCCTTCGCAGGTACATGCTCCATGTCCCATGCCAACAACCAGTGTCTTTTTTTCACCCCGGCGAAGCTCTTCTACGATCTTGGCAAAGGCTTCTGACGTCTTTGCCGCGTGGTCGGCCGTACATACAGACCAGGAGTTGTGGTCAGGTCCGAGACCCGGTGTCGCTTCAAAATTGAGTTTTGGACCGGTGGCGTTGATCAGGAAATCATACCGGAGACGCTCCGTCTCGCCCTCTCTCTTCGGGTCGGTATAGACGATGTCAACAGCACCCATCGGATCACCTTCGTCACCCTCTGGCCAGATAGCGACCGCACGAGCTTGGTGGAACTCGATCCGTTTGCGGCGGTAGATGGGGGCCAAAGGGAAGAGCACTTGGGAGGTCTTCATTTTCCCAACACCGACCCAGATGTTGGACGGAATCCAGTTCCAGTCAGCGTTAGGAGAAACGACGATTACCTCGTGATTCTGTTTTAGCTGACGCTTGAGGTGCAAGGCTGCGGTATGACCCGAGACTCCAGCACCCAGTATTACTATCTTCGCCACTGTTTATCGCCTTTCGTGAAGTGTGCCCGAGGGGTTCGTGGAGCGGTCAAACCACGGGTCGATGGCTAGCGCAACAGTGTCTCCACTGGGGGCAAGCGTACCTACCATACTCTGTTCGCCACCGTGTCTTCACTCAATCAACCCTCTTCCGCACATACCTATTAGGGTATCAGTGAATTCCCTTCGCACCCTACGTTTGCGCTCCATTAGGGGCTTTTGGCCCTGAGGAAGGTGACGTTTGAACTATGCGTGGGTCGCTTCCGTGCCTGCTCGGACTCAGGACGACAGCACCTGGTCCTCGGAGGTTATCACAACGGATGAGAGCCGGCCACCGCGGATGGGTCGTGAACAGCCCGTGCCAAGAATCTTGCGTGCAGAATAGGCAACATGGTCGGTGTCGCCAGAACCTGTCGTAATCTGCTGCATGGGTGGGCCTATGAAGGCGGCAGGAGACTGTGCACGATGGCAGAGCACGGATAACAGAGCACCAACCAGCAGAGAGGGCGTGCTAGCCCTCCGATGCGCGCTTCTGCCTGTCGAGTGCGCACGGTGCGTTCAGAGGTAGACAAGATCTGTCGACGGACGCCTGTCCGTTACGTAGCAGCCTCCATCAGCAACTGTGGCCAGCGCGGTGGCGAACTCCAACGCTTGTGAGGACATGCGCTCTGGCGTGGTGAGTGGCAGAACCTCTCATCGTTGGCGTCGAAGCATGCCCACTTTGGCGGAGAGTTTGCGACGGCGCCTATGGATCATTAGGACGGTGTAGTCAGGAAACGCTGGTACCAAGCCACGATCTCGTCGAGACGATGGATCCGGTTCCATGGTTTACCGTTTCGACTCATGCCGTGAAATTCATCTGGGTACCGAACAAAACGAACGGGTACTTGATTGAGAAAACGCAGCGCCGTGTAGTACTCCATCGCCTGCTCAATTGGACAGCGGAGATCGCCTTCTTGTGCTTCGATGAGCACCGGCGTGTGCACGTTGTGCACATAGGTCAGCGGACTCTGCTCTCGATACCAGCTGTCGTCCTCCCAGGGATGTTTGCCTCCGGCTCGTCGAGCTTCATCCCAGCCAACATCGCTTGAACCGACCATGGAAACCCAATCGGTCACGGGTCGCCCCACGACGGCAGCGCGGTAGCGATCGCTGTGTCCGATGATCCAGGCGGTCATGTAGCCCCCATAGGATCCACCACCGATGCCCAGGGACTCACGATCGATGCTTGGGTGACGTTCACAGGCAGCATCGACAGCTGTTTCAATGTCAGCCCAATCTCGATCTCCCCACCGATCAAAGATTGCAGCACAGAAGGTCGATCCGTACCCTCGGGACCCGCGAGGGTTCGAGGCGATGACGGCAAAGCCTTGCGCGGCGAGCAACTGGAATTCGAAGAAGAAGGCATGGGCGTACATCGCCATCGGTCCACCATGGATCTCTACGATGCCCGGGACTCGTTCCGTGTAGGTTTTGGGTGGGAGATAGACCCAAGTATCGACGGCATGTCCTTCAGGAGATGGGGCCTGAAAATAGTCGGGCGTGACGAAGGTGATGGTACTCATCAGCTCCGCGTTCACACTGGTGAGTTGCTCCTGGTTGCCGTCGCCAAGGCGATAGACCTCGCTCGGCTGATTCGAGGTGGTGATGACGGCGTAGAGATCATTGGACGCTATGGACCGGGCGAAAGAGGAGATGACGTGGTGTCCGGTGGTGACCTTCACGAGGGTGTCGGAGGCTAGCGAGATGTGAGCGATTTCGACGGAACCCTGCTCCGAGACGAGCGCAAAAAAACTCTCGCCAGGCTGGTCCCAAACTAGTGTATCGCCGGCGGGGCTGAGGACATCGTTGATGGCCTCATTTCCGATGGGGTAGGCAAAGGTCGCGACAACTGGCTGCGCCTCGGTCTCGTCAGGTGCGCGTCGGTACAACCTCGGTTGGTCATAGCCGATGGCGCTCGGGTCTTCCCACGAGTAAACGAGCGAGCCATCTGGAGCGAGAAGAAAAGCTTGCACTCCAGGCAGCACCAGTTCGGTGATGGTAGCGCTAGTCAGATCGACCAAATAGAGGCCTTCATCACTGGCGCGATCATAGTCCTCGCCACGGCGGGAGCGAAAGACGATACCCATGCCGTCAGGTGTGAACTGTGCCTCACTGACTCGATACGGATGCTCGGTGAGCTGATCTGATCGGTTGTTGTCGCCAAGGGAGATCGTGAACAGACATGGGCGGTAGGGGTCGAAGTAGCCGTCGCCATCGTACTTGTGGAGGAGTTCGGTGATGACCTTTACGTTGCTCGTGTGTCGTTCGCGGGGTGACAGAAGTGCGGTATCGACCTTCGCAAGCGCGCCGTCCTTGGTGACGCGCGCCGTGACCGCAAGCGCTGATCCATCAGGGGACCAAGCAAAGCTGTCCACGCCGCCAGGGTAACGGGTCACCTGTCGTGCTTCGCCACCGCCGAGTGGGAGGATCCATACCTGGGCGACATCGTCGACCTTGCGAAGAAATGCGAGTTCGGCTCCGTCGGGGCGAAAACGCGGGTGGGTGTCTGAGGTGCCTTGGGTGAGATCAACGGGAGCCGAGTGCTCCACGATGGTACGGATTCGCCGGCAATACGCGTTGTGTTCGGGGTCGATCCACTCTTCTACAAAAACGACACGATCCTCGATCGGTGAAGTTCGGACATCTCCAACACTGTGAAGTTTTAGTAGGTCTTCTGCCTGTAATTCTCTCATATGAGTCTCCCCTTCCCGCGCATTAGCCGTCACCTCACTCTCGCCTCGACGAGCAGCTATCGACCCCTCCCAGCGTAGGAGGACGCCTTAAGTCGACCGGTACCAGAGCAAAGCTTGGCCTTTCAACACGAACCCGCCGCTGTCATGGAGCCACTGTCGTGGGAAGGTATGCCACAACAGCGATCATCGTGAGCTCGATCGGGGTCGACATGTCCTGATGTCCAGAACCGATCGGTGATGGTGGCCGAGGGGTAGGCGGTGGTGATCGATATCGGCGCGTCAGCGCCGACTCTGAGCAGGGCTAGAGTGCCATCCGTCGTCGATGCGCTAGTCAGCGTCTTGAAATGCGGTGCTGGCGCCAAGATGGGTACGCGTCGTGGAGGAGAGGGTCCGAGCACCATGAGAGTTCGTTACAAAGATGGGCAGGGCATAGCACCAGCGTGTGGTCGACCGCTGGAGATCGCCACGTCGGGATGGAAGTGACTCCATTCGTATCGCCCAGATCTGCTCTGATAACTATGGTGCTGGTACGGCTCTCGAGGGCAAGCGGATACCTTGGTGATGGCGGCTCCTAGGTTTGCCCATCGCGATACCTGTGGAGTGGCATGCTCGGTGCAGATGAGATGGCCCGACTTGGGTGGTCGATGCATCGCGTACGCCAACGGTAGGTTCGCTAGTCGACGACCGCTTCGGAGGGCGAAGGTGCCTGTGTCGCTTGGCCATGAACGTACTTCTTACCGCGCATCAGCGAGGCGATGCCAGCCAAGACGCAAGCAAGAGCACCAAAAGTGAAGGCGAGATTCAACCCGTCGGAGAAGGGTTTGCTCAGCAGTGTTGGGAAGAACCGACGACCACTCAAGACCGCTGCCGAGTGGGCAGGGAGATGACTGAGGAAGGCGGCACCAAGAATGCTTTTAATCGGGTCATAGCCGAGAAGCGCGGCGAAGAGGCTCGAGATCGGGGGAAGGTGCGAGACCTTTGTGGCGACTTGACTCGGTACGTTGTTGATGACCAACCCGTGATAGAGCGCGGCAGGGAGATCTGAAGCAATACCAGAGATCATCAGGGTAAAGAAGATACCCATTGAGAGCACCATGGCTGCGTTCTGGAATACACCTGACATGCCAGCTCCCGCTCCGCGCTGCTCCGGCGGAAGGCTGTTCATGATGGCGGCCCGATTTGGTGATGCGAAGAGGCCCATCGCAAGCCCGTTACCTAACATCAACAGCGCGAACGGCAGATAGGAGAAGTTGATGGGCAAGAAGTCAAAACCAACGAAGGTGAGTGCCGCCAGTGCCATGCCGGTGGTGGCGAAGGGGCGAGCGCCAAACTTGTCGGAGAGGACTCCGGAGGCGGGACCTGCGATAAGGAACCCCAGCGTCAACGGCAGCATGTAGATACCAGCCCAGAGCGGCGTAACGGAGAAGTGATAGCCGTGGAGCGGCAACCAAATGCCCTGGAGCCACATCACGAAGATGAACATCAGCCCACCACGTCCAATCGCGGCAAGGAGTGACGCAAAGTTGCCAGCGGAGAAGGCCCGAATCTTAAAGAGCTGAATCCGAAACATTGGGTACTTGACCTTGGTCTCTGCGATGACGAAGGCGATCAAGAGCACGACACCGATGATGAGCTCGGAGAGAACCCGCGGGCTTGCCCACCCCATCGGCGAACTGCCGTAGGGCTCGATGCCATAGGTGATCCCGACTAGGAGGACCGTGAGCCCAACGGCGAAGAGAATGTTGCCCAGCCAGTCGATCTTGGCTGGCGTGCGAATCCCGTTGTCACGCAGCTTGAGATAGGCCCAGATGGTGCCGGCAAGCCCGATCGGTGCTGAGACGATGAAGACCAACCTCCAATCGATGGGAGCTAACAGCCCGCCGACGACGAGCCCGATGAAGGCACCAGCGATACCGGCGATATTGTTGATCCCAAGAGCAAGGCCGCGTTGGTTATTGGGAAATGCGTCGGTGAGGATGGCTGAGGAGTTTGCGAAGAGGAAGGCACCGCCGACACCCTGGCCAAGCCGCATGCCAATGATGAAGGCACCCCCAGATTGGCCATGCAACCAATTGATAGAGAGCAGAATCGAGAAGACAGTGAAGATGGCGAAACCCAGGTTGTACATCCGAACGCGTCCGTAGATGTCGCCGATGCGTCCGAGAGTAACTACCAAGACCGCGGTCACCAGCATGAACCCAAGCAGGATCCACAACAGGTAGAAAGAGTTCGATGGAATCAGCGGATTGAGTTTGATGCCTCGAAAGATTGCTGGTAACGCGATGATGAGAATCGATTCGTTGATCGCGACGAGCAGAACGCCAAGCGTCGTGTTGCTGAGTGCAATCCACTTGTAGCGGTCCTCATGTGGTTTCATAGAATTCATGACCCCTCCTCTACACTGCTCAGTTTAGTTGCTTGTACCAAGTAATTGTTTGTAGGTGGGGGAGATTCTTCTGGCGTGCCCTACCTGTCACTGCAAAGGGGCGGGGTCGAGAGACAACGATCTGGGGGTTCGGATAGGCTTGGGGCCCTTTAGCCTAATGGTATGCCTGGATCAATACTTGGAACGTCTGTCGTTCGCGTAGAGGACCCAGCCCTACTCACTGGGGCCGGTACCTATGTCGACACTATGCTGCCTGAGGGCACCGCACACCTCGTTTTTGTTCGCTCTCCTTACGCTCACGCCAAGGTGCTAACGGTCGACGTCAGTGATGCAGCGCAAGCTCCTGGGGTCCTCGGAGTCTTCACCGCTCAAACCCTTGGGCTGCCACCATTTCATGGTTTCGCCGCTCTGAACAAAGATGTCCCTCGTCCGCCATTGGCGAGCGGGGTGGTGCAATTTGTCGGAGATCCGGTGGTGGCGGTGGTTGCCAACACGCGAGTTGAAGCGCTCGATGCCGCAGAGTTGGTGGCGATTGACTACGAACCCATTCCCGCTGCGGTAGACATGGAGTATGCACTGACATCTCACGCTCCGCAACTCTATGAAGGCGTCACTCGTAACATCGCAGCAGGGTATCGTGACCCGGCAGACGACGATGTTCTTGGAGATGCTGAGGTCATTGTCCGTGGCCGTTTTGAGAATCAACGAGTGGCGGTCGTGCCGATGGAGGGCAATGCCATTTTGGTGCTGCCAAACGCACCTGCCAGCGACCGCCCTTGGACGGTCTACATATCGACACAGATGCCCCATGCGGTGGCTGACTTGCTCGCTGGAGTTTTTGGGATTGAGGCATCCTCAATCCGGGTCGTTGCTCCTCATGTCGGAGGTGCTTTCGGCGGGAAGGCAGGCATCGTCGCTGAGCATGCTGTCGCATTTGCTTTGGCCGGTCGGTTAGCCCGACCAATCAAGTGGGTTGAGAGCCGGAGCGAAAATATGGTTGCTATGCCCCAAGGCAGGGGACAGGTGCAATACGCCGAACTCGGTCTGAGGCGCGACGGGACTTTTGTGGGACTTCGTTGTCGTATGGTCGGTGACGGTGGTGCTTACGGTGGGTTTGGCGGCGGCCTGGTGCTGGGTCCAACCCGCACCATGGCCCAAGGCGTCTATCGGATCCCAAAGGTCTCCTATAGTGCGGTGGCGGCATTCACCAACACCTCCCCTGTGGGAGCTTTTCGTGGAGCAGGTCGCCCTGAGGCGGCCGCCTTCCTTGAGCGGATTATTGATATGGCAGCGGATGAGCTCGACATCGACCCCGTGGAGATTCGCCGTCGTAATCTGATACCCGCTGATGCTTTTCCAGTCACCACTCAGGTGGGCACCACCTATGACAGTGGCGACTATCAAGGAGCCCTTGACAAACTCCTTGCTGTTGTTGACTATCCAGAACTGCGGCGAGAGCAGACCAGACGGAGGGAACACGGCGAGGTGATCCAGCTCGGGATCGGGGTTTCAACCTATGTGGAGATCACCGCGGGAGGGGGACAGAATGAATACTCTCGTGTGGAGGTCCACCCTGATGGCTCTGCGACGATCGATGTCGGTACCTCTGCTCACGGTCAAGGGCATGCAACCTCTTTTGCGATGATCGTTGCGGATCGCCTGGGTATTCCATTGGAGCAGATCAAGTTTCGACAATCCGATACCGCCATCATTCCGCGTGGTGGCGGCACCGGAGGTTCGCGATCACTGCAGATCGGTGGCTCTGCGGTAGCGGGCGCTGCAGAGCTGGTCCTTGATGCGGCGAAAAAATTGGCGGCACACCATCTGGAGGCCGCGGAAGATGACATTGTGGTTGCTGCCACTGGAGGATTGGAGGTAGCTGGTGTCCCGAGCGCGCATTTGAGCTGGACCCAGCTCGCTGATATCGCTGCTCAGCAAGATCGATCCCTGTTTGCCACGTTCGATTTTCAACAGGAGAGTGCAACCTTCCCCTTTGGAGCACACCTCTCAGTCGTCGAGGTCGACACCGATACAGGCAAGGTCACCCCCATTCGTCACGTTGCTGTCGATGACTGTGGTCGAATCGTCAACCCGTTGATTGTCAATGGTCAACAGCATGGGGGTATCACTCAAGGGATCGCCCAGGCTCTGTGGGAGGAGGCGGTCTATGACCCAGATGGCAATCCCCTCACAGCAACGTTGGCGGAGTATGCTATGCCGTCCGCCGCCGAGCTACCCTCTTTTGAGATCTTCAACACCGAAACCCCCACTCCTTACAACGAACTCGGTGCAAAAGGGATTGGAGAGTCGGGAACGATTGGTTCGATGCCTGCGGTACAGAACGCGGTCGTCGATGCATTGTCGTACCTCGGTGTGCGCCATATCGATATGCCGTGTACTCCTGAGCGGGTTTGGAGGGCCATCGCTAGTGCCGACGTACCCTCGAAGCAGCAAGACTGGGCAGAACCAGGTGATGTCTTTGCAATCTTGCCCATCCGAGGTGCCAGTTCGAGTTCGGACGCTGAGGCGGTCGATATCTAGGCACATCGCTCGTGCAAATATTGGTCCAGACCCTCCGTCGATGGTCGACTATCTGTCCGTCGCTCGTGGGACGGGATGGTGGGGTGCCGCGGTTGCGACTTGTCTGAAAGGTTCCAGCAATGTTTGGAGCCGGTGATCAGCGCGACAGTGGACCGTCACAACCTACCACGTTGAACTAGGGACTGACTGTAGGGGGTGTGGCGATCGATCGAGAGCAAGTGGATCGCGTGGTTGGTGGGGTGCTAAACCATGACGCACCTCCGAGGATGGACGCGTGGCGTCACCCACAGTAACCCTCAGAGAGGTGCGCATGGTCCCTCTTTATGAGGCGCACCCGTTCGCGGCTGGAGTCTGAAAGGCGCCCTTTTTGCCTCTCCACGAGTGGATTAGAGTGATAGGTATGCGAACTCGAGTACAGCGTTGGGTGGTTGGCGTATTGGTTACGTCCGTGTTGCTGGCAGCGTGTGGCAACACGAAGGTGCAATCGAAACCGTCGCATCCAGTGGACACCGCGACGGAGTCTCCCACACAGTTGGCGAAGCTCCCGAAGACCTTTCCGGTGGCGGTGGTGCCGTTGCCCAAGGGTTCTCCGTTGATCAATATCGTCAACGACTCCACCAAGCGACGCAAACAGTTTCAGATGACCTATGCACCTGCCTCTTCTTCCCAGGCAGCCTTCATGGAACGATATGTCCATACACTCCGGGATCTCGGGTATGCGCTCAAGCAGCACTCCTATCCAGGTACCCCTAATGCCCTCTACAGTCTTGAGGACTCCAAGTGGGAGGTCCTTGTGGAGGGAAGTTCATCGACCGTAGGCATCTCGGTGGTCGCACTCAGTTAGCAGTGCCCCTCATCTGCCGTTACCCCGCGTGGGTCAGGTGTCGTCAGATGGCCTGTCGCGGCGTCATGGTCGTATTGAAAAGGGGTGGGTCCCTTGCCACAGAACCGTGTGACGATGTCAGGCGAGTGCAACTGTTGGAAGTGGCGTAGGTGATAGCGCCGGGATAATCGATGAGAACGTTTGCTCGGCGTAGCAACCCTGGTCGGCAAGTGATCCTTGGAGCTCGTTGCCGTTGCCTACGTTGAACGCGCGTAGCTGACATAGCAAGACCAGAGGCGACCCCTCCTCGTTAGATCCATTACTCAAAGGGGGTTGTGTTGACTTTGGGGACAGCTGCAGGATGCGTACGAGAGTCGCTATACTGTACTTAACGATATAACGTTAAAGGAGCGAAAAATGTATCAAGATGGTATGAACGGACGCGGCAGACATCAGCGCGGCATGCATGGTGGTTGTGGTTGCGGAGGTAGCAAAATGAGAGAGGGATCAGAGATGATGAATGAAGAAGATGGTATGAACGGACGCGGCAGACATCAGCGCGGCATGCATGGTGGCTGTGGAGGTCCAGGAATGCATGGAGGCGGTTGTGAAGGACAGGGGATGCGTCGACGGAGGTCCCCACGAGGTAGGGTTCGTCGCGAGATTCTCTCCCTCCTCACCGGCGGTCCGAAACACGGTTATGAACTCATGCAGTTGATTGCGGAGCGCAACGGTGGGGTTTGGCAACCAAGCCCAGGCTCGATCTACCCGACCTTGTCGATGTTAGAGGACGCTGGCTTCATTGTCGGCCAGGAGGATGACGGCCGAAAGGTTTACACACTGACCGATGCCGGACGAGCTGAGGCTGAAGGACTTGCGTCTGACGCTGAAGACATTGGTTTTGGTCGAGAGTTGGATCTTGGTCGAGAGGTCCGCGCCACCTTCCAGGCACTGCGACAGGTGGACATTGTGGGCACTGCTGAACAACGGCAGCGTGCACAGCAGCTGCTTGCCAGCCTGCGACGCGATGTCTACCAAATGCTCGCTGAGGATCCGACAAACCAGTAACAACGCTGGATTTGAGATGTGTAGAAGCCCCCTTCTTGGGGGCTTTTACGCATCTAAGGGTGCTTGATGAGCCTCAGTGCCTCCGAGCAGGGGACCCCAGTACGACCCAACGACGCGAGGGGCTAGTTTACTCATTGCAACAGGAGGGTCATAGACGGCAATGTCGAACAGTAGTGGGATTTGGATGTTGTGGAGTCCTGTGGCCGCTGGTAGCAAGTAGGAGTCAGGATCGGTTGCACGGTGGCTCCAAGTGAAGGCGGCGTTCTTGCCACTTGAACTGATGAGATCAACATGGAGGGTAAAAACGGCGAGTGCTCCGCCGTTCGCGGTGGTGAGGGCAACCATGTGGGGACTCGGTGCGGTCACCGTGGCACTGGTGGCCAGCTGCTGAGACGAACTTGGCGAGACATACGGGTTGGTCGAGAGTTGAGGAAGGGACCAGCACTTGGCCGACGTCGAGAAGTCGGCCTGTTTCAAACCTCGGGACACGATGCCCTGTTGAAAGTAGGTGGTCAGGGCCAACGCATAGTACTTAGGCAGTCTTGTAAGCGGAATTGCCAGGTTTGCGGATTGCGAGGGAACAAGACCTTGGTTGTGATCGGTGACCTTGACCGCAGGTAGTAGGGACTTGGTGACGGTTGGTTCGTCGGTGACGCGCCACGGTGCATGGGGTGAGTTCTTAGCGAATACTCCAAGAAACCGACAAGCTGAGTTATTCGCCGTCGTCGGATCGTTGGTGTACTGAGCGTCGACTGTGACGAGCAGCTTCGGATAAGGCTTTTTTGGAGAATCGATGACGACCGCTCGATCCAACTCTTCGTAGAAGGGTTGGTAGCTTGTTCCTTGCGCCGTTTGATAACCGGCTTCGCGAGAAAGGTGGAAATCGGTATCGTCGATGGCGGCTGCTGTTCCCTGTTCGTCATCGTTTTGCCGTGCGACGCTGAGGGTTTCATTGGCTCGATTGTTTGCCTTGGAATACTTGTCGACGATGCCCGAGAAACTTCGTTGTCCTACGTTGGTTGCAGTGAGGGTAACGGAGGTGGAAGATGTTTGGCCACAGGCTGCCAAACACCATGCACCTAGTGAGATGAGGGTCGCGGGAAAGAGGACCTTCGATCGATGGGGAGAACCAAGGTGCGAGGTGGTCATTTACTGGTTGGACTCGCTGAACTCACGAGAGGTCGGGGGCCTCATAAGGAAGAGATCCACCGTTGGCCGAGGCGAACACTATTGAGAGGCCAGCTGCTGACCATCATTTCCATACCACCACGCTAGCGGCGCCGGTCGCGTTTTTGGACCGAACCGTTCGGTCTGAGTCTCAGGATTGAGTGTCGGAGTTTTTGCCCACGTCGCTGGCCCGTGGGTCGCTCAGAGATTCTCTGGAAAATACGAGGTATGCGCGGTGCCTTCGGGATCCTCTGGTGTTCGATTTTTCAAGCGTCGGAACGGGACGAGCGTCTGCCCGGAGAGGCGTTTGCCGCTCCATGGAGCAGGAACAGCATCGGTGCGACTGGCGAGAAAATAGGCAGCTTCCTCATAATTGACGCGCCAGGCATGGAAGTGGACCCAGGCCTCATCACGATCGCGTTCCATGGCAAATCCGGCGGCGGCGAGTCGGTCGAAACCACGGTTAAATTCGGCGCTTGTGAGCATGATCTGATCACTTGGCCCGGGGTCCTCGTTGACTTCGTGCCCAAGCGCTGAGCTGAGTCGTCGAAAGCAGAGGTACCCCATCCTGAGTGCTAGCCGAGCCTCGATTGGCGTGCTTTCTGGAGCTACGGCGTGAAAGAGCGCCGCTGAGTCGCAGACGGCAAGGAGGGCGATGACCCACGACGAGTAGGCACTTGGAGAACGGAACAACATGAGCGCCGGATAGCTTGCGTGACTCTCCTGGACGTCTGCTGCCCATCGTTCCCATTGGCGGTAGAAGTCTGGCAGGTCGTCAACCAAGGATGTCAGTTGGGCGCGGGCGAGGATCTCCGGTCCCCAAGTGGGTTCGCCGGCGCGAGCAACCAGCATCGTCACCTCTGTTTCGCGTCGGTTGTAGGCGCCATACAGCGTCGGCAGGTAGGCGATCTGCAGCGCGACAATGAACAGCCCAGTGAGGCCTGCCAGAATATCGATCGCTTGGGCCCATCCCTGTGCAGAGCTGACAATTCCGAGAGTGACCAGAGAGGATCCGGCCTGCGCGAGCGCCGCCAACGGGTTTCGCACGGCTGGGAGTAACAGCATGCCCAAGGAGAGCAGGTAGCCGATTACCCATACCCCGAGCAGGACGAGTAGTGAGATAGGGCCCTCAAAGGCCAGTATCCGGTCCCGTACCTCGTAGTTGTGAATGCGCCGTCGTGCCACCTGTCCAGGAATAGTCAGCGTTCTAATCACGAGCCGTAACAGACTCGAGCGATCGATCCTCGGCACGAGGAGCGACCGAATGACGTTGAGGGACAAGACGAGGTAGATGGCGCCGCCGACGATTGCTAGCAGCACTCTGACTAGATGCAAGGTTGGCACCGAACGTGATGCGGATGGTCGAGGATGTCGACCGTTTGCTCCATCAGACCTCCTTCGATCAATGCAGTTGGGCTCTATGTGGTGATAACAACATCCAACCATGCTACTCAGGTTTTGATGATCGAAGTGGTGGGAGTACTGCCGACACTTGCTCACCCGTCCAGGAGCGCAGCGGCCGTATCAACTAGCCTGGTAGGCAAAAGAGAGGAGCAAGACATGGAGCGACGTGAACTAGGTTCGCAGGATTTGACGGTTTCGATGGTGGGACTTGGCTGCATGGGGATGAGCGAGTTCTACGGGCCAGCCAATGACACCCAATCCATCAACGTGATCCACCAGGCGATTGAACTCGGTGTGACCTTTCTTGACACCGCGGACATGTATGGACCCTTCACGAATGAGCAGTTGGTCGGTCGTGCGTTGGTCGGACGGCGAGATGAGGTCACGCTGGCGACCAAGTTCGGTAACGTGCGAGGAGAACACGGGGAGTTTCAGGGGATCAGTGGAGATCCTGACTACGTCCGCCATGCCTGCGATGCGTCGCTGCGCCGACTTGGTGTTGACGTTATTGATCTCTACTATCAGCACCGAGTTGATCCCAAGGTGCCGATTGAGGAGACGGTAGGCGCGATGGCAAACCTCGTGACGGCCGGTAAAGTGCGTTACCTCGGACTCTCCGAGGCGTCAGCGGCTACGATTCGTCGTGCCCATCGAGTGCACCCAATCAGCGCATTGCAGAGCGAGTATTCGCTCTGGACGAGAGATCCAGAACCAGAGATCTTGCCAACGCTTCGGGAGCTAGGGGTCGGTCTTGTCGCTTACTCTCCGTTGGGCCGTGGGTTCCTTACTGGAGCCATTACGTCGATGGACGATCTCGACGAGGGCGATACCCGCAGAAAGCACCCCCGGTTTCAAGGTGATAATTTCGAAAAGAACCTCAATCTTGTGGCTACTATACGAGGCATCGCTATGCGTAAGAGCTGCACGCCAGCGCAGATTGCACTTGCTTGGCTACTTGCACAGGGACAGGACATCGCGGTCATCCCCGGGACAAGGAGCCTGGACCGTTTGGCCGAGAATGCAGCGAGTGCCGACATCACACTGGCCAATGAGGAGCTCCTTGAGATCGACCAGGCGTTCCCATTCGGCGTGACAGCTGGTGACCGATACCCGGATATGTCGACGGTCAACCGATAGCGATCCGAGTCATCCAAGCCCTCTCTCGCGAAGTCGTTCGTCTTAGCGAAGTTGTGCGAGCGCATCTTTTGCGTGAGCGGCGCTCCGCTCGCCAGCAGCAAGAAGGACAGCACTGTGACCAAAGTCGAGTGCCTCGACTGAGTCGGCGGCGTCGCACGCTAGGACGACGATGCGTACCGAGTCGGGAAGGTGTGCCAACTCTCGTTTCGTGAAGGCTAGCTGTGTCAGCGAGTAACCCATCAGCAAGGTACTCAAGGGACGGCCTTTGCTGTGGTAGACGGGAGTTAACGATCCGCATAGGAGTAGAACGATCCTCGTGGCACCTAGTTCGACGGCGCGGGTGATGGGGTTCGGGTCCACCATGCCTCCGTCGATGTAGCGGTGGCCATCGTATCGCAAGGGAGGCAGCACTCCTGGGATGGCGGCTGAACCATAGAGGAGATCGACGATTGGGCCATGGTCGAACCAGGCTTCATCCCCAGATTCAGCGTCGGTGAGCAGCACGTGCAGTGGGACCTTGCCATCCGCTACGTCTCTCATGGAGAGATTGTTGCGAATCAGCTGGCGCAAAGGTTCCCCAGGATGGACCGATTCGCGGTTGGAGAGAAAGCGCAGGGTGTGGCGACGAGGGAACAGTGATTGCAGGTGAGCTCCTGACCAAAGTGTGGTCAATCGAGTTAATCCGTCAAGGTTTGGCTCCTCCGCGAAGACTGCGCCGTTGAGTGCGCCAACGGAGACGCCGAGGATAAGGTCGGGAATGAGGCCAAGCCTAAGGAGTCCACGGAGCATTCCGACTTGGCAGGCACCCCTCGCCCCACCTCCACCAAAGACGAAGGCGAGCGTGTCGTCAGTCGGCAGCTCCTCAGGATTCAGGGTTCTCGCCCTGAGCGGAGACCGAACAGATATCGGGGTCAGTCAATGAGCTACCAAGATCACGTGAGAACCGATCGAGGAGGGTGATGAGTGCATCGACGTCCGTCTTGTTCCACGAACTCAGCGCGTCGTTGATCACGGCGAGTCGCGCCTGTACGAGTTGATGCAAGACACCTCGACCGAGGTCTGTCAACCGCACTTTGGAGACGCGGCCATCCGATTTATCCGGGGCCCGTTCGATAAGACCACGCGACTCGAGGAGTTTGAGCTGGCGTGACACCGTGGAGATATCCAAGTTGAGGGAGGATGCAATCTCGGAGACCCGCTCCTCACCTCGCTCACCAAGCAGCACAAGCTGCCAAAACCCTGAACCAATCGCATAGGCAAAGTCGGATTCATCACCGATGGAGATGCGAAGTCGGCGAAGCGACTGTCCGAGCGTGAACAGCACCTCATCGAGTGCACCAGAACTTGTGGGGGTTGAGGCGGGCATCGGAACTCCTTGGTCGGGTCCACCTGGTTTGTCTAACTGATTGTAATAGCGGTGGAGGACAACTAGGAGCCCATTCAGGTTTGGTATAAACTCATCTCCTGACTGTTTGTTCGCAGAGGAGGACCCAGTGCACCGTCTTGATGAAGAGACGCTCCGGCTTGAGAAGGCTATTGTCCAGTATGCGTTGGGACGCATAGCCCTGCAGCCACCACCTCTTGATGGTCCGAAAAGTGAAGCAGAGCTCGCTGCGATGTACGGTGCGAACGTGACCGAGGATGGGATCGGTGGCGAGGAGGCTCTGCGCCGCTTCGTCGAAGGATACGCGCCTGCGACGTTGTCGAGCGATCACCCCCGGTTCCTTGCCTTCGTTCCTGTCGCCCCTACAAAGGCATCCGTCCTCTTTGATATGGTCGTCTCTGCCTCGTGTATCTCGGGCACCTCCTGGCTTGAGGCAGCTGGCGCCGTTCACTGTGAGAATGAGGCGTTGCGCTGGTTAGCCGACCTTGCAGGCTTGCCATCCTCTGCTGGTGGAACCTTCGTTTCAGGTGGCTCATTGGCGAACCTGTCCGGTCTGCACGCTGCCCGTCAACGCCTCAAGGAGCGGCGTGATTTTCAGCGCCCCGATCGTTGGCGAGTGTTGTCCTCGCACGAAGCACACTCCTCGATAGCCTCAGCGGCAAGTCTGATGGATCTTGAGGTGATCTATGTCCCTACTGGTGAGGACCAGAAGTTGACTGGTGAGAATCTCGCCAGCGTGTGGTCGGAGCTGACCGAGGAGGTGCGCACATCTGTCGTCGCCGTAGTGGCGACGGCTGGCACAACGAATGCAGGATTGGTCGATGATCTCCGGTCGGTGAGTGCGTTTACGCAGGAGAACGATCTTTGGCTCCACGTCGATGGCGCCTATGGGGGGGCTGCCCTCGCCTCAAAGGAACGTTGGCGTTTTGACGGCATTGAATATGCAGATTCCCTCGTCATCGATCCGCACAAGTGGCTGTTCGCTCCCTTTGATGCGGCGGCTATTCTCTATCGCGAGCCCAAGTATGCCAAGCATGCGCTGACGCAAGAGGCGGCGTATCTGGACGATATCAATAAGGCTGAGGAGTGGAATCCATCGAGTTATGGTTACCATCTGAGCCGTCGTGTTCGAGGGCTTCCCTTCTGGTTTTCACTTGCGACCAACGGTACGCGCCGCTATCAAGAGGGAATTCAAGCCTCGATCGATCTCTCACGCTCGACCGTGACCGAGATTGAACAACGTGACTACCTTGAGATGGTGATGGAGCCAGAGCTATCGGTGGTTCTCTTTCGAAGGCTTGGATGGGATGCGCATCTCTATGACCGATGGTCTACCCAGGCCCTGCACGATGGAGTCGGGTTTGTCCTGCCCACGGAGCATCGGGGTGAAAAGGTGCTTCGCTTCTGCTTTGTGAACCCACTGACGACCCTCGATGATGTCCGGGCGATTCTTGACTCGCTCGCATGGGAGCCGCGAGGGTAGGAGACGGGCGTATCTCGTCCGTGTTGTTGGGCGGTCAAAGGCGGTTGGGGTGATCGTCAGGGTCGTTGGCCTGGTAATGGCTCATTGGCGACACCTGCACGTGTCCTTCGGGCCGTTGTCTGTTCTGCCGGGTGGCGCATCCAGAGCCCTAGAGCCGATGGCTGATGCCAACGGCCCTATCGGAGGTTCTATGGTCCTCGGCGGGTTTGTAGTCGTTCACGCAGCGAACATGCTGCCAGCACGAACGCACCTTGACTTATGCTCGGCCCTTTAACATCATGTTCCAGTACATCAATGGCAAGCCATAGCGCTTGAGAAGCCACATGTCATAGCGCTCCTTCTGGGTGTTGATCACAGGGATCGTCGGGTGTGGCTTCATGGTGTAATCAAACTCCGCTAGCAGCATGCGGTTGTGTGAGGTCACCAGGGGGCACGAGGCGTAGCCATCGTACTGGGCAGAGAGCGCCTGTCCACGCATCTCAGCGAGGAGGTTTGCAACCACGACTGGCGCCTGCTTGCGGATGGCCGCACCCGTCTTGGAGTTAGGGGTGTTCCCCGCATCGCCCAGCGCGAAGATGTTGTGATAGGTCGGGTGTTGGTGGGAGTTTTTGCCAACGTCGACGTAGCCGTTCGGGGTTTTATCGCTGATGGGCGATCGTTTGATCCAATCGGGTGCGCTCTGCGGAGGAACCGCGTGCAAGAAGTCATACTTGATGGTTGTGGTCGAATCCTCTTTGTTATCTTTGATGACGACCTCTCGCTTGTTGCCGTCGATCTCGATCATCTCGCTTTGGAAACGGACATCGATGTTGTAACGTTTGACCACTTCGTCGAGGACGTTGGAGAACTCAGGCACCCCAAACATGCCAGGTGTCGGCAGGACAAGGATCAGGTGGATGTCGTTCAGGACCCCTCGCCTTTGCCAGTGGTCGGCGGCAAGATAGGCGATCTTCTGGGGTGCCCCCGCGCATTTGATGGGACCAGACGGCATGGTGAAGACCGCAGTACCCGAGGTCATGTCTCGAAAGAACTCATGCGTTCTCGGTGCGAGGTCGATGCGATAGTTGCTTGAGACTCCGTTCTTGCCGAGTGTCTCAACGAGCCCAGGGATCTTATCGTAGTCGAGTTGGATCCCGGGACAGACAACGAGGTAGTCATAGTTCACGAGGACACCAGCTGCGGTGGTGACGGTTTGGGTATCGGGATCGATCTCAGTGGCGGCGTCGCGAATCCATTTCACACCTCTTGGCATCACCGACGCCTCGCTACGCAAGGTCTCTGCCGGTTTGGCCAGACCTGCCCCCACGATCGTCCAGAGTGGCTGATAGTAGTGGTCTTCAGATGGTTCGATGATGGCTACATCGGACTCGCCAGCGTTTCTTAGCCGAGCGGCCACTGTAATACCAGCGGTCCCTCCTCCAATGATTACTACCCTGTGGTGAAGCCCATCTGGCATAGTAATCCCCCCTTTCTTGGCACATAGTCGTGAGTCGCCCCACAAAGAGGACTTTAGTCCTATTTTTTGGATGACTTCAGTCCCCTGACTCATGAATTGGAGTGCACATGGAGATGCCGTGACTGGAGATGGACCGGCAATGCTACTTCGAGCGCTGAGGCAGACGAACCGCCCACGAGCCGGGAGAGTGACTGTTTTATGGGTTTGAGCTGCCCCAATAGATATCGAGACGGTTGGTGAAAACTGCGGTTGACTGGTCGAGAGGTACGGCAAGTACCTCGTGTCGATCACCCCGGACTCCCAATGCAGGATCGAGGGAATCTATTGAGGGCGTTATATCGATATAACCAAAGCGCTCAACAGCTGGCTGCCGTTGTCGGAACCTAGGTGGATATGGTGCGATGACATCACCTGATCCGGTGCGATGTTGTTGGACACCCGCGCCGTCATCGAGTGTCGAGGCGAGCCCAATAGCGAAGAGAGGATGAGTGTGCGGTGGCTGGTATCAGTACTCGCCCTTGATAACGTTCAAGAGTGGCAGGCCCCTGCGGTAGCGTTCGATGTTGCGGGTCAGGAGTTCGAGGGCACGCGGATAAAAGGCGTCAGTGTCGCCACCGACATGTGGTGTGATGAGACAGTTATCCAGACGCCAGAGCGGCGAGTCTGATGGGAGCGGCTCCGGATCAGTCACGTCGAGCGCTGCCGTGATCCGTCGGTCTGCTAATGCCCCAACGAGTGCATCGGTGTCGACGACCGGACCACGGGCTACGTTGACGAGAAGTGCGCCGTCGTGCATGAGACTAAGAAAATGGGCATTGACCATTCCCCTGGTCTGCTGGGTCAACGGGACAATCACAATGATGACATCGGCCTCGGGGATCAGTTGGTCAAGCTCGTCGTAGCCAAAAACCCGCGGTGTGACCCGGCCAACCCTTGCCACCCGGGTGATGTGGGCTTCGAACCCGCTCAGGCGTGCCTCAATAGCGGTGCCAATCGAGCCGTAGCCGATCAGCAGCACTCGACGATCAGCCAGCGAGGCATAACTGCGGTTGTCCCAACGCCGGTCGTGCTGGAGATCCCGAAAGTGGCCGAGACCTCGCAAGGAGGCGAGCGTTAAGGTGATAGCCATCTCGGCTGTGGCGGCGTCGTGTACGCCCTTGGCATTGCAGAGGGTCACACCATCGGGAATCAGATCCTTCACGCTGTCGACACCGGCGCTGAGGATCTGTACAACCTCGACCTTTGGCATCCGAGAAAGATTGGCAACGCCTGCCCGACCCGACATATAGTCAGGGATAAAAAAGGTCGTTCCCGCGAGTCGCTCGTCCCATGGTTGATCGGGTTGTTGAACGACGATCGGCAACCCAGGAAATCGATCGACTAGGAGCGAGAAACGTTCGGGCACGGTGATCTGCATACCTACGATAGTAGCGAGTGAGGTTGCCTGCCTTGTTCGGTGGCCAGTTGCGTGGCACAAGGTGATCCGCTGCAGCGATCGATGGGAACGAACGAGCGTTGACGAATTTTTGTGCAACTGATCACGGAGACCAAGCATCGTGCTCTACAATGGTGGGTTACGGAGAGGTGCCAGAGAGGCCGAATGGGACTCACTGCTAATGAGTTGACCTGGTAATGCGGGTCCGAGGGTTCAAATCCCTCCCTCTCCGCCACTCCCCCCTCAGTGCCACAAGTCCCACCCCTTTGGTGTCCAAGGCCACTGGGCGTTGTCTGGTTTCATCCCTAAAACGATTAGGTGAAGCCCGGGTGGGCTGGGGATTGAAGGGAGTTCTGATGACCAAGTTCATGCACCATCAGACAACGACACCGACC